>NZ_JBFAQH010000016.1:0-129304 GCF_040677165.1 Micromonospora sp. NPDC049374 | reverse complement strand
GCTCGACACCACCCCGTTCTACGCCGAGGGCGGTGGTCAACAGCCCGACCTCGGCATGATCACGGTGGGCGGCGGCCCTGACCGCCCGGAGCCGGGCACGGTCGCCCCCAGCCCGAACCGCAACCACCCAGCAAGCCAGCCCCAGCCCAAACCCGCAACCACCCAGCAAGCCGAAGCCGAACACCCCCAGGGAACAGCTCAGGTCAGCCCAGCCAACCCCAGTGCCTCGACCACGTCACCGACCACGACCACAGCCGGTGGACGCAGCCCCTCGGCGGTCACCGCGTCGGCCACCTCGCCGAGCGTCGAGCGGATTGTCCGCTGACCACCGGTGGTGGCCTCCTGGACGACCGCAGCCGGCGTCCCCGGTGCCCGCCCGTGCGCCAGCAGCGTGCTGGCGATCGCCGGTAGGTTCTTCAGGCCCATCAGGATCACAAGCGTGCCGCGCAGACCGGCCAGCGCGTCCCAGCGGACAAGTGAGTCCGGCGAATCCGGTGCGACGTGTCCGGACACCACTGTGAACTCGTGCGCCACCGACCTGTGGGTGACCGGGATGCCCGCCGCCGCCGGGGCGGCGATCGAACTGGTCACGCCCGGCACCACTGTGACCGGCACTCCGGCCGCCGCGCAGGCGAGCAGTTCCTCGCCGCCCCGGCCGAAGACGTACGGGTCGCCGCCCTTGAGCCGGACCACGAAGGCTCCGGCCAATGCCCGGTCCACCAGGATCCGGTTGATCTCCTCCTGTGTCCGGGACGGGCCGTAGGGGATCTTGGAGGCGTCAACCAGTTCCACTCCGGTGCGCAGCTCGTCCAGGAGCAGTCCGGGCACCAACCGGTCGGCGACGACCACGTCGGCCTCGCTGAGCAGTCGCCAGCCCTTCAGGGTGATCAGCTCCGGGTCGCCGGGTCCGGCACCGACCAGAAAGACCTGGCCGGGGCCGCCGGGTGCGGAGTTCAGCGGTGCCTGGGTGTCCGGCCCGTTCAACAGCGTGCCCGTCCTGGCCTGCAGGAGAGTGCGGATGGCGTCGCGGACGCTCACCGCGCGGCGTGGGTCGCCGCCGCCGTGCACCGCCACCGTGACCGGGCCGTACCGGGTCACCGCCGGGGTCCAGGCCGTCGCCGCGTTCCGGTCGTCAGCGCGTACGCAGAAGATCCGACGTGCCGCGGCGGCGGCGCTGATCTCGGCCGCCGCGGCCGGGTCGTCGATGGCGACCTGCACCAGCCAGGCACCGTCAAGATCGTCGGGGGCGAACCGGCGCGGCACCCAGCGCAGTCGCCCGGCGTCAACGTGCGCCCGCAGCGCCGGGGTGAGATCCGGTGCCACCAGCAGTACGTCCGCGCCCGCGTCCAGCAGGGCCGGGACGCGCCGCGTGGCGACCGTCCCCCCACCGACCACGACCACGCGGAGGCCGGCCAGCCGAAGCCCCAGGGGGTACGCGTTGGCGCTCACGCCGCCGCCTCGCTTCGCTCACCGGCAGCGCGAGACGCCACACTGCTGAACCCAACGGCTCGCTCGCTCACTTCTCGGCCACCCCGGCGGAGTCGAAGGTGGCCACCTCGTGCAGCACCCGGACCGCGCCGGTGACCACCGGCAGGGCCAGCAGCGCGCCGGTGCCTTCGCCGAGCCGCAGGCCGAGGTCGATCAGGGGGGTGAGGCCCAGTTGGCGCAGCGCGACAGTCGCGCCGGGCTCGGCGGAGCGGTGACCGGCGACCATGGCCGCCACGGCGGCCGGGGCGAAGGCCGCCGCGGCGAGCGCGGCGGAGACCGCGATCACTCCGTCCAGCAGCACCGGTACGCGGCGCGCGGCCGCACCGAGCACGAACCCGGTGAGCGCGGCGTGTTCCAGCCCACCGACGGCGGCCAGCACGCCGAGCGGGTCCGCCGGGTCGGGGGTGTGGCGGCGCAGCGCGGCCCGCACCACCTCGATTTTGTGCTGGTAGGTGGGGTCGTCGACGCCGGTGCCCCGGCCGGTGGTCTCGGCGGCGTCCACACCGGTGAAGGCGGCGATGAGCGCGGCGGCCGGGGTGGTGTTGGCGATCCCCATGTCGCCGGTGAGCAGAATGCCGACCCCCGCGTCGACAAGTTCCTCGGCGATGCTGATGCCGACCTCGACCGCTGCCCGCGCCTCGTCCCGGGTCATCGCCGCGGTGACGGTCATGTCCCGGGTACCGCGTCGGACCGACGCGTCGACCAGTTGGGGTACGTCCGGTCCGGCCGCGCGGTCGAGAGGACCGGCACCGGCCGCGCCGTCGAGAGGGCCCGCAGCGTCCGGGGCGTCGACGCCAGCCGCGTCCGATGGATCGGGCACCGGCAGCGGGGCGGCCACGCCGACGTCGATCACCGTCACCGAGGCGCCCGCCTGCCGGGCGAAGGCGTTGACCACCGCTCCACCGGCCAGGAAGTTGGCGACCATCTGCCCGGTGACCTCCTGCGGCCAGGGACTGACCCGCTGGGCGTGTACGCCATGGTCACCGGCGAAGATCGCCACCGCCGCCGGGTCGGGCACCGGTGGCGGGCAGCTGCCGGCCAGGCCGGCGAGACGTACGGACAGCTCCTCCAGGGCGCCGAGCGAGCCCGCGGGCTTGGTCAGGCGTGCCTGCAACTGCCGCGCTGCGGTCATCGCTGGCTCGTCGAGCGGGCCGATGGCCGCGATGGTGTTCTCCAGCATCATGCCTCCATGATCTCGGCCAGCACCTCGATGAACGCGTCGGTGGTCACCCGATCCCGAACTGCGATCCGGAGCCAGTCGGAGCCGAGCCCCGGAAAAGTGTCGCCCCGGCGTACCGCCCAGCCACGCGCCCGCAGCAGGTCCCGGATCCGGTCGGCGCCGGAGATCCGCACCAGCACGAAGGCGCTGGCCGGGCGGCCGGCCACGCGTACCCCGGGCAGTGCTGCAAGGCGCGCGACCAGGTGGTCGCGGTCGGCCGCGAGCTGCGCGGCGATGACCCGTTCGGCCTGGGCAGCCTCGGGGCTCGCACAGGCTTCGGCGGCGGCCAGAGCGGGGGTGGAGACCGCCCACAGCGGCTGTACGGAGGCCAGCCGGCGCAGCAGCGCGGCCTCGCCGAGCAGGTAGCCGATCCGCAGCCCGGCCAGCCCCCACGTCTTGGTGAGGCTGCGTACGACCAGCAGCCCCGGCAGGTCCCGGCGAGCGGCCAGCGATTCGGGTTCACCGGGTACCCCGGGCGTGGCGGCGGTGTCCGCGAACGCCTCGTCGACCACGAGTACGCGTCCGGGGCGGGCGAGTGCGGCGAGGTCGGCGGCGGGGTGCAGCACGGAGGTGGGATTCGTCGGGTTGCCGATGACCACCAGGTCGGCGTCGGTGGGTATCCGCTCCGGGTGCAGCCGGAAACCGTCCGCCGGGTCGAGCAGCACCCGCCGCACGGTGTGCCCGGCTGCCCGCAGCGCGGCCTCCGGCTCGGTGAACTGCGGGTGCACCACCACCGGTCGGCGTAGCCCGCGCAGTGCCTGTGCGAGTAGCACGAAGCCCTCGGCGGCACCGGCGGTGAGCAGCACCTCCTCCGGCGGCCGGCGGTGCCGGGCGGCCACGGCGGCGCGGGCCGGGCGTGGGTCCGGGTACGCGGCGAGGTCGGTCATCGACGCGGTGATGGGCCCGGCCAGCCAGGGCGGCAGTGGGGCGCGTCGCACGTTGACGGCGAGGTCGACCAGGCCCCCGGCGACCTCGGCGTCACCGTGATGGGCGAGATCCGGCTCGGCCACCGACGCGTTGGATCTCGTGGTCAGCTGCCCATGCATGACCGCGATCCTGCCGGGAAGGCGGCGCGGGGGACAGCGACCCGGCGGGTGGGCCACATCACCACCGATCACTTCATGAGTATTTCTCATGCACGAATCGGAAATGTCATAACTTGGCGGTGTGAGCTACCGACCCCTTGCTGCCGCTGGTCGTCTCGTTCCTCTTCTCCGTGCCGGGCTGATCGCCGGCATCGTCGTCGCCGCCGCCGCGTATCCGGTCGTCGCGGTCACCGGCATCGGCGCCAAGGCCACCGCGCACGCCGTGGAGAGCAAGACCCGACTGCTGACCACTGCCCTGCCCGCCGAGACCTCCTACCTGTACGCACCGGACGGCAAGACCGTGCTGACCATGTTCTTCGAGGAATACCGGCAGTACACCAAGCTGTCGGACATCTCGCCCAACATGCAGCAGGCCATCGTGGCCGCCGAGGACAACCGCTTCTACCAGCACCACGGCGTCGACCCGAAGGGCGTCGCCCGCGCCTTCGTGGCCAACGCCCGTTCCAGCGGGGTCTCCCAGGGAGCTTCCACGCTCACCATGCAGTACGTCCGGATGGCGCTGCGCGACAGCGCCACCACCCCGAGGGAGGTGCAGGAGGCCACGGCGCAGACCCCGACGCGCAAGATCAAGGAAATGCGCATGGCGGTCGACCTGGAGAAGGAGTTGAGCAAGGAGCAGATCCTGGAGCGGTACCTCAACTCGGCGTACTTCGGGCACCGCGCGTACGGCATCTACGCCGCCAGCGAGATCTTCTTCTCGAAGACCCCCAAGGAACTGACCGCGGTCGAGGCGGCCACCCTCGCCGGGCTGGTGAAGTCACCATCCCAGTACGACCCGGCCAGTTCCGACCAAAAGGACGCCACCGCCCGGCGCAACTACGTGCTCGACAACATGGCCCGGCTCGGCTACCTATCGCCGGACTCGGCGCAGGCCGCGAAGGGCGAGCCGATCCGGCTCCGGCTGACCTACCCACCCAACGACTGCGCCGCGATCCCCGAGAAGTGGAACAGTTGGGGCTTCCTCTGCGACTACATGAAGAACTGGTGGAGCGCCCAGCCGGCGTTCGGTGAGAACCCGCTCCAGCGGTTGGACAAGCTACGCCGGGGCGGCTACCGGATCGTGCTCAGCATGGACCCGAAGATCCAGACGGCGGCGGAGAAGAACGTCGGGACCCAGGGAAACACCGGCAGCCCGTTCGCCAACGGCATCGTGGTCTCCGAGCCGGGCACCGGGCGGGTCAAGGCGATGGCGGTGAACCGCACCTACTCGCTTGAGGTCGACGAGAATCCGCTCAGCTCCAACCCGGAGGCGGGTCCAGAGGTGCGGGCCAACTACCCGAACACGGTGGCGCCCCTGATGGGCGGCGGTGACCTGCCCGGGTACCAGGCAGGGTCGACGTTCAAGATGTTCCCCATGCTGGCCGCCCTCGACGCCGGCATGACCCTGAACACCACCTTCAACGCCCCGCACAGTTACCGCTCCGAGATCTACGACGGCTGGCAGCCTTCAAACGCCAGCGGCGCGATGAGCGGCACCCAGACCATGTGGTCCGGCTTCGGTAAGTCGGTGAACACCTACTTCGTCTGGCTGGAGGAGCAGGTCGGGGCGGAACGGGCCGTGCGGCTCGCCGAGCAACTGGGACTGCGCTGGCGTACCGACGTGGACCGGGAGCACGCCTCCCCGGCGAAGGCCAACAAGTGGGGTGCCTTCACCCTGGGCGTCTCCGACGCCACTCCGCTGGAGATGGCCAACGCGTACGCCGCGGTCGCTGCCGACGGGCGCTACTGCGAGGCGCTGCCGGTGAACGCCATCTACAACCGGGACGGCACCCCGGCCATGTACACCACACCGGGTGGCATCGAACGTGAGGTCGCCAAGCCGCGCTGCCGCCAGGTGGTAAGCGCCGACGCGGCGCGCGCGGCCACCGACGCCGCCCGCTGCCCCACCGGCGACACCCCGGCCAAGGGCAGCTGCGGCGGCTGGTCCACGGCGGACAGCGTGCGCGGGACGGTGGGCCGCCCGGTGGCCGGTAAGACCGGTACCACGGACAGCACGCGATCCGCCTGGTTCGTCGGCTACACGCCGGAGCTGGCGGCGGCCAGCTTCATCTCCGACCCCGACAATCCCTTCAACGCGGTGGGTGACGGCCAGTCGCAGATCCCGATCGCCGCGGTGTCGAACACCCTCCGCGACGCTCTGAAGGGCAAACCCGTTCGGGACTTCGTCCCACCGTCGGACCGGATCGTCGGTTGACGATCAGTCTGGCTGCCCCGCGGCCGGCCCGGACGCCACCGCACCGGCCGGGTCGCCCGGCGCGACACCCGCCGGCCCGGCCGGGGCACCGCCGCCGACCCCGACCGGGACCGTGGCCGGCTCGGCCGCAGCGGCGGCCACCAGCCGCGTCGCGATCCCCGGGTACGCGGCCCAGTGCGGAACGAGCTGGGAGGCGTGTACGCCCCGCCAGATGAAACCCTCCGGCGCACCGCCCGGCCAGCTCCACGCCGGGCGCTGCCCACCCCGGGGAGTGAGCACGGCCCGGTGCTCCTTGTGCCCGGTCACCACCTCGCCCCGGACGGCGACCACACTGTCGCCCTGCGCGGTCGCCTCCCGGTAGCCGACCACCAGGCCGTCCCGCAGACTGCCGATCGCATCGAGCACCCCGCACATCGGCAGCCCGTCGAGTTCCCGGGCCAGCCAGAGCAGGCCGGCCCCCTCGGCGACCACCGGACGGCCGGTCCGGGCCAGCTCGGCGACGGCGATGCAGAGCCGCCGGTTTGCGGAGAGCTGCTCCGCGTACGACTCGGGCAGCGCCCCGCCGACCACCAGGGCCCGGGTGCCGGCCGGCAGCACCTCGTCGGCGAACGGGTCGAGCGTCGTCACCTCCGCACCGGCGGCCCGCAGCAGCTCGGCCGTCTCGGCGTGGCTGAAGCTGCCGCCCGGTCCACCGAGCAGCGCCACGACCGGACGAGCGGCACCGGCGGGCAGGGCCGGGGCGGCCTCGTCGGTGGTCTGCGGCGACCATGGCTGCACGCCAAGCGCCGGTGCCGAGCGGGCCAGCCCGACCAGCCGCTCCAGGTCGACCGTGGCGGTCACCGCCTCACCCAACCGCCGGACCGCCCGGGCGGCCTCGCCGGCACCTTCGAGCACCGGCACCACGCCGTGCCGACGGGACGGCAGCACCGAGG
Source organism: Micromonospora sp. NPDC049374 (assembly GCF_040677165.1). Classification (NCBI taxonomy): domain Bacteria; kingdom Bacillati; phylum Actinomycetota; class Actinomycetes; order Micromonosporales; family Micromonosporaceae; genus Micromonospora; species Micromonospora sp. NPDC049374. The sequence continues at coordinate 122,365 of NZ_JBFAQH010000016.1, read as the reverse complement.
GCAGATCCTGCCGGCGCAGCGCGCCGTAGACCGGAATGCCGATGTCGTCGAGCGCCTCACGCAGCAGCGCCTCGTGTCGGGCGGAGGCGACCCGGTTGAGGATCACACCACCGATCCACAACTGTTCGTCGTACGCCCGGAAGCCGTGCACCAGGGCGGCCACCGACTGGCCCATCGCGGCGACGTCGACCACCAGCACCACCGGGCTGCGCAGCCCGGTGGCGACGGCGGCGGTCGACTCCGTCTCGCTCCGGCCGGTCAGGCTGTCGTACAGACCCATGCTGCCCTGCACCACGGCGAGGTCCGTGCCGCCCGCACCGTGCAGCAGCAGCGGGGCGATGCGTTCGGCGCCCACCAGCCGCGGATCCAGGATGCGCCCCGGTCGGCCGCTGGCCAGCCCGAGGTACGCCGCATCGACCTGATCGGGACCGATCTTGAAGCCGGCCACCTCCAGGCCCCGGTCGGCGAACGCGGCGAGCAGGCCGATCGCCAGCGCGTTCTTGCCGTGTCCGGAGGAGGGGGCACTGAGCACCAGACGCGGCACGACGGTCATCATCGACTCCTCGCGAGCGGTCGGCGTGCCGACCGTCGGCGCGCTCCGCCCGCGTGACGATAGCTGAAGCGGACGCCGTACACGCACCCTCCGCCGTCCCGTCCGTGGCAGGTCAGGCCGTCGGTGGCGGACCGCCCCGACGCGGGCACGCTCCGCCACGGCCAGGCCGCCTCCGCCCGTCTCCGGTCGGAGCCACTGCCTGCGGCAGCCCCGGGCGACGACCGCGCGCGCGGCGCGCCGGCTCGGGGGCAGTGGCGGCGGTCACACGGGTAATCTCGTGGCGTGTACCGGTTCCTGCTGACGCCGCGCTGGCTGGGCCTTCTCGTGCTGGCCCTGGCCGCCGCCACGGTGATGGTGCTGCTCGGCAACTGGCAGTTGGACCGCTACCACGGCCGGACCGCGATCAACGAACGCATCGACGCCGGCCTGCGGATGGACCCGGTGCCGCTGCGCGAGGCGCTGCCCGCGCCGACCGGTGGCCCCGGCACGGTCGGTGCGCCACCGGCGGCGGAACGGACCTTCACCCGGGTCACCGTGACCGGCCGGTACGACACCGACAACATCGTCCTGGTGCGGGGCCGCACGGTCGACAGTCGGGTCGGCTTCGAGGTGGTCACCCCACTGCTGCTGGCCGACGGCACCGCCGTCCTGGTGGACCGGGGTTGGATCCCGCCCGCCCCGGGTGGGGCGGTGGCACAGCCGGACGTGCCACCGACGCCGGCAGGTGAGGTGACCGTCGAGGGTCGGGTGCACGCGAGCGAGAGCGGCGACGCCAAGGTGTCCCGCCGGGCGGGCCGGTTGGAGAGCCGTCGGGTCTCCGTGCCTCAGCTCGCCGGCGAGCTACCGTACCCGGTGCACGGCGCGTACGTGCTCCTCGACGAACAGGTGCCGGCAGCCGACCCGACGTTCCGGGCGGTGTCGATCGGCCACGCCAACAACTGGCAGAACCTCGGCTACGTCGTCCAGTGGTGGATCTTCGCGGCGATGACAGTGGTCGGCTACGGCTGGATCGCCCGGCGTGAGGCTCGCCGGATCGCCGGAGTGGTTGACGAACGCCCCCGCGACCGAGCCGCCGACTCCGGCACGCCGGCCGCGACCTGACCGCTCAGCCGGGCGGGCGACCGGCGTGGATCGCCCGGACGGCGTCGATCGTGTCGGCCTCGGCTGCCGTCTTGTCGTCCCGGTAGCGGACCACCCGGGCGAATCGCAGCGCTACCCCACCGGGATAGCGCGAACTACTCTGCACACCGTCGAAGGCGATCTCCACGACCTGCTCGGGCCGGACCCGGACGACCCAGTCCCCGCGCTCCACCGCGAGGCCGAGGAAGCGCTCGGTCTGCCAGCGCAGCAGCTCGTCGGTGAGCCCCTTGAAGGTTTTGCCGAGCATCACGAACCCACCGGTGCCCGGGTCGCGGGCACCCAGGTGCAGGTTCGACAACCATCCGGTGCGTCGGCCGCTGCCCCACTCCACGGCGAGCACGACCAGGTCGAGGGTGTGCCGGGGCTTCACCTTGACCCAGGCGGCCCCGCGCCGTCCGGCGTCGTAGGGCGCGTCGGGCGCCTTGACCACCACGCCTTCCTGGCCCGCGTCGAGCGCGGCGGCGAAGGCCTCGCCGGCACGCTCCGGGTCGTCCACCTCCATCCGCCCGACAAGCAGCGACGCGTCGGCCGTGCCGCGCAGTGCCGCCCACCGCTCGCGGCCCGGCAGATCGATCAGATCCGCCCCGTCGAGGTGCAGCAGATCGAAGAAGTACGGCGTGAGCACGGTCTCACCGGTGCGTTCGGCCGCGGCTCGCACCGCCGGTGCGACCGGTGCCCCGGGACCGGCGGCCCCGGCCCGGCGGGCGGCGGCACTGGACGTCTGCTGGAAGGGCAGGGGCCGGCCGGTGGCGTCCAGCCCGATGGCCTCCCCGTCGAGGACGATCTCCCGGGCGGGCAGGGTGCGCACGGCGGCGACCACCTCGGGCACCCGGGCGGTGATCTCGTCGAGGCTGCGGGAGAACACGGCGATGTCGGAACCACTGCGGTGCACCTGGATGCGGATGCCGTCGAGCTTCACGTCGACCACTGCGGGGACTCCGGTGGCGGCGAGCGCCTCGTCGACCGTGGACGCACTCTGCGCCAGCATCGGCGCCAGGGGCCGACCGACCCGCAGGCCGAACTCGGCCAACGCCGCGGCTCCGCCGCCGAGGGCGGCCACCGCCACCGCCCGCAGGTCGCCCGCGAGCAGCAGCGCCCGGCGTACGACGGCGACGGAGACCCCGGCGGCCCGGGCGATCGCGTCGGCGAGCAGACCGGCCTGTGCGCCGTGCCGCAGCTCGCCGAGGAAGAGGCCGGTCAGCAGGCGCTGCTCGTCCGCGGTGGCGGCCGCGTAGAGCGCGTGCACCAGGGCCCGACGGCGAGCCTGCGAGCCCGCGCCGCGCACGGCCGCGATCTCGTCTATCGCGGCGTCGACCGCCGACACCGTCAGCGTCGGCTCGGCCGCCGGCTGCGGCAGGTCACGCAGGCTGGCCCAGCCGACGCCGGTCTGCCGCTGGCGCAGCTCGCCGGCGAGCCAACCGGAGCCCGCCGCCACCTCGGGCGGGTCGAGCTGCCGCAGGGCATCGGCGAGCAACTCCACCTTGGCCCGACGACCGCTGGTGGCGCCGACGGCCGCGGAGGTGGCAGCCAGGTCGAGGAACCGCACGATCTCATCCTGCCAGCCACCACCGACAAACCGGCGCGACCCGCGTGCGGACCCGCCAGCCACGCCACCAGGACGGCGGTCGCCGACGTCACCCGCGCCCGCCGACGTCGGCGCGGTGTCAGGCCGGGACCGGCTCCTCGATCCGCAGCCCGCGGGCACGGACACCGTCGGCGATGCGCGACAGCGACGCATCCAGGGCGACCAGGGCGGCGGACAGCTCGCCGAGCTGTTCCTTGAGCGTGTCCTCGGGCCACGCGGAGACGTCGACGTCCCCCAGAGCGATGACGGCGGCCTCCAGGCGGGCCAGAACCTCGTTCGTACGCATGTTCGAGAGGCTACAACAGCCCTGCGTCCGACACACCGGAAACGGCCACTGTAGGCACGAAGTTACGGTTTCACCCGCGACCCGCCTCAGCCACCCTGGCCAGCAGCAACGCCTCGGCGAGGCAGACCCGGGCGAACTCGCCCAGGTGCAGGCTCTCGTTCGGCCCGTGGGCCCGGGCGTGCGGGTCCTCCACCCCGGTCACCAGGATCGCCGCCTGCGGGAACATCTCCTGGAAGGTGGCGATGAACGGGATGGAGCCGCCGACGCCGATCTCCACCGCGTCGGTGCCGTCCCAGGCGGTACGGAAGGCCGACCGGGCCGCGTCGAACATCGGGCCGCTGGCGTCGATGACGCAGGGGGCGCCGTCGTGCTCGAAGGTCACCTCGACCTGGGCCCCCCACGGCGCGTACTTCTCCAGGTGGGCGCGGAGCGCCGCGTACGCCTGCTTCGGTTCGTCGCCCGGCGCCAGTCGTACGCTCAGCTTGGCCTTGGCCGCCGGAACAAGCGCGTTCGGCGCCTCGCCGGTGGCCGGGGCGTCGATGCCGAGCACGGCGAGCGCCGGCTTGGTCCACAACCGGTCGGTGATCCGGCCGGTGCCGAACAACCGCACGCCCTCGGCCAGCCCGGCCTCGGCCCGGAACCGGTCCTCGGGGTAGTCGACGCGGGCCGCCTCCCGGCCGACCAGACCGGCCACCGCCACATTCCCGGCGTCGTCGTGCAGCGTGGCGAGCAGCCGGACCAGGGTGGTGAGCGCGTCCGGGACGGCACCGCCGAACATGCCGCTGTGCACGGCGTGGTCCAGCGTGCGCACCTCGACGAAGCAGTTGACGATGCCGCGCAACGACGTGGTCAGCGCCGGTACGCCGACGTCCCAGTTGGTCGAGTCGGCGATCACGATGACGTCGGCGGCGAGCTTGTCCCGGTGCTCGGCGAGCAGGCGCTCCAGGGAGTCGGAGCCGTACTCCTCCTCCCCCTCGACGAACACGACCACGCCGACCGGCAGCCGGTCACCGTACGCGCGTAGCGCCGCGACGTGCGCCATGATGCCGGCCTTGTCGTCGGCGGCACCCCGCCCGTACAGCCGGCCGTCCCGCTCGACCGGCTCGAACGGGTCGGACTCCCACAAACTCGGATCGCCGATCGGCTGCACGTCGTGGTGGGCGTAGAGCATCACCGTCGGCGCACCGGGTGGTGCCGCCTTCCGGCCGATCACCGCGGGCTGACCACCGGCCCGCGCCACCTCCACGTCGAGGCCGCAGCCGCGCAGCAACTCGGCCACCGCCTCGGCGGACCGATCCACGTGCGCGTGATCGAAGCCTTCGAAGGCGATACCGGGGATGCGGACGAGGCGCTCCAGGTCGGCCCGTACGCCGGGCAGTTCCCGGGTGACGGCCTCCCGCAGGTCGGACTCGGTCATGATCGGTGTGGTCATGACCGGCATCGTATGCCGGCCTTACCGGACGGCGCGGCCGGCGTGGCGAGTCGGACCACTACCGCAGCCCCGGACCGACGCGCGCACAGCACCGCCGACGCGGGTCGACGTCAGCCGGCGGTTGCTCGGTGCCGTCAGCCGCGTCGGCAGTAGTAGCGCTCGGCGGCGTGCGGCAGGGCGGGTGCGCCGTCGACGATCAGGTCCGCTCGCGCCTCGGTGCCGTCGGCGACGAAGTGGGTGCGTTCGGTGACATGCCAGCGACGCAGCTCCGGCAGGATCGTCGGGCCGTCGCGGGCCACCGCCCGGTTCAGCCGCAGCGGCTGCGGGGCGGTGACGAAGACCGCCAGGGTCAGGTCCGCCACGGCGGTTGTCCGGGCCGCGCTGACCCCCTCCACGATCAGCACCGGCGTCACCGGGACCGGCACCGGCATGGGCAGGAAGCGCCGTCGCACCCAGCTGTACCGTCGGTAGGCACCGGCCTGCCCGGCACGGACCGGCGCCAGCACCTGCTCCTCCAGCCGGTCCCAGAAGGTGAGCTGGTCATCCCACCCGTTGAGCAGGTCGTCGGTGTGCACCACCGGTGGCCGGGCCGCATCGGGCGTCTCACCGGCGAGTGCGTCGGCCAGGCGAGCGGCGAAGACGGTCTTGCCGGCGCCACTGGGCCCGTCGATAGCCACCAGCCGGGTACGCCCCAACCGGGCCGGCCCCGCCAGCACCCGTCGAGCCAGTCCGGCATACGCTTCGAAGACCACCACCACGGACACCGACGTTACCGATCGGGTTGTCCCGGGCCACTTCGGACCGCACACCCGCGCACCGAGCGGCATGCTCGTGGCGTGTCCCATTCCGTGATGAGTCCCGGCGTCGAGGCGTTGCTGGAACAGGCCCGCGCGGGCATGACCCGGTTGACCCCGCAGGAGACGGTGCAGGCCGCGAGCCGGGGTGCACTCCTGATCGACACGCGCACCGACGCGCAGCGTCGGGAACAGGGCGACCTGCCCGGCGTCATCGTGATCGACCGGACGGTGCTGGAGTGGCGACTCGACCCGGCCAGCGACTGGCGGATACCCGAGGCCACCGGGTACGACCTTGAGATCGTCGTGATGTGCCGCCAGGGTTACAGCTCCAGCCTCGCCGCCGCGAGCCTGCGTGCCCTGGGCCTGCACCGGGCGACCGACATGATCGGCGGGGTGGAGGCGTGGCGGTCGGCCGGCCTGCCCTTCTCCGACCAGCCCGCCGACGTCCGTCCCTGAGCCGGGGCGGCCGGCGGGAGGACCCGCTCAGGGCGCCATCAACGACAACGCCTGCTCCGCGTAGGTGACCAGCAGCGCTTCCGTCTCGGCCTCGTCGGGCACCTCGGTTGCCGTGGACACCAGATCGAGCATCACGGAGATCTCGCCGCGCGCCACGTGCAGCGTCGCATGACGTGCCGCCACCGGTTCGGAAAGATCGAGAATCTCCAACCCCTCGTCGATCGGCAGGATCCATATCCAGGCGCCGTCACCGAGTTGCGGCACCTCGTGCCAGGTGCCACGAGCCTGCGGCTTCGGTTGCCGGGGCAGCCTTTCCCGGGCTCGCTCCGGGGATTCGGCGAGCGACGCGGACACGGTGAGGACGTGCATGGAGATCGGGTCCCGCAGGCTCGCCCCGAGCGTGCACTTGCTCATGCGACGGTCCGGCCGTGGCGGCCACTCGCGTGTCTTCGGGGTGCCGCCGTTCAAGGCGACCAGCGGCTGCGGGTCCAGTTGCGCACACAACTCCTCGACCAGGTGGTACCCGGTCTGGGGTGCCGGCGGGGCGGCCGGTTCGGAGGAGGAGGAGGGGGCGCAACCGGCCAGGAGGGCGGCGAGCAGCACCGGCGGCAGCACAGCGGCCCGGCGCTGACGGACGAGCAACGTCACGGCGAGATCCTGCCATGACTGGGCCGTACAGATCAGCCCGGTGGGGCACCAGGAGGGACGAATGGTAGGTCGGTCGGGGGGCCGTCTTCGATGAGCCGCCACAAGGCATCCGTGTCCAGGTGCTCCTCGACCAGGTCACCGAGCAGGTCGAGATTGCGTTCACGGGCGGCGGCGAAGGACGTGTCCGGCGCGACCCGGAATCCGGTACGGCCGGCGAGGTGGGCCGCCCGGGTGAGGAACCAGCGGCGGAACTCGTCGGACTCGAACGTGCCGTGCCAGTGGGTGCCGTGCACGACGCCGTGCATGGCGCCCTCTTCGGCACCACCGGTGTACCGCAGCAGCGGGGTCAGTTGCGGGTCGGCGGTCGAGACGTACCCGTGGTGGATTTCGTAGCCGTGGACCGGAACGGCACCGTCAGCGCTGCCCACCGCCGGTCGGACGGTCTTGCTGCGGTCGAAGGTGATCTCGATGGGGAGCAGGCCGAGCCCGGGTACGCTGCCCTGCCGGCTCTCCACCGGGTCGTGGATGGCGCGGGCCAGCATCTGGTAGCCGCCGCAGATGCCGAGCACCGGACGGCCCGCCGCCACGTGCGCGGTGACGGCGTCGTCGAGACCCGTCTCCCGCAGCCAGGCCAGGTCGGCCACGGTCGACTTCGAGCCGGGTAGCACCACCAGGTCGGCGGCGGCCAGTTCGGCCGGCTCGACGGTCAGCCGCACCCGCACCCCCGGCTCGGTCGCCAACGCCTCGACGTCGGTGGCGTTGCTGATCCGGGGTAGCCGCAGCACGGCCACGTCAAGCCATTCGGTGCCGCGCGGCGCGGCCGGGCGACCGAGCACCCGGCCGTAGGCCAGCGAATCCTCCGCATCGAGCCACAGGTCCAGCGCCCACGGCAGTACCCCGTATGTCGGGCGACCGGTGAGCTGGCGCAGCATCGCCAGCCCAGGAGCGAGCAGGCCCAGGTCACCCCGGAACTTGTTGACCACGAAGCCGGCGAGCAGGGCCTGGTCGGCGGGGTCGAGCAGGGCGAGGGTGCCGAACATGGCGGCGAACACGCCACCCCGGTCGATGTCACCGATGACGATGGTGGGCAGCCGCGCGTGCCGGGCCAGCCCCATGTTCACATAGTCGCCGTCGCGTAGGTTGATCTCCGCAGGGCTGCCGGCACCCTCGCAGATGACCACGTCGTACTCCGAGCGGAGCTCGGCCAGGGCCGCGTAGGCGGTCTCGGCGAGCCGGGGACGCAGGGTTCGGAAGGTACCGGCGGTGATCGTGTCGACGGCCTGACCGAGCAGCACCACCTGGCTGGCCAGGTCGCTGCCGGGCTTGAGCAGCACCGGGTTGAACCTCAGGTCCGGGGCGAGCCCACAGGCCGCCGCCTGCATCGCCTGGGCTCGGCCGATCTCGCCGCCCCGGCCGTCCGGCCCGAGCACCACGGCGGAGTTGTTCGACATGTTCTGCGCCTTGAAGGGCGCCACCTTCACACCGCGCCGGTGCAGCCATCGACAGATGCCGGCGGTGAGCACACTCTTGCCGGCGTCCGAGGTCGTACCGGCCACCAGCAGCCCACCGCTCACCGACCGCTCCGGTGGCGGACCGGTCGAATTGCGCGCAGCGGTCCGAGAGTCGGCAGCGATCGAACGGTCGGCAGCGGCCCGAGGGCCCGGAGCGGTCGGACCGTCCGGCGGGAAGCGGCACCGATCAGTCGGCCCACGGTCAACGGGTACGCCGCCGCGAGACCGAGCGTCGCCAGCCCGACGGCCCGGGAGATCCGGGCGGCCCGGGCCAGGTGCCGAGCCTCAGGACGTGGCCCGTCACCGAGAAACGGACGCACCTCCGTACGGCCGAAGTACATGTTGCGTCCGCCCAGGCGCACGCCCAACGCGCCGGCCATCGCCGCCTCGCACTGCCCGGCGTTGGGGCTCGGATGGTCGTCGCGGTCCCGCCGCCACACCCGCCAGGCCCGTTCCCGGTCTCCCCTGCCGGCCGGCGCCAGAGCCACGGTCAGCAGCCCGGTCAGCCGCGCGGGCACCAGGTTGAGTAGGTCGTCCAGGCGGGCGGCGGGCGTACCGAAGAGGGCGTAGCGGACATTACGCTGGCCGACCATCGCGTCGAGGGTGTTCGCCGCGCGGTAGCCGAGCAGGCCGGGCAGCCCGGCGACCGCGCCCCAGACCAGTGGGGCGACCACCGCGTCAGAGGTGTTCTCCGCCACCGATTCCACCGTCGCACGTGCGAGTTCGGGCTCGTCGAGCGTCGACGGATCCCGTCCGCAGAGATGCCCGAGCCGCTGGCGCGCGGCCGGCAGGTCACCACCGCGCAGTGACCGGCCCATCGTCTTCGCCTCGTGGCGCAGGCTGCGCCCGCCCAGCGCCGCCCAGGTGCCGGCGGCGACCAGCGCGGCGCGGGCAACCGGCCGGTGCCGGGTGCCGATGGTGGCGGCCACACCCATCACCACCGGCGCACCGACGCAGAGCGCGGTGAAGACCCCACCGGCCAGTCGGTCCGGACGGTAGAGGCGACGTTCCAGGGCGGCGGCGGCCCGGCCGAACCCGGCCACCGGGTGGCCCCGGCGTGGGTCACCGAACAGTGCGTCCAGCGCGTAACCCGCGACGAGTCCCGTCGCGTTCGCCACCGCACCCGCGTGTCGCACGGCATGTCACCCCCGGGCGGTCAGCCTAGCCGAGCCGAGCACCCGGATCGGCCCGGCGGACCCGCTCCCCCGAGTGCCGCCACGATGGGCTGGCGGGTGACCGGGCACGTTCACCGGCCCGGTCACCTGATCACCAGTGGCGAGGCGCACACCCTCAGGCGCGCGCCGACCACCCAGCCCCAGGGGCCAACCTCCGCACCTCGTCAGACGGGCTGTGGCAGCCGTCCGCGCCCTCGACGACCACGCCCGGTCGCGGCATCGCCCGCCCCCGATTCCTCCGGGCGCACCGCCAACTCGGCCTCGGTCTCGGTGGCATCGGCGGACACCGGGGCCAGTTCGCCGGAGTCGGCGAATTCGCCCAACTCCCCCGTCGACAGCTGGTCGTCGCCCGACGACTCGGACCCGCCCGCCGAACCCGGGTCGAATCCGTCGAGCCGACCTGAGTCGAGGTTGCCGGCGAGACCAGCGTCGAAGCCGGACATGTCGGGCAACTCGAAGTCGTCGTCGACCGGGCGGTGGTCGGGCCGGGCCGGCGCCTCGTCGTCCGGCACCGGCTCGGTCGGTTCCCCGTGCACCCGCCGCTCCGCGTCGGCGTCGGAGACCGTGCTGGTGGTCAGGGTGGGCCGGTTGCGCAGGAACCTCCCGCGCCCCCGGGACAGGTCGTGCCCGACCGCGACGGCCTCCAACTCGTACAGGGTGCGGTGGTTGCCCGCGTCGTCGACCCAGTCACGGGTGTAGAGCCGACCACAGACCACCACCGGGTCGCCGACCATCACCGAGGCGGCGACTCCCTCGGCGAGCTTGCGCCAGCAGTTGACGCGTACCCGCAGGCTGTTGCCGTCGACCCAGCGCCCGCTGTCGCGGTCGAGGCGTCGGGCGGTCGAGGCGACCTTGAAGTTGGCCACCAAGGTGTTGCTCTGGGCGGTGCGGCGCCACTCCGGCGCGGTGAGAACATTTCCGACAATCGTCATATAAGTATCAAACATCGTCCCTCCTTCAAGGTTCGGGGCGTGGCTAAGGCGAGTCGACTCGGCACCGAGCCTGCCGCCCGTAGCTCGCTCCGGACAGCCCAGAAGGCGGCACCTGTGGACGACCGGGCCACCTGTGGACAAACACCTGATCAAGGTCCCTGTGTGGTAGGCCGATCGCCTCTGACCCGCCGACCAGCCGGCCACCGATGATCAATGGGAAGCGGAAATGGTCACGTTCCGGACGGAGCCGACCTGGGTAGGGATCTCTGCAAGCGCACCCGTGAGCACGACGTCGAACGAAAGGTCAGCGATCATGATGATGACCGGCACCCGTTCCACCCGCCTTACCGGGCAGGTGCGGCGATGAGCGCCGTGCAGAACCCCGCCACCGTGGCCAAGTGCCTCCGGCTGGGCGCGGGCTTCTCCGACCGGGAGCGGAACCGCATCGTCGAGCAGTTCACCACGCTCGACGCCCGGCTGGCCGGCTTCCACGCCGACGCCACCGACATGGAGCTGTCGGTGAAGGACCGGGAGGCCAAGGGCCAGAAGGTCACCCTGGAGTGCTGGATCGCCGGCCGGCAACGGGTCGTCGCGACCTCGACCGAGGAGGACCTGCACGCCGCGCTCAACGACGTCCGCGACGACCTGCGTCGCCAGTTGAACGATGCGAAGACCCGGCAGGAGCCCCGCAACAACAAGCACCTGCGGGTCAACGAACCGCCCGGCCCGGCCGCGCCGACCGACGAGTTGGCCGGCGCCGGGACGACCGACGAGAGGTGATCGCGTGGCCGGGCGGTGGAAGGGCCCGGCCGACGCGCCGCCGTGGAGGTGAACGACATGCCCAACGTGCAGCAACCCGAGATGCGCCGCAGCGGAGAGACCCGACTGGTCCAGGACAGTGACGGCCCGATCGAGGGCGGAACGTCCTCGGCCCGACGGGAGCACCGCTCGGTGCCGGTCGACCAGGTGTCGCCGTACGGTCCCGATCGTGGACGGGCCTCGACCTCACACGAGCCCTCCGGCCGAGAGGCCGTGGGCGACTGACAGCGGGTAGCCCTCGTCCGCCGGGTGCGGGCGGGCGGGGGCTACCGCCCGGTAGCCAGCCGCAGTACCGTCGGTGGGGTGGAACCGGACGTGCTTGGCCCGCCCTACGAGCGGCAGATCATCGACCTGGGCGGGGACGACGAGGGTCCGGTGGTGGCGACGCTGGTGCGCCGCAGGTCGGAGCGCCCCACCGGGCGCGCCGTGCTCTACGTGCACGGCTTCGTCGACTATTTCTTCCAGACCCACGTGGCCGACTTCTTCGCCGCGCGTGGCTGGGACTTCTACGCTCTCGACCTGCGCAAGTACGGTCGTAGTCTGCTGCCGCACCAGACCCCGAACTTCTGCCGCGACCTCGGCGACTACTTCCCCGAGCTGGACGCCGCCGCACGGATCATCCGGGACGAGGACGGGCACGACACCCTGCTGGCCATGGGCCACTCCACCGGCGGCCTGATCATCTCACTGTGGGCCAACGACCGCCGTGACGCCGGGCTGGTCGACGGGCTTGTCCTGAACAGCCCCTTCTTCGACCTCAACGCTCCTTGGTTCGTGCGGCGACCCCTCGCGGCCGCCGTCGCACGCCTCGGCCGCAGGGCGCCGCACCGCATCCTCCCGTTCGGGCTCGGCACCGTGTACGGCGAGAGCCTGCACGCCGATCATCGCGGCGAGTGGACGTACGACCTGTCCTGGAAGCCGCTTGCCGGTTTCCCCGTCCGGGCCGGCTGGCTGGACGCCATCCGCACCGGTCAGCGGCGGCTGCGCGCCGGACTGGACATCCCCGTGCCGGTGCTGCTCGCCTGTTCGACCCGGTCGTTCCGAGGCACGAAGTGGCAGGACGCGGCAACCCTGGCCGACGCCGTCCTCGACGTCGAACACATGGTCCGCTGGGCACCCCGGCTCGGCCAGCACGTCACCCTGTCCCGCTTCGACGGCGGCCTGCACGACCTCACGCTCTCCGGCCCCGCCGTACGCGAGAAGGTCTTCGCCGAGGTCGGCCGGTGGGCCGAAGCCTTCCTCGGCGCCGGACCGACGAGCACCCGCCTGGCCCCGCCGCAGCCCCGGCCCCCGGCCGAGGAGCAACAACCGGCGGCGGAAAGCCGCTCCGCCGCGGACGCCTGAACCTCGCCGACACCCCCGTCGCCGGGCCGACCCGCCAGTGACGACGCCGGCCCTCACCACCCGTTCCACCGGCCGACGCCCTGGCGGCGGTACCCTTCTCGCGCGATACCACGTTGCGCCCGTAGCTCAGCGGATAGAGCAGGGGACTTCTAATCCCAAGGCCGCAGGTTCGAATCCTGCCGGGCGCGCCCTCACTCCCCAGCTCAGTGGCTTGCCGGTCCCGGCTGCGTCGATCACCACACCTCCCGTACAGCCATCCGTACAGCCAGGTCAGCCGAAGAGGTGCCTCGCGGCCTCATCGACGGCGGCCCGCTCGATCTCCGGCAGGACGTGGGCGTAGGTGTTCATGGTGAGCCCGATCTGACTGTGACCGAGCACCTTCACTGAGCGTTGTGGCATAGCGAGAGCGAACGTCGTCGGACCTCGGAAGGGCAGCGTTCGGTGGTTCACGCTACGCCGAGGTGGCTCCGCAACCCATGACACTCGCACGGGTAAGTCGTCTAGCTGACAATCGGCGAGGGTGAGGCTGGCGCTTCCGTACGGTGACCTACCGTGCGTCTCCCGACCGTAGCGACTCGAATCGGTCTCGCGGTGGCTTCGATGGTGGCAGGATTCGTCGGAGTCGCCCTGGCCCTCGGCGCGCCTCAACCACCCGATAACGGGCGCGCTACCCCTACGCCCGGACCGACAGCACACTGGTGGCAGGACGTAGACCACCCGCCGCGCGGCGTGTTCGTGAGGGCGCGGGTTGCGCAAGAGAAGGACGCCGATCCGCCGGTTAAGGCAGATGTCGACTACGAGTTGGTCCTGCAGGCGGACGATCCGCTGCTGGCCCTGGTCACCGCAGGGGAGGTATCCGGTCCGGAACTCGTCGACCGCCTAGTTGGGGGCAGGGTAGCCGATGGCGGCATGCCGACCGTAAAGCGAGGTGGCACCGGCCCAGCACGCGTACTAGTGAGTGGAAAAATCTCACCCAACGAAATGACGTTCTCGGCCAGCCGCCTGCGAGTTCCCATTCCATTTGAGGCTGCGCCCCAGGACCTTGAAGATGCGCCGGCGCTGGCGAGCGTGGTGACGCGCCGGTCCCTGACCGTCGAGGTCACGGGCATGGACATCGTGGCGGTATCCGGCACCGAGGTCGTCGAACAAAGTCCGACGATGGTAAGGCTCGAAGGACGGCCGGGCTCCACGAATGTCACCGTCGAGTTAGAACGTCCAAATTCCTATGATGTCGCTCGATCGTACCCTTTTGAAGATCTTGAGATGCCTGAACTCAGTACGATCGTTTTCTCCGGGCTGGCCCTGCTGGCTCCGTGGCTGGCGCTCTTAATGGCCGCCTGGTCGATCCGCAGGGATGGCGGGATTGGGAAGATCATCTGGCTGGGTGCGCTGATAATCACCGTCGGCGGAGCACTCATCCTCGTCGCGGCGAGCATGCTCGACTATTCGACCCTCCCTGTATGGGGTGACCCGCTGAGCGGCATCACCGTCGTGTCGGCCGCTGTATTCGTTGCCAGCAGTGGTCGGGCACTGCGGGGTTTGTCAGCATGGGACAGGTCCTCGTATCGACGGCTCCTCGTCGGGTGCGCGGCACTGACGGCGATCGCGGGATGCGTCGCATGGGGCCAGAACGATCTATGGATTAAGCCGTCGCCAACGGAGTTGCTGGGTTACTTGCTCCTTGTCGTCGCCGCCGCAGTCTTGGCGGCGGTGTACCGGCGACGTTTGGCCCTCCAGGGCGCTGGGGTCGGCTTATCCGCGGCGTCCCTTCTCGCCATATCCCCGGTGCTGACGGAAACCTACCTAGCCGTGGGATCGGTGTCGTTCCTAGCGATGACGCTGACGCTCGGCCTGGTTTGCGTATACATCGCGGAGGCATTGGCTCTCGCACCTCGGCTCCCGCAATACGCGGAGACCACGCGGCGGATGCTGTACGTGACCGGCGCGCTGCTGTTCCTGCCCGTCCTTCAGTTGGCCGCCAGCCCGTACTCGGTCGAGTTGGTGCTCGAAGGTGAGTTTGGCGGTCTCACCGTCGCCCTAGCGATGTTGGGCGTAGCGCTCGTCACGGTGACCGTGGTTCTGGCCCGTCAGCGGGGCCGGCACGCCGAAGGGGTAGGTGACGTTGTCATATGGACCCTCGCGCTGGCGAGCACCCTGGTCGTCGTCGTCGATCTCGGCCACCTCGTGCAGTTCAGCGCCCTCGCCGCAGGGTCGTTCCTGCTGCTCTGGTGGCTGCTGGTCCCGCGCCGCCGGCTAACCAATGGGATTACCCTAGCTAGGGTCAGTCCCTTCACGCACACCGCCCTTGTCAAGGCAGAAATGCGGCGCCGACTGATGGAGCTGAGCGCCCACGACGTGTACCGCTCGGCCCGAGCCTTGCTGCGCGACGGCAGCATTAGCACCCGTGAGTACTACCGGCGACAGCAACGCATCGACGATGCGGCTGCGGCCAGGGGACGGGTGATCGCGGGAGTGCCGGTAAGCGACGCGCTGGCCACGGCGGGGGGCCGGCCGCCGTGGGACGGCGCGCTCGCGGCGATGCTGTATGCCACACCCATGTTCGTGCTCATCGTTGGCTACGAGCTGGGGCTTCCGTCGGTACCGTATGTTTTGATCTTCAACCCACCGTGGCAGGTGGCCCTCATATTGGCGCACATCCTGCGTTGGATCGCGTACGCGGCCATCTTCGGATACTTCTACTCACTGATCCGCGGCCAAACCCCGGTCGCTAAGGCCATGGTCCTCGTCTTGCTCATCCTGCCGGCAGAGCTCCTCTCCGTGCTGTCGATGATCGAGCCGGCGGGGGAATCGGCGGCTGGAAGAGGCATCACCACCGCAGGCGAATTGCTGCTGGCGCTGGGCATTAGGACCGGCCAGGCCCTCGTATTCTGTACCGTCCTCGGCCTCGCGTGGGAGCGGCGGATGGCGATGCTGGCTGGCTATCGCTGGGATCGTCTCCGGAACATCAGGAGCCTGCGTGCGCTCGCGACTCCCGCCGGCACCGTAATCGTTGCCATCGCTACGGCACTGGGAACGGCGTTGGCCAGCACGGCCGTCGCCGCCTTGCTGACCACTGGGCCCAGCGCCTCACCGGCTCCGCAATCGACACCCAATCCATCGCAGAGCCCCACCAAGTAGCGCCCCAATCTGGAGTTTGACCCCACCGCAGGGAACACGATCCACGGCATCGGTTGCCCACGCCACGACGTGTGACGCGTCGGCGCGACATCCGCGTCCTGGCAGAGCGCGCAGTGTCGCTCTGATGTGCCGCCTCGTCGCTGGTCCGACAGTGCGACGGAACGGGGGCATTTCCAGCGATCGTGGCACGCGCGGCACGGCGACGATCACGGCCCTTCAGGGTCTTGAGTTCCTAGATAACGGAGCGTCGCAGCGCGTTGACTGAGCGGGACTGATTGCTGAACCACTTGCAAACCCCACCCGAAAAGCACCGAAGACTTAAGTCGCTGCCATGTGAAATGGCCGAACCTCATCCGGCGGTGACGACTCCGGCCGAGTGCAGTGGGACCCTGAGCGGTCCCTCCGTCTGAATGCGTGGTTGAACTGTCAACACCTTCGAGCAGCGAACGGTATTCCGTCATCCGGGCGAATCGCCGCCAGAGGATAGAATGCCCGAGCACAACGAGTGGCCATAGTGGATCACTGGAGGCGAACTGGTGCTGTGGCGAACGGCGGCGATGTGCGACCCGCGCCAACCGCTCCGGCTGTCCGAGCGGGCCGGCGCGCCGGCGGGTCGGTGTCATCCCCCGCGCGCGGCATCGTCGGCTTGCCGGGCGCCGGCGAGAGCCTGGCCAACGCGGGCCATGTTCGCCGGACTGGTGAGTCTGCTGCTTGCCGGTTGCACCACCGGACCGGAGCTGACCCGACTGGACGGCACCGATCAGATCATCGAGCCGACGGTCAGTAGTGCGGCGCCGCCCGGCCCTGAGTTCGACCTGGCCCGTCGGAGTCTCGCCGGCGCCCAGCTCACCCGGGACGGTAAGTATCAGGCCCAGCTGACCGGCGGCTGGGTGGTCATCTCCACCGCTGGCGGTGCCGAGTTCGACCGGTTCGGCACCGGTGCCGAAGACGCCCGAATCAGCATGGACTTCTCTCCTGACGGGCGATACCTCGCGGTCGGACTACCGGACTCGGTAGTCCTCTACGATTTCACCACGAAGGACCCCAAGGCGCTGCCCCTGCCCGAGGAGGTAAAGCGGCCGGACGGCGCACTCCAGCCGCGCGCCGGCAGGTTACGCTTCTCGGCCGACAGCGGCCATCTGGTGGTCGAACTGTTCGATGAACGGGACAACAGCCGCTACTGGCTCCACGATCTGCACAGTCGCCATGAGATCGTCTCGCCGCTTCCGTCGGGCATCGAGGTCCCGAGTGATCCGGGTGTCATCCTGTACGTGGCAGGGCTGGCCGTGGTCAACGGCGGAAAGCGGGTGGTGATCGCGGGTCAAGAAGGCTTCCTGGTTTGGGTGCCAGACAAGCAGACATTCCAGTGGCGGCTCTGCGCCTGCGGTAGCACGCTGACCAGCACAGTGGACCGGCAGGCTCGGCATGTGGCATTCCTGACCCTGAACGACGAAGTGGTGCTCTGGGATCCGGGCCCTCCCCAGGAGGTTGGACACTGGAAGGTGCCGACCGTGCCCCCTGGAGCCAAACCGGCCGTGAACCCCACCGAGCTGGAGTTCACCGAGGACGGCAGCTGGCTGCTGGCCGGCCCGGAGTACGGCCACGTGTGGTCAGTCCCGGACGGCAAGCTGGCGGGTTCGTGGCAGGGGTCCGGGTCGTGAGCGGCCGCAAACCGAAACGGCGGCGCGGCACCAGCGGTCTGGACCGGAAGAAGGTAGTCCGGGGCGGGCGTTCGACAGCGGCCCAGGACAAACCGGGCGGCGATCAGCCTGTACCGCGGCTGCGCCGGGTGCTGGGATCGTTACATCGGGCCTGGTGGTTCGTGCTGGGCACTGCGGTAGCCGCCCTCCTCGGCGCCGTCGCGAGCATCTACGTTCTCAGGTGGGTTGACCATCTGGACCCACAGGTCGTCGCGGTACACGTCGTGGCGAATCCGGCCACCGTGGACACCTGGGGCACCGCTGAGTTCGCCATGGTGCTGCCGAAGGATGCCCGGCCCTCCGATGATCCACCGGTGGGCTGCGCGGCGCTGATCGACTGGGCGCGCGCCCTCGGCGCGGTCGATCACAAGGTGAGCCGGGTGCGCGTCGTCGTGCAGGGCGCCGGCGACCAGGGGGTGCTGATCGACAACATGCGTGCCCGCGTGATCCGGCGCAGCCAAACTCCGGAACCGGCCGGTGTGCAACTGCGCTGCGGCGGCCAGCAGGGAGCCGCCGAACCACGGGACGTCGAGATGGACCTGGACGCTCCCCAGCCAACCGCCCGCTACCGCACCCTGGTTGAGGGGCGCAGGCCACTCTTCGGGTTCACCCTCGCCAAGGGCGAGACCGAGGTGTTCGACCTGACCGCGTTCACCACCGGCACGGTGGAGTGGAATCTCGAACTCGACCTGGTGGTCGCTGGGAAACGAAAGCGGGTCGAGGTGACCAACCGAGGTCGGAGCTTTGTCACGACGGCAGCACCCGGACCCCGGACCTACCAGGTACCCCCGGGCGGCGACCACTGGATCGAGTGTGCGCAGACCCCCCGCCGGGCCTGCTCGAAGGTCGGTCCGCCGGCACACTTCCGGTACGACGCCTGACGGCTCCTCAGCCTTCAGGGACGGTTCTCCTCCGTTTTGACGACCACCAAGTAGGCCAGCGCTTTGCCGCTGGCCGAAGCGGGCTTGGCGTCAGGAAAGATCGCATCGAGTACTGTCCGTAGATCTCTGTGCGCCCGTACCTGCAGCAGCGCGTTGCAAAGGCCTGGCCGGAGGTTGGCTCAGCCGGCCAACCGCTGACCGCCTCGACAACCAGGATCAACGTCAATCCGGCACTCCCGCGGTTGACGTCGGTAGGCCACACTGCTTGATCTTCAAACCCGCATCCTGAAAGAGTTGTACTGGGGGTGGACCCGCGAACTTGTCCACAACGGAGTGTTGCCAGGTCTGCGGATCTCGGCATGACCAGCGTGATGATCTTCATTTCGACGGCGTGCCGGCGCGAATGCGGCATCCCCAAGAGCTACCGACGCAAGGCCGAAGTCGGAACCCGCCGACCGGCAGAGGGGACACACAACGTGCGAGCAAGCAACAACGGGACGGGAAACAGGGTCGGCACCGCGAAACGGATAGCCGTCACCCTGACCCTTGCGCTCACTTCGACCCTCGGGGTTGTCACGGTCACCGCCTCACCAGCACAGGCGCTGCCGACGAACTGCAACGGCACCCCCGGCACCGCCACCTACGGGGTCATGTGTCGGGGTGGCACCGGCTTCTACCGTGCCTGGACCGAGTGCAAGCACGTGAGCACAGGCAACAAGAAGACCGCCTACGGCAACGGTGTGGGTATCGGGGGGTACTCCAAGGCAAACTGCGGGTCCAACTACCGCATCACCAGCAACCGCGGGGTTACGAAGTCCAACTACCTCCCCCCGAACTGGTAGTCAAGACCGCACAGATGCACCACGACCGACGATCTTCAGCGAGATGCCGGTCGTAACTCTGGATGCTGCCAGTGGCTCTGCCCGAGGATGAACCCGTCGGGCAGAGCCACTGGCACGCTCGGTCAGATCGTCCTCGGCGAGGAACTGCGTCAGTGCAGGAGCGCGAGTAGGCCGTGGCCGTCCTCGGTGCGGGCGTCCGGTCGCAGGTCGGGGTGGGACGGCTCGCGGTCGGTGCGCGGTGAGCGCATCAGGATCGCGGCACCGGCACCAGCCCGACGAGCACAGGCCACGTCGCGGTGCATGCTGTCGCCGACGAACCAGCAGTCGCCGATCGGTACGCCGACGGCGTCCGCCGCCAACCAGGCCAGGCGGGGGTTGGGCTTGCGGAGCCCGGCCTCGTCGCTGTAGAACTCGGCCACGAACAGGTCGGACAGCCCGGCAGCGGCGAGGAAGTCCCGATGCGCCGCGCCGCAGAGCGCGTTGCTGACCACCGCCATCGGCAGACCCGCCTCGGCCGCGGCCCGCAGCGCCTCCGGAATCCCCGGGCGGACCTGCCACTCCGGTCGCCACGCCCACGCGTACGCCAGCGGGGTCGCCGCTTCCTCGACCGCCGTGCGGGCCGGTTCGGGCCAGGTACGGGTCACGAAGTTCGCCCACACCTGCGCGTGCGACAGCTCGATCGGATCATCCGAGCGGCCGACGTCGTCGCGCCACAGCGCGTAGGCCCGGCCGCCCTCGGTCAGGTCGGCGGCGATCTGCTCGGCCGACACCGCACCGCCGACCAGGTCGAACAGCCGAGTCACCAGCTCCGGTGGCGCCGGTGGCTGTCGCGGAGCGTCGGCCAGGACACCGCCGAAGTCCAGCAGGAGCGCGCGAGGTGATCGCAGCATGCCCCCATCCTCGCGTACCTCGGTTGTGCGGACCGGACGGGGAGGGGCATCCGCGCCGCCGGCCAACGTCACCGTCAATCTTGGACAGTTCCCGTCAGCGCTGACAGTCAGCGAAGAACGGAAACTGTCCAGGATTGACTCGACCTGACACCCCGATCCCGGTGGTCAGCTCGGCTGGCAGGGGGTGCCGTTGAGCTGGAAGTCGGTCGGGCGGTCGTTGGCGCCGGAGTACGTGGCCTGGAAGCCGAAGCTCACCGTGCCGTTGGTCGGCAGGCTGCCGTTCCAGGCGGCGTTGCGTGCGGTCACGTTCCTCCCGGACTGCGTGACCTGCGCGTTCCACGCGTTGGTGATCTGCTGGTTGCCGCTGAACGACCAGGTCATGGTCCAGCCGGTCAGGGCGGCACCTCGGTTGGTGACACGTACGTCCGCGGTGAAGCCGGTGTTCCACTGGTTGGCCGTCCAACTCACCGTGCAGGCGGCCGGCCCGGTGGTCGGCGGCGGCGTGGTGGGAGGCGGCGTCGTGGGGGGTGGCGTGGTGGGCGGGGGTGTGGTCGGAGGGGGTGTCGTGGGAGGGGGCGTGGTGGCGTCACGGGGCGGGAAGCGGAGGATGCGGTCGTCGGTGGCGGCCGGGGTGCCTCGGCCGTCCCGGTTGCTTGTGGTGACCCAGAGCCAGCCGTCCGGGCCGTACTCGACGGTGCGCAGGCGACCGTAGCTGCCGGCCAGCTCGGCGGTGGGGGTATCGACGCCTCCGGACCCGTTCAACG
The DNA here is from genome assembly GCF_040677165.1 of Micromonospora sp. NPDC049374. NCBI lineage: Bacteria > Bacillati > Actinomycetota > Actinomycetes > Micromonosporales > Micromonosporaceae > Micromonospora > Micromonospora sp. NPDC049374. Next base: position 101,472 of record NZ_JBFAQH010000016.1, on the reverse strand, counting down.
GCACGTTCCACAGCCGGTTGCCGCGCAGGCTGGCCACGAAGAGCCGGTTCCCGGCGATTGTCGCACCGCTCGGTGACGCCTCCGCCGGGGTCCAGGTGAGCAGCGGATCCCGGAAGCGTGGATCGTTGGCCCGTCCCTCCACGGTGGGCCAACCGTAGTTGCCGCCGCCGACGATCAGGTTGATCTCGTCCCAGGTGTTCTGACCGAACTCGGTGGCATAAAGCCGGCCCTGGGCGTCCCAGGCCAGCCCCTGCACGTGACGGTGACCGAGGCTGTAGACCGGTGACCCGGCGATCGGGTTGTCCGACGGAACGGTGCCGTCGGGCCGGATGCGCAGGATTTTTCCGTTGCGGCTCTGCGGGTCCTGTGCCGAGGCGGTCTGTCCGGCGTCGCCGACGCCGACATAGAGCATCCCGTCCGGTCCGAACGCTATCCGGCCGCCGTTGTGGATGGCCGCACGGTTCAGCCCGGTGAGGATCGGCTGCTGGGTCTGCGGTGCGGTGAGCCGGAACCGGGCGATCCGGTTGTCGGTCGCGGTGGTGAAGTAGACGTAGATCCAGCCGTCCTGGGCGTAGGTTGGCGATACGGCCAGGCCGAGTAGGCCGCCCTCGCTGACCGGAGTCACGCCGGAGACGGTGACCACGGGCTCCGGCGACTGGCCGGGCCGGACCCGCACCACCTGCCCGGTGGGTCGCTGGGCGACCAGGGCGCTGCCGTCGGGCAGGAAGTCCATCCCCCACGGCACCTGGAGACCGGTGGCGACCGTCTCGGGTCGGGAGAAGTCGAAGTCGCCGACGGCGAGCAGCGCGGGCGGCGCGTCGTTGCCGGCACCGGACGGACGTTCGGCGTTCGGGACCGCGCCGGCCAGGCCGGCGACGCCGACACTGCCGGCGACCAGACCGGCGGTGAGTACGGCCCCGACCGCGAGTCGGATCTTCATGCCACCCCCTAAAATATCTATATCGGTAAATTAGCACGTCGTTTCGAACTCGCTCGGACACACGCCCGCCGTACCCGATCCTCGGCGGAGTTCCACCGCGCCCGAGTTGACCCGGGTTGCCGACCTGCCAGACCCGGCCGACCACCCGACGTTCCGGCTCGACCCGCCCGAGCCCCCCGCGCTGACCTGACGCCGGCTGTCACCGCACCACCGGATATCAGTGGTCCGGGCCGCGCCGCCGACCGTATGGTCACCGGCATGCAGCTGCGCGACGAACTGGTAGCCGATCGGGATGCCGTGCACGAGTTGCACCGGCTGGCCTTCGGTGACCACGGAGAAGTGGTGGCGGCTCTCGTGCGGGCCCTGCGGGACGACGACCCGGAGGCCCTCAGCCTGGTCGCGGAGGAGGACGGCGAGGTCGTGGGGCATGTGCTGTTCACCCACAGCCTCCTCGACGCTCCGCGTCGACTCGTACCGGTGCAGGTGCTCAGCCCGCTCGCGGTCACGCCGGGCCGGCAGCGACGCGGTATCGGGGGCGCTCTGATCAGACACGGGCTGCGCCTCCTGGACGAGCGCGGCGTGCCGGCGGTCTTCCTGGAGGGCAACCCCGGGTACTACGCCCGCTTCGGCTTCGTCGCCGCCGGTGATCTGGGCTTTCGCCGGCCGTCGCTGCGCATTCCGGCACCCGCCTTCCAGGTGGCCAGGCTCTCCGGGTATGAGCCCTGGATGACCGGAACCTTCGTCTACTCGGCCACCTTCTGGCAGCAGGACTGCGTCGGGCTACGCGAGGACGTCACTGGCTGAGCGTGACGAATGGACGACTGAGGGTCGATTTCGACGTCACCCACGGTCATCAGCACCGCTGCCGTGTGTTATTCTCCGGCGTCGATCTCCGCAGCGCGGACCCGGATCGGGTCGTTTGTCGCAAAGGACGCCTTCCCGATGCCGGCCCTGCCCAGCCCGATCACGTCACCTGCCCTGGTGGACCGTCCGGCCGCCGGCGCGTTCGCGTTCATCTTCACCCGGCTGCCGGCGCTGCTGCGGCTCTCCTGCGGCCTGTTCTGCCTCGTGGTGGCGCTCGCCGTGCGTACCCCGCCGGTACGTCCGGAACTGCTGCTGCCGACCGTGGCGGTGCTGACCGGCTGGTCGCTCTGGTACGCGCTGCACGCCTGGCGCGACGGCGTCCGCGCGCCACTCGTCGCCGGCGACGTGGCGCTTACCAGCGCCGCGTGCCTGGCGATTCCGGTCCTGGTCGCACCCGAGGTGCTGCCCGGTGAGGCCAGTTGGATCGCCGTACTGGCCAGCACCACCGTGATCAACGCCCAGGCGACCGCCCCGGCCCGCTTGTCGATTCCGGCCGGGCTGCTGGTGACCGCCGCGTACGCGACGGGTGCGCACACGGCCGGGAACTCGACCGAGGCCAGGGCCCACGCGGCCACCCTGCTGGCCCAGACCGCCTGCACGGCGATGATGACCGCGGTGATGCGCCGACGCATCGCCCGGGCGGACACCGCCTTCGTCGCCGCCCAGCGGGCCGCCCGGGACGCCATGGTCGCCCGGATCGCGCGCGAGGCGGAACGACGGCAGAACCGCGACCTGCACGACACCGTGCTGGCGACGCTCACCATGGTCGGGCAGGGCGCGGTGGGCGGGCCCTCCACCGCGCTACGCGAGCGGTGTGCCGCCGACCTGCGTACCCTCGCCGCCCTGGCGGAGGCGCGCTCGGTGCCGCACGACGCGACCGCCCGGCTGGACGAGCGTCTCCGGGCCGTGCTCGCCCGGCTGCCCGGCCTACCGGTCGCCGCCGACCTACCACCGTGCACGGTGGCGGCGCCGGTCGCGGAGGCCGTCGCGGAGAGCGCATACGCCGCGCTGGTCAATGTGGCGAATCATGCCCGCGGCGCGCGGGCGACGCTGCGACTGCGGCGGTACGCCGGCACCGTCACGGTCGAGGTGGTCGACGACGGTCCCGGTTTCGACCCGGCCACCGTGCCGGCGCACCGGTACGGTCTGCGCGAGTCGGTCCACGGCCGGATGACGACGATCGGCGGACGTGCCGACGTCAACTCCGCACCCGGCCGGGGCACCCGGATCCGGTTGGAGTGGTCCGATGTCGGCTGAGCGGCTGACGGGAAACCCGGGGGCAGGCGAGACGGGGTTCGGGCGGGGGGCCGGCACGGCCACGTTCCTGCCACAGCGGACCAGGCCAGTTCCGGTGCCGGAGCCGAGGGTCGGGCCGGCGTCCGACGAGGTCGGTGCGGTCCGGGCGGCCGCCGCGGTGGCCCGCACCTCCGATCGGGGTGCCCGGATCGTCGCGGTCACCATCGCGCTGGTCTGGCACCTGGCCATCGGGCTGCCCGCGGTGCTTCACGCCGGGTCGACGCTGGCCGTGCCCGAGGTGGTGCTGGGTGGCTGGTTACTCGTGGCGGCGCTCGGCGTGCTCGCCGGGATCCGGTTGCTACGCGACACACCGCTGCCGGCGGCGCCGCTGGCCGGCCTGCTGCTGGTCGTCGACGTGGCGGTCTTCGCCACCGTGGGCCGACCGCACCTGTTCAGCCCGGCGAACTGGGTGTGGGGCACCCTCGCCTGGTTTTTTCTGGTGGTGCTCTGGGGGCGACCGGTGCACCGGCTGCTCGTGCTGCTGGCCGCTCACGCGGCCACCGCACTGACCGCGGTCGTGCTGCACGGCGCGACGGGCGCCGCCGACCTGGCCCGGGCCACGATGGCTCTCTACGGCACGTCGTCGCTGCCGGTGGCGGTCTTCGCCGGTGCGGCGGCGCTTGCCACGCTGTCCCGGCAGCGGGCCGCCACGGCAGCGGCCACGAACGCGACGGTGGCCGAGCGGGAAGCCGCCGAGCGGGCCCGGCACGAGCGGGGCGAGCGGTTGAATCTGGTCGGTCGCGCCGCCAGCGAGGTGCTGACCGAGCTGGCTCGGGGGCGGGCCGACCCGGCCGACCCGGAGGTGCAGCGCCGCTGCGTACGGGCCGCCGCCCAGTTGCGTCGCCTGATCGCCGAGTCCGACGACGTGCCCCATCCGCTGCTGCACGAGCTGCGGGCCGCAGCCGATCTGGCCGAGCGCAACGGCCTACCGATCGACCTGGTCACAATTGGTACACCGCCACCGTTGCCGGTGCGGATTCGCCGGAGCCTGGCGGATCCGCTCACCGCCGGCCTCGCGGACGCAGAGGACTGGGCCCGGTTGACCGTCGTCTCCGGCCCCGACGAGGTGGTGGTCAGTCTCGTCACACCCGACCGGGAGGGCCCGGACACCACCGGGCATCCGGCGGAGGACGACGGGCAGGTGGAGCACCTCTACGAACGGGACGGGAACATCAGATGGACGCAGACGCGCTGGCACCGGTGACGCCGGAGCGGCCTGTCGGTGTGGCTATCGTGGACGACCACCCGGTGGTCATCGACGGGGTGCGCGCCTGGTTGGCCACCGAGCCCCGGTTGACCGTGCTGGCTACCGGCGACGATCCGGACGAGGTGTTGCGAGCGGCGCCGCAGGCCGATGTGGTCCTACTCGACCTGCGGTTGCACGGCCGGCTGGTGCTGGACAAGCTGGCCGAGCTGAGCTCGGCCGGACGCCGTGTGGTGGTCTACTCCGAACACTCCGATCCGGCCACGATGCTGGCCGCGCTGGACGCCGGGGCGGTGGCGTTCCTCGCCAAGCACGAGGGGCGGGAACACTGTGTGGCGACGGTGCTCGACGCGGCGAGTGACCGACCGTACGTCGCACCGGCGCTGGCCGGCGCGATGGTCGGCGATCCCCGGCCGGATCGGCCGGTGCTGTCCGACAAGGAACGTGAGGCGCTGCTGCTGTGGTTCCAGTCGATGTCGAAGGCGTCGGTGGCCCGGCGGATGCGGATCAGCGAGCACACCGTCAAGCAGTACGTCGACCGGGCGAGGATCAAATACACGCGGGCCGGCCGACCGGCCGCCACGAAGGCGGCGCTGCTCGCCCGGGCGATCGAGGACGGACTCGTCCGACCGGAGGAAATTGGTATCTACCGGTCGCGGGCGTCGACCGATCAGCCGACCCCCTAACGGGCGTCATGACAGCAGCGGACGCCTCGGCGAGGCTCGTACGTAGATGCCGTCCGCACCGGAGGTCCCGACGATGCACGATGACGTCTCCCCGTTCTTCATCGCACCGCACCGGTTCGACGCGGCGGACGACGGCACGGGCCCGGTGCTGGACCGGCGGCACGACCTGGTGCCGGAGGGCGGCGAGCAGGTGCTCGATCGTCATCGGGCGGACGTGGCCGGATACCTGCTCGGTCCCAGCGACGCCTACCGTGCCTGGGCGCTGCCCGCACCGGTAGCCGTCACCGTCACCGACCGCCGGATGGCGTATGTGGGCGGCGGAACGCAGCTCGCCCTCGTGGGGGCCGGTCGCCGTGGGGCGGCCCGGCTGCCCGGGCTGGTCAGCGGGCAGATCCGCTGGCAGTGGCCGTCCCGGCTGGAGTTGTTGCCCGCTGCCGGCGGCAACCCGGCGACGTTGCTGGTGGTCTGTGACGCCCTGCGGACGATCCGGCAGCCGGCACTCGCCCTGGTCGGTCCCGACGACCGGATCGGCGCACTCGCCCGGCAGCTGCGCCACGCAGTCGCCACGTTCCGGCTGGTCCGGCCGGAGCTGGTGGACCTGTCCCCGCCCGAGCGGGACGCGCTGGCCCGCCTGACCCGGACCGCATCGCCTTGCGGCGCGGGGCGGGTGCTGCTGCCCGGTGCCCTGCCGGTGGAGTTCCACTCCCGGGACGACTACTACCGGCCGAGGTACGCCGACGCGCCGCCGTACGACGCGGCGTCCGGCCAGCGATAGGCCGCCGGCACCTGAGCGGTAACCCGTGGACCGATCGAACCGAGGTGGTCAGGGAGTCGCGGAACGCCGGTCGTCGGCGTCGAGCACGGCGGCCTCCTGCGGGGTCGGCGCGCTGCCGCCGAGATGCGTTGGCAGCCACCACCGGTCCGTTGGCGTGGCGGGCTGGTCCGGGTACTCCCGCTGAGCCCGGTCGACAAGCGCGCTCAGCCGGGTACGCAGATCCTCGGTCATCGTGGCGGTGTCCGGGTACGCGGTCGGATCCATCGGTTCGCCGACCAGGATGGTGACCGGGGTGTGCCGGCGGGTGAGCGTACGTGGGCGCCCCTTCGTCCACAGCCGTTGGGTTCCCCAGAGCGCGACGGGCAGCACCGGTACCTGCGCCTCGCGGGCCATCCGGGTGGCTCCGCTCTTGAGTTCCTTGACGGTGAAGGAGCGGCTGATCGTCGCCTCGGGAAACACGCCGACCACCTCGCCCGAGCGCAGCGCCGCCACGGCGGCGGCGTACGAGTCGGCGCCGGCACGCCGGTCCACCGGGATGTGTCGCATGCCGCGCATCAGGGGCCCGGACACCCGGTGCCGGAACACCGAATCCTTTGCCATGAACCGGACGAGACGTCGGGATTCGAGGGCGCCCAGGCCGCAGAAGATGAAATCGAGGTAGCTCACGTGATTGCTGGCCAGTACCGCCCCGCCGGTACGGGGAACGTGATGGTCGCCCTCGACGGTGAGCTTCAGGTCGAGGACCCGGAACATCGTCTTGGCGGCGGCGATGACGGGCGGATACACGAGTTCCGGCATCCCGGAACTTTACCCCGAGTAGGTTACGCGCCGGTAGGGACGGTGGTCACCCCGACCTGCGGGGGCGCGGCCGGGTCGCCCGTCGCCCGGTTGGGCGACCCGGCCGCGCCGGTCACCCGGCGAGCGAGTGCAGGTCGACCCGGCCACGTGCGAAGGCGTCCACCAGGCCCCAGCGGCCGGGGATGTCCAGCACCTCGATCCGGCCCATGCCGACGGGCAGTCGCGGCTCGACCGCCAGGTGCCCCTCGTGTGGCTCCAGGCCGAGCATCGTACGCAGCAACAGCAGCGGGGCCCCCGTCGACCACGCCTGCGGACTGCACGCCGTCGGGTACTCCACCGGGAACTTCGTCTGCTCGCGCGGGTAACCGCCGAATGCCTCGGGCAACCGTCCGTCGAAGTACCGGGCGGCATCCAGGATGCCATTGGCGATCATGGCGGCCTCCTCGGCGAAGCCGTACCGGCGCAGACCCCAGGCGCAGAACGAGGTGTCGAAGGGCCAGACCGTGCCGTTGTGGTACCCGATGGGGTTGTAACGCACCTCGCCCTCGGCCAGGGTCCGCACTCCCCAGCCGGTGAACAGCCGCGGTCCGGCCAGGTGGTTGGCGATCTGCTCGGCCCGGTCGCCGTCGACGATCCCGCTCCAGAGCAGGTGGCCGATGTTGGAGCTGAGCACGTCGCACTGCCGTCCGTCCGGATCGAGCGCGAGCGCGTAGTAGCCGCCGTCCTCGACCCACCAGTCCCGGTTGAACCGCTCCTTGAGGGCCGCGGCCTCCCGCTCCAGCTGGTCGGCGTACGCCGGGTCACCCCAGAACTCACGGGCCAGCCGCGCGCCGCGCATCTTCGCGTCGTACGCGTACCCCTGCACCTCGCAGGTGGCCCGGGGAAACGGCGGCAGTGTGCCGTCGCGGTAGGAGATGGAGTCCCAGGAGTCCTTCCAGCACTGGTTCTCCAGGCCGGTGTCGGTGTTACGCCGCTCGTACCAGATGTAGCCGTTGCCGACCAGGTCGGCGTAGTCGTCGATCCACTTGAAGGCTCGGCGGCACTCCTGCTCCAACTCCTTGACCAGCGCGGCGTCGCCGCTCCACTGCTCGTACTCGTCGAGCAGCACCACGAACAGCGGTGTCGAGTCGACCGCTCCGTAGTACGGCGAGTGTGGCTGCTCCTCGAACGCGGCGCTCTCGCCGTACCGCATCTCGTGCAGGATCCGACCGGGATCCTCCTCCCGGAAGTCGTCGAACCGGGTGCCCTGCAGGGCCGCGAGGATCCGCAACGTCGTGGCGCTCATCTCCGGTGTGAACGGCAGTGTCTGCAGACAGGTCAGGATACTGTCCCGGCCGAACATGGTCATGAACCAGGGCAGACCGGCGGCGGGCAGGGTCTGACCACCCAGTGACAGCGGCGAGAAGCGCAACGCCGCCAGGTCGACGATGCACCTGCGGTACGTCGCGGCGAGTTCGTCGTGCTCGCTGTTCACCTTCGGCGCCTTGGCGATCCACTCCTCCAGGTCGTGTTGCAGAGCGAGCCGTTCGTTGCCGTGCACCTGCAACCCGAAGCGCAGGTCCCGACCGCCCGGGCCGAGCGCCAGCGTCTGCACGTCGATGTCCGTGGTCCACTGCTCGTTCGGTTCCAGGTGGATGGAGTACCCGAGGCCGTTGCGGTCGTACCGGGCCGGCACGGACGACGAGATGATCGTTTCGCGCTTGAAGTTGCCGCGGCGGTAGCCCAGGCGGAGTCGGTCCGGCTCGGCCTCGGCATAGATTTCGCCCTTCTTGTTGAGGATCTCGTCCTTGACCTCGAACAGGTCGGCGAAGTCGCAGCCGGCGTCCATCCGGATCTCCAGGTCGACCGCCTTCTCGTCGTGGTTGAGGATGGTGATGTGTTCCCGGAAGCTCCCACCGACCGCCCGCTCCCGGATGATCGACAGTTTCGCGTCGACGTAGTGCGTGGCCAGCCCGGGCACCAGGAAGAAGCGCGACTCGTAGTACTGGAGGTCGTCGTAGGAGAGGGCGTTCAGCCGCTCGCCGTTGACCGTGAGCACCCACTTGGAGAGAAAGCGGGTGTCGATGGAGAACAGGCCGGTCGGTTCGGTAGGTGTCGCCTCGATGTCCCCGGTGGCCTCGCTGACGACGAAGTTGTTGCCGTCGAGAATCCGTACGGTGTGGCTGGGCGCCATCACTGCACCCCCTTCCGGTAGCGCTGCGGTCCCCTGGCGTACGGCGACCCGGGAAAGATCCGTTCGACCTGCACCACCAGGCGGGCGTCACCGGTGACGGTCATGTCCCCCCGGAGCAGCGCCGCCAGTCCGTTCTCGCGGCCGGTGACCAGTTCCTCGAAGAGCGCGGGGCTGGTGCCGACCACCGTGTCGGCCTCCATGTCCTGCCGGCTCACCTGGATGTTCCCTCGATCGATCCGCATCAGCCAGTGCGTGGTCTGCGGCCCCTCGTGCAGGTCGAAGCGCAGGGCTCCGGAGGTCTTCGCCAGCAGAGGTTCGTATCCCTGCTGGTCGAGGTCCTCGAAAAACCGCGTGGTCGCGTCCGCCATCGGGCCCCTCCTCCCGGTCGCTCAGGTCCCGCAGGAGGGGTCCCCGACGCCCGGTGGCTCAACCTCACCCGCTTCGGGTGAGCCCTCGGGGTGGGAGGCGGGCCGGGTGGGACGGTCGCAGGCGCCGGTGTTCCGGACGGCGGCACCACACAGCACGAAGCCGGCTCCCGATGGCTCGGGAACCGGCTTCGCCTCTGCGGAGGCGATCAGTTGTTGGGATCGTCCGCGCTGATGTCGGCCAGCACCGACTGGGGCTCCCGCTCGACCGCCAGATCACCCATGGACACCAGGCCGATCAGCCGGCCGTCCTCCACCACGGGCAACCGCCGCACGGCGTACGTCCGCATCAGGTCGGCGGCGGCGACGGCATCGTCGTACTGACTCACCGTCACCACGTCCTTGGTGGTGATCTGGTTCAGCCGGGTGGTGTCCGGGTCCATGCTCTCCGCCACACCTCGGACCGTGATGTCCCGGTCCGTGACGATGCCGACCACGTTGTCCCCGTCGGTCACCACCACGTCACCGATCGCGGAGTCGCGCATCTCCTGGGCCGCCGCGACGAGCGTGGCGTTGCCGTCCATGGTCACCAACCGGGTCGTCATGAACTCTCCGACAGTTGTCATGGCACCTCCCTCTGGGTGTCGGGCAACCAGGGGTCTACCCGACCGCCACAGTCAGTAACGTGGCCGGTCGCCACCCAGGCGCTCCACGCCCAGCCGGGGCGGTCGGCGGTCGGCGGTCGGCGGTCGGCGGTCGGCGGTCGGCGGTCGGCCACCGTGGCCCCGTGGAAGTCGTCGTCCGGTGTCGGTGCTCAGCCCTCGGCGGCGACCAGCTCGGCGAGCTGCACGGCGTTGAGCGCCGCACCCTTGCGCAGGTTGTCGTTCGAGCAGAACAGCGCCAGGCCGTGCTCGACGGTCTCGTCGGCGCGGATCCGGCCCACGAACGTCGGATCCTGCCCGGCCGCCTGCAACGGCGTCGGCACGTCGGAGAGCGCGACGCCGGGCGCGTCGGTGAGCAGCTCGTACGCCCGCTGCGGGCTGATCGGCCGGGCGAACCGGGCGTTGATCTGGAGCGAGTGACCGGTGAAGACCGGCACCCGTACGCAGGTGCCGGAGACCTTCAGGTCGGGGATCTCCAGGATCTTGCGACTCTCGTTGCGAAGCTTCTGCTCCTCGTCGGTCTCGGCCGACCCGTCGTCGACGATCGAGCCGGCCAGCGGCAGCACGTTGAAGGCGATCGGCTGGGCGAACGAACGGGGGGCGGGAAAGTCCACCGCGCCGCCGTCGAAGGCTAGCCCGGAGGCGGTCTCGGCGACCTTGCGGACCTGCTCGTCCAGCTCGGCGACGCCGGCCAGGCCGGCACCGGAGACCGCCTGGTAGGTGGAGACGACCAGGGCGACCAGCTCCGCCTCGGCGTGCAGCGGACGCAGCACCGGCATGGCGGCCATCGTGGTGCAGTTCGGGTTGGCGATGATGCCCTTGGGTCGGACGGCGGCGGCATGCGGGTTGACCTCGGCCACCACCAACGGCACCTGCGGATCCATCCGGAACGCCGAGGAGTTGTCGATGACGACCGCACCCGCGGCGGCGACCCGTGGCGCCAACTCCTTCGCGGAGCCCTTGCCGGCCGAGAAGAGCACGATGTCCAGCCCGGAGTAGTCCGCGCTGGCTGCGTCCTCGACCGTGATCTCCTCGCCGCGCCACGGGAGCGTACGCCCGGCCGAGCGCGCCGAGGCGAACAGCCGCACCTGGTCCGCCGGGAAGTTCCGCTCCGCCAGCACCTGCCGCATCACGCCACCGACCTGGCCGGTGGCTCCCACAATGCCGATCCTCATGCCCGCGAGGCTACCCAGCCCGGTGCCCGGACCGGGAACGCTTTCCCACCGCCGGGGATCCCACCGGCAGAGCCGAGCCGGTCCGGTCCGGGACAGTCGCCCCTCGCCGGCCGGTTCGGCCGGAAGAACACCGCCGCGCCACCGTCGCCGACCGCAGCATCTCAGCCCGGCCCACCTTCGCCGCGACCGACGTCACACTCCCGGCCGGCGGGGCCGATCAGGCCAGCGGCGGTCAGCTCGCCGACGGGTGGTCGATCAGCTCACCGAGACCGGTGGCCACCAGCTCGTCCCTGATCACCGCGGCGTCTCCCTCCACCACCAGGGTCAGCGACTCCGGGCGCAGGTGGGTGGCGGCGGCCGCCGAGACCTGGGCCACCTGAGCACCGAGCAACTCCTCGCGCAGCCGGGCGTGGTAGTCGTCCGGCAGGTCGTGCACCACAAGCGTGCTCAACGCACCGGCGATGGCCCGTGGGCTCTGCAACTCGACCGAGAGCTGGCCCGCCCGCCAGGACCTTGCCACCGCCAACTCGTCCTCGGTCACCCCACCGGCCCGGGTACGCGCGATCTCGCCGACCGCCTCGACCAGCGCCGGTGCGGTGACGGCGGTCTGCACCCCCGAACTGACCGCGAACCGGCCGAACCGGCGGGAGGAGGCGAAGTCGCCCCGGATGCCGTACGTGTAACCGCGAACCTCCCGGATCAGATGGTTCAGCCGGGAGGTGAACGCCCCGCCGAGCACCGTGCCGGCGAGCGAGATCGGCACATGGTCCGGGTGCGCCCGGTGCGGTCCGGGGTGACCGAGCCGCAGCGTGGACTGCACCGATCCGGGCCGGTCGACGAGGATGATCCGCCGCTCGGCGCGCACCGGCACGTCGATCGGTGCGCCCCGGTCCACCGGCCCGCCGCCGGTCCCGGTGAACGCCGTGGCGGCGAGGGCGTCCAGGTCGAGCCGGTCCAGGTCGCCGGCGACGACGAGGGTGCCCGGACGGATGAACCACTCCGAGTGGAAGACGGTGACGTCCTCCACGTCCAGACCGGCCACCGAGTCGGGGTCGCCGTACATCGGACGGCCCCAGCGGTTGCCGGCGCCGAACAGGTCGGCGCGCAACGCCGCGTCGGCTCGCGGCCCCGGGTTGGCCCAGTCCATCCGCAGTGCGGTCACCTCGTCGTCGCGGACCCGCCGGACGTCGTCCGAGTCGAGCCTCGGGGTGCGCACCGCCTCGGCGAGCAGTTCCACCGCCGCGCCCAGCCGGCCCACCGGCACCTGCACGCTCGCCTGGAAGGTGTCCCAGTCCAGCCCGGTCACCAACTCGGTGCCGAGCGCCTCGATGGCCAGCGCGTACGCGGTGGCGTCGCGTTGGGTGGTGCCCTCCTCCAGCGCCTTGGCCAACACCCCGCCCAGCCCCTCGCGGCCCACCGGTTCACGGCCGGCGCCGGCGTCCAGCAGCAGCATCGCCACGGCGAGGTTCTGACCCGGCAGGTGCGCGGCGACGACCTTGCCACCAGCGACGGAGCGGCGGATCACCTGGGGAAAACGGTACGGGCGGGCCGCACCCGGGCCGGGCCGGTCAGCGATCAGGGTCACTGAGGGCCGCTCACTGCTCGCGCTCACAGCTTCTCCTCGGGAAGGTAGGTCAGGGTCGCCCGGTTGTCGGCGGCGAGCGTGTCGGCCGCCACCTCGGCGATCTCCTCGGCGGTCACCGCGAGCCAGGCCGGTAACCGTTCGGCCACCGTCGCCGGATCACCGAACTGGGTGGCGTACCGGCTCAGCGCGTCCGCCCGGCCGTCCACGGTGGACATCTGCCGCCACCAGGCGGTGGTCAGCAACGCCTTCGCGCGGTCCAGTTCGGCGGCGGTGACCGGCACGCTCGCCAGTTCGTCGACCACCTCGGCGAGCCCGGCGGCCAACCGCTCGCCACTCACGCCCGGGCGGGCGGTGGCGGTGGCGATCAGCGGTGCCGGTGCGTGCGCCAGATCCACCCCGTACGCCCCGACCAGATCGGGCTGGGCGATCCGTTCACCGTCGGCGAGCCGCTGGTAGAGCCGACTGCCCCGACCGCTGCCGAGCACGGTGGCCAGCACGGTCACCACGTCGTAACCGGGGCTGCCGAACGGGTGGGTGCGATGCGCCACGTACACGCGGGGTGCCGGAACCTCGGTGACCACCGTCTCCTCGGCGGGCACTCCGGTGGCCGGCACGACGCGACCGTCGGGCGCCGGGGGGATCTCCGGCCGGGGCGGGATGCCGCCGAAGTACTTCTCGGCCAGGGTGACGACCTCGTCGACGGTGGTGTCGCCGACCACGGTGAGCACGGCGTTGTTCGGCGCGTAGTAGGTCTGGTGGAACGCCTGGAACGTGGCCAGGTCGGCGGCGTTCAGATCGGCCATCGACCCGATGGTGGCGTGATGGTACGGGTGACCCGGCGGATAGAGCAGCGGCAGCAGCCGGAGCCAGGCGTCACCGTAGGGCACGTTCTCGTAGCGCTGCCGGCGTTCGTTCTTGACCACGTCCCGCTGGTTGTCGAGCGTCTCCTGGGTCAACGCCGGCACCAGCCCGCCCATCCGGTCGGCCTCCAGCCAGAGCGCCAGCTCAAGGTGCTCCGCCGGGACCGTCTCGAAGTAGTTGGTGCGGTCCGGGTTGGTGGTGGCGTTCAGCGAGCCACCGGCCCCCTGGACCAGCTTCATGTGCTCGGTCTTCGCGACGTGCGTCGAGCCCTCGAACATCAGGTGCTCGAAGAGATGGGCGAAGCCGGTCTGTCCGACCGGCTCGTGCCGGGAACCCACGTCGTACCAGAGGTTGACCGCGACCGCCGGGGCGGTGCGGTCCTCGCTGACCACCACGCGCAGGCCATTGTCCAGTCGGGTCGTCGAGATCGGCCAGGGGTAACCGCTGTCGGGCATGGCACCGACGCTATCCGATCTTTCGCCCCGGCAGGCCCCGGGACGCCCACCGGCGAGCCGTGCCGACGGGTCGCTGACAGACGCGACGGCGGCCCGTGACGCGGCAGTACCGGAAGGCGGCATCGACGGTACGGCCCTGGGTATGCGGAAGGCATGCCGACGACTCCCTGGCCACAGCCTGCCGTCATCACCGAACGAGCGGCACGGGCCCTGGCCCGTCTCCGCCGGGGCCGGATGCTGCACCCGGCTGGCCGGTCCTTCGCCGGGGAGGTGCTCGTCTGGGGTACGTCCGGTCCGCCGACCGGGGTCCGGCTGCTCGACCGGCCCGGGCACTACCCGGCCATCGTCCGCCTCTCCAAGGGAACGCCCACCCCGGACGCCTGGCCCGACGTGCTCGGCCTGGCGGTGCGGATCCACCGCCAGGCCGGACGTCCGTTCGACCTGCTGGTCAGCTCCAGCGCCGCCGCGCCGGTGCTGCGACACCTGCCGCTGCCCCGTCGCCGGTTCACCGGCACCTACAGCTCGATCATGTCGTACCGGACCGGTCGGCGGCGGCTCTGTTTGGCCGCGCTGGCCGACCCGGAATCACCCGACCTGGGCCACGACCTGGCCGGCCTGTCCACCGCGGTGGCGGCCGGCCGGCCGGGGCTGGTCCTCGCCGTCGCCTCCGCCGCCGGGCCGTGGCGGCCGTTCGGGCAGGTCACCATCGGCGATCAGCTCAGCGCGCGGGACGACGCCGCACTGGCCTTCGACCCGGTGGGCAACATCCCGGAGGAACTGCGGTTGGCCGGCCCCCTGGCCTGGCTGCGCCAGCACACCTACCGAGGCTCCCGCCGCGGGCGTGGCGCCACCGCTCAGTCCGGCGGTTCGACGGGGTTGACGGTCTGATCCGAGGTACGCCGCTCCAGCACCGTGTCGGGGGCGACGTTCTGGTCGGCCTCCCGGGCGTCGGACTCGGCGAGGATCGCGCCGGCCTGGGCATGCGCGTCGTCGCTGCCGGCCGCCGCCTCCTCCGGTAGCAGGTGGGCGCGGGACTCCACCCGCTCCTGGTCGCTTCGCTCGTCAGTCATGCCGCTCCTCATACCCCGCCCCCGTCTCCCGCACTCGGGCAGGGCCGGGCCCCTTCTTGGCGACGGAGGGGCCCGGCCGGTCACCTCGAAGCTCGGCTCAGCGGAACGGCCCGCGCACCTCGTAGGTGATGCCACCGGACGAGGAGCCGGAGGTGCCGCGCTGCGACGAGAAGTACAGCCGGGTGCCGTCCGGCGAGAACGCCGGCCCGCAGATCTCCGAGGAGGACTGGCCGGTGATCCGCAGGAACGGCGCGACCACCCCGGCCGGGGTGATGATGTTGATCTCCATGTTGCCGCCGTCCTCGGCCACGAAGAGGTCGCCCGAGCCGGTGCCGGTGATGTTGTCCACCCCGGTCAGCGGCGCGGAGCCGGAGACCAGCGAGTCGTCGTACGCCAGGTCGATGCGCTGGTTGACCGCGTCGTACGCCCACACCCGGTTGTCGCCCTTGGTGGTGAACCAGCAGGTGCCGTCGTCGTACCAGCAGCCCTCGCCACCGTTGAACCGCTTGGCTCCGGAGACCTGGCTGCGGGTCACCGTCGGGGACCCGTCCGGGTCCGGTACCCGCGCCCAGGTCACCGGGCCGCTGGTGGCGGTCCCCGCGACCAGCACCTCCAGGGTGCCGGCGGAGAGGTTGCCCCAACTGTTCGGCCGGAACCGGTAGAAGCAGCCGTTGCTCTCGTCCTCGGTCAGGTAGATCACCCGGCGGTCCGGGTCGCAGGCGGCGGCCTCGTGCTTGAACCGTCCCATCGCCGGCCGCTGCACCGCGGCGGTGCCGCCCTGCGGGTACGTCTCATAGACGAACCCGCGGCTGACCTCCTCGCAGGAGAGCCAGGTGCCCCACGGCGTGGCTCCTCCGGCGCAGTTCTGGTTGGTGTTCGAGAGGATCCGGTACGCCGAGGCGATGCTGCCATCGGCGTTGAAGCGGACCGCCGAGGCACCGCCGCCCGGGGTGATCTCGGAGTTCGAGACGTAGATCCAGCCCGTGCCGGCGACGAAGCAGGCCCCGCCGTCGGGGGCGTCGTGCCAGGTGTACGACGTCCCGGAGACGGTCCGGCGGGACCGGGCGATCACCCGGCTGGTGAATCCGGTGGGCAACTGGATGCCGTTGGCGTCGGCGCTCCGGAGCGAACCGTACGGGCTGGGGCCGGGCTGGGCGGGTGCGGCCACGGCGGCACCCGCCCACAGGCTGCCGGAGAAGGCGGCGGCACCACCGGCGACGGTGGCGCGCAGAACGGTACGACGATCCATGGGGGACCTCCGGATGATCCGCGTTCGGTGACGCTGGAAGTACCGGGGAGTTTTATCGATGCCGATGAACGCGAGGCGAGGCTTTGTCGACGAGGGGATGAGCGCTCGGGCGCGGTCGGGTACGCTTACCGCCGTGACGCACTCGTATCGATGGTTTAGCCAGCCGGCTCGCAGGCCGGTGACTTCGCCATGATCTGACGTCACCGTTGTCGAGCCGGCCGGGCAGGAGCTTTCGTTCCTGCCCTTTCGCGTACGAGCAGCCGGCTCGACCCGGGCACCGGCCCCGGGTGCGGTCGGCGGAAGGATGCCCACCGTGACGACCCCGGAGAACCACCGGGTCATCGACCAGCGGATCGACCGTGTCGTACCGCTGACGACCCCGGCCCTGCTGCTGCACGAGTTGCCCCTGGACGACGCCCTCACGGCGGCCGTACTGGCCGGCCGGCGGGCGGTCGGCCAGGTGCTCGACCGGACCGACGACCGGTTGCTGGTGGTGGTCGGGCCGTGCTCGGTCCACGACCCCGCCGCTGCCCTCGACTACGCCCAACGGCTCCAGGCGGCGGCCCAGCGGGTCGACGAGGACCTACTCGTCGTGATGCGGGTCTACTTCGAGAAGCCGCGTTCCACCGTGGGTTGGAAGGGCCTGATCAACGATCCGGGGCTGGACGGTTCCGGAGACGTCAACACGGGTCTGCGTCGGGCCCGGGCGCTGCTGCTCGACGTGCTGCGTCTCGGCCTGCCGGTGGGCTGCGAGTTCCTCGACCCGATCACCCCGCAGTACATCGCGGACACCGTCGCGTGGGGGGCGATCGGGGCGCGCACCGTGGAGAGTCAGGTGCATCGCCAGCTCGCCTCCGGGCTGTCCATGCCGATCGGCATGAAGAACCGTCCCGACGGCAGCATCGCCACCGCGGTCGACGCGATCCGGGCCGCCGGCGTGCCGCACGTCTTTCCCGGCATCGACGTCTCCGGCACTCCGGCGATCATGCACACCCGGGGCAACGCGGACGGGCATCTGGTGCTGCGGGGCGGCGGCGGCCGGCCGAACTACGACGCCGCGTCGGTGGCCGGCGCACTGGACCTGCTGCGAGCCGCTGGGCTGCCGGAACGTCTCGTGGTGGACGCCAGTCACGCCAACAGCGGCAAGGACCACCGTAACCAGCCCGCGGTGGCCGCCGACGTGGCCGCGCAGATCGCCGCCGGTCAGCGGGGCATCGTGGGGATCATGCTGGAGAGCTTCCTGGTACCGGGTCGACAGGACCTCGACCCCACCCGCGAACTCACCTACGGCCAGTCGGTCACCGACGCCTGCATCGGCTGGGACACCACCGACGAGGTGCTGGCCGACCTGGCCGCCGCCGTCCGCGCCCGCCGCGCCACCACCTCCCTCCCCACCCCCGCCTAACCTCCCCCTCCCCCTCACCCCTCCCCCCACCTTCGTGTTGATCATGAGGTTAGCGGCAGTGTTCGATCTCCACGGTGCCGCCAACTTCATGATCAACGCGACGGGGCGAGGGGTGAGGGCGAGGGAGGTGGGGTGGGGGGTGGGGGGTGGGGTGGGGGGTGGGGTGGGGGGTGGGGGTGGGGTGTTTTGGCGGGGTGGGGGCGGGTAGGTCACGCGGGTGACCGACGACGTACCCGTGACCGAGGCAGCCACGGCACCCACGACGCAGGCTCGGCTACCCGACGCCATCCTGGCCGACGTGCCCGTGGTCGACACCGCCGGGCTCGATCCGCCCACCACCGACCTGCCCGGCACGGCTGCGGCAGTCGGTGACGAGGTGGAGACCGATGAGGTGGACACCCGTCCGCTCGACGAACTGCTCGACGATCTCTACCACGGTCAGGAGCGGATCAGTCAGGTGGACATCTACCGCCGCGCGGTCGCCGCGGAGCTGCCGGCACAGCTGCTGTCCCGGCTCAACGCGCTGCCGCAGGGCGAGTACGCGGTCGACGAGGTGACCGACCTGCTGGGTGGCTCGGCGGGGTGACCAGCCCGCCGGCACCGGCGACGAGGAGAGGAACACGATGACGCAGCGCGAGGAAGACCAGCACCCCCATCCGCCCGCGCTCGGCCAGCCACCGGAGGGGACGGACACCCTGCCGGAACCCGACTTCGCCAACGAGCACGACCGCACTGCCGTCGACCGGGACATCATCACCGGTGCCGACGAGGACGAGCGGGAGCCGGAGTCGCCCCGCGGCTGGTCCGGAATGCAGCGCTGAACCGCCGTCCCGCCGCTGCCTGAGGCCCCGCGCGACACGCCAGGCAACCTGAGTCGACCGGGCACGTGCCGCCGGCAACCGGTCAGACAGCAGCAACGGCGAGGCCGACCCGCTTCCCGGGTCGGCCTCGCCGTACCTACCGTCAATCCTCCTCGCCACCGCCCTCGGCCGCCTGCTGGGCCACCGCGTACCCCATCTGCAGGAAGTCGGAGGCCGCCACCGCGGTCAGCGCCGTGGCGACGAGCCGGGTCAGTCGCGGCGCGAGCACCAGCCCGCCGGTGAGACCGGTGGCCACCCACACGGCCAGGCAGAACGGGCAGCTGAGCAGCTCGCCGATGGCATGGCGGGTGGAGCTGCCCGAGTCGCGTACCTGCTCCATCACCTCGCCGCTGCCGATCGGCCGGTCGTACCGGGTGAAGGGGGCGCGCAACGGACTGGTCACCGCGTCCTTGGACAGCAGCCGGCTGAGCTTGTGGGTGGCGATGGCGAGCAGCACCACGTCCGACGTGGCGGGTCGCTCGGGCACGCTTCGCCCGGTCACCTTCACCAGGCCGGCGATCGCGCCGGTCACCCCGGCGTAGGTGCCCATCGCCGCCAGGTAGCCACCGAGCGGGCGGTGCTCGTGCGGCGCGTACGCCTGGCGCAACCGCGCCACCTTCTGCTTCAGATCGCTCACCCGGCCTCCTCTTCGGGTCACGCTTCGATTTCGCCGCGGTCCGGCGGCGGGTCCGATCGAATCAGCGCCGGCCGAGTCAGCCGGCCTGCAGGTTGTCGGCCACCTCGCGGGCGAGGCTGTTCAGCGCCTCGTCGGCGAGCCGGTCGACGTTCTCGCCACCCCCGCCGAGTTCCAGCCGGAGCCGCGAACCGCCCGCGTCGACCGGTTCCACGTGCAGTTCGGCCGACCAGTCGGCGCCACGGGCAGTCCAGCGGGCCCGCAGTTGACCGGCGTCGCCCTCCCGGGCCGGGTCACTCGACAGCAACGGCTCGGGCAGCCAGGAGGAGATCCGGTCGGGATCGGTGGCCGTGTTGAACACCACCTCCGGGGGCGCGGACACCCCCCGCTCCGCGTACGCCATCACGCGTCCCGCAGCCGGCTCGGGTCGACCTCGCGCCCCGGGTGACGAGCGAGGTACTCGGTCTCCAACTCGGCGGTGCGCCGCAGGTGATTGGCGAGCGCCGAGTCGGTGGCGTGGCGCAGCGTGTCCAGACGGGTGCGATGCAGACTCTGCATCTCCCGAATGAGATCCTCCTCGCCCAGCTCGGCGGGATCGATGCCGAGCAGGTCGGCTTCGGGTGCGGGGGCCGGTGTCCGGTCGTCGCCCCACTCCGGGATCCGCTGCTCGGGGCTCACCTCCGTACCGCCGGTGGGAAATCCGTCCGGTCGTCCCGATGCCGTCATCTCGCCCCCTCATCCGTCCTGGGCTGGCGTCTGTACGGTTGCCCACCCCGGGTGTGGCCAAACCCCGCCGCACTACGACACCGCGTCGGAGAAGGCGGTCGGTTTCGGTACCCTCGTGGACATGAAGCGGCTCTGGACCCCGGCGTGGATCGCTCGCCACGTGGCCATGGTCGTGCTGGTGACCACTTTTCTCGGTCTGGGTTGGTGGCAGGTCAGCCGGGCCGCAGCGGGTAACGCCATAAGTTGGGGTTACGCCGTGGAGTGGCCGATCTTCGCGGGCTTCGTGGTCTTCGTATGGTGGCGAGAGGTACGCCACACGCTACGCACGGTCATCCCGCCGAACCGGGACCCGGTCGTCCTGGCGTCCGCCGGTCGTCCGGCCGACTCAGCCGAGCCCGACGTCACCGCCTCCGGCTCGGCCGACCCCGCCCGCACCGACCAGCCACGGACTGGGATCCGACGCCCGGTGCGGGTTGCCCGGGTCTCCGCCGGCCCCGGTGAGGACGACGCCGACCTGGTCGCCTACAACCGCTACCTGTCATGGTTGAACGCCAATCCGGGCGCGAGGCCCGGCGACTATCCCGGCTGAGCCGGGCCCGGAAGGACGGACGAGAAGTGCGCGCTGCCCTCACCCGCTACCGCGTGATCGCCTGGGTCGTCGGCGTGGTGCTGATCCTGCTGGTCGTGATCGGCATGCCACTCAAGTACGGCTTCGACAACCCGATCGTGGTGGAGACCGTGGGCCAGGCACACGGCTTCCTCTACATGGTGTACCTGGTCGCCGCGTTCGACCTGTCCCGGCGGGCCGACTGGCCGCTCAAGCGCATGATCCTGGTGATGCTGGCCGGCACCGTACCGTTCGTCTCCTTCTGGGCGGAGCGGCGGGTGAGCGCACTGGTCACGGCCGAGCAGCGGGAGCGGGAGCAGGCGCAGGCGCAGGCGCCCGAGCCGATCGCCGGCTAGCGGCCCGGCCTCATCGTCGCGGTCGCCACGGGTCGACACCGGCCAGCGGGTCCTCCCAGCCGCCGTAGCTGTTCATCTCACGGGCTCGGCGCAGTGCCCGGCTCACCTGGCCGAACTGGTGCTCGTCGTCGCTGCTGAACAGCAGCTCGTCGGTCCCCGCCCGGCGGCCCCACAGCTCGTAGGCCGGTGGCCGCCAGCGGTCACCCGCCGCCGCGAGCAGCACCGGCACCAGGAACACGGCACCGAGCAGAAGGTACGCCCCGGCGGTGAGCCGTTGCAGTCCTCCAGTGAACCCCAGCAGCAGTCCCACCCCGCCGATCACCACCGTCGAGACCAGCACTGCCCGGGTCGCCGCCCGGTCGTGCGGGCCTCGGGTGCTGTGCAGATGGGTCAGCTCGGCGACGCGCCAGCTGCTGCGGCCGACGGTGAACCGGTCGACCGTGACGATGATCCCGGGCCGGGCGTAGAGCAACGTCGGCCCGGTGCCGGCGCCTCGGGGTGTCCGTGGCGTCCGCGTTGTCGCGCCATCAGGATTCACGCCCCCTCCTCCCACGGCTGGTGGCACCGGGTCGGTCTCCGTCGGCCTTGCGCATTGACGCCGGTTGACGGGATTCCCGGTCGCGCGATTCATTGTGGGCCGCCCGCGCCACTCCGGCCGCGACGTTTCCGATGGTCAGGGGCTTGCGAGCGGTCGACGGCGCCGGAAAGAGCCCGTCAAGTCCGGCTTGTCGGTCAAAACGTCCCTGCATCCGACGTCATATGCCGGGAGCGACCAGTCCGACATGTCGCCGATAACCTGCTTGACGCTGGTTGTCGCTGCGTGTTCCGCCACAGCACTCCCAGTGGTCCCGGCTTTCTCTGCGGATGACTCCCGTCCCGTACTAGGTTGGGCAGGTCGGCCCGGCCGGCCGCCGTCCACCCGGACGGCACCGGGCCGTCGCCGTCGCGGAGCCTCATCCGCCCCGCGCCGGCCCCCGGGAGAGGAGCATTCGGGCTCTTGTCGTCCCTGACGCACACGCTGCGAGCCCTGACGGTCGCCGCCCTCACGCTGGCGCTGCTCGTGCCGGCGACGGTGGCCCGGGCCGAACCTTCCCCCGCCGACCTGACCCGGCGGATCGAGAAGGCCTCCGTCGAGTTGGAACGCGTGGTGGAGGCCCACAACGAACTGCGGGAGAAGATAAAGGAGAACCGCGCCGCGGTGGAGCGGTTGCAGGACCGGATCGGCCCGCTGGAGCAGCAGGCCGAACAGAGCCGGGCGGACGTCGGCGAGTTGGCGGTGACCGCGTACAAGACCGGCAACCTCGGCACCGTCGACGCGTTGCTGCACGGCGGTGACTCGACCTCCGTGCTGGACCGGCTCGGCACGCTTGACCACCTGACCCGGCAGCGGCAGTCCACCATCGCCAGCTACACCGCCGACCAGCGGCGGCTGCTCGACGAGAAGACCCGGCTGGACGTCACGCTCAGCCGTCAGGCGGCGCAGTCCCGCGAACTGTCCTCGGCGAAGAAACGGATCGAGCGCGATCTCGCCAAGCTCTACGAGATGCGCCGTCAGGCGTACGGCCGGGCGACCGAACGAGCGACGAACCGGGCCAGCAGCGCCCAGGACGCACCCGCCGTCTCTGGCAAGGCCGGCGTCGCCGTCCGGTACGCCTACGGCGCGCTGGGCAAGCCGTACGCCTGGGGCCAGGACGGGCCGGGCAGCTACGACTGCTCCGGGCTGACCTCGGCTGCGTGGCGGGCGGCGGGCCGGTCCCTGCCGCACAACACCCGGATGCAGTGGGGCGTGGTGGCCCACATCAGTCGCAGTGAGCTGCGCCCCGGCGACCTGGTCTTCTACCGCAGCCTCGGCCATGTGGCCATCTACGTCGGCGACGGGCAGGTCATCCACGCGCCGACCTTCGGCCGCAACGTGGAGAAGCGATCCGTGGACCTGATGTCACCGTACGGTTACGGTCGGGTGCGTTGAGCCGCCGGTCGTGACGTGCCGTTTTCGGCGGCGGCGCAACCGACAACGAAGAACGGCGAACGGCCGGCGTCCGCTGTCGGACGCCGGCCGTTCGCCGTTGTTGTCGCCTGATCAGGCCGCTTGCAGGCCCTCTGCTCGGGCCAGTTCGCGGAGCCGGCCGAGCGCCTGGATCTCCAGCTGCCGGATCCGCTCCCGGGACAGGGAGAACCGCGACGCCACCTCGGTCAGCGAGTGCTCGCGGCCGTCCTCCAGCCCGTACCGGGCCCGCATGATGCCGGCCGAACGGTCGTCCAGGTGGTTGAGCAGCCCTTCGATTCGCTGCCGCTCCAACCCGGTGAGGACGATCTCCTCCGGGGAGGGTGCGTCGCTGTCGGCGACCAGGTCACCGAGGTTGGTGTCGCCGTCGTCGCCGACGGGCGTGTCCAGCGACACGGTGTCCTGCGACCAGCGGACCAGTTCGTTGACCCGCTCGACGGTCACCCCCAGCGCCGCCGCGATCTGCTCCGGCTCCGGGTCGCCGCCCAGCTCACGGGTGAGCTGCCGGGCCACGTTACGCATCCGGTTGACGTCCTCCACCAGGTGCACCGGCAGCCGCACGGTGCGCTCCTGCTGGGCGATCGCCCGGCTGATGGCCTGGCGGATCCACCACGTCGCATAGGTCGAGAACTTGTAGCCACGCTCGTAGTCGAACTTCTCGACCGCCCGGACCAGACCGGTGTTGCCCTCCTGGATGAGGTCCAACATGGGCATGCCGGAGCGGACGTAACGTCGGGCGATCGACACGACCAGTCGCAGGTTGGCGCGGATGAACAGGTCCTTGGCCCGCTCACCGTCGGCGACCAGCCGCTCCAGTTCCTCCCGGGTGACCCCGTCGGGGACGCGGTCCTCACCGAGCAGGTGCTCGGCGTACAGGCCGGCCTCGATGGCCTTGGAGAGGTCGACCTCCTTGGCGGCGTCCAGCAGCGGCGTCCGGGAGATCTCGTGCAGGTAGACTCCGACCAGGTCGCGCTCCTCGGCGACCTCGTCAGTTCGCATTCCGATGTTCTTGTCCACGGTGCCCACGGTCCCCTCGCTCGCGCCGGTTGCCCGGTTCCTTGCCATCCCCACGCCCATCAGCCCTCCCCCGTAACCTCCGCTGTGCCCATCGGTGCTGACATCTACACAACAGATGAGACGTGTCGGGGATTCCATGTCGTGGGTCGAAAGTGTCACGAATGCCTGATAATCCGCTGAGAGCAGCGTCCACGTTTGCTGTCAGCACCCTGCCTGACTGTCGTCGGCAGGCACCCCGTGAGGTCGACGGATCGACGGATCGCCGTCCGTCCCGGTCCATGGCAGCACTGCCCGGCCGATAGTCGCAGCGACCCGGGTCACCGCCGTGCTGCGATCCTGGTCACTGCCTGATACGCGTACGTGGACCGCTCGGTTCATCCACGCCGGTGGTAATACCCCACGCCCTGATGAACAATCCGCGCCCCGGTCCTATGCCCGCCACGGTCGGGCGCCTCGACTGGCTGTCCCGTTGCTGACGCGAGCCGGGGCACCGGCCGCGTACCTGATCAGGGCAGTGGGGACCGGCGACCATCTCCGGTCCGGTGTCCACCGGATGAAGGCGTCCACGGCCCGGCGGACCGACGTCTCCGGATTCGCGCGGAGCAGCGCACTCGCGGCACCGTTGGCCCGGGACGCGGCGACCGCACCGAGGACGTACGGGATGGGCCCGCGCACCGTGTCCCCCCGGGATCTACACGGTTGCCCGCCTCTGCGGCGTCCCGCGCCGCATCGTCCGCCCCGGCCCGTCCGGTCGGTACGCCGGCCCGGACGGGCCGGACGGCCGCCGTGGGTGGGGATGGTGCGGCGCATCGGCTTCGGCCGTCACACTCTCCTCCGGCGGGAGTCCACCCGGTGGGAACGGACCGCCTCGTCGGTCGCCTCCAGCGCCTTGCGGGTTCGAGGCCGGTTACGCAGGGCCACCCCGACGAAGAGGCAGTCGACCACGGTGAGCTGGGTCAGTCGGCTGGCCGTCGCGCCGGACCGGTAGGTGGTCTCGCGCGCGGCGGTGGTGAGGACGTGATCGGCGACCTCGGTGACCGGAGAGCGCGGAAAGTTGGTGAGCACCACCGTCGTGGCGCCCCCGGACCGGGCCTGCCCGAGCACCTCGATCACCTCCGAGGTGGTGCCGGTGTGTGAGATGCCGACGGCGACGTCGCCGCGGGCGAGCAGGGCGGCCGAGGTCAACGCGGTGTGCACGTCGGGGAAGTAGCAGGCGGTGCGGCCGATCCGGTGCAGCTTCTGCTGGAAGTCCGAGGCGACGAGGCCACTCGCACCGGCACCGTAGATGTCGATCCGGTCGGCCCCGACGATCGCGTCCACCACCCGCTCGCAGACCGCTGGGTCGAGCTGATCGGCAGTGTCCTCCACGGCACGGGCGTCGCTGAAGGCGATGGTCGCGATGATCTGGGCCAGGTCGGCGCCGGGCGGGATGTCTCCGCCGACCACCCGCGTGTCCGGCGGCTCGACGCGCCGGGCGGCCTCGGCGGCCAGCCGGAGCCGCAGTTGCGGGTAGCCGTCCATGCCGACCGAACGACAGAACCGGATCACCGTCGCCTCGGAGGTCTCGGCGGCGGTGGCGAGGTCGGTGATGGTCCGGCGGGCGGCGTCGGCCGGGTCGGCGACCACCAGCCGGGCGACCCGCTGCTCGGCCGGCGTCAGCGCCGGAAGCAGACCGCTGATGTGGACGACCAGCCCAGCGGGCCCGGGATTCGCGGAAACCTTCGGGCTCTTCGCCACCTTTGAAACTTACTTTCAGTAATCCGGGAGGGTCAACCGTGACGTGCACCGATGCGGCCGGCCCAGCCTGTCACCCGCCGCTGCCGAACCGCCTCCCCCGCCGGGCCGGGTCCATCCGGTCGGGTGGGGCTCCGCACCCGCCGATCGGGCACCGCACTAACCTCAGGTCATGGCGAATCGCAGTGTGTTGGTCACCGGGGCCACGGGCGGACTGGGCACGGCGGTCAGCGCCGCGTTCGTGGCCGCCGGGTGGCGGGTGGTCGCGCCCCAGCGTCGGCAACCGGACCCGGTGGGTGGACCCGAGGTCAACGCTCCCGTCCGGATCGTCGCGGACCTGACCGACCCGCAGGACGCCGCCCGGGTGGCCGAGGTGGCGGCCCGGGATCCCGAGGCGCCACTACGCGCCGTGGTCAACCTCGTCGGCGGGTACGCCAGCGGCGGTCTGTTGCACGAGACGCCGGTCGAGGACTTCGAACGGATGCTCACGCTCAACCTCCGCCCGACCCACCTGGTCACCCGGGCCGCGCTGCCGCACCTGGTCGCCGCCGGTGGTGGCGCGGTGGTCTGTGTCGCTGCCCGGGCGGCGGTCACGCCCTTCCCGGGAGTCGCCGGCTACGTCACCGCGAAGGCCGCCGTGCTCGGCTTCGCCGCCGCCGTGGCGGTGGAGTACAAGGCGGCCGGGGTCCGCTGCAACACGGTGCTGCCGAGTGTCATCGACACCCCGACGAACCGCGACTCGATGCCGGACGCCGACCACACCCGCTGGGTGGACCCGGCCGAGATCGCCTCGGTGATCCGCTTCCTCGCGTCGGACGAGTCGGCGCCCACCAGCGGCGCGGCCGTACCGGTCTACGGGCGGGCCTGAAGCGGAACCAGTTCCGTCACCGGCGCGGTGTCGGTCGGCTCGCCCGGGGCTGCCAGCCAGGCGTTCAGGTGCCCCCGGATCTCCCGGGCGATCTCCTCGGCCGGGAGATCGGCATTGACCGGCACGAACGTCGGGTACTCCGGCAGGGTGCGGTAGGCCAGGTCGGCGGCGGCCAGGAAGCCAAGGCTCTCGTGGTCGGTGCCCCGGCGCTCGATCCGCCGGTACGCCTCGGTCGGCTCGACGGTCAGCAGGAACGTCACCTGCGGTCGGGGGAAGAGTCGGTAGGCAGCCCGGACCAGCCGCTCCCAGCGATGCCCGCCATGTGCCCGCAGGCTCGCGTACTGGCAGGCCGCGTAGCGGTCCATCACGGCCACCCGCCCGTTGAACAGACCACCGAGCAGTGTCATCGCGATGGCCAGCCAGCGCAGCACGGACTCCATCAGGAGCATTCCGTCCCGTCCGAGGAGACTCTGGGCATCCGGCCGACCGAGTCGGTGTGCCGCCCGGCCGAGCCAGCGCCGCCCACCCGCGTTGCGGTGGTAGGTGGCCGGGAACCCGGCTGCGGTGAGCGCCTCGGCGAGCCGGTACGCCTGGGTGGTCTTGCCTGAGCCGTCGATGCCGATCAGAGCTACGGTGCGGAGCCGGCCCCGGGCACGGCGGACTCCCGTCGAAGCGGGCGCTCCCATCGATCTGGCCACCCTGGAAAGGCTATCCGACGGGTGCACGACGGGTGCACCATAGATCCGGTTTCAGACCTGTTCATCCCGTTGCACGTGCGGCGCAGGTGTGGACGACCGGAATGCCGGGTACCGATCGGAGATCCCACCGGTGGCACCCCCGACGAGGCGACGGGAGAGGCGAGATGGCCGAGCGCGACGACGAGACTCTCCTACACACCCTCAAGAAGGTCGCCGCCGTGTTCAAACAGTCCGAGATCCCATTCGCTCTCGGCGGCAGCTTCGCCGTGTACGCGCACGGAGGGCACTCCAGCGAGCACGACGTCGACTTCCTCATCCGCGAGTCCGACGTCGAAGCCGCGCTGGAGGCGCTGGGGCAGGCCGGCTTCACCGCCGAGCGGCCGCCAGAGGACTGGCTGGTCAAGGTCTACGACGGCGGCCGGATGGTGGACCTGATCCACCGCCCGATCGAGACGCCGGTGACCGAGGAGACCTTCGCCGACACGGTCGTGCGGCCGGTGGACGCCATCCACATGCCGGTGCTGTCGGCCACCCAACTGATGGTGCACAAACTGCTCAGCTTCTCCCAGCACTACTGCGATTTCGCCCGCGGGCTGCCGCTGGCGCGCTCGCTACGTGAGCAGATCGACTGGGAACGGGTACGCAAGGAGACGCAGCACTCGCCGTACGCCGAGTCGTTCCTGGTGCTGCTGGACAGGCTGGACGTCGTGCCGCACTCCGGCACGGCCGACGGGAAGGGGACAACGTGACCGCGCACCTCGACTCCGGCGCCGGTCCGCCCGACGAGTACGTCGAGGCGGAGATCCACCGGCTGCTCACCGAAGATCCGGCCGTCGCCGAACAGGGCATCACCGTGGTCCGCACCGAACGCGCTCTCGTGCTGCACGGCGAGGTCGAGAGCGCACACCGGCGGGAGGAGATCCTGCGCCGGGTGACCGATCGCTTCCCGGACGTCCCGATCACCAGTGACATCGGGGTGATCCGCGTACAGGCGCCCACGGAGATCGAGCAACTGCCCTGAGGGAGGTTCGATGGTTATCCGGATCGCCGCCGTGGGCGACGTGCATCTGGACGAAGACGTGGTCGGCCGGTTCCGGCCGACCCTGGAGCAACTGCCGGGCAGCGTCGACGCGCTGCTCCTCGCCGGCGACCTGACCCGGCACGGCACCGAGGCCGAGGCCCGCTGCGTCGCCCGGGAGTTCGGCGGCCTGGGTGTACCGGTGATCGCCGTGCTCGGCAACCACGATCATCAGTGCGACCAGGTGCCCCAGGTGGTCGGGGCGCTGGAGGAGGCGGGCATCACCGTACTGGAGGGCGACGGGGTGGTGCTGGACTGCCCGGGTGGCCGCCTCGGCGTCGCCGGGGTGAAGGGCTTCGGTGGCGGTTTCGCCGGCCGGTGCGCCAGCGACTTCGGCGAGCCGGAGATGAAGGCGTTCGTACGCACCACGACCGAGAGCGCCGACCGGTTGAGCGAGGCGCTGCGCTCGCTGGACTGCGACGTGCTGGTGGCACTCACCCACTACGCCCCGGTGCCGGACACCCTGGCCGGGGAGCCGTTGGAGATCTACCCGTTCCTCGGCTGCTACCAGCTGGGGCAGGCGGTCGACGCCGCGCCGACCGCGCTCGCCCTGCACGGGCACGCCCACCACGGTTCCGAGCGGGGCACCACCCCGGGAGGAGTACGCGTGCGCAACGTTGCCCACCCGGTGATCAAGCAGGCGTACAGCATCTTCCACCTGGGCGATCACCTTGATCAGGGCGAGGTTTCCGAAGTCGCCGCCGGGGGTATTCAGCAACCATGGAGCTGATTCTCTGGATTCTCGCAGTCGTACTGGTGGTCGCCGGCATCCTCGCGCTGTTCCGCCGGCAGATCCTCTGGGGCATCGTCCTCATCGTTGTCGGGCTGCTCGTCGGCCCGGGTGGGGTAAGCATCTTCAATTGACCTGGCGGCGCAGGGCGTCGCTCACCGGACCCGCCGGGGTCGTCGCGCCCGGTACTCCGTCCTCCCGACAGGAGCTACCGGACGCGGCGACCCCGGCGTGCTTGTCGTCAGTCGGTCGGGGGACCGTGCCCGCCCCTGGTCGCCGCTGACCCGCCCCGCAACAGCACGGCCTGGCACCCCGCCTGCGGCCTTACCAGGGCAGTTCCCCGGCCTCGTCCTGGAAGGTACCGGTCGGGCCGTCGACGCCGAGGGTCGCCAGTCGCACGACCGTTCTGGCGCTTTCCGCCGGAGGTCGTCCGCCGCCGACCGCCGCGGTCAGATCGGTGGCGGTGAAGCCCGGCTCGAGTGCGTTGAACCTGATGGCCGGCTGGGATTTGGCGTACTGGACCGTCAGCATGGTGGCCGCGCGGACAGCGTGGGACGACGATCCGGATCGACCATCCGCAGGTCGGCGAGCTGACCCTGAACCGAGAACGACTGGGCATCGGCGGGGCCGAGCACCTGATGCTCGTCGTGTACCACGCAGACGCCGAGTCAGACGACGCGGACAGGTTGGCCCTGCTTGCCTCGGC
Organism: Micromonospora sp. NPDC049374; assembly: GCF_040677165.1. Classification (NCBI taxonomy): domain Bacteria; kingdom Bacillati; phylum Actinomycetota; class Actinomycetes; order Micromonosporales; family Micromonosporaceae; genus Micromonospora; species Micromonospora sp. NPDC049374. The sequence continues at coordinate 71,890 of NZ_JBFAQH010000016.1, read as the reverse complement.
GGGCCTACCCACCACGCCCCGGGTCGACAGCTTCGGATAGATCAATAACCGACACGAGGGCGAGGGCGGCTTTCCCGAAGCGGTTGAGCCGGCCACTGGGCTGTCCGGGCCCACTGGAGGTGGCCCTGGGCCCGACGAGGACCGTCCGGAAGGTTTGCCGCCCCCGCTCAGCGGAGAACCACCGACCATGCGGACGAGTGCGGAACAGACCCGACGAAGCGGTGCCGGCCAGTGGTGGGCCCTCGCCGGGTTCGCGGTGGCCGTGCTGGCCGCCGCCGTAATCGGCAACCTGGCCGCGTCGGGCGCCGCCGACCAGTACGCGAACCTCGACCGGCCCGCGTGGTCGCCGCCGTCCTGGCTCTTCGGCCCGGTCTGGACCGTCCTCTACGTGGCGATCGCGGTCGCCGCCTGGCTGGTCTGGCGCCGGGTGGGCTTCGGTGCGGCCCTCGGCGCGTGGGCGGTCCAGCTCGTGCTCAACGCTGCCTGGACGCCGCTCTTCTTCGCCGGTGACCGGTATGGGCTGGCGTTCGCCGAAATCGTCCTGCTGTGGCTGGCGATCGGTGTGACCGTCCTGCTGTTCGCCCGGGCGAGTCGGGTGGCGGCGGCGCTGCTGCTGCCCTACTGGGCGTGGGTGACCTTCGCCGCGGCCCTCAACTACTCGATCTGGCAGCTGAACAGCTGACCGGCCCGGGCCCGACCTGGGCCGCGGTCGGGGACGGCGCCGGCGGTGCCGACCGGCCCGGCAGTGGCGCTCCACTGCCCGCCAGCCAACCTTCGCCGCGGTAAGCCTCCCCACGCCCCGTCGCGGTCGGCGGAAGTATCCGCTGATAGACGGGGCTCTTTCCAGCAGATGGGCGCGGATCCTCGGCTGCTTGCCAGGTTTCCGGATTGTTACTCGCTCGTGTCCCTCCAGGGGTGGACCCCGGGGAGATGCAAGCGCTTACATGTGAAAACGCCCATCGGACCGGCGCCAGGTCAACCGGATGCGATCCCGGCCGGCGCCGGACAGGAAGGAGGACGGCATGGCGGTCTCTGCCAGGCCACGCCAGGCTGTCGCGATCGTTGGCGCGATCGGACTGGCACTCAGCGCCACCGCTTGCGGCACCGGAAGCAGCAGCAACGGCGGGAGCAGCAACGCCGATTCCGCGGAGTGCGCCCCGTACGAGAGCTACCAGGGCCACGAAGGCAAGACGGTAAACATCTACTCGTCGATCCGGGACATCGAGGCCGACCGGCTGGCGGAGTCCTGGAAGCAGTTCGAGGACTGCACCGGCATCACGATCAATCACGAGGGAAGCGGCGAGTTCGAGGCCCAGCTCCCCGTACGGGTCGACGGCGGCAACGCCCCCGACCTGGCCTTCATCCCCCAGCCCGGCCTGCTCGCCCGGTTCGCCGAGCGCAACCAGCTGAAGCCGGCCAGCGCCGATACCAAGGCGATGGCCGAGCAGAACTACTCGCCGGACTGGCTGAAGTACAGCACCGTCAACGGCACCTTCTACGGCGCGCCGCTCGGGTCGAACGTGAAGTCGTTCGTCTGGTACTCGCCGAAGATGTTCCAGGAGAAGGGTTGGACCGTTCCGACCACCTGGGACCAGATGATCCAGCTCAGCGACACGATCGCCGAGAGCGACGTCAAGCCGTGGTGTGCCGGCATCGAGTCCGGTGACGCCACCGGCTGGCCGGCCACCGACTGGATCGAGGACGTAATGCTGCGGACGCAGACCCCCGAGGTCTACGACCAGTGGACCACGCACGAGATCCCCTTCAACGACCCGCGGGTCGCGGAGGCGCTGGACCGGGCCGGCACGATCCTGAAGAACGACAAGTACGTCAACGGTGGCTTCGGTGGGGTGCGCAGCATCGCCACCACCTCCTTCCAGGAGGCGGGCGTGCCGATCACGCAGGGCAAGTGCGCGCTGCACCGGCAGGCGTCCTTCTACGCCAACCAGTGGCCTGAGGGCACCCGGGTGGCCGAGGACGGCGACGTCTTCGCCTTCTACTTCCCGGCCATCGACCCGGCCAAGGGCAAGCCGGTGCTGGGTGGCGGCGAGTTCGTGACGGCCTTCGCTGACCGTCCCGAGGTGCAGGCGGTGCAGACGTACCTCGCCTCCGGCGAGTACGCCAACAGCCGCGCGAAGATCGGCGACTGGGTGTCCGCGAACAACAAGGTCGACCTGGCCAACGTCGCCAACCCGATCGACAAGCTGTCGGTGGAGATCCTCCAGGACGACAGCACGGTCTTCCGGTTCGACGGTTCCGACCTGATGCCCGCCGCCGTCGGCGCCGGGACCTTCTGGAAGGGCATGGTCGACTGGGTCAACGGGCGGGACACCGCCACCGTCCTCCAGGGCATCGAGAGCAGCTGGAAGTAATTCCGGTGGTGGGCCGGTCCGCATTCGCGGGCCGGCCCACCGGCTCTACCGAGGACCCGGGGAGGGTTGATGAACTTCGACTTTGCCGAGCAGACGCCCAAGTTGATGATGCTGCTGTGGGGGCTTGTCGCCTTCGCGGTGGTGGTGGGCGGCTTGCTCGTGCTGCTCGACGCGGTGCCGTCCTACTTCGCACGGCGACGTGAGGCGCAACTCGTGGCCGCGTCCGCAAGTGGGGCGCCGCTGCCCGGGCGGACCAAGTCCCGGGAGGGGCTGTTCGCCACGTTCTTCCTGTTGCCGACGGTACTGCTGCTGCTGATCGGCCTGGTCGTCCCGGCGATCCGGACCACGCTGCTGTCCTTCATGGACGGCGGCAGCCAGAACTTCGTGGGCCTGAACAACTACCGCTGGATGTTCGCCGACGACTCGATCGTGCGGGTGCTGCTCAACACCCTGGTCTGGGTCACCCTGGTTCCGCTTGTCGCGACCTCCATCGGCCTGATCTACGCGGTCATGGTCGACAAGGCCCGGCTGGAGGCGGTGGCGAAGTCGCTGATCTTCATGCCGATGGCGATCTCGTTCGTCGGCGCCAGCATCATCTGGAAGTTCGTGTACGCCTTCCGGGGCGAAGAGCAGGAACAGATCGGTCTGCTCAACCAGATCGTGGTCAGCCTCGGCGGCGAGCCCCGGCAGTGGCTGCTCGACTCGCCGCTGAACACGCTGCTGCTCATCGTGATCATGGTCTGGATCCAGGCCGGTTTCGCGATGGTGGTGCTGTCCGCGGCGATCAAGGCGATTCCGGCCGACATCGTCGAGGCCGCCCGGCTCGACGGGGTGAGCCCGTGGCAGATGTTCTGGCAGATCACCCTGCCCAGCATCCGGCCCGCGCTGATCGTGGTGGTGGTCACCATCTCGATCGCCACGCTGAAGGTCTTCGACATCGTCCGCACCTCGACCAACGGCAACTACGACACCAGCGTGATCGCCAACGAGATGTACAACCAGGCGTTCCGGTACGGCCAGAACGGCCAGGGCTCCGCGCTGGCGGTCTTCCTCTTCGTCCTGGTGATCCCCATCGTGATCTTCCAGATCCGCAACCTCCGCCAGCAGCGACGGGAGGGCTGAGATGACCACCACCACTCCCCCGGTCGCCTCCGGCGCACAGGACACCAGCGGGCGGCCGACGCCGGCGTCGCGGGTCCGCAAGCGACTCAACACCCACACCGCCACGCTTGTCGCCATCGTCATCGCGGTCGTCTGGACCATCCCCACCTTCGGCCTGTTCGTCTCCTCGTTCCGGCCGGAGAACCAGATCAAGACCACCGGCTGGTGGACCTTCTTCCGGGACCCGGAGTTCACCCTCCAGAACTACCAGGAGGTGCTGTTCGGGCAGTCCGCCTCGTCCGGGCAGCTCGCCAGCTACTTCATCAACTCGCTGGTGATCACCCTGCCGTCGGTACTGTTCCCGCTCGCGTTCGCGGCCATGGCCGCGTACGCGCTGGCCTGGATCAACTTCCGGGGCCGGGACTGGGTGTACATCGGCATCTTCGCGCTCCAGATCGTGCCGCTGCAGATGGCCCTGGTGCCGCTGCTGAGCTTCTTCTCGCGCGGAGTCAGCCTGGGCGGCATCACCCTGATGCCCGCCTGGAACCTCGACGGCGCGCAGAACTTCGCCCAGGTGTGGTTCGCGCACACCTGTTTCGCGCTGCCGTTCGCCGTGTACCTGCTACACAACTTCATCTCGCAACTGCCGAAGGATCTGATGGAGGCGGCCCGGGTCGACGGGGCCACGCACCCGAAGATCTTCCGCACCATCGTGCTGCCCCTGGTTGCCCCGGCGTTGGCCGCGTTCGGCATCTTCCAGTTCCTCTGGGTCTGGAACGACCTGCTGGTCGGGCTCATCTTCGCCGGCGGCAGCGACGTCACCGCGCCACTCACGGTCCGCCTCGCCGAGTTGGCCGGCACCCGTGGCAACGAGTGGCAACGGTTGACCGCCGGAGCGTTCGTCTCGATCGTCGTACCGCTGATCGTGTTCCTGTCGTTGCAGCGTTACTTCGTTCGTGGGCTGCTCGCCGGCAGCGTCAAGGGTTGATCCGTCGTGGTGCCGCCGCCACGGGCGGCGGCACCACGCGGGACGTGAGCGGGGTGTCACGTGACGAAGATCGACGATGTCGCCCGGCTGGCCGGCGTCTCCACGGCCACCGTCTCCCGGGCGTTGCGCGGGCTGCCGACGGTGTCGGCCGCGACCCGCAGCCGGGTGCTCGCCGCCGCTGAGCAGTTGCAGTACGCCGTGTCGCCCAGTGCGTCACGGCTGGCCGGCGGCCGGACCGGCACGGTGGCAGTGGTGGTCCCCCGGATCACCCGATGGTTCTTCGGCGTGGTCGTCGAGGCGGCCGAGGATTTCTTCCACCGGGCCGGATACGACCTGCTGCTGCACAACCTGGGTGGGCGGGAACAGAACCGACAGCGCGTCCTGCACGCCGCCCACCTGCACAAGCGAGTGGATGCGATCATGCTGGTCGCGACTCCGCTCCGGGCCACCGACGTGGCCGCGCTGGCGGCGCTGGACCTGCCCGGCGTCACCATCAGCTCCGGTACCACCGTGCCGGGCTGGCCCTGCGTACGCATCGACGACGTGGCGGCGGCGCGGACCGCCACCCGGCACCTGCTGGATCTGGGGCACCGCCGGATCGCGCACATCTCCGGTGATCCCGACGACGAACTCGCCTTCAGCGCCCATCTGGACCGGCGCCGGGGGCATCAGGAGGCGTTGCGCGCGGCCGGGTTGCAGCCGGACCCGAGCCTCGATGTGGAGTCCAGTTTCGACATCGCCGGCGGCACCCGGGCCACCGAGGAACTTCTCCGCAGAGGCGACCCGCCGACGGCCATCTTCGCCGCCTGCGACGAGATGGCGATGGGTGCGCTGACTGCGCTACGCGACGCCGGCCTGCGGGTTCCCCAGGACGTCAGCGTGATCGGCATCGACGACCACGCCCTCTCCGGCGTACTGGGGCTGAGCACAATCGCCCAGCCGGCCGTGGAGCAGGGCCGGTTGGCCGCGCAGTTGCTGCTCGACCCGCTCTGCGGACGGGCGGGCGACGCCAACATGATCAAACCGGATTCGTCGGTGATCCTGAACACTCGGCTGGTCGTGCGTGATTCGACCGCGCCCGCCCGGGCAAACTGAACGGCAGCCAGCACGCCGCCCAGGCCCGCCGGCCCGGACGGCTCGACCATGGGAGTACGCCCTGAACCACGACGCGACGCAGCAGACCCCACCGACCGGCTGGTGGACGGAGGCGGTGATCTACCAGATCTACCCCCGCTCGTTCGCCGACTCGGGTGGCGACGGCATCGGCGACCTGCCCGGGATCACCGCCCGCCTCGACCATTTGGCGGAGTTGGGCGTCGACGCGGTCTGGCTCTCCCCGTTCTATCCGTCGCCCCAGGCCGACGCCGGCTACGACGTGGCCGACTACCGGGACGTCGAGCCGCTGTTCGGCACGCTCGCCGACGCCGACGACCTGATCGCGAAGGCCCACGCCAACGGGCTGCGGGTGATCGTCGACCTGGTGCCCAATCACACCTCCTCGGCGCACGCCTGGTTCCAGGCCGCCCTGGCCGCCGGTGCCGGCAGCGCCGAGCGGGGGCGGTACATCTTCCGCGAGGGTCGCGGACCGGGCGGCGCCGAGCCGCCCAACGACTGGCTGAGCGTCTTCGGTGGCCCCGCCTGGACGCGGGTTCCGGACGGCCAGTGGTACCTGCACCTGTTCGACACCGCCCAGCCCGATCTGAACTGGGACAATCCCGACGTCCGCGCCGAGTTCCTGGACGTGCTGCGGTTCTGGTTGGACCGTGGCGTGGACGGCTTCCGGGTCGACGTGGCGCACGGTCTGGTCAAGCAGGCCGATCTGGCCGACTGGCAGGAACCGCAGGAGATCCTGTCCGGGCAGGAGGCGGACAAGCCCCGCCCGCCGATGTGGGACCAGGACGGCGTACACGAGGTCTACCGTGAGTGGCGGCGGCTGCTGGACGGCTACCCCGGTGAACGGATCCTGGTGGCCGAGGCCTGGGTGGAGCCGGCGGAGCGGTTGGCCCGCTACGTACGCCCCGACGAGATGCACCAGGCGTTCAACTTCGAGTACCTGCTCGCCGCGTGGACGGCCCCCGCCCAGTACGCGGTGATCACGCGATCGCTGGAGGCCACCGACACGGTCGGCGCGCCCACCACCTGGGTGCTCTCCAACCACGACGTGGTGCGGCACGCCTCCCGGCTCGGGCTGCCGATCGGTACGCCCCGACCGAACGGCATCGGTATCGGCGACGAGCAGCCGGACGCCGCCACCGGGCTGCGCCGGGCCCGGGCAGCCACCCTGCTGATGCTGGCCCTGCCCGGCTCGGCCTACCTCTACCAGGGTGAGGAGCTCGGTTTGCCGGAGCACACCACCCTGCCCGACGAAGCCCGGCAGGACCCGACCTGGGAACGCAGCGGGCACACCCAGCGGGGCCGCGACGGGTGCCGGGTGCCGATCCCGTGGGAGGCCGACGCGCCCTCGTACGGCTTCGGACCGACCGACGCGAGCTGGCTGCCGCAGCCGCCGGTCTGGGCCGAGTACGCGCTGGACCGTCAGCGTGGGGTGCCCGGCTCGACGTACGAGCTGTACCGGGAGGCGCTGCGGCTGCGCCGCGCGTACGGACTCGGTCGAGGCACCCTGGAGTGGCTCTCCTCCGCCGACGAGGTGTTGACCTTCCGCAATGGCGACCTGGTGGTGTCCACCAACTTCGGTCCCGCCGCCGCCCCGGTGCCCGAGGGCGAGGTGGTGCACAGCAGCGCCCCGCTGAACGAGGACGGTTCGCTGCCCACCGACGTCACCGCCTGGGTCAAGGTGTAAGGGAAGGCGAATCCTGGTCGGTGACCGCCCGCATGAGGGTGGTCACCGACCAGAGTCCATGTCCCTCGATTGAGCGGGTGGCGGGTCTGGGGACGGTTGCGCGGCGCGAGTGTGGAGTAGGTCGCGGAGGTCGGTGATGTCCTTGGGTGAGGTGCGGGCGGCGAGCCAGTACATGATGCCGGTGGGGATGAAGAAGAGCTGGAAGACAGCCAGCCCGACGGCGTAGTTCAGCGGCGGCGGGAAGGCCAGCCGCAGCCCGTTGAAGGCCACCCCGACCAGGCCGTTGCCGGCCGCCCGCCCCACCCCGTTGACCAGGTTGCCGAGGCTGTAGACGGTGCCCCGATGCTCCGGCGGGTTCACGTCGGCGATCAACGCGAACCAGTTGGGCGAGTTCGCCGAGGTCAGCGCCAGGGCCAGCAGGGCGGCGAGCAGGCTCAACCCGACCGTCGGCTCGCTGACCACGCTGCCCAGCACCGCACCGACCACCGCGCCGGTGCCGGCGCCGTCGGGCACGTCGATGCGCATCGGCACGAAGAACAGCACCAGATAGAACGGAAGCGCGGCGAAGATGCCGACGGAGGCGACCATCGCCCGGCCGGAGGGTGTACGCCGTTGCAGGGCGTCACCGATCAGCCCGCCGACGATGGAGAACACCCCGCCGAGTTGGAACAGGGCGGCGAAGACACTGCCCACCATGATGGCGGTCGCCGCGGTGTATCCCTGGTCCTCGGCCCGCTCTCGGAAGAGCACCGGCAGCCAGACCAGCGAACCGAAGGCGGCCTGTGCGGTGAGTCCCTGGAGGATCAGCCACCGGTTGGTCCGCCGGCCCAGGATGATGGGCAGGTCGGCCCGGCTGATCCGGTAGTCGTAGTCGCCGCCGGCGGCGAGCGCACCGGCCAGGGCCGGCTCGCTCTGGCCGCGCCGGATGTCGTACGTGAACAGGTAGGCCGCCATGGCGACCAGACCGACCACGGTGAGCACCAGGAACGGCCGACGCCAGTCGGCCGCGCCGAGCAGCCCTCCGACGAGGCCGCCGGCCACGGTGCCGATGCCCTGGGAGAGCCCCCAGAAGCTCATCACCAGGCCCCGACGGCGAGGCGTGATGAGGTCGGTGACCACCGAGAAGCCGACCGACCCGACCGCGCCGAGGCCCACCGCGGCGAGCAGTTGCGCGGCGAGGAAAGTGGGATAGTTCCCGGCCAGCCCGCTGCCGCCGGTGCCGGCCGCCCAGATCAGCGTGCCGATCATCAGTAACGGCTTGCGGTCGCTGCGGTCGCCGAAGTACGCCCAACCGACCGCCGCCACCGCGCTGACCAGGAAACTGATCGCGGTGACCAGGCCCAGCATCCGTTGTGGCACGTCGAAGGACTCGGCGATCGCGCCGTACAGCGGTGGCACCAGGCCGATCGCCACGTTGTCCAGGGAGGCGAGCAGCACGAAGACCACGACGCTGTAGTACCGGTGGGTCGCGCCGCCGCCCCACACCGGCCTGGGCCGGCCCGTGGTCAAGGTCATGTGGGCAGCCAACCAGGGCGGGATAACGAGCCGGTCACCGGGTCACGTCCGCGGCCCGGCCACCACTCCGAGCCGCGCGAAGGCCCGAACCGCGCGCAGATCCGAGCCGCGGGCGTGCTGGATTCGTGCTCGCTCCCGGATCGGGTGGCATCCGCCCGACGACGGGGCACCCGATCCGGGAGCGAGCGTGGTCAGCTCCGGGACAACCGGTCCAGATGGCGTTCCCGGGCCTGCGCGTAGCGCTCCCGGATGCCGGGCACCGGTTCGGCGGCGTACTCCTCAGTGCCGGACGGTGTCCAGGACGGCGGCTCCCCCGTGCCCAGAGCCAACCACGCGGCCTGCCGGGCGGCACCGTCGGCGACATACTCACCGGGCGGTGGGACGACCACCGGGCAGCCGAAGACCTGCGCCGCGATGCGACGCACCGCCGCCGAGCGGGCACCGCCGCCGACCAGGATCACCCGGCGTACGGTCGCGCCGTGGGCGGCGAGCGCGTCGAGACCGTCGGCGAGGGCGCAGAGCATCCCCTCCACGGCGGCCCGGGCCAGGTGCGCCGGGGTCGAGGTGCGCAGGGTCAGCCCGTGCACCGCCCCGGTGGCGTCCGGCCGGTTCGGAGTGCGCTCACCCTCCAGGTACGGCACCATGACCAGCCCGTCCGCGCCGGGTGGCGCGGACAGCGCCAGGTCGGCCAACTCGTCCAGACCCACCCGCAGCATCGCCGCGGCGGCGTCCAGCACCCGGGCCGCGTTCAGCGTGCAGACCAGCGGCAGGAACCGGCCGGTCACATCGGCGAAGCCGGCGACGATACCGCTCGGGTCGGCCGCCGGGGTGTCCGCGATGCTGAAGACCGTGCCCGAGGTACCGATCGACACCACCACGTCGCCGGGGCGCGCACCGACGCCGAAGCCGGCGGCGGCGTTGTCGCCCGCGCCGGGCCCGAGCAGCGCCCCGCCGGAGTCCGCAGCGGCCCCGGCACCGGACAGCGCCGCCGGAGCCAACCGGCCAGCGGCCTCGGCCGGGCCGAGCACCGTCGGCACCCGCACCGCCCGGCCGAGCGCCCGCTCCAGCAGGTCCGGCCGGTACTCGCCGGTGGCCGGGGACCAGTAGCCAGTGCCGCTGGCGTCGCTGCGGTCGGTGCGCAGCGCGTCCAGCCCGGGAGCGCCGGCCAGCCGCCAGGTCAGCCAGTCGTGCGGCAGGCAGACCGCCGCCACCCGGTCGGCGTTCGCCGGCTCGTTGCGGGCCAGCCAGCGCAGCTTGGTGACGGTGAAGCTGGCCACCGGCACGCTGCCCACCGCGTCGGCCCAGAACCGGCGCCCGGCCTGCCCCTCGCCCGCCTCCTGGATCAGCTCGGCCGCCGCACCGGCGGACCGGGTGTCGTTCCACAGCAGCGCCGGCCGGACCACCTCCCCGGCCTCGCCGAGGCAGACCATGCCGTGCTGCTGGCCCGCTACGGAGACCGCGGCGACGTCGGTCAGCCCACCGGCGGCGTCGATCGCCGTCTGGAGGGCCGACCACCAGGCTGAGGGGTCGACCTCGGTGCCGTCCGGGTGCGGTGCCCGGCCCTGCCGGACCAGGGCACCGGTCTCCGCGTCCCGGACGACCACCTTGCAGGACTGGGTGGAGGAGTCCACCCCGGCGACGAGCGGCATGTCGACCGCCTCAGCGCGCGCCGAGCAGGTGCTCGACGGCGAGCTGGTTCAACCGGACGAAGCCGAAGCCCTTGGCGGCCACCGCGTCGACGTCGAACTCCTCGAACGCGCTGGTGTCGGCGAGCAGCTCGGCGTAGCCCTCGCCGTCGCCGAGGGTCGGCACGCCCAGTTCGGCGACCTTGCTCGCGGCGAGCGCCTCGGCCACCTCCGGGTCGGCCCGGAACGCCGCCACCCGCTCCTTGAGCAGCAGGTAGGTGCTCATGTTCGCGGCTGCCGAGGCCCAGACCCCGGCGATGTCCTCGGTGCGGGAGGGCTTGTAGTCGAAGTGGCGGGGGCCGTCGTAGCCGGGGCCGCCGGCGGTGCCACCGTTCTCCAGCAGGTCGACCAGGGCAAACGCGTTGAGCAGGTCGCCGTGCCCGAAGACCAGGTCCTGGTCGTACTTGACGCCACGCTGACCGTTGAGGTCGATGTGGAACAGCTTGCCCTGCCAGAGCGCCTGGGCGATGCCGTGGACGAAGTTCAGCCCGGCCATCTGCTCGTGGCCGACCTCCGGGTTCAGCCCGACCCGCTCCGGGTGGGCGAGGGTGGAGATGAACGCCAGGGCGTGCCCGACGGTGGGCAGCAGGATGTCACCGCGCGGCTCGTTCGGCTTCGGCTCCAACGCGAAGCGCAGGTCGTAGCCGCGGTCGATGACGTACTGGCAGAGCAGGTCGACCGCCTCGCGGTAGCGCTCCAGCGCGGCCTGGACGTCCTTGGCGACGTCGTACTCGCCGCCTTCCCGGCCGCCCCACATGACGAAGGTCTTCGCGCCCAGCTCGGCGGCGAGGTCGATGTTGCGCAGCACCTTGCGCAGCGCGTACCGCCGGACGTCGCGGTCGTTGCTGGTGAAGCCGCCGTCCTTGAAGATCGGCTGCTGGAACAGGTCGGTGGTGACCATCGGCACCACCAGGCCGGTCTCGTCGAGCGCCTTGCGGAACCGGGCGATCTGGGCGTCCCGGGTGGCGGCGTCCGCGCCGAACGGCACCAGGTCGTCGTCGTGGAAGGTGACGCCGTACGCGCCCAGTTCGGCGAGTCGGTGCACCGACTCCACCGGGTCCAGCGCGTCTCGGGTGGCGTGGCCGAACGGGTCTCGGCCCTGCCAGCCGACCGTCCAGAGCCCGAAGGAGAACTTGTCGGCAGGGGTGGGACGGGGTGCCATGGCAGACCTCCGGTCGTGTCATCCGCTATTTGTTCAGTGGTTGAATTAAATGACTGTGGTGTGGCAGTGTCAAGGGGTGAAGCCACCCGCAGCCCCGGCCGGCGCGGTGCGGCAGGGCAGCCTGCGTGAGCTGAATCTCGCCCTGGTGCTCGGCCGTATCGCCGCCGCCCGTCGCCCCCCGTCGCGGGCCGCGCTGGCCGCTGACACCGGCCTCACCCGGGCTACCGTCTCGGCGGTGGTGGAGGATCTCGTGGCCGGCCGGCTCGTCACCGAAGCGGACCCGACGCCCCGGGCCGGTGCCGGTCGTCCGGCGCGTGGTCTGATGCTGGCCGGCGACGGTCCGGCCGGCCTGGGGCTGGAGATCAACGTCGACTATCTGGCCGCGTGCGTCGTCGACCTCGCCGGTGAGGTTCGGCACCACACGGTGCATCGGGTCGACCTGCGACCAGTTTCCCCGGTCGACGCGCTCGTTCGGCTCGCCGAGCTGGCCGGCCGGGCCCGGGCCGACGCCGACGCCCAGGGCCTGACTCTGGCCGGTGCGGCCCTGGGGGTGCCCGGTCTGGTCGACGACGCCGGTCGGGTCCGCCTGGCGCCGAACCTGGGCTGGCGGGACGTGCCCGTGCCGGAGCTGCTGGCCGATCGTCCCCCGCTGACCGAGACAGTCGACGGGGTGCCACCCCTGGTGGTGGACAACGAGGCGAACCTCGCCGCGTTGGGCGAACTGCACGCGGGCGCCGCGCCGGGCAGCTTCCTGCACATCTCCGGCGAGGTCGGCATCGGCGCGGGCATCGTCCTGGACGGCGCGCTGTTCCGGGGTACCCGTGGTTGGAGCGGCGAGATCGGTCACATTCCGGTCCGCCCGGACGGGCCGCCCTGCCGGTGCGGCGGCCGTGGATGCCTGGAGCTCTACGCCGGGCAGGAGGCGATCCTCTCGGCCGCCGGCCTGGCCGGAGCGGACCTGCCGGCCGACCGGGCGTCGACCCGGCTGACCCAGCTCGCCACCGCCGAGCACCCTGCCGTGCTGCGCGCCCTGGCCGAGGCCGGTACGGCGATCGGGGTAACCGTGGCGAGCGTGGTCAACCTGCTGGACCTCGACACGGTGGTGCTCGGGGGCGGCTACGCCCCGCTCACCGGCTGGCTTCGGCCACCCGTACTCGCCGAGATCGAACGCCGGGTGCTCACCGCAGCCTGGTCGCCGGTCACCGTCCGGCCGGCCACCCTCGGTGCCACGGCCGCCGCGGTGGGAGCGGCCGGTTCGGTGGTACGCCGGATCATCGCCCGCCCCGGCGGTTGGTTGGCCCGGCTCTGATGCTCTCCACAGGAGTGCCCAGGAACAGCTCGGTACGCTTGCTCCCAGGCAACCAACCGTGACCCCGAGGAGTGCACCGCCGGCATGCGTACTGGTCGACAGCGCCCGGCGCCCGGTGTCCGCCGGTGACCAGCACCCGACCGGGCGCCTTCGCCGGTGCGGCCGGCGAGTGGGCCGACGACGAGCGGCCGGGCCGCGCCGCCACCGAGGTACCGCACACCACGCCTCCCGTGGACTCCGGTCTCGCCCGTGAGCTGCTCGACGGGCTCGACGAGGCGGTGCTGACCAGCGACGACGCCGGGCTGGTGGTGCTGGTCAACACGATGGCCGGGCAGTTGCTGCCGGACATCGTCGTCGGAACCGACCTGGCCGGTTGTCCGCTGCCGGCGCTGGCGGCCGCAAGCGCCACCGGTGCGGATGACTTCGAGGGTGAACACCGCGGTCGGCGGTTGCGGGGAGTCCGCCGCGCTCTGGGGGGCAATCGGTCCGCCTGGTACGTGCGGGACGTCACCGACGAGCACGGTCGCGTGGCGGAACTGCTGGCCGAGCGTAGGCGTACCCGTTTCCTGGCCCGCGCCGGCCGTCGGCTCGGCCTGGCACTGGAACGTGACCAGGCGCTGCGCGCCGTTGCCACCCTGGCCGTGCCCTACCTGGCCGATCTGGCCCTGGTGGTGCACCTGCCACCGACGCCGACCGAGTACCGGCCGCACTGGGTCCGGTACGCCGCCGACGACACCGCACCGGTCACCGGCACGGTCGACTGGGACGTGGTCGCTGCCGTACCCGGCCTCGTCGAGGCCCTCGACGGCGAGACCACCGATCCGCGCCACTGGCCGGCCACCGGGCGGGAAAGGCTCGCCCCGTTGCTCCCGGCGGGCTTCGACCCGCCCGCGACCCTGCTGGTCGGCCCGATGCCCGGAGCCGGTCGGACGGCCGGCGCCCTGGTGCTGCTGCGCCGATCCCAGCGGGCCGGCTTCGACCGCCGCGACGTCGAGCTGGTCCGGGAGCTCGCCGCCCGGGCCGGCACCGCTCTGGCCACCGCGCAGTTGCACGACGAACAGAGCCACCTCGCCCGGGTGCTCCAGGACAGCCTGCTGCCGCCGAGGCTGCCCAAGGTGGCCGGGATGCGCATGGCCGGCGGCTACCGCGCGGCCGGGGGCGGCCTGCGCATCGGTGGCGACTTCTACGATGTCCTGCCGACCGGAGACGGCGCTCTGTTCGCCGTCGGGGACGTCTGCGGCAAGGGCGTCGGTGCGGCCGTGCTCACCGGCCGGGTACGCCAATCGTTGCAGACCCTACGTCTGGTCGAGCAGCAGCCGCGGGAACTGCTCCGGCTGCTCGACCGGGCGCTGCTCGACACTCCGGACACGACCCGACGCGGCCAGTTCACCACCCTGCTGTTGGGCACCGTGCGCGTCGGACCCGAGGGTGGGCTGCGGGTGCGGATCGCCGGTGGCGGACATCCGGCACCCCTCGTGATCCGCGCCGACGGCACGGTGACCGCGATCCGGGTGGGCGGAATGCCGGTCGGTGCGCTGCCCGGCGCCCGGTTCGCCACCGTCGACGTTCGGCTGAGCCCTGGCGAGCTGCTGTTCACTCGTACCGACGGGGTCGCCGAGGCCCGGGGCGGTCCGCGCGGCACAGAGATCTTCGGCGAACAGCGGCTACGCCGGACGCTCGCGGCCGGCGTCGGGCTGCCCCCGGCGACCGTCGTCGACCGCGTACTCCAGGAGGTCGACACGTGGTGTGCCGGGCACCGCCACGACGACATCGCGATGCTGGCGATCGGCCCGGCCGGGAACTGATCCGACGGTCATCCGGCTGAGCGGCACCACCGACGGCGGCGCACCGACGGTGCCCGATCCGGTGCGGTCGTCAGGCCGTCCGGAAGACGGAGGCGTCCCCCGCCGCCCAGCCACGCGACGCCGCCTCGACGGTATCCCTGCCCTCCACCTGTTCCACACGTGGTTCCTCGGCCTGCGGCACGAGCGGCGACACCGGACGCACCACCCGCGCGCGGGCGGCCTCGTCGAAGGCGCGCAGCCCGCGCAGCAGCGCCTCCCGGGCCTCGGGGGTCATGTCGGCCAGGATCGCCGCCAGCTGCTGCCGCCGGTCGTCGCGCAGCTCGGCCAGCAACCGGCGGGCCTCCGCGGTCAGATGCAGCGAGATCTCCCGCCGGTCGGCACGCCCCGGCTCCCGCTCCAGCATCCCGGCGGCCACCAGCCGGTCGCAGAGTCGGCTGGCCGAGGAGAGCAGCATGTCCAGTCCGGCGGCGAGGCGGCGCAGGTTGATCCCGTCCTGCCGTTCGACGAGCATGACGGCGCGAAGCTGGGCGGTGGAGATACGGTTGGCTGCCCGCTCCCGCGCACCGTCCCAGACCGTCAGCAGGGCACCTGCCGCGGTATCCAGCTCGGCAGCCATACTCATCTCGGGTCCCGGTGGACCATGCAGTTCCGCCATGGTGCGCCTGAGCGTACCCCGATTCCGTCGGCGGTTGGGCTTGTGATCAAGGAGAGACCATGACCGAGCCGGTCGACAAGGGCCGCGCGGCCATCACCGCCGCCCCCGTGGACCTCCTCGTGACGCGCGTCGGGGAGCTGTTCGAGCAGGAGTACGGCATCACCGGTACGGAGCTCTTCCAGGTCGACTACCGGCTCGCGGCGCTGCTGCCGCTGGGCGGTGGCGAGGCGGTGACGACGCCCGGACACCCGGCGTGGCGCTGCTTCGACCACCAGAGCCCGACCCACGCCGACGGCGTCGGGTACCTGCCGGTGAGCATGCGTGGGGAACGGCGGGGCGTACTCCGGGTGACGCCGGTCACCGACGTCCTACTGGCCGAGCTGGCGGAGGTCGCCACCGCGCTGGCCCACGAACTGGCCGCCGTCGACGCCGGCACGGACGTGTACCGCGTGGCTCGCCGCAGTCGCCGCCTCACCCTCGCCGCCGAGGTGCAGTGGGAGCTGCTGCCGGGACGCAGCCGGCTCCGTCCCTCCTTCAGCCTCGCCGGTCAGCTGGAGCCGGCGTACGCGGTGCGCGGCGACAGCTTCGACTGGTCCGACGATGGTGAGCGGGTCTGGCTGGCCACGATCAACGGAATGGGCGAGGGGGTCGTCGCGTCGATGCTCACCACCCTCGCCACCTGCGCGTTGCGCAACGCCCGCCGGGCCGGCATTTCCCTGGCCGACCAGGCCGCCCTGGCCGACCAGGCAATATTCGACCTGCACCGGGGTGAGCAGTACGTCGCGACCCTGCTGCTCCAACTGGACCTGCGCACCGGGCTGCTCACCGCCGTCGACGCCGGCTCGCCCCGGCTCGTCCTGCTGCGCGACGGCGAGGTCAGCATCCAGCCGCTGGAGGAGCAGTTCCCGCTCGGCATGTTCGAGGGGACCAACTACCGTGAGCAGTTCGTCCAGCTCCAGCGCGGCGACCGACTGTTCATGATCAGCGATGGGGTGATCGAGGCGACCGGGGGCGCCGAGCGGTACGGCCAGACGGCGCTGGACCGGATGTTGCGCCGCACCACACCGATGTCATCGCTGGACGCGGTCCGCTCCCTCCTCGGCGACCTACGGGCGTTCGTCGCCGGTGATCTCACCGACGACGCCGTCGTGGTCTGCCTGGACTGGCTCGGCCCGCAGCCGTGAACCCCTCCCGAGTCAGTAGGCGCCGCGGCTGTTGACCACCGCGCCGACGGTCTTCCACAGGATCGTCAGGTCGGCGGCCAGTGACCAGTTCTCCACGTAGTAGAGATCGAGCCGGATGCCGTCCTCCCAGCTCAGATCGGACCGTCCGCTGACCTGCCAGAGCCCGGTCATTCCCGGTTTGACCAGCAGCCGGCGGGCGACGTCTCCGTCGTAGCGGGCGACCTCGGAGGGCAGCGGCGGCCGAGGGCCGACCAGGCTCATCTGCCCCAGCAGGACGTTTACCAGTTGCGGCAGCTCGTCCAGCGACCATTTGCGTAACAGTCGGCCGACCCGGGTCACCCGGGGGTCGTCCCGCATCTTGAACAGGAGGCCGTCGGTCTCGTTGCGGGCGGCCAACTCCGCCAGCAGCACGTCCGCGTTGACCACCATGGTGCGGAACTTGAAGACTCCGAACTCCTGGCCACCCTGCCCGACCCGGGTCTGCCGGAACAGCACCGGGCCCCGGCTGTCCAGCTTCACGGCCAACGCGATGGCCGCCAGCAGGGGTAGCAACAGGGCCAGCGCGATCAGCGACATCGACCGGTCGACGAACCCCTTGACCAGTTTGCGGACGCCGCGAAACTCGGGGGCCTCCACGTGGATCAGCGGCAGGCCGGCGACGGGCCGGGTGTGGATGCGCGGGCCGGCCACGTCGGTAAGCGCCGGAGCCAGCACCAGGTCGATGCCGGTGCCCTCCAGTTGCCAGCCGAGCCGACGCAGCCGGGTGGCGGTGAGCTCGCCGCAGGCGGTGACGGCGACCGTGTCCGCGCCGATCGCGGCGGCGGCCTCCGGGATGGCCCGGAACGAGCCGACGACCGGCACGTCGCCGAGCCGCTGGGCGACCGGGGCGAGCAGGGCGTCCGGAATACAGGCACCGACGACCTGGTAGCCGGCGTACGGCTCACGGCGCAGGGTGTGCACCAACTCCAGCACATGGGCGGTGTCACCGACCACCAGCACCTGCCGTGACCAGCCTGATCCCTGCGACCGGGCGCGGTGCAGACGCTTACGGGCAGCGAACCGGGCCACCTCCAGACCGATCGTGCCCACCGCGAAGGTGATGGCCAGGAATCCTCGGGAGACACCGACGTCGGCGACGTAGCCAGCGATCGCGGTGGCGCCGGCCAGCCGCAGACTCGCCATGCTCACCCGTCGGTACTCGTCCGCGCCGTAGCCCACCACCCGGTCGTCGTAGCAGCGCAGCGCCTTCAGCGAGACCAACCAGGCCAGGACGAGCGCCGGCGCGACCAGGACGTACGGCACCGGGCCGCGGGGCGCGGCCTCACCGAACCGGACGGCGTAGCCGACCAGCACCGCCACCGCCAGCACGGCGGCGTCCAGCACGACCAGGGTCCGGACGTACGCCCGCTGGTCGGTGCGCACCGGTCGCCCCGGTGGCGGTGGGTCGTGCGGTCGCGATGACGATCTGACTGGGGTCAACAGCGTCGCCGAGGTCACCAGCCCTCCCACTTCCCCACTTCGCTCGCCGACGGCACGGGCCCGGCCGGATGGGCCGGGTCTGCCGATGCACGACGACATCCTGCCCCGACAACCATGACTACCAATTGCTTCCGACGTATTGCCGTCAGTTTCCAAGGCGTAGGACAACGAGAAAGGGGCCTGTGGTACCGGCGAAACCGGTACCACAGGCCCCTTTTCGGGGTGTCTCAGGTCAGGCGGGTGCCTTCCGCAGCGCGATCGCCCGGAGGAAGATGTCGCCGATCTTGGTGGGGTCGGTGGCGACGAACGCACCGCCACCGGCGCTCTTCGCGATGGTGTCCAACTCCGACTTGCTGACCTCGGTGCCGATGCCGATGATGATCACCTGGATCGGCTGCTCCGGGTCCTTGATCCGCTTCAGCTCGGCGAGCAGGGCCTTCTGGGAGATGCCGTTCGCGTCCTCGTTCTTGCCGTCGGTGAACAGCACGATCGAGTTGACCTTGCCCGGCTCCCAGTTCGCCTGGACGTCCTTGTACGCGGCCAGCAGCGTGTCGTACAACCCGGTGTCGCCGCTCGACGAGACCACCCGGTCCAGGCCCCGCTCCAACTCGCTGCGCTGCCGCGACAGCGGCGCGATCGGCACCAGCTCCCGGTAGTCCCGCGAGCCCACCAGGTTGGTCGAGAAGACCCACAGACCGATCGACCAGGAGTCGTCGAACAGGTTCAGCCCTCGCCGGGCCGCCTCCGTGGTGACCTGCTGTCGGGTCGCCCCGTTTGCGGTCGGCACCTCGGCCTTCATCGAGCCGGAGACGTCGATGACGCAGAGCATCCGGCCGGACAGCGTGGCGATGGACCAGCTGGAGACCGCCCGCTCCACGGCGTCCGGCGCCAGCCCACCGGCGGCGACGCCGCCCTGCGCCGGAGGTGCGACGGAGGCGTCCCCGCCGGCCGGGCTCGGCGCGCCCTGCGGCGCGTTGAAACCGGCACCCCAGTTGCCGTCCGGCGCGCGCAGCGACTGCGCGGCCAGCTTGTCCTTGAACGACGCCGTGGTCAGCGCCTCGAACAGCACCCCGGCGGCGGACGCCTTGGCCGGCTCGATCCCGGGCAACACCGCGTACGGGTAGTCCAGCGGCAGCGGCGCCGGCTTCAGGTAGAGCGCCGCCAACGGCACCGGAGGCTTCCGGGCGTTGTACTGGATGACGTCCTCCTCGGACAGCGCCGCCGCACCGAGGGCGCTGGCCAGGGTGGTGGCGTCGGTGGCCGTCGGGAACTTGGCGAGCAGATCCTGGCGCAGCGCCGAGGCACCCGAGGCCAACGCGCGCAACGCGCCGACGCGCTCCTGCTCGGCGGTCTCGCCACCGGTCGATGCCGCGGCGGTCATCATCGACAACAGGCCGGACAGCCCGGCGGCGTCGCGGGTCGGCTCCACGATGCCGGTTTTCAGCGGCCGGTCACTGTTGAGGCGCGTCAGCAGGTCGGTCCAGCCGAGTTCCTGCTGCGGCCAGCCCAACCGGGTGGCGATCGGCTCCGGCATGGCGACCACCACCGGGCTGCTCGCGATGGACGAGCCGTTGCCGGGCTCGAAGGCCGCCGCGCCGCCGGTCTTGAGTCGGAGCAGCCAGGTCGAGGAGTCCGGGATCCAGACATCCGGGCTCACCGCGGTGCCACTGGCCTGGCCCACCCCGGCCAGGATCGCGCCGTGCTTGGCGGACACCACCGCGGCCACCTCGACCGGGTCGGAGGCGGCGACCGTCACATCGATGCACGTTCCATCGACTGCGGCCCCCTTCTCCTCCCACTCGGTGGCCGCCTCGTCGACCGCCGGGGCGAGCTCGCTCGCCACCGCGACGGACAGCTCGATCTTGCCCGAGCAGTCCTGACCGGCGAGTTGGCGATACCCCACCCACCCACCAGCGGTGACGACGAGTACGCCGACCGCTGCTGCGGCGGCGGCACCGTGAATACTTGAACGCATGCGATGGCGGCCTGCTGACACGCAGACCATCTTGCGTATCCGACCGTTGTACTGCCATGGCCGTTCGGACGAAAGTTACAGAGGAGAAACAGTTTACCCCGATTCCGTAACTTTGAGTGATGAGTCAGCGCCGCAATGTGGATGTATCTATGCCCCAGGCCCACGATCAGGGCAGAACGCAAGTTGGGCTCGCAATCGGCAACGGCTCGCCGACCGCCACCGGCACACCCGTCGCCGGGTCGACCCGGAAAGTGCGCACCATGTCCGCCCGTTCGTCGGCTACGTAGAGGTGTTCCCCGACGAGCGCGAAGTGACGGGGCCACTCGCCGCCGGTCTCCACCTCCGCCACGAGTTCCGGCAGGCCCGCACCGAGGGCGAAGACGGTCACCGTGCCGACGCCCCGGTTGGCGACGTAGAGAAAACGGCCGTCGGGACCGATTCCGATCTCGGACGGCTGCACATGCCCGCCCCGGTCGCTGGCGTCGACCCGGCCCCGCTGGTGCAGCGCCCCGTCGATCAGGTCGTAGGCCAGCACCGAACCGTCCAGCTCACCTGAGACGTAGCAACGCCGCCCGTCGGGGTGCCGGGCCAGGTGCCGGGGGCCCACCCCGGCCGCGGTTCGCACCCGGGGCGCTCGTGGCACCAGACGCCCGGTGGCGCCGTCAAGGTCGTACCGGTAGATCGAGTCGGTGCCCAGGTCGACCGCCAGCAACGGCGACCCGCCCGTGCCCGGCGAGACCATGTGAGCGTGCGCACGCTCCTGGCGGTCGGGGTCGGCCCCGTGCCCCTGGTGCTCCACCACGTCAGTGCGCTCGCCCGGCACTCCGTCGGCGTCGAGCGGGAAGACCGTCAGGCTGCCGCCACCGTAGTTGGCCACGAACAGGTGCCCGCCCTCGGGCGCGACCGCCAGGTGGCACGGCTCCGCACCGCCGGTGGGCCACGAGCCGAGGGGCGACAGGTCACCGTCGGTCCCGACCTGCCACGCGCTGACCTGGCCGTCGGGCAGCTCGTTGACCGCGTACAGCACGGGCCGCGCCGGGTGGCGGGCGAGGAAGGAGGGCGACGCGGTGACCGCGACGGTGCCCAGCGACGTAAGCTCGCCCGTGCGCGGCTCCCGCCGGGCGGCGACGATGCCGGTGCCACGCCCTCCGCTGGGCGCGGTGTACCCGCCGATGTGAACGATCTCGCCCCGACCTGCCACCGGTTGCCGCCCTCCGCTCGTTTCCGTCGAACCCACCTCAGAAGCCTTCCCCCGACACCGGCGGATTAGACCTCCCCACCGCGACCCACCCGCCCGTTGCCACGCCGACCGCCACCCGGCCGGTCAACTCAGGCCGTCGGCACCGGCTCGCCCCGATGCCGGGCGACGTGCTCGACCAGGGAGATCAACACGGTCTTGCCGGACTGCCGGTCCCGGGCGTCGCAGAGCACCATCGGCACGTCCGGGTCCAGATCGAGGGCCCTACGCACGGCCTCCAGGCTGAACCGCCTTGAGTCGTCGAAGCAGTTCACCCCCACCACGAACGGAATGCCCCGCTGCTCGAAGTAGTCGATCGAGGGAAAGCAGTCGGCCAGCCGTCGGGTGTCGGCGAGCACCACTGCACCGAGCGCACCGAACGCCAGCTCGTCCCAGAGAAACCAGAACCGGTCCTGTCCTGGCGTACCGAAGAGATACAGCTGAAGGTCGTCGTTGATGGTGATCCGTCCGAAGTCCATCGCCACCGTGGTGGTCGACTTGGTCTCCACCCCGGAGAGGTCGTCGGTGTCGACGCCCGCACCCGTCAGGATCTCCTCGGTCTGCAACGGCCGGACCTCACTCAACGCGCTCACCAGCGTTGTCTTGCCGGCACCGAAGCCACCCGCGATGAGGATCTTCAGCGCGATGGGAACCCGATGCCCCCGCTGCTCGCCGTCATAACGCACGGAGTCCATCGACCACCGCCTTGAGGATGTCGTTGTCGGGTAGGTACGTGGCGCGCGGCGGCTGGTGCACGGCGACCAGCCCCCGAGACAGCAGATCACCAAGCAGCACCCGGACCACGCCGACCGCCAGGTCCAGGTCGGCGGCGAGTTCCACGACCGGGGTACCGCGGCCGGCCAGTTCCACCAGCAGCCGGTGCTCGGGATGCAGCTCCGGGTAGGCCGCGAGGTCCGGGTCCGGCTTCGCCAGCACGTACGCGACCAGGTCGAATCCGTCCGTGCTGGCACGGACGCGCCCCCCGGTGAGGGTGTACGGCCGCACCACCGGCCCGGCATCGTCGTCGAGCCACTCGTGTCGATGCTCGGGTAAGTCAGTCCGCATCGGTGGCACCCGCCGACGCTCGGGCCGGCGCTTGCAGGTTCTCGCCCACCCGGGTCACCAGCATCGCCATCTCGTACGCCACCAGACCGATGTCCGCGTCGGCGTCGCTGGCGACCGCCAGGCACGCGCCCTGCCCCGCCGCGGTGACGAAGAGGTACGCGGACTCCATCTCCACCACGGTCTGCCGGACCGGTCCACCGGTGAGGTGCCGGCTCGCGCCCCGGGCGAGACTGGACAGGCCGGACGCCAGCGCGCAGAGGTGCTCGGCATCGGCGGCGTCCATGCCGGCGGAGGAGCCCAGCAGGAGCCCGTCCGCCGACAGCACCACGGCGTGCCGCGCGGTCGGTACCCGCTCCAGCAGATCGTCCAGCAACCAGTCGAGATCTGCGTTCTGCCTCGTCGATTGCATCAGGCGTCCCTCTCAGTCGCGGTCGGGGAATCCACCGGTGCGGTGCCCGGCGGGGAGCCGGACGGTACGGTGGTCCGGTCTTGGTCCACCGGGCCTGCCCCGGTCCGGTCGGGAACCTCCACCGATGACCCGGCCTGGTCGGTCGGGCGCACGGCAGCCGCGCCGGCCTGGTGGTTCGGTTCCGCCGAGGTCGGCACGGCCTGGTCGGTCGCGTTCTCGGGTGGGGATCCACCCGGTTCCGGGTTCGAGGTGCGAGCGGCGTCACGCCGGCCCCGCGCGGTGCCCGCCTGTAGCGCCGACATGACCCGACGTGCCTCCTCCGGGCTTCGGGGTGTCGGATCACGGTGCGGCCGGGCCGCCGTCCGGGACGTCACCAGCGGTTGTCGGACGGTCGGACCGTCGATCGCGGCCGTCCGCGTGGGCGGTGCGGTCATCGCCGGCAGTTGAACGGTGGGCGCGTCCAGCCCGCGGCCACCGTTGCGTGGGTGGGCGGCGACCGGTCCGGCCGATGCCTCGACCCCAGGTCCGGGTGAATCGGCCCCGGGTGGCCGCGCCGGTGCGCGCTGGGGTTCCGTCCCGGTCCGGGCGGTGGGCGGGCCAGCGGGAGCCACCTCGGTACCGGACCGGACGACGGTGGCAGCCTCGGTGTCCGGCACTGGCGGCGGGCCCGATGAGTCGGCGGTGGGTGTGGCGGTGGCGGGATCGCGGCGACGGATCCGACGGGGCAGGCCGTCGGCCTCCGCCGGCCCGACCGTCGAACGTCCGCCCGGAGCCCGGACACCCGAGCCGGACGTCGGAGCGCCGGAGGCCGGGCCGTCGGACGATACCGCCGTGCCGCGTTCGACGGTGCGGGTCCGGGGCCGGGGCACCGTGGTCAGCCGCGTCGCCCGGACCAGCCTCCGCTGCTCCGGCGTGGCACCCCGGTCGTCGCCGGCCAGCGCCTCCGGGCCGGGCAACGGCGACGGTTCCTCGGTGATCAGCTCGGTCGGGATGAGCACCACAGCGGTGAGGCCGGTGCCCTCCGACCGACGCAGTCGCACCCGGACGTCGTGCCGGGCGGCCAGTCGCGCCACCACGAACAGCCCCAGCCGGGCGGTCTCGCTGGGATCGAACTCCGGCGACCGGGCCAGCTTCCGGTTCGCCTCCTCGATGGCCGCCTCGCTCATGCCGAGACCCTCGTCGGTGACGGAGAGGGCGTAGCCATGGGCCACGTGCTCGCCGGAGACCTCGACCCGGGAATCGGGTGGTGAGAACGTCGTGGCGTTCTCGATCAGCTCGGCCAGCAGGTGGATGATGTCGCCCACCACCCGGCCGACCGTGCCGGCGGGCTGCACGGTGGTGATGTCGACCCGGTCGTAGGACTCGACCTCGGAGATCGCCCCGCGGATCAGGTCCACCATGGCGACCGGGTTACGCCAGCCCCGTCCCGGTGCGGCACCGGCGAGGATGACCAGATCCTCCGCGTGCCGACGCAGCCGGGTGGCGAGGTGGTCGACGCGGAACAGCTCGGCCAGGTGATCGGGGTCCTCCGCGTCGCGCTCCAGCCGGTCGAGCAGGGCCAACTGCCGGTGCACGAGCCCCTGGCTGCGCCGCGCGATGTTCAGGAAGACGTCGTTGAGGCCGCGTCGCAGGCTCACCTCGACCATGGCCGAACGGATGGCGACCTTGTGTACCTCGGTGAACGCCTGCGCGACCCGGCCGATCTCGTCGGCGCCCCGGTCGGCCACCGATGCCTCCCGCGCCAGGTCGACCTGCTCCCCGTTGCGCAGCCGGTCCACCACCTCCGGCAGGCGCCGTTCGGCATCGGCGAGGGTGCCGCGTACCTGGGTCAACCGTTGCGCGAGGGAGCGGCCGACCCGGACCGCCACCACCAGCGAGAGCACGACGGCGATCAGGCCGAGCAGTCCGGCGGCGGCCAGCCGCACCATGGTCCGTACCGCCATCGGCACGGACCGGTCGGCCAGTCCGTCCGCCTGGGACAGTTCGAATTCCCGCAGCGACTGCTGCACCGTGTCGTAGCTCGTCTGCCACGCCTGCGGGTCGAGCCGGGGACGGGCCGACGGATCCGCCGCCACGATGTCGTCCTGCATCGCCCGCAGCCGACCAAACGCCTCCTGCTCGGTCAGCCGCTGGTACGCGGTCCGGTCCGCCTCGGGCAGGTCGGCCACCGCGGCGTCGGCCAGGAACCGCTGATTGCCGATGCCCTGCACGAGCAGGATGTGCTCACCCTCGGCGAACCTGCCGGCCGTCAGCACACCGGCCAACAGCGCGTCGGTCTGGCCCAGCAGTTCCCGCGAGCGACCGAGGCTGGTCAGCGCCAACGCCTCACGGTTGAGGTCGTGGTCCGGAAGGTTGGCCAGGGCGGTGAAGGTCTGGAAGGCGGAGGCGATCATTCCGCTGTAGAGGCCGACCGCACCGGCGCGGTCGAGATCCCGACGATCGATGAAGCCGCGACCGGCCGGCAGCGCGTCCAGCTCGCCGATGAACCGATCAAGCCGGGCTTCGAGCAGCTCTCCGGCGGCGTCCCGCAACTGCTCCCCGTCGACCCGTCGACGCAACTCGACGATCGCCGCGTCGGTGCGGGCCCGTTGTTCCACCAGGGCCGGTAGCACGCAGTTGGCCGGCGGCTGTCCACACTCGGTGCGGGGCGAGGCGAGATGCACCACGGAGAGCCGTCGTTCCCGTTGCAACTCGGCCACCACGGTCTCACCGGGCCTGCCGAGGTCGTACAGGAGAGTACGGGCGGCGAGCAGGTCGAGCGCCGGCCCGAAGGTGAGCGTGGTCGCGAAGATCCACAGTGCCAGCAGCGCGGTCACCGGCACGACGACCAACGCGGTCAGCTTCGAGCGGATCGGCCAGTCGCGGGTGTTCAATCGGACCTCGCCCGGAAGGGTGGCTGGAAGGGCTCCGGCGCAGCCGGGCAGCGCCGTCACCGGGGCGCACCCCGGTCGTCCCGCCGGGGACGCCGGCTCGGGCGCCTTGGGCAGGATACGTAATCCGCGCCGGTCGCACTACCGTCCGTCGAGACTACCGGTACGTTGCCGAACGTCCCGGTGACGAACCACCTGTCGCGTTCCGCCCCGCCAGCAACCAGGTCGGGCCAGGAAAATGCTCCGGAACGGGATTGGCGATCAGTGCGTGGCGGGAATACCTGCAGGCGAAGGAGGAGCCATGTCGCCCACGCAGATAGTCGTCACCGTCCTCGTCATCCTGGTGGTCGCCGCCATCGCCGCCGCCGTCGTCGTGGCCGGCCGCCGCCGGGCGCTCCGGCAGCGTTTCGGCCCCGAGTACGACCACGTCGTCGCCGAGCAGGACAGCCGCAGCGCCGCCGAGCGCGAGCTGCGGGACCGGGAACGCCGGCACGCCGAACTCGAACTGGTCCCGCTCACCCCCGAATCCCGTGCCCGGTACACCGAGGCATGGGAGGAGCTTCAGGTACGTTTCGTCGACTCCCCCGCCGAGACCGTCGGGCAGGCCGACGAACTGGTCAGCCGGCTCATCGCCGAACGCGGATACCCCACCGGTGAGTTCGACGACCAGATCGCCCATCTTTCCGTCGAGCACGCGCGCACGCTGGGTCATTACCGTGACGCGCACGAGATCCACCTGCGCAACTCCCGGGGCGAGGCCAGCACCGAGGATCTCCGCCAGGCCGTCGTCCACTACCGCGCCCTCTTCAGCGCTCTGCTCGGCGAGCAGCCGCCGGTCGCTGCGGGGACGCCGGAACAGCGCCAGCCCGACGCCGCCCACGACGCCACCAACCGCTGAGGAGATCACCATGCGGCAGGAAGAGCAGCAGCTAAACAACGACCACCCGGAGAACGTCCGTTCCGCCCCGGTGGCGGTGCCGGCCACTGAGGACGATCGGGAGTCGGGCGACGGGGTCGACACCGTCGACGAGCCGACGGACCGCGACCGGTCGGAGGCCGACCGGGGCCGCCCCTGGGACGGCCGCCCCGGCTCCGACAGCGAGCGGGCCGAGTTCCACGAGCCGGGTCCGGTGCCGACCGCCTTCGGCGCCACCACGGTCGGTGGCGCGGTCGCCGCGTCCGCGCTGGCCAGTCCGCGCCCCGAGGACGAGCGCGACCCGCGCGAGGAGGACACCGCCCGACCTGGTGACGGCGCGGTCGACGGGGAGCGGGAGGGACGGCGGGCGGACCCGACGGCCGAGTTCGACCGGACCGACGACGAGGTCGACGACGACTTCGACGACAACGACGGCGAGGCTTCGGCCCCCGCCGACGGGACGGCGGCCGACCGCCTGACCGACGAGCCCGTGGACGTGGACCGGGCGACGGACGACGACACCCGACTGACGACGGTGGACGACGACACGGCGGCGGCGGGCGGGGCCGGTTACGGCAGCGCCACCCCCGCGATGGTCGACCCCGACACGCAGACCTCGGGCGAGGGCACGGCCAGCCCCGGGGCGGCGGTTCCGGCCGGGGCGGCGACGCTGTTCGACGACGCGACCGCACAGGGCTTCCGGGACCGCTGGCGCGATGTCCAGCTGCGCTTCGTGGACGACCCCCGGGCGGCAGCCGGCGAGGCGCAGTCGCTGGTGGAGGAGGCCATGGAGGCGCTCTCGGCCGCGCTGGCCGAGCACCGCAACAAGCTCGGCGGCTGGCAGGAGGCCGGCTCCGCCGACACCGAGCAGCTGCGGGTGGCCGTACGCGAGTACCGGGACTTCCTCGACCGGGTACTCGGCCGCTGATTCGCGGCAGCCCAGCACCACGACCCACCAGAAGGCGGGTGCCCCGGATCCGGGGCACCCGCCTTCGGCGTACCACCGGCAGGCATGGCCACCGGTGAGGCGGGTACGCCCAACAGGGCCGGCGAGCGCCGCGGACAGGAGGGCAGCAGCGATGACGGACCGTGATCGGCAACGACCGCTGGAGGAGCGCCCCGAGGCGGCTGCGGCGGTCGACGACGACAGCACCGTTCCTCAGCTGATGACCGGAGGCGGTCCCGACCGGGACGATCCGGCGTTCGCCGAACCGGATGATCGGACCGGAAGCGGGTCGACCGACGACATCATCGCCGATCCGTACGCCGCCGGGACCGGCGCGACGGGGACCGGCACCGGTGCCGGTGGGGACAACATTCGCACCGGCGCGGAGCAGCCCTGGGAGCCGGAGGACCTGGTGATGGCCCGGGGGCAGGATCTCACCGCCGAGAACATCGAGCGGGCCCGGCGCGAGCTGGACGAGACCGGCCGCGCGGCGGTCGAGAAGACGGTTCCCTGATCCGCCCGCGCCACGGTGCGCCCTCGCCGAGGCGGCGGTAGCCGGTTGCGGCGTACCGAAGTCGTCGGGCGGGTGACGGCAACCGTGACGCAGGCGGCGCGAGGGGCCCCTGGTCCGACCGGTGCGGTCGGACCAGGGGCCCGGGTGACCTGCCGCCGCAGCGCCTCACCTACTGTCGGCGGCGGGTGTGCCTGTGTCCGTCAGGACAGCGGCGGGTACGCGTTGGCCATCAGCTCGGCGAACTGTGCCGAGAACCAGGCACCCGAGATCGGGGCGTCCGGCAGGGCACCGCTCATGCTGTTGCCGTTGCGGTCGTTACCGGTGTAGGTCGGGTCGCACATCCGGTCGAAGCCCTTGCCGTCGTTGTTCGGGATCTCGCGGCTGGAGCCGTCCGACTCGCCCGGGGGCTTGACCCAGACGTAGGCGTCGATGCCGGACGCCGGCGCGGCCTTCGGCCGCTCGCCCATACCCGCACCGGACTGGTTGCACCAGTTGCCCTTGTGGATACGACGGTCGACCCGACCACCGTCCACGTAGGTGTTCACGTTGGTCGTCGGTCCCGCGGCGGTGGGCCGGTTGGGGCCGCCCCAGCCGTTACGGGAGGTGTCGATCAGCATGCCGATGCTGCTGGGGAAGCCCTGCCGGACCAGTTCCTGGCGGAACGCCTGAGCGAAGCTCTGCTCGTCGTTGTACTGGTTCCAGTCGATCCAGTCGGACTGCCGCACGGTCTGCCCGTTCACCGAGTCGGTGACCTTCGCGTACGGCTCGATCAGCGCCGAGTAGTTCGCCGTGTTGGTGATGAACCCGTGCACGTGGTTGACGGTGCTGCCGGAGGCCGTCGCGGCCTCCTTCAGGATCTGGGCGGTCGGGGTGAAGTTGCTGTCCCAGCCGAGCCAGCCGTGGTGTCCGGCGTCGACGTAGTTGTAGACGTTCGAGAACGCGCCCAGCTTGGCCAGGGCGTAGCCGACACCCTGCACGTACGCGCCGTTGGCCTTGACCGTGTCGCACATGACGGTGCCACCCGGGTTGCCGGAGGTGTTGGTCACCAGGTTCGGCAGCGAGTCGACCTCGATGACGTTGATGATCCTGATGTTGCGGTACTTCGCGTCACCCTGGATCGCCGCGATCGGGTCGATGTACTCGGCCTTGTACTTGGGCAGCTCGTCCGCCTGCAGCTCACCGTTGGAGGCGAGCGCCGCGCAGTCGCGGCCGGGCAGGTTGTAGATGACGAACTGGATGTAGTCGGCGCCCTGCTCCAGCGCCTCGTCCAGGTGGTCCCGGATCCCCATCGGACCGTTGGACTGGCTGTTGTCGGTGCCCTCGATCGCCGCGATCCGGTCGATCCAGACCGCGGTCGAAATGTTCGACACCCGGTTGCCACCGCTTACCGACTCGGCCTTGGCCTTCCACTCCGGGTTCACGTAGCCCTGGGCGTTCAGGTACGGGTTGTCCACCCTGGTGCCGGGAGGCGGCGGGCTGGTCGGCGGAGTGCTGGTCGGCGGCGTACTGGTCGGCGGGGTGCTGGTCGGCGGAGTGCTGGTCGGCGGCGTACTGGTCGGCGGGGTGCTGGTCGGCGGCGTGCCGCCGTTGCAGGTCACCCCGTTGACGGTGAACGAGGTGGGCTTCGGGTTGCTGCCGCTCCACGAGCCGTTGAAGCCGATGCTCGTGCTGGCGCCGGTGGCCAGGTTTCCGTTCCACGACTCGTTCTGCGCGGTCACGTTGCGGCCCGACTGGCTCCACCGGGCCGACCAGCCCTGCACGAGACGCTGGTTGGCGTCGGGGAACGTGAAGCCGAGCGTCCAGTTGCTGAGCGCGTCGCCGACGTTCCTGATGGTGACGTTGGCGGTGAAGCCGCCCTGCCAGTCGTTGGTCGTGTACGCGACGTCGCACTGCGTCGCCGCGTGCGCCGCGGTCACCGGTAGCGTCACCAAACCGCCCGCGACCAGCGCGCTCGCGCCGGCCAGCGCGACGGCCCGGCGTCGACCGGACAGCCTTCTCCACACATTCATGCCACTGATCTCCTTGGGCGAGACCGGATCCGCGTACGGCCCGGCACGTGGCCCGAGGGGCGTCCTGCATGGACGACCGCCGGTGCCAACGGGATTCTTCGGGAGCGCCCGACCCGGACGGGCGTTGGTGGTGGTGCGACGACCGGCGTCACCGGTCGGCGGCCAGGTGGTCGTCCGGCGAACCGGATGCCCTCGACACCTGCCTACGCGATGTGGCTCTGCTCACCGCGTGCAGCGATTCTTGCATGGGAGCGCTTCCATGGCAATGGTTCGATATTTTCGAAACCCTACCGGGCAAATGCCCCATCCCCACAGCAACCGTCAGCGGACCACCCTGACCAGCGCCGCGCCACCCACCCCACCAGGTGCCGGACAGGCCGGCACTCTCCGGCCAGGTGGACCAGCAGAACCCGGCAGACCGAACTAATGCCAGAACACGAATTTTTCCCTACATAGGTCATGAAACGGTCTAACGTCGGTTCTGGCTCGGTTGTTGCCGGCCGCAGGACAACAGGGATGGAGTGACACAGGTCATGGCTAAGAAGATGCTGGGGAAGGTTGTTGCGGGTGCTGCCCTCGGCAGCGCTTCTCTGCTGGTGTTCGCGCCGGGGGCCGCGTACGCCGACGGCCAATCGCAGACCGACGAAGGCAAGGTCTTCGCCAAGCCGCACGCGGTCAAGGCCGGCGAAGAGGTCAAGCTCGTGCAGATCTGCACCGAGCCCCAGGAGCACCCCTTCGTCTGGTCCAAGGTCACCGGAAAGGTGAAGCTCGAACCGGCTCGGGGCGGCGACTCGCGTGGCGACCACAAGGACTGGCGCGAGGAGAACGGCGCCGCCGAAGGCGGCACGGACAGCGAGGGCTGGTCCGGCCACGAGCGTTCGCAGCCGGCCGAGGGCGAGTCCGAGGGTGGTTGGGGCGGCGGCGCTGACGTCCGCGACGACTGGAAGGGCGAGGAGCACGGCCAGGACGCAGAGAGTGGCCGCGACTCGAAGGACCACGAGAAGAAGGACCACGAGAAGAAGGACTGGAAGGGCCAGGACGCGAACGGCGAATCCGCCGATGAGGAGTCCACCGGCGGCTGGTCCGGTCGGCACGAGAACGGCTCGGACTCCGCCGAGCACGACTGGTCCGGCAAGGGCGAGCGGTCGGGCGGTTCGGACGAGAGCGACTGGTCCGGCGAGAGCGACTGGTCGGGCGAGAGCGACTGGTCGGGCGGGTCGGACAAGCGCGACTGGTCCGGCGGGAGCGAAGACCGCTCCGGCGAGGCTGACTGGTCCGGCAAGCGCGACTGGGCGGCGGACGAGGCCGACGAGCGCGGCAAGGCCGACAGCTGGGAGCACAAGAAGGACTTCGTCTACTACGGCGAGGCCCGCGTCGCCCGGGACGCCAAGCCCGGCACGTACAAGCTGGAGGGCTCCTGCGGCACGGGCGAGTTGGTCGTCCTGCCGCACGGTGGGGTCGACGGCGGTGACGGTGGCATCGCCACCGGTGCCGACCGTGGCCTGGCCACCGCCGGGGCGAGCCTGGTCGGCGCGGCCGCCCTCGGTGGCCTCGTGCTGATGCGCCGTCGTCGGGCCGATGAGTTCGCGGCCTGACGCGACGACGAGACGGGCCGGCGGCCGTCACGGTGGACCGTGGCGTGCCGTCGGCACCGCCGTCGTCGTCCTGCTCGCCATGATGGGCTCCGGCCTCATCGGCGCCTCGCTGAAGACCACCGACTCCCCGCGCCCACCGCAGCCCGTGGCGGGGACGAGCGATCCGTCCCCGAACGGTCCGTTCGCCGAGACCGACCTCAATGGCGCCCAGCAGGTACCGACGGGACTCCCCCGGGCCACTCCCACCACCATCACCATCCCCCGCATCGGAGTCCGCGCCAGCATCATGACGCTCGGCACCAACCCCGACGGCACCGTCCAGGTGCCCCCGCTCGACCAGGCGCTGCTCGCCGGTTGGTACGAGCCCGGCCCGAGCCCGGGCGAGCCGGGAAACTCGGTGATCGTCGGGCATGTCGACTCGGCCGCGATCGGTCCCGCCGTCTTCTTCTCCCTCGGTGCCCTGCAACCCGGCGACACCGTCACCGTCGACCGGGCCGACGGCCGGGCGGCGACCTTCCGGGTGGACTCGGTGGCCTCGTACCCGAAGGACGCCTTTCCCACCGAGCAGGTGTACGGCCCCAGCGACCGGCCGGGTCTGCGGGTGATCACCTGCGGCGGCCAGTTCGATGAGGCGACCGGCGACTATCCCGACAACGTGATCGTCTTCGCCTCCCTGACGCCCTGACCGGTCACCCCGCCGCCCTCGCTCCGCCGATCATGCAGTTGTGGCACCGAACGAAAGCCGCGTATCCACGCGTTCGGACCGCCACAACTGCATGATCGCGAAGGTGGGTGTGGGTCAGCTGGCGGCGGAGGTGCGGACCAGGGTGCGGATCTGGCGGAGGAGGACCGAGAGGGCCGCGAGGTCCGCCCGGGACTCGTCGAACTCGCCCATCGCCCGTTCGGCGCGGTGGATCGAGGTGGCGTTCGACTGCTCCCACTGCTGTACCCGCTCCTGCGGCGGAAGATCGCCCGGCGTGGAGTCCAGCACCTCCGCGGTGAGCGCGGCGAGTGCGGCATACAGGTCGTACCGCAGCGCCATCCGCGCGAGCGTCTGCCACCGGTCCTCGCGTGGCAGCAGGGAGATCTTCGACAGCAGCGAGTCCACCCGGAACCGGTCGGAGAGCACGAAGTAGACCGAGGCGACCTCGCCGACGTCCCGCCCGGTGCCGGCGGCGGTCTCCACCACGTCCAGCAGACCGAAGCTGTACATCAGCCGGGTACTGCGCTCGGCCAGCTCACGCGGCACCCCACGCTCGGTCATCGAGTCGATGTGCGCCACGATCGAGTCACGCTCACTGCCGTAGAAGAGCGTCTCCATCCGGGGCAGCAGCCGGGTGATCCCGTCCCGCAGTCGGGCGATCTCCGCCGGCACGTCGATCGGCGAGCGGCGGTTGGTCACCAGCCACCGCACGGCCCGGTCGAGCAGCCGCCGGGTGTCGAGATAGACGCTGGTCTGCAACTCCGGATCGATCCGGTTGTCCAGCGCCTCGACCGCGTCCCACAGCTCGCGCAATCCGAAGACCTCGCGGACCACCACGTACGCCCGGATCACGTCCGCCGCCGTCGCGGCGGTCTCCTCGACCACCCGGAAGACGAACGAGATACCACCCCGGTTGATCGCCTCGTTGACCAGCACCGTGGTCACGATGTCGCGGCGCAACCGGTGCCGGTTCATCCGGTCGGCGAACCGTTCCCGCATCGGCGTCGGGAAGTAGTTGACCAGCACGTCACCGGTCCACTCCTCGTCGGGCAGCCCGTCGGTTAGGATCTCCTTCTCCAAGGCGATCTTCACGTACGCCAGCAGCACGGCGAACTCCGACGCGGTCAACCCGGACTCGGTGCGTACCGCCAGCTCCTCGTCCGGCGGCAGCGCCTCCAGCGACCGGTTCAGGACGCCGGCACGCTCCAGCTCCGTGATCATCCGGCGGTGCACCGGAAGCAACGAGGTCGCCTGGGCCTGGGAGTTGTTGATCGCCCGGGCCTGGTCGTAGTTGTCCCGCAGCACCAGCTCCGCGACCTCGTCGGTCATCCGGGCGAGCAGTTCGTCCCGCTCGGGGAGGGCCAGCTCGCCGTCGGCGACCGCGGTGTTCAGCAGGATCTTGATGTTCACCTCGTGGTCGGAGCAGTCCACCCCGGCCGCGTTGTCGATGAAGTCGGTGTACATCCGGCCGCCCGCCTGGGCGTACTCGATCCGACCGTGCTGGGTGAAGCCCAGGTTGCCGCCCTCGCCGACCACCCGGCAGCGCAGGTTGCGACCATCAACCCGGATCGCGTCGTTGGACTTGTCGCCCACCTGGGCGTTGGTCTCGCTGGACGACTTGACGTAGGTGCCGATGCCGCCGTTCCAGAACAGATCGACCGGCGCGGTGAGGATGGCCTTCATCAGCTCCTGTGGGCTGAGCTGGTCGACGGCGTCGTCCAGCCCGAGCACGGCACGGACCTGCGGTGACACCGGCACCGACTTCGCGGTACGCGGGTAGATCCCGCCACCGGCCGAGATCAGCTCGGCGTTGTAGTCCTCCCAGGTGGACCGGGACAGCTCGAACAGCCGCTTCCGTTCGGCGTACGAGGTGGCCGCATCCGGGTCGGGGTCCAGGAAAATGTGCCGGTGGTCGAAGGCGGCCACCAGCCGGATGTGCTCCGACAACAGCATGCCGTTGCCGAAGACGTCACCGGACATGTCGCCGACCCCGACCACGGTGAAGTCCTGGCTCTGGGTGTCGTGCCCCATCTCGCGGAAGTGCCGCTTCACCGACTCCCACGCACCCCGGGCGGTGATGCCCATCTTCTTGTGGTCGTAGCCGGCCGAACCGCCGGAGGCGAACGCGTCGCCCAGCCAGAAGTTGTGCGCCGTCGAAATCTCGTTGGCGATGTCGGAGAAGGTCGCGGTGCCCTTGTCCGCCGCCACCACCATGTACGGGTCGTCGCCGTCGTGCCGGACCACGTCCTCCGGCGGCACGATCTCACCGGCCACGATGTTGTCGGTGACGTCCAGCAGCGCCGAGACGAACTCCTTGTAGCAGATCACGGCCTCGTCGCGGTCACCCGGCTTCTGCTTGAGCACGAAGCCGCCCTTCGCGCCCACCGGCACGATCACGGCGTTCTTCACCATCTGTGCCTTGACCAGGCCGAGCACCTCGGTACGGAAGTCCTCCCGCCGGTCGGACCAGCGCAGGCCGCCCCGGGCCACCGGCCCGAACCGCAGGTGCACACCCTCGAACCGGGGCGAGTACACGAAGATCTCGAACTTCGGTCGCGGCGCGGGCAGCTCGGGTATCGCCTGCGGGTCGAGCTTGAACGCGACGTACGGCTTCGGCCGCCCGCCCACCGGCCGCTGGTAGAAGCTGGTCCGCAGAGTGGCCTGGATCAACGAGAGGTACGACCGCAGGATCCGGTCCTGGTCGAGGCTGGCCACGTCGTCGAGCGCGGCGCGGATCTCGGCCACCAGTTCGGCGCCGCGCCGCTGGCGCTGCTCGGCGTCGACCGGGCCCGGCTCGAACCGCGCCTCGAACAGCTGCACCAGCAACGTGGCCAGGTGCGGGTACGCGATGAAGGTGGACTCCATGTAGTCCTGCGAGAACACCGTGCCGGTCTGACGCAGGTACTTCGCGTACGCCCGCAGCACCACCACCTGGCGCCAGGTCAGCCCGGCGAGCAGCACCAGCTCGCTGAAACGGTCCACCTCGGCTTCGCCCCGCCACGCCGCCGCGAAGGCGTTCTCCACGTGCGGACGCACCTCGGCCAGTTCCTGGTGCCCCTCCGGCAGCCGTAGCCCGAAGTCGTACAGCCAGATCCGGCCGTCGACCCGCTCCACCTCGTACGGGTGCTCGTCGACGACCTTCACGCCGAGCGAGTGCAGCACCGGCAGCACCGCCGAGAGCATCATCGGCTCGCCGTAGCGATACACCTTGAACCGCACGTCCATCGACTCGTCGACGTCCGGACCCCGGCCAACGGCACGCGGCGCCAACTGCTTGCGGAACAGGTGCATCTCCAGCTGGCCGGGCTCCTCCAGCAGCTCCAGCTTGGCCAGGTCCTTCATCGCCTCGTACGGCGTGTGCCCGTCCTTGTAGCCCTCCGGGAACGCGTCGGCGTACCGGCCGAACAGGTGCTTGGCCTGCTCGTCGCCGAGCTTGCGTTCCAGCACCAGCCGGTAGTCGTCGTCCCACAACCGGGTGGCGTCGGCCAACTCCTCGGCGAGCAGGTCGGCGTCGATGTCGCCGGGCGGGCTGGTCGGGTCGGTACGCACGATGAAATGCACCCGGGCCAGCATCGACTCGGTCACCCGGGTGGTGTAGTCCACCCCGACACCGTTCAGCTCGCGCAGCAGGATGTCCTGCATACGCAGCCGGTTCTGGGTGGTGAACCGGTCCCGGGGCAGGTAGATCAGACAGGAGATGAACCGCCCGTACGCGTCCCGGCGCAGGAACACCCGCAACTGCCGGCGGCCGGCCATCCGCAGCACCCCGATGACCGCGTGGTACAGGTCGTCGGTCTTGATCTGGAACAGCTCGTCGCGCGGGTACGTCTCCAGGATCTGCATCAGATCCTTGCCGGAGTGACTGCGCAGGCTCAGCCCGGAACGGTCCAGCACCTCGGCGACCTTGCGTCGGACCACCGGCAGTTCCTGGACACTGGTCCGGTACGCGGCGGTGGAGAACAGGCCCAGGAAGCGCCGCTCGCCCACCACCTCGCCGTTCTCGTCGAAGATCTTGAAGCCGATGTAGTCGAGGTATGCCGAGCGGTGCACGGTGGCCCGCGAGTTCGCCTTGGTGATGATCAGCAGGCGTTTCTCGGTGACCTTCTCGTGCGCCTCGGGTGTCATCGAGGACAGCGCCCGCGCCTCCGGCGAGTCCTGACGCAGAATGCCCAGGCCGGTGCCGAGCACCGCTTCCAGCGCCGGCCCGCCCTCGGCCGAATTCGGCACCAGCCGGTACTCCCGGTACCCGAGGAAGGTGAAGTGGTCGTGGGCGAGCCAGCGCAGCAGTTCGACCGAGTCGGTGATGTCCTTCTCCGGGACCGGTGGCCGGTTGTCACTGGTTCGCGCGGCGGCCAACTCGTCGGCGAGGGCGAGGGCACTCTGGCGCATCTTCGGCCAGTCCTCGACGGCCTCCCGCACGTCGGTCAGCACCCGTTGCAGTTCCCGGCGTAGCTTGTCCCGCTCCTCCGGATCGCGGACCGGGTCGATCTCGATCCGCATCCAGCTTTCCACCAGGTCGCCGGAGATCGCGTCGTCCGGCTCCACGTCGGCGGCGACCTCGACCAGCCGACCCAACGGCTCCCGACGCACCACGACCAGCGGGTGCACCAGCAGGTGCACGTCCAGATGGTGGGTGTTGAGCAGGGCGGTGACCGAGTCGACCAGGAACGGCATGTCGTCGGTGACGATCTCGATGACGCTGTGGTGCTGCTCGGCGTCGGGTGAGTGGATTCGCAGCTTCAACTCACCCGGCACCCGCTGCCGGGCCAGTTCCCGGTGCGCGCGGGCGGCGTCGAGCATCTCCTCGGCGGTGAACCCGATCAGTTCCTCGTCCGGCGCGAACCGCCAGAACCTGCCCACCAGGGTCGCCGCGTCGTGGTCGTCGCCAGCCAGCAACACGGCCTGGGCCACCAGTCGCTCGGCGTTGGGCACCGGCTCGTCGAACTCGGCGTCCTCGACGTCGCCGGCCAGCGCCTCCGGCGGTAGTCCCAGATCGTAGAGGGTGTCGATGCTCGAACCGGTCATCCCGGTCGCACCCGTGTCTAGCCGACCGAAACCGTCCCCGTCGGTCGTGGTGTCGAAACTGTCGTCCCGGCCGGTGTCAACCTGCCGGAGGTCGGGTTCCGGTTTGATCGCCGGACGCCGGTCCATCGGTGCCACTCCCCTCGACCCACAACGCTGTGGGTCACTCTGCCGCCAAGCCTAGGCCGACCGATCGGCTTCTCCGTCAGCGGACCACCGGCCGGACATCCGGATCTCCGACGTCGTCCTTTCACCCGTTGCGGTACGAGGTTCGGCCGGGTTCGGAGTACCCCGCCTGATGTTGTTCATCACACCGTCACGAGACCGTCTTTTCACCTGACCGGGCCCGGCCGGGACAGTGGCTGTCGCCTCGCCGTACTAGCGTGCGGAGCAGCCGACCAGGAGGAAGCACCAGATGTACGTTCCGCGCCGACAACGCCACAGCCGGTCGCCACTGACCGTCGCCGTCGCCTGCCTGGTCTTAGCGACCAGTCTGGTGGCCTGCTCCGGCGAGGACGGCCCGCAGCGCACCGTCGACGCCTTCCTCGACGGCTGGCGCAAGGGCGACCTCAACTCGGTCGGCTTCGTCGACGCGACCGGCGCGAAGATTTCCGCCGCCAACGTCGTCCGGGAGATCCGCGAGCTTTCCGGCGAACTTGTCGACGCTCCGCTCGCGCTGGCCCGTCAGGGCGATCCCGAGGTGGTCCGGGACACCGCCACCGCCAGCATCCGGGCGGAGTGGACGCTGCCGGGCGGGACGAGTTGGGCGTACGACCGGCCGGTGCGACTCACCCAGGGCCAGGACGACCAGTGGCAGGTGATCTGGGAGCCCCAGATCGTC
Source organism: Micromonospora sp. NPDC049374 (assembly GCF_040677165.1). NCBI lineage: Bacteria > Bacillati > Actinomycetota > Actinomycetes > Micromonosporales > Micromonosporaceae > Micromonospora > Micromonospora sp. NPDC049374. The sequence continues at coordinate 33,733 of NZ_JBFAQH010000016.1, read as the reverse complement.
CAGGAACAACTGACCCGGGGCGACCGGTTGGGGCTGCGGCGGGACCGCGCGCCCCGGGCGACCGTGCTCGACGGTGCCGGCGAGCCGATCGTGGCGCCGCGCGACGTGGTCCGGGTGGGGTTGCGGCCGAGCGAGGTGACCGACGTCAAGGCGATGGTCCGCGAGCTGGACGCCGCGTTCCGCGCCATCCGGCCGGCGATCACCCCGCCGGTCGACCTGTCGGACCTCCCCAAACGGCTGAAGGACGCGAAACCGGACGCGTTCGTCGAGGTGGTCACCCTGCGCGACGAGGCGTACCGGCAGATCAAGCCACGCATCTACGACCTGCCGGGGACGAAGTTCCCGACCGACAAGCTGGACCTCGCACCGACCCGCGAGTTCGCCCGGGCGGTGCTCGGCAGCGTCGACCCGGCGTACGCCGAGGACCTCACCAACCATCCAGACCGCTACTCCCCCGGCGACCTCGTCGGTCACGGTGGGTTACAGGGCCGCTGGGACGAACGGCTACGCGGCGTACCGGGGTTGGCCGTCGTCATCAACCGCGCCGGGCCGGACGGCACGGTGGAGCCGACCGGCACCGAGGTGTTCCGCAGTGAGCCCCAGCCCGGCCAGCCGGTTCGTACCACGCTCGACGTGGCCACCCAGAACGCCGCCGACCGGGCGCTGCGCGGGGAACGCCGACGGTCCGCCCTGGTGGCCGTACGGGTCACCGACGGTGCCGTGCTCGCCGCCGCCAACGGCCCCGGTGCCGCCGGGGAGAACCTGGCCTTCACCGCGCAGGTGCCACCCGGCTCCACCTTCAAGATGGTCAGCGCGTTCGGGCTGATCGAACGCGGAGCGGTGACCCCCGACACCACCGTCGCCTGCCCGAAGAGGTTCGTCGTGGACGGACGTTCCTTCAAGAACTCCGATGACTTCGCCCTCGGCGAGGTGCCGTTCCGCACCGACTTCGCCGAGTCGTGCAACACCGCCTTCGCCGCGCTCGCCCCCCAGTTGGGCGCGGATGGTCTGGCCGCCGCCGGACGCACCCTGGGTCTGGAGGGCGAGTGGGGGGACCTGGGCCTCGACGCGTTCACCGGCAAGGTCTCGGCGGGCGGCGGCGCCACCGAACAGGCCGCCGCGGCGATCGGCCAGGGTACGACCGTGGTCAGCCCGCTGGCCATGGCGGCGGCGACCGCAGCGGTGGCCCGGGGCCAGTTCATCCCGCCGAAGCTGCTGTCGGATCCGGCGCCGACCCCGGCAGCCGGGCCGGGACCGCAGTTGAAGCCCGAGGCGGTCGCGGCGGTTCAGGACATGATGCGCGAGGTGGTCACCAGCGGCTCCGGCACGGCGCTGCGGGACGTGCCGGGCGAGCCGGTGCACGGCAAGACCGGCACCGCCGAGTACGACGACAACCCGGAGAACACCCACGCCTGGTTCGTCGGCTGGCAGGGCGAGGTGGCGTTCGCCGTCTTCGTGGAGAAGGGCGGCTCGGGCAGCGGCACCGCGGTACCGATCGCCGAGCGCTTCCTGCGCGCTCTGGCCGACTGAACGCCGCACCCCTTCGCGCCCTGCCGCCTCGGTCCGCCCGCAAGAAAGGCCCAACGGCAACCGCTGGAAAGCGCGGCCAGCCGGAAGCGGTCGTGGGTGGTCAGGCGGCCGGCCCGCCGGTGGCGGTCGCCGGACGAGTGGCCTCCGTCGGGACACCGGCGCCGCCCAGGTCACCATCGGCTACACCGCCATCGGCCGGGTCACAGTCAGTTAGGCCACCTTCGACCAGGTCACCGCCGTCCGCGCCCGCGCCACCGCCGCCCACGCCACCGCCGCCCACGCCACCGCCGCTCGGACGACCGCCGCCCGCTTCACCCCCGGTCGGGCGACCACCGCTCGGGTCATCGTCGTAGACCTGGCCGAGGTCGAGCGGTGCCGGTGCAGCCGCGGGGGCGAGCTGGTCGATGCTCCGGCGCGGGCCGGGGGTGGGGCGGGGCCTCTCCTCGGGACGCAGCCGGGGCGGCGCCGAGCCGGGGGCGGTCACCGGACGCAGGCCGGATACCACGGTGTTGACGATCTCTGCGGCGTACGCGCCATCCGGGTCGTAGTCGGGGTCAAAGACGGTCAGCTCGACACCGAGGCAGTGCGGGGTGTCGACCAGACCGGCGAGCAGAATCTCCAGCTCGGCGAAGGCGATGCCCCCCGGATCGGGTGCGTCGACCGCCGGCATCACGGCGGGGTCGAGCACGTCCACGTCGACGTGCACCCAGTAGCCGGCGCAGTCGGCCAGCTGCTCGTGCGCCCACTGGGCGGTACGCGCCGCGCCCTCGGCGCGAAGCGCCGGCACCGGTCGGGTGATGATCCCGGCGGCCTGCAGGTCGAGCCGGTACTCATCCTGGGCACGGATGCCGAGCACCACCACGTCGACGTCCCGGAAGTAGGGTCGCCGGCCCTCGATGGCCGCCAGGTCGGCCTGGCCCCGACCGGTCACCAGGGCGAGATCCTCACCCGCCGCCGCACCCACGTACGAGGCGTTTCCGGGGTGCCGGAAGTCGGAATGGCCGTCGACGAAGACCAGCCCGATCCGGCCGCCGACCGCCTCACCCAGCCGGTGCATGGCCAGCGCCGAGCCGAGCAGAATCGAGCAGTCACCGCCGAGGACCACCGGGAACTCGCCCCGGTCGATGATCGCGCCGATCCGGTCGGCCAGTGCCGCCGAGTAGCCGGCGATGTCCCGCGCGTGGCAGACACCGTCGCCGGGTCGCCAGTCACCGGCGTCGTAACGGGGCGGGGTCAGGCAACCCGCGTCACGGGCGCGCAACCGGGGCAGCAGCCCCTGGTCCCGTAGCGCACCGGGCGCCTTCCCGCAGCCCGGAACGGAGGTAGGCGTGGGCGGGCGCAGACCGAGGTTGCTCGGGGCGTCGAGGACGGCGATCCGGCGCATCATGGGCCGCCTTCGTTCGCGACTGCGGGGCTCGCAAGCTCACTCCTCGCGCTCACCTGGGCTCCCGTCCTCCGGTGTGGGGAGCGGGCCGGCGACACGCCGGCCCGCGCTGGCGTGGCAGGTACTCAGAACAGGGCGCTGGCCAGGGCCCGGCGGGCCGAGGCGACTGCGGGATCCTCTGGCCCGGCGATGGTGAACAGGCCGACCAGGTGCTGACGGACCTTCTCGCGGTCGTCGCCAGCGGTGCGGCGGACCAGCCCGACCAGGCGCTGGTACGCCTGATCGGCCAGGCCGCTGAGCACCTCGATGTCGGCGGCGAGCAGTTGGGCGTCGACATCGTCCGGGTCGGCCGCCGCAGCGGTGAGCGCGGCCTGCGGATCCGCCCCGGCCACCCGGCGGGCGAGTCCCACCTGGGCCAGCCCGGCCTCGGCCGCAGCGTCCGCCGGGGTTTCGGCGAGGATCTTCCGGTACGCCTGCTCGGCGGCGTCCAGGTCGCCACTCATCAGCGCGTCGTCCGCCTCGTCGAGCCGTGGGTCCTCCGGCTCGGCCACGCTCACCCCGCCGGCCTTGAGCACGGCCTGGATCCACTGGCGAAGCTGCGCCTCGGGTACCACGCCGGAGAAGGCGTCGACGGGCTGCCCGCCGACCACCGCGTACACCATTGGGATGCCCTGGACCCGGAACATCTGCGCGAGCCGCGGGTTGGCGTCCACGTCGACCTTGGCGAGCACCCACGCACCGCCGCCCTCCACCGCCAGCCGTTCCAGCACCGGAGAGAGTTGCTTGCAGGGCTCGCACCACTCAGCCCAGAAGTCGACCACGACCGGTGTGGTCAACGAGCGCTCCAGGACCTCCGACTGGAAGGTCGCCTCGGTCACGTCGACGACGGTGACCCCGCCGACGGCACCACCGGGTGCCCCGGCGGGCGGGCCGGCCTGGACCGGAGCCGGTGTGGAACTGGGGGCAGGGGTGCGCAGCGCGCTGAGGTCGACCGCGCCGCGGGTAAAGATCGACGAGGTGATCCGTGGGTCGCTCATGGTTATCTAGTCTCGCACGCAGTTCGCCGAACTCGGATCAGCCTCGGCCCGCACAGTTGCCACTGTCACCCCTGCCCAGCCGCGCCGGTGGGGCGAAGGTCAGAACCGTGCGGGCTCGCGGTAAACGCCCCATTCGGCGCGCAGCGCGTCGCAGATCTCGCCGAGGGTCGCCTCCGCCCGGACGGCGTCGAGCATCGCCGGGATCATGTTCTCCCCGGTACGGCTCACCGCCACCATCGCCTCGACCGCGGCACGTACCCGGGCGTCGTCCCGACCGTGCTTGCGCTCGGCCAGCATCCGGCGCTGTTCCAGCTCCACCTCGTGCGAGATGCGCAGGATCTCCAGTTCCTTGGCGACCGTACCGGTGTGGCAGTTGACGCCGACGATCTTCTTGTCGCCCTTCTCCAGCGCCTGCTGGTACGCGAACGCGGCCTCGGCGATCTGTCCGGTGAACCAGCCGTCCTCGATGCCGCGCAGGATGCCGGAGGTCATCGGCCCGATCAGGTGCGGGCCGTCGCCGCCGAGCGCGCGGATCCGGGCGAAGATCTCCTCCGCCTCGGCCTCGATCCGGTCGGTGAGCGCCTCGACGTACCAGGAGCCGCCCAGCGGGTCGGCCACGTTTGTCACCCCGATCTCCTCCATCAGCACCTGCTGCGTCCGCAGGGCGATCTCGGCGGACTCGTCGGTGGGCAGGGCGAGGGTCTCGTCCAGGGCGTTGGTGTGCAGCGAGTTGGTGCCACCGAGCACGGCGGCGAGCGCCTCGACGGCGGTGCGTACCACGTTGTTGACCGGCTGCTGCGCGGTCAGCGACACGCCGGCGGTCTGCGTGTGGAACCGCAGCCAGAGCGCCTTCTCGCTGGTGGCGCCGTAGACGTCGCGCAGCCAGCGGGCCCAGATCCGACGGGCGGCACGGAACTTGGCGATCTCCTCGAAGAAGTCGACGTGCGAGTCGAAGAAGAAGCTCAGCCCGGGAGCGAAGACGTTGACGTCGAGCCCGCGCGAGAGCCCCAGCTCGACGTAGCCGAAGCCGTCGGCCAGGGTGTACGCCAGTTCCTGCGCGGCCGTCGAGCCGGCCTCGCGGATGTGGTACCCGGAGACCGACAGCGGCTTGTAGCGCGGGATCTCCGCCGCGCAGTACTCCATCAGGTCGCCGATCAGGCGCAGGTGCGGCTCCGGGTCGAACAGCCACTCCTTCTGCGCGATGTACTCCTTGAAGATGTCGGTCTGCAGCGTCCCGTCCAGGCTCGACAGGTCGGCGCCCTGACGCTCGGCGGCGACCAGGTACATGCAGAACACCGGCACTGCCGGGCCGGAAATGGTCATGCTCGTGGTGACCCCGGCCAGGTCGATGCCGTCGAAGAGCACCTCCATGTCGGCTGCGCTGTCCACCGCCACCCCGCAGTGGCCCACCTCGCCGAGCGACTGCGGGTCGTCGGAGTCGCGCCCCATCAGGGTGGGCATGTCGAAGGCGACCGAGAGGCCGCCGCCACCGGCGCCCAGGATCATCTTGTAGCGCTCGTTGGTCTGCCGGGCGTTGCCGAACCCGGCGAACTGCCGGATGGTCCAGGTCCGTCCCCGGTAGCCAGTCGGGTAGAGGCCCCGCGTGTAGGGGAACTCCCCGGGCCAGCCGATCCGCTCGAAGCCCGGGTACGCGGCGCCCTCCGGCGGACCGTATACCGGCTCGACGGGCATCCCGGAGAGCGTGGTGAAGTCGGCGTCCCGCTTGCGCGCAGAGTCGTAGCGGGCCTGCCAGCGGGCCCGCCCGGCCGCGATGTCGTCGGCGTTCATCCCCGGGCTCCTCCTCGAGTCCTCGACTGCAATCGAGTGTAGAGCCCTTACCTGAACGATCGATAAGGCAGTTCGTACCGACCGGTAACCCGAGCTGCGCGAACTCAGGCGACGGGACCGTCGATGGCCACGTCGTCCACCCGGATGTTGATCTCGTCGACCCGCAGTCCGTACGCCTCGACCGCCCGGGTCACCTCGACCCGCACCGCCGTGGTCACCTCGGGGACCGGATGCCCGGCGTCCGTCACGATCACGAGGTTGATCACGGCACCGCCGTTGGTGACGTGCGCCGAGCAGCCCCGGCGCGCGTCGCCGACCTGGTCGAGCCCCACCCGGTCCAGCACGGCGTTGAAGAACCGGGCGATGTCGCCACCCAGCTCGACCACGCCGGGCACGGCCTTCGCCGCGGCCACCGCGATCTTCTCCACCACCTCGTCCGAGATGTGCGTACGCCCGCCCGCCACCGCGTCTGGCGTCATCGCCAACTCCTGCGTCATCTCGTGGTCCATGCGTCCCCCAGCGGCCGTCGCAGTGTCCGCGCACCCGCGCGGCGGTGCGAGCCTAACCGTCCCCGGCGGTCCGCAGTGGACGCGGTCAGCCGGAGAGCTGAGCGAGCAGGGCGTCGGCTGCGGCGTACGGATCGGTCGCACCGGCCGCCACCTCGGCGGCGAGCGCCGGCAGTTGCGTACCGTCGCGCAGGGAGCCGATCCGGGCGCGGAGCACGCCGAGCGCGATCGCCTCGACCTCGGCGGCGGCCCGCGCCTCGCGCCGACGCCGCAACTCGTCGTGCTCGACCAGCCAGGCGCGGTGCTTGTCGATGGCGGCGGCGACATCGTCGATGCCCTCACCGCGGGCGGCGATCGCCCGCACCACCTGCGGACGCCACTCACCCGGCCCGCGCTCGCCGAGGGCGATCATGCCCTGGATGTCCCGGACGGTGGCGTCGACACCGTCCCGGTCGGCCTTGTTGACCACGAAGACGTCGGCGATCTCCAGGATGCCGGCCTTCACCGCCTGGATCGCGTCGCCCATGCCCGGCGCGAGCAGCACCAGCGTGGTGTCGGCCAGGGAGGCGACCTCGACCTCGGCCTGCCCGACGCCGACGGTTTCCACCAGCACCACGTCGCAGCCGGCGCCCTCCAGCACCCGCACCGCCTGGGGGGTCGCCGCCGACAGCCCGCCGAGGTGCCCCCGGCTGGACATGGAGCGGATGTAGACGCCCGGGTCGGTGGCATGGTCCTGCATCCGCACCCGGTCACCGAGGATCGCACCGCCGGTGAACGGGCTGGACGGGTCGATGGCCAGCACGCCGACCCGGTGGCCGTGGGCCCGCAGCGCCCGGACCAACTCGTTTGTGGTGGTGGACTTGCCCACCCCCGGCGAGCCGGTCAGTCCGACCACCTGGGCCCGTCCGGTGTACGGGGCGAGCGCCGCGGCGATGGCCGGCACGGTCTCGTCGCCCGACTCGACCAGGGTGATCAGCCGGGCGACCGCGCGAGGGTCACCGTCGCGGGCCCGTTCGACAAGCATCGGTACGTCCCGGCTGCGGCGCACCGAACCGGTGGCCGTCGCCGGAACGCGGGTGTTCGACTCGCTCACAGATCGGTTTCGCTGGGGTCGGGAACGTGGATGATCAGTGCGTCACCCTGGCCGCCACCCCCGCACAGCGCTGCCGCGCCGGTGCCGCCACCACGCCGCTTGAGTTCCAGCGCGAGGCTGAGCACCAGCCGGGCGCCGGACATGCCGATCGGGTGGCCGAGCGCGATCGCCCCGCCGTTGACGTTGACCTTGTCCGGACTGATCCCGAGATCACGGGTCGACTGGATACCGACCTGCGCGAAGGCCTCGTTGATCTCGATCAGGTCCAGGTCGGAGACGGCCAGACCGCCCTTGCGCAGGGCGTGCTGGATGGCGTTCGACGGCTGCGAGTGCAGGGAGTTGTCCGGGCCTGCCACGTTGCCGTGCGCACCCACCTCGGCCAGCCAGGCCAGGCCCAGCTCCTTGGCCTTGGCCTTGCTCATCACCACCACGGCGGCGGCCCCGTCGGAGATCGGTGAGGCACTGCCGGCGGTGATGGTGCCGTCGGCGGTGAACGCCGGACGGAGCTTGGCCAGGGACTCGGCGGTGGTGTCCGGCCGGATGCCCTCGTCCTCGCTGATCACCAGCGGGTCACCCTTGCGCTGCGGGATGACCACCGGGGTGATCTCCTCGGCGAAGTGGCCGTTCTTCTGGGCGGCGGCCGCGCGCTGGTGGCTGCTGGCCGCGAACTCGTCCTGCTCCTGACGGGTGATGCTCCGGGTGCTGCCGTGCCGCTCGGTGGACTCCCCCATCGAGCAGCAGTCCCACGCGTCGGTCAGCCCGTCGAGCGCCATGTGGTCCTTGATCACCACGTCGCCGTACTTGTAGCCGCCACGCTGGCCGAGCAGCAGGTGCGGGGCGTTGGTCATCGACTCCATCCCGCCGGCCACCACGATGTCGAACTCACCGGCCCGGATCAGCTGGTCGGCCAGGGCGATCGCGTCGAGCCCGGAGAGGCAGACCTTGTTGATCGTCAGGGCCGGTACGGACATCGGGATGCCCGCCTCGACGGCCGCCTGCCGGGCGGGGATCTGCCCGGTGCCCGCCTGGAGCACCTGCCCCATGATCACGTATTGCACCTGGTCAGGTGCGACTCCCGCCCGTTCGAGCGCGGCGGAGATCGCTATGCCGCCGAGTTTCGTCGCCGGTAGGTCCTTGAGGTTGCCCAGCAGGCGCCCCATCGGGGTCCGCGCGCCGCTGACGATCACCGAAGCCATACCTGCCTCCGAGGGGGTGCCGACCTGTACGCCTTAACGATTGTTCGGCCAGACTAACGTCATGCCTCAGAACTCCCCTGTCGAGCCCGCTGCCGACTATGTCACAGACATCGGGCTGCGCCGCATCGACCATGTCGGGATCGCGGTACCCGACCTCGACGCCGCCATCGACTTCTACCAGCGCACGTTCGGGATGCGCTGCGTGCACAAGGAGATCAACACCGAGCAGGGTGTCCGGGAGGCGATGCTGGCGGTCGGCCCGAGCACCGAAGGCGGTTGCGTGCAACTGCTCGCGCCGCTGACCCCGGAGTCGACGATCGCGAAGTTCCTGGACCGCAACGGCCCGGGCGTTCAGCAGGTGGCGTACACGGTGATCGACATCGACGCGGCCTGCGCGGCGCTGCGCGAACGTGGCGTACGGCTGCTCTACGAGACCCCGAAGCGTGGCACCGCAGATTCACGGATCAACTTCGTGCACCCGAAGGACGCCGGCGGCGTGCTGATCGAGCTGGTGCAACCGGCCGCGTCCCACTGACTCGCCGGCCGGGCACGGCCGCCGCGAGCACGGAGGTGTGCGCTTACCGGAACGAGCATGCACCTCCGCGCAGCGGCCGATGCACTTTTTCACAGGAGGCTTCCGACCCTAGCTACCGTTCAGTAACCTCCGGCCTCACAGGTAGCCCGAAGACGCGGGATGTGGTGGCGGCCGACATGGTGATCGCCGCCGACAAGCGTCGACGATGGCAGCCCCAGGCCCGCCGCTGGCGCGGCGAGAACCGGAGGTCACCGTGCACGACATCCTCGAAGCCATCATGGCGGCGGACGGGTCGGTCAACCCGGCGCGCGAGTTGGCCGGCGTCGCCGGACTGCCGGTACCGGAGAGCTACCGGGGTGTGGTCGTCCGGGCCGAAGAGACCCGGATGTTCGACGGCCTGGCCACCCGGGACAAGGACCCCCGCAAGGCACTGCACCTCCAGGAGGTGCCCACCCCCGAACTCGGCCCGGGCGAGGCACTGGTCGCGGTGATGGCCAGCGCCATCAACTACAACACCGTCTGGACCAGCATCTTCGAGCCACTGTCCACCTTCAGGTTCCTCCAGCGTTACGGCCGCACCTCCGAGTTGGCCCGCCGGCACGACCTGCCGTACCACGTGGTCGGTTCGGACGCGGCGGGGGTGGTGCTACGGGTCGGTGCCGGGGTGAGTCGCTGGCGCCCCGGCGACGAGGTGGTGGCCCACTGCCTGTCGGTCGAGCTGGAGGACGCGGCCGGTCACGACGACACGATGCTCGACCCGCAGCAGCGGATCTGGGGGTTCGAGACCAACTTCGGCGGCCTGGCCGAGCTGGCCGTGGTCAAGGCCAACCAGCTCATGCCCAAGCCGGCACACCTGAGCTGGGAGGAGGCGGCCAGCCCCGGGCTGGTCAACTCGACCGCGTACCGCCAGTTGGTGTCGCACCACGGCGCGAACATGAAGCAGGGCGACGTGGTGCTGATCTGGGGCGCCTCGGGCGGCCTGGGCGGCTACGCCACCCAGATGGCGCTCAACGGTGGCGCCATCCCGGTCTGCGTCGTCTCCTCGCCGGAGAAGGCGGAGCTGTGCCGGCGGATGGGCGCCGAGCTGGTCATCGACCGCTCCGCCGAGGGCTTCCGGTTCTGGTCCGACGAGCAGACCCAGGATCCGGACGAGTGGCGCCGCTTCGGCGAGCGGATCCGGGAACTCACCGGCGGCGAGGACCCGGACATCGTCTTCGAACACCCGGGCCGGGAGACCTTCGGTGCCAGCGTCTACGTCGCCAAGCGCGGCGGCACCGTCGTCACCTGCGCCTCCACCAGCGGCTTCCTGCACCAGTACGACAACCGCTACCTCTGGATGCATCTCAAGCGCATCGTGGGCAGCCACTTCGCCAACTACCGTGAGGCGTGGGAGGCCAACCGGCTGGTGGCGCTGGGGAAGATCCACCCCACGGTGTCGAGGACGTACGCGCTGGAGCAGACCGGCCAGGCCGCGTACGAGGTGCACCGCAACGCCCACCAGGGCAAGGTCGGCGTCCGCTGTCTGGCCCCAGAGGACGGACTCGGCGTACGCGACCCCGAGCTGCGCGCCCGCCACGCCGAGGCCATCAACCGGTTCCGTGGGCGCTGACCTGACGGCCGAGGCACCGATGGCCATTCGGTGATCGCCGATTGGCTTTCCACACGGGCGGCCCGACGCCCATTCGTGCGAGAGGGCGACACCGGAAACAAAGGGCCGTGCGCCACCGCGCCACGGCCCTTTTCCATGTCACGCTCCGTGCCATCCGGCTCGCCCCGGAGCTGGCAAGATCGCATGTCGCGCCGGTGGTCGACCACCACCCGGAGTTGACCATGTAATGCGGACGGCAAAGGGCGGCACGCTCTTGCGAAGCACCCCAGGGAGTCTGCCAGTATGTCCCAATGCCCCAGCAGCAGTCCTCCCCTCTCGCGTTCTTCGATAACGCGAACTCGCAGCCAGATTTCACGGTTGGCCTGCGCGGATACAACACCGGTCAGGTCGACGACTTCATCGGCCGGCTCAACGCAGCGCTGAGCCAGGCCAACAAGGACCGCGCCGACGCCGAGCAGGCGCTCAACGACGCGCAGCGCCGGCTCCGGCAGTCCGAGCAGCGACTCACTGCCCTTGAGCAGAAGCTCACCGACACCAGCAAGCAGCTGGAGGAGAACAGCCGGCCCACGCTGTCCGGCCTCGGCACCCGGGTCGAGCAGATCCTCCGGCTCGCCGAGGAGCAGGCCAACGACCACCGCAACGAGGCCAAGCGCGAGTCGGAGGGCATCCTCTCGGCCGCCCGCCTCGAAGCGCGGGAGATCACCGACAAGGCGCGCGCCGAGGCCGCGGCCATGAAGGCCACCGCCGAGCGCGAGGCGGGCAACGTCCGTACCGCCGCCGAGCGCGAGGCCGCCGAGGTGCGCGTCCAGGCCCGCCGCGAGGCCGACACGCTGCGCGCCGACGCGGATCGGGAGACCAAGCAGCTGCGTACGGTGACCGCCCACGAGGTCGCCGAGCTGAAGTCCACCGTGGAACGCGAGGTGGCCACCCTGCGTGCCACCGCCGAACGCGAGATCACCCAGCAGCGGGCCAAGGCCGCCCGCGAGGCCGAGGAGAAGCGCGCCGAGGCGACGAAGCTGCTCACCGACGCCCGCGACAAGCGCGACAAGGACCTCCAGGCCCTGGAGCTGCAGCTCGCGGAGCGGCGCGAGAAGGCCGAGCGCGAGGAGTCGGAGCGGCACGCCGCCCAGGTCGCGCAGACCCAGAAGCTGGTCAACGAGGCCGAGCAGCGGGCCCGCGCCGCGCAGGACCGGGCCAAGGAGATCGAGCAGCGCGCCGAGGCCCGCCGGGTCGAGTCGGAGCGCACCGCCACCGAGACGGTGGAGAAGGCCAAGGCGCTGTCCGAGCGGACGCTGAGCGAGGCCCGCGCCGAGTCGCAGCGCCTGCTCAACGAGGCCCGCACCGAGGCCGAGCTGACCACCCAGGCGGCGCGCCGCGAGGTCGAGGACCTCACCCGGCAGAAGGACGCCGTCACCTCGCAGCTCGGGCAGATGCTCTCCGGCCTGGCCGGCATCGTTCCGGGCGTGCCGAACAACGCCGCCGCTGCCGGGGCGGACAAGCCGGCGGCCAAGAAGGCGGACGGCGCGGACGGGGCCGACGGGGCGGACGGCAAGGTGGCCGCGGAAACGTCCAGCTGACCAGGTACACCGGGGCATGATCCACGGCGCGGGGTGACATCGGGTGACCGGTGACACCCCGCGCCGCCCTGCGTTTCGCGGGGCCTGGCCGGCTACCAGCGTCGCCTTCCCCGAGCCGTGAAGTAGGTCCCAACAGGGGCGTCCGTATCGCCCCAGGAGGGCCCGATGCGTGTGAGGATGGGAGCATGTCGCACGGCGAGGAACTGTTCGCGCTCGGCGGGGACGTGACCACGGAGCCCAGCTTCGAGTCCGCCCTGCGGGGGTACGAGAAACGACAGGTCGACCGATACGTCGCTCGTGCGGAGCACGAGATCGCCGCGCTCGCGGCCGAACGGGAACAGGCGTACACCCAGATCCACAAGCTGGCCGGTCAGGTCGAGGTGCTGCAACGCGACCTCGCCCAGGTTCGCAAGCAGGTCGGGGTCGTCGACCGGGCCGCCTTCCGGCACCTCGGGCCGCGGGTGGAGCAGATCCTCACGCTGGCCGAGGAGCAGGCCGAGGACATCCTCTCCGCCGCCAACGAGGAGATCGAAGCCCGCCGGGCCGCCGCCGAGCACATCATCGAGGAAGCCCGCGTCGCGGCGGCCACCGCGCTCAAGGATTTCGAGATCGCCCTGGCCGCCCGCCGGGCCGAGGAGGAGCGGCAGGCCGCGGCCCGCCGGGCCGAGTCGGAGGCCGCCGCGAAGTCCGCGAAGGAGGAGGCCGCCCGGCTCCGCAAGTCCGCTCAGGAAGCCCTGGCCCGGGCCCAGCAGGAGGCGACGCAGCTACGGGACGCGGCCAAGGAGATCCACAGCCGGGCCCAGCAGGAGGCGACCAAGCTGCGCGACGCGGCCCGCGAGGCGCTCGCCACCGCCCAGCAGGAGGCGACCCAGCTTCGCGATGCCGCCAAGGAGGTGCACGCAAAGGCCCAGCAGGAGGCGCGCCGGTTGGTCGATCAGGCCACCGAGGCCGGCCGAGCCACCCATGCCAAGGCCCAGCAGGAGGCCAAGCAGATCATCGACGACGCCGCCGAGGCCGGCCGGGCCGCCCGCAACAAGGCCCGCCAGGAGGCCGAGCGGCTGAGCACCCAGGCGACCGAGGCGGCCAAGCGCACCCGCGCCGAGACTGAGGCGTACGCCCAGCGCATGCGCGGCGAGACCGAGGCGTACGTGCAGCACGCTCGGGCACAGGCACAGCAGGAGCTGGGTGCCTGGCGGGCCGGGGTGGAGAAGGAGGTCAACAGCCGACGCGAGGCGGCCGACCGGGAACTGACCGAGCGCAAGGCGACCGCCGAACGCGAGTTCACCGCCCGCCGCGATCAGCTGGAGAAGCAGTACAAGACCCGCAACGCGGAGCTGGACGAGCGGATCCGCACCCGTACCGCCGAGCTGGAGTCCGGCTTCGAGAGCCGCCGGTCCCAGCTGGAGTCGGAGTACACGGCGCGGAAGAACGAGATCGAGCAGGGCGCCGACCAGATCCGCCAGGCCGCCGAGCAGGAGGCCGCCACGGTGCGCGGGCGGGCCGAGGAGCAGGCCGGTGAGCTGCTGCGTCAGGCGGAGACCGAGTCGGCCGCGAAGCGACGCGAGGCCGACGAGTACGTCTCCGCCGTGCGGGGCGAGGCCGACGAGTACGCGGCCGGCACCCACCGCGACGCCGACCAGTACGCCGAAACCACCCGGCGGGAGGCGGACGAGCACGTCACCGCCGTGCGGCGCGAGGCGGACGAGTACGTCGCCGCGTCCCGCCGCCAGTTCGAGGAGTACGCGGCCACCACCCAGCAGCACCTGGCCACCACCCAGCAGCACCTCGCCGCCACGCAGCAGGAGGCGGCGGCCGGCCGGCAGCAGCTCGCCCAGGTGATGCTGGAGATCGCCAAGGCCCAGCAGCAGCTCGCCGACCTGCGGCAGGAGACGTGGAAATCCCGACAGGAGTCCGACGAGCTGGAGCGCAAGCTGCTCGGCCTGCGGCTACAGGCCACGTCAGCGCCCGACGGCTCGGCCGCACCGGCGGTTGCCGGCGCGTCCACCAACGGAGCACGTCCTACCGGCGCCTCAACGAACGGCACTCAACCCTCCGGCGACACGCCGGCGGTCACTCCCTCCGGCGGCGCTGCCAGCCGCCCCGGCGACGACGCCCCGGTAGGGGGCGGCCGAGCCGGTGACCGGCCGAGCGGGGACGATGCCGGGCCGGCGACGAGGCCGGTGGCGGAACCGGTCACCACTGTCGAGGATCCCGCGCCGAGCCGGCCGGTGGCCGAGCCGACAAGCGTCGACGGCGGCACCGCGAGCGAAGGACTGGACGGCGAGCCGACGGTGGCGGCGGTACCCGGCGAGGGCGGCCGAGGCGCCACCCCGACGAAGATCACCAGCACCGGCGAGAACGGCAAGCGCCCGACCAAGCCGACCACCGACGAGCGCAGCGCCAAGCCCAGCAAGGTCACCTCCGACTGACACCTCGCCCCAGATTTGGCCCGAATCACCTACGGCCCACCCCCAACGGCGAGCCGCCGCCCAAGGCGGCTCGCCGTTGTCGAGGACGCTGCCCCACACCCCGCACCCCGCACCCCGCACCCCGCACCCCGCACCCCGCACCCCGCACCCCGCACCCCGCACCCCGCACCCCGCACCCGCGATCTTGCAGTTGTGGTCGGGGCATACCGGGTATTAGTGGACGAATCAGCGACCACAACTGCAAGATCGACGAGTCGGTGGGGGTGGCGGCGGGCGGCGAGGTGGATCGACAGGCCGGTCAGGTTGTGTTCGTACTCCGCCCGCAGTAGTAGTCGCGCCTCCCCGCAGGGCCAGGGCTGCCCGTCGGTGCGGCAGCACCAGGTCGGCCGTAGCGGAGTGTGTGGTGGTCGAGCCGGCACGGCGGCGCGCGCATTTGACACATCAAGCTCCGGCGAGGAGGGCTCCGGACACATCTGGTGTCACCGGAGTGGCACCAGATGCACCCGGAGCGGGTCTGGGTAGGGCCGCTCGCAGGGGGATTGCGAGCGGCCCCCGCCTGAACCCGTCCGCGCCCTCCGGGCAACGAACGAATCCGGCATGGCTGACAGTTTGGTGACGGGACCACTACTGTCGGAAGGCATCGAGGCTGGTGGTGGCCCTGGTGCGTGACCCGGAGGCCGCCGAGGGACGCCGAGTGTTTCTCGGCAGGTGATTGTGGAGGCAGTGTGGAGCAGACGACGGCGGATCTGATCCGGTCACAGCTACGCCGGCTACGCGTCGCCGCCGGGCACAGCCAGGAGGAGTTCGGGAAACTGGTGCACTACTCGGCGTCCATGGTCTCCGCCGTCGAGACCGGCGCCCGGCCGTACGATCGTCAGCTCCTGGCCCGGGCCGACGAGGTGCTGACCTCCGGCGGGCTGCTGGCGTCGCTGCTGCGGATCGCCGAGCGGGAAGGGCAGCCATCCTGGTTCCTGCCCTGGCTCGACGCCGAACGCCAGGCCCGGCAGCTCCGGGTCTTCCAGCCGACGCTGGTCCCAGCGCTGCTTCAGACCGAGGGCTACGCCCGCGCGGTGATCCGCTGCGACGATCTGCTCAGCGACGAGGAGGTGGAGCAGCGGGTCGCCGCGCGGCTGGACCGGCAGGCCATCCTCGACCAGCCCGACCCGCCGCAGCTCATAGCTGTCGTCGACGAGGCCGTCCTGCATCGGCGGGAGGAGCGTCTCCGGACACTCATGGCGCACCAGATCGAGCACCTGATCGCCTACGCTGAGCGCCCGAACGTAAGCGTCCACGTCGTGCCACTCAGCGTCGGGCTGCACGTCGGCCTCTACGGGTCGTTCTCGTTGGCCCGAGGTGTGGACGGTGGCTGGGTGGCGAGCCAGGAGACCCAACTGACCGCGTCACCGACCGACAACGAGGCGAATCTGGCTACCCTGTTGGCGCGCTGGGAGACGGTGCGCAACGAGGCGCTGTCCCGCCAGCAGTCGATCGCACTCCTCAACGAAATGGTGAAGTCATGGCCCTGAACGGCGCGACCTGGCGCACCTCCACCCGCAGCGGCAGCACCGACTGCGTGGAGGTGGCCGACAACCTGCCCGGCGTGGTGGCCGTCCGGGACAGCAAGGACCGGCAGGGTCCGGTGCTCGCGTTCACCCCGTCGACCTGGCGGTCCTTCGTCGACAAGGTCAAGCGGCCATGATTCGCCGCACCGTCGCACGCTGAGCCACCCACGCCCTCAGCTCGACAGCGTGCCGGCACCACAACTCGGGTCGACGCAGGCGGCTCGCCGCCAACGCGCCCGCACCGCCAACTCGGTCGGCGCAGAGGGCTCGCCGGCCGGGGCAGCACGATCCGGCGGCACCGCCGGAGGACCGACGGGGAGACCGGATGGCACAGCACGAGCCCGACGAGGCCGAGCCGAGGCCGGCCGAGCCCGACCAGCACGAGCCGGAACAGCCCGAAGCAGGTCGAGGTGACACGACACAGACCCGCGAGACGACGCCGCCGGGCGCGCCGGCGACAGGCTCCGGCGGGGGTACGAAGAACGCGGTGCCAGCCGGGGAGACCGCAACGGCCGGCGTGGCACAGCGATCGGAGGGGACGGAAAGCAATCGTTTCGGCACCCCCGGGCGTCCGCTGAGGCGCAACAGTTTCCTGGTCGGATTCACCGGCGCGCTCGGCGTGCTGCTCGCGTACGCGGTCTATCTGGGGGTGCGCAACGCTGCCGGGATCCTGGTCCTGGTGGTGATCGCGCTCTTCCTCGCGGTGGGCCTGCACCCGGCGGTGGTCCGGCTGCGATCCTGGGGATTCCCGCGCGGGTTGGCCGTGGCAACAGTCGTGCTGATCGTGCTGGCGCTGCTCGCCGCCGGGGTGCTGGCGCTGGTGCCGCCGATCGTGACCCAGTCCGGGCAGTTCATCGAGCAGCTGCCGAGCTACCTGGAGTCGCTACGCCGAAACGAGACGGTCAACGATCTGGTCGAGCAGTTCGACCTGATGCGTCGCGCCCAGGAGGCGGCCAGCGCGGATGTGGTCGGCCGGGCGTTGGGCGGGGTGCTCGGCGGCGCCCAACTGGTCTTCGGCACCGTCTTCCGGGTGTTGACCGTGCTGGTACTGACCATCTACTTCCTGGTCTACTTCGACCGGCTCCGCAACCTCGGCTACGCGTTGGTGCCGCGCTCCCGTCGCCAGCGGGTGCAACTGATCGGTGACGAGATCCTGACCAAGGTCGGGGCGTACATGGTCGGCGCGCTCGCCATCGCGGTGCTGGCCGGGGCGAGTACCTTCGTGTTCGCGCTGATCGTCGGCCTGCCGTACCCGTTCGCGCTGGCGGTGGTGGTCGCGGTGACCGACCTCATCCCGCAGATCGGTGCCACCCTCGGTGCCGTGATCGTCAGCCTGGTCGGCTTCGCCACCGACCTCTCGGTCGGCATCGCCTGCGTGATCTTCTTCGTGGTCTACCAGCAGGTCGAGAACTACCTCATCTACCCCAAGATCATGCGACGTTCGGTGCAGGTCAACGAGGTCGCGGCGCTGGTGGCCGCGCTGCTCGGGGTGTCGCTGGTGGGGGTGATCGGCGCGCTGATCGCCATCCCGACGGTGGCCGCCATCCAGCTCATCCTCCGTGAGGTGGTCCTCCCCCGCCAGGATGCCCGCTGACCTGCCGACCAGAGCGGATCGGCACCCAGCCTCCGTCGCCCCGACCTTGAGGCGGAGCTCGGTCGGCCCGGCGCTGCGGCGGAGCTCAGTCGGCCCGGCGCTGCGGCGGACCCGACACCGGCGTGTCCGCGAACGCGGCGACCGTCCGGTCCGCGTACGCGCTGGCGTCGCCGGTCTCCATCGGGCCGTCCCAGGTGGTCGGCAACGGCACCGCCACCGCCGGGTTGACCCGCCGGACCACCTCGTCCAGCACCGTCTCGGCGTCGCCGACCCAGAGGTGCTTGGCACCGGGTACGCCGACGACCTCGGCCTGCGGTATCGCCGCGAACTGTTCGCGGGCCTGCTCCGGGCGCAGGTAGTCGTCGAACTCCGGCACCAGCGCGGTAAGCGGCTTGCCCGACTCGGCCCACTGCGCGAGGTCGGACCGGCCGGAGTAACGCAGCGGCGGAGAGAGCAGGATCGCGCCGGTCACCGCCGGGTCGCAGCCGTGGCGCAGCACCAGGTCGGTGCCGAACGACCAACCCAGCAACCACACGTTCGGCAACTCGTGGAACTCGGCGTACTCGATGGCGGCGGCGACGTCGAAGCGCTCACCGACGGCGGAGTCGAAGCTGCCCTCGCTGGTGCCGCGCACACTGCTGGTGCCCCGGGTGTTGAACCTGAGCACGGCCAGGTCGGCCAGGGCGGGCAGGCGCCAGGCCGCCTTGCGGAACACGTGGCTGTCCATCATCCCGCCGTGGGTGGGCAGCGGGTGCAGGCAGACCAGGGTCGCGGCCGGTTCCCGGTCGACCGGGCGGGCCAGCTCGCCGACCAACCGCAGGTCATCCGCGGTGTGCAGCTCGATGTCCTCCCGGTGCCCCGGCAGAATCGAGGAGGCACGGATCGGTGTACTCACCCGCCCATTGTCCCGTGCCACCCACCACCCCGCTTGCCACGTGACCAAGATCGCGAAGGTGACTCAGCGTCGTCAACCGTGACGGGGGGCGCTGCGCCCGCGCTGGATCACCGGGGCCCGCCGGTCGCGGGCGCGCCAGCAGCCGGTGTGCCAGTGCCGCCGGTCGGTCAGGTCGCCCCGGCCGTCCGCCGGCCAGGCCACCACATGCGCCACGCCGGGACGGATCTCCTGGTCGCACCCGGGACAGCGGTACGTCTTGGTGGACGCGCCGCCACTGATGCCGCGCACCTGCCACTCGCCGTCCCGCCACTGTTGGACCGCGGCGACGCCGTGCCGGGCGCGCTCGGTGTCGAGGCGCACCGCGTCGTCACGGCGGGGACGGTTGCGACGGGGACTCACGTCGTCAAGCGTACGGTCGAGCTGCCGGCACCCGGTCAGCGGCGGGTGTGGTCGCGGAAGCCGCGGCCGGTCTTGCGGCCCAGGTAGCCCGCGGTGACCAGGTGCTCCAGCAGCGGCGCCGGGGCGAACCCGGGCTCGCGCAGCTCCAGGTACAGCTCCCGCTGGATGGCCAGCGCCACGTCCAGGCCCACCACGTCGAGCAACTCGAACGGACCCATCGGGTAGCCGCAGCCCAGCTTCATCGCGTGGTCGATGTCGTCGGTGGTGGAGTAGCTGGCCTCCAGCATCCGCACCGCGTCGTTGAGATACGGGAACAGCAGCGCGTTGACGATGAAGCCGGACCGGTCGCCGCAGACCACACCGGTCTTGCCCAGCGTGGCACTGACGGCCTGAGCGGTGGCGATGGTCTCGGCGGAGGTGCGGATCGTCCGGACGATCTCCACCAGCGGCATCGCCGGGGCCGGGTTGAAGAAGTGCAGACCCACCACGTCGGCCGGGCGCTGGGTGGCCATCGCCACCTCGATCACCGGCAGCGAGGAGGTGGTGGTCGCCAACCCCACGCCCGGCTTGCAGATCTCGTCCAGGCTGGCGAAGAGGGCCTTCTTGACGCTGAGTTCCTCGACCACCGCCTCGACCACGAGATCGACGTCGGCCAGGTGCTCCAGCGTCGCCGACCAGTTGATCCGGCCGAGCGCGGCGTCCCGGTCCGCCTCGCTGAGCCTGCCCCGGACCACACCCTTGTTGAGCGAGGTCTGCACCGCCTCGAAGACCTTGGCCGACTGCTCCGCACCCCGGGTCACCGAGACGACCTCGTAGCCGGCCTTGGCGAAGACCTCGATGATCCCGGTGGCCATCGTCCCGGAACCCACGATGCCAACCTTGGTCACGACTGCGGGGCTCGCAAGCTCACTCCTCGCGCTCCCGATGCCAACCTTGGTCACGACTGCGGGGCTCGCAAGCTCACTCCTCGCGCTCCCGATGCCAACCCTGGTCACGGTCGCGTCGGTAAGCGCCGGGTCCGTCGTGGTCGGCGTCTGCTCGTCCGGTACGACCTTCGGCGAGCCGGGCCGCTCGTAGGTGTAGAAACCCCGGCCGGACTTTCGCCCGAGCAGCCCGGCGGTCACCATCTGCTTGAGCAACGGCACCGGGGCGTGCCGCCGGTCCCGGCCGCCGCGCCGGTACATGGTGTCCAGGATCTCGTACGCGGTGTCCAGGCCGATCAGGTCCATCAGCGCGAGCGGCCCCATGGGCAGTCCGCAGCCGAGCTTCATGGCCGCGTCGATGTCCTCACGGGTGGCGTACCGGGATTCGAACATGTCGACGGCGTGGTTGAGGTAGCCGAAGAGCAGTGCGTTGGCGATGAACCCGGCCCGGTCGCTGATGGTGACGTCGACCTTGCCGAGTCGCCCGCAGAGCGCCTCCACGTCGGCCACCACGTCGGCTGAGGTGACCACCGTGCGTACCACCTCGACCAGCTTCATCACCGGCGCCGGGTTGAAGAAGTGAATGCCGACGACCTGGTTGGGGCGCGCGGTGGCCACGGAAATCTCGGTCACGCTCAGCGACGAGGTGTTGGTGGCGAGGATGGCTTCGGGCTTGCAGACCCGGTCCAGCTCGGCGAAGATCCGCTGCTTGAGGTCGAGGTGCTCGGGGACCGCCTCGATCACCAGGTCCACCGAGTGGAGCGCGTCCAGCCCGACGGCGAAGGTGACCCGGGCCAGCAGGGCGTCCCGGTCGGCCTCGGCGAGCTTGCCCCTGGCCACCGCCCGGTCCGTCGAGCCGGTCAGGATCACCCGGCCACGGTCGAGCGCGGCGTCGGATACCTCCACGGCCACCACGTCGATGCCGTTGCGGGCGAAGACCTCGACGATGCCGGCACCCATGGTGCCCAGACCCACCACACCCACGCTGGTGAACTCGCGCGCCACGACCCGGCCTCCCCTGTCCGCAACGACACGGCCCGACATGAACGGCCGCTAAGGTTATGCGCGCGAGTCTGCCACGTGACGCACGGTTGTCGAGGCGCCGTGGCACATGTCACCGATGCCCCGGTTTACCCACTCAGGGGTCGACGGGTGGACAGGGCTGGTCAGACCGGGTCGACCCCGGCGAGGGCGAGCAGCTCCGCGACGAACTCCGCCGGGCGTTCCAGGTGTGGGCTGTGCCCGCAGCCGGGCAGCGTCACTTCCCGGTAGCTGCCGCCAGCCTCGGCGTACCGGTCGAGCACCGCGCGGGTCTGCCCGATCATCGGCTGCGGCGGACACTCCTGCGGCCCGGGCCAGCCGGGCACCACGCCGAGCGCCCCGAGCTGCGCCAGGTCGAACAGCGAGGTGTCCGAGACGATCACGTCGGCGTCACCGCGGATCCAGGTGACCGGCGGCTTGGGCGTCACGGCCACCAGTTCCTCGGCGACCCGGAAGCGCGCGAGCGCGTTGAGCACGCCACGACCACCCGGCGCGCTACCCGGCCAGTTCGGCGAGGCCACCGCGTCGCCAGGGTAGTTGTCCGTCCCGGTGGCCGTGGAGAGCACGCTGTCGAGCAGCAGTTCCTCGTCGTCGCCGAGGCAGGAGGGGTCCGCCACGTACGCGGCCCGCAGCACACTGCGCGGGCTGGTCCGCGCCTCGGCGCTGCGGTCACCAGCGGCGAGTCGGGCGGTGAAGTCGCCGCTCGCCGTGCCCGCGCCGGAGCCGGCGAGGTCGGGCGTGGTCGGGGTGCCGGCCAGGTCGCGGGTGGCTCCGAAGCCGTACGGGGAAACCGGCGCCGCGAGCAGCAACCCGGAAAGCCGGTCGGGATTGTCCGCCAGCAGTCGCATCGCCACTCCTGCACCGAGCGAGTGACCGACCACCACGGGCCGGGCACCTTCGCCGAAGAGCGACGGCTCGTCGAGCAGTGCCGCCACGTCATCGGCGAAGTCGGTCAGGCCGCGGCTGGCGTCGACCGGGGCGGTCTGCGTGGCGCCGTAGCCGCGAAGATCCGGCGCGACCACCCGCAAGGTCTCCGGCAGGCGGCGTACCAGCGGCTCCCAGAAGGCGGCCGAGGAGCAGTTGCCGTGCACGAGCAGCACCGGCACCCCGTCGGCGGGTCCGGCCACCCGGATGGCCTGGGTGATTCCGTTCGCGGTGACGACCTGCTGCTGGGTCTCCATCCGCGGCATGCTGCCACGATCGACACCGCCGGTCCATATGGTCGGCACCCACGGGTCCGGGCCGTCGTGGGTGCCCGACGCCCACGCCTGCCTGGCCGGCGTGGTGACCGAGGCTCGGTCGTCAGCGGCGGACGCCGACCACGGCTGCCGTGTCCGGTGTGCCGGCCTGCCCAGGCACCACCGGCGTCGCGACCGTGTTGGGCAGCGGTCGGATCGGTCGCCGCTCCTGGCGGGGCAGTTCGAAGCTCAGGCCCACCGGGTCCGTCCGGGCCACGCCCGGGTCGAAGAATCTCAGCTCGGTACTGCCGATCCGGATCACGTCGCCGTCGCTGAGGTGGATGACCTCGGTGGCCCGGCGGTCGTTCACCCAGGTGCCGTTGGTGGATCCGAGATCCACCAGGGCGGTCCCCTCGCTGGCCCGCCAGATCTCGACGTGTCGCCGGCTCAGGTGCGGATCGTGCACCACGATGTCGACCGCCGGATCCCGGCCGATCACCTGCGGCCGGCGGAGCAGCCGGAACCGCCGCCCCCGCATCGGCCCGGCGGCCACCGTCAGCAGCGGCATCAGTTGCGGATGTTCCTCCATGGACGTCTCAGCCCCTCCACCCGTGCGACGATCCCGGGTCAGCGTGTCACCACCGGGTGCTCACCTCCACCATCCAGCCGGATGCGTACTGGCAACC
Organism: Micromonospora sp. NPDC049374; assembly: GCF_040677165.1. NCBI lineage: Bacteria > Bacillati > Actinomycetota > Actinomycetes > Micromonosporales > Micromonosporaceae > Micromonospora > Micromonospora sp. NPDC049374. Next base: position 10,771 of record NZ_JBFAQH010000016.1, on the reverse strand, counting down.
GTCCGGGTGCTTTGTGTTCACATCTTCCACGGCTGTCAGTAACGGAACTGTCGAGCCGGACGAGAGGTTCGTCCGATTCAACCGCCCGGACGGCCGGGAGGATTCGCCCGTTTCCCTACCCCTACCGGCGAGTAATTCTCGCGTCTAGACTTCCGCCATGACGGCTGTGCTACCCCCCGGCACCCCAACGGTCCAGGACGACCACCTGATCTCGACCAGCCCGGCCTCCGGCGACGAGGCCGGGCGCGTTCCGGTCGCCGCCGCGGTGGACGTCGAACGTGCCGTCGAGCGGGCCCGCGCCGCCGGCCAGTGGTGGGCGGGGCTCGGCTTCACCGGGCGGCGGGAGCGGCTGCTGCGTTGGCGGCGGCTGCTCGCGCAGCGGATGGAAGAGTTGGCCGGCCTGATGCACGCCGAGGGTGGCAAGCCGGTCGCCGACGCACTCGTCGAGATCGTGACGGCGGTGGAGCACGTGGACTGGGCGGCCCGTAACGCCCGGCGGGTGCTGGGCCCCCGGCGGGTCCGCTCGCGGCTCGTCCTGGCCGAGTTCTCGGCTCACCTGGAGTACCAGCCGCACGGCGTGGTCGGCGTGATCGGCCCGTGGAACTATCCCGTCTTCACCCCCATCGGTTCCATCGCGTACGCACTCGCGGCCGGCAACGCGGTGGTCTTCAAGCCGAGCGAATACACCCCGGTCGTCGGTCAGTGGCTCGTCGACAGCTTCGCCGAGGTGGTGCCCGAGCATTCGGTGCTCACCGCGGTGCACGGCCTCGGTGACGTCGGCGCGGCCCTGTGCCGGGCCGGCGTCGACAAGCTCGCCTTCACCGGCTCCACGGCCACCGCGAAGAAGGTGATGGCGGCCTGCGCCGAGTCGCTGACCCCGGTGCTGCTGGAGGCCGGCGGCAAGGACGCCATGATCGTGGACGCCGACGCCGACCTGGACGCCGCCGCCGAGGCCTGTGTCTGGGGAGCGATGACAAACGCCGGGCAGACCTGCATCGGCATCGAACGCGCCTACGCCGTGGAGCCGGTCTTCGACGCGTTCGTCGACAAGGTGGTCGAGCGCGCGGGGCGGCTCACCGTCGGCCCGGAGGACGCGGACATCGGCCCGATCACCATGCCGAGTCAGCTCGACGTCATCCGGCGACACATCGAGGACGCGGTTGCCCGTGGCGGTCGGGCTGTGCTCGGCGGGCCGGACGCGGTGAAACCGCCGTACGCGTACCCGACCGTGCTGGTCGGGGTGCCGGAGGAGGCTGCCGCCGTACGCGAGGAGACCTTCGGACCCACCCTGACGGTCAACCGGGTCCGCACCGTCGACGAGGCGCTCGCCCGGGCCAACGCCCTGCCGTACGGGCTGGGTGGTTCGGTCTTCGGTCAGCAGCACGCGGTCGCGATCGCCCGGCGGTTGCGCTCCGGCATGGCCTCGGTCAACTCGACGCTCACCTTCGCCGGCATGTCCACCCTGCCGTTCGGCGGGGTCGGCGAGTCCGGCTTCGGCCGGATCCACGGCGCGGACGGGCTGCGCGAGTTCGCCCGGGCCAAGGCCGTCACCCGCCGCCGGGGTCGTTCGCTGCTGCCCTCGACCACGTTCGAGCGCACCCCGGCCGACGTCGCCCGGCTGGTGAAGGCGGTCAAGCTGCTCTACGGCCGGTGACCGCAGCACTCCCTAGAAGAGCGTCAGCTCGTCGCGCTCGATGCCACGCAGCCGGTCGTAGTCGACCACCACGCAGCGGATCCCCCGGTCGGTGGCGAGTACCCGCGCCTGCGGCTTGATCTCCTGCGCGGCGAACACCCCGGCGACCGGGGCGAGCAGCGGATCCCGGTTGAGCAGTTCCAGGTAGCGGGTGAGCTGCTCCACCCCGTCGATCTCGCCCCGGCGCTTCACCTCGACGGCGACCGTGCCCTGGTTGGCGTCCCGGCAGAGCAGGTCGACCGGGCCGATCGCGGTCATGTACTCGCGACGGACGAGGGTGTACCCGTCACCCAGCGCCTCGGGGTTGGCCGCCAGCAACTCCTGGAGGTGGGCCTCCACGCCATCCTTGCGCAGCCCGGGATCGACACCCAGCTCGTACGAGGTGTCCTGGAAGATCTCCTCCAGGGTGATCCGCAGCTCCTCGCCGGCCTTGTTGACCACCCGCCAGACGCCGGGGGCCTCCTCCAGCCGACACGGCGGGCTCATCCAGTTCAACGGCTTGTACGCCCGGTCATCGGCGTGAATGGACACCGATCCGTCCGCCTTCACCATCAGCAGCCGGGTGGCCGGCGGGAGGTGGGCCGAGAGCCGTCCGACATAGTCCACCGAGCATTTCGCAATCACCAACCGCACCCGAGCAGGGTAGCGGAGTCACCGGGCATCGCCACCGAGCGGCACTGGCGTGCCGGTGCCATGCTGTGATGGTGCTCGAAGTGCTCACCGGTACCGGCCTCGCCGCCTCGGCGGGGCTGAACGCCTACATCCCGCTTCTCATCACGGGTGCGCTGGCCCGCTACACAAGCGTCATCGACCTGCCTGGCGGGTGGCAGTGGCTCGGCAACGAGTGGGTGCTGGGCATTCTCGCGGTGCTGCTCGTCGTCGAGGTCGTGGCGGACAAGGTGCCCGTGGTGGACCACGTAAACGACCTGGTGCAGACGGTCGTCCGACCGACGGCCGGCGGGCTGGCGTTCGGGGCCGGGTCCGCGTCCGAGACCGTGACGGTGAGCGATCCGGACAGCTTCTTCGCCAGTGGCGGCCAGTGGTTGCCGGTGCTGGTCGGGGTGCTCATCGCGCTCGGCGTACACCTGCTGAAGTCGACCGCCCGTCCGGTGATCAATGCGGCCACGGCCGGCGTGGGCGCGCCGGTGGCGAGCACCGCCGAGGACGCCACAAGCGTGGCCATGTCGCTCGTCGCGATCATCCTGCCGGTGCTGGTGCTGGTGTTCCTGGTCGGCATCCTGCTCTTCCTCCCGTGGATGCTGCGCCGCCGGGCGGACCGGCGTCGGGAGCGGCAGGCCGCACGCGAGGCGGGCTTCCGCGTCTGACCGCGCACCACTGGCTCGGCCGAAGCGCCACCTCAACCCGCCCTAAAGCCTAAAATTGGGGCAATCAACGGAGGAGGTTGGGTCATGACCGCAGCAATGGAGATGCCCCGGGTCCAGGAGTGTGTGGTCGCCGCCTGCGCGTACAACCACACCGGCGACTGTCACGCCTTCGCCATCACCATCGGCAGCATGGACCACGCCCACTGCCACACCTTCATCGAGATGCCCGCCGTCCGGGCCGGTGCCGACGGACAGATCGCCCAGGTCGGGGCGTGCCAGCGCGCCGACTGCCGGCACAACGAGCAGTTGGAGTGCCAGGCACCGGCGATCCGGGTCGGCCCCGACGCCGACATGGCCGACTGCATGACCTACGACCACCGCTGACGCCCCGCGGGTCCCGGCCCACGCGGCGGAATCCGCGCGTCAGAGGTCGTTCGCCTGCCGGATGACGGTGACCAGCTCATCGATGATGTCGGTGAGGGCGAAGTCCTTCGGGGTGAACACCCGCGCCACCCCGGCCGCGCGCAGGTGCTCGGCGTCCCGGGCAGGAATGATGCCGCCGACCACCACCGGCAGATCCGGCCGGCCGGCGGCCCGCAACCCGTCGAGTACCGCCGGTACCGCCGCCAGGTGCGAGCCGGAGAGCACCGAGAGCCCCACCAGGTCCACGTCCTCCTCCACCGCGGCGGCCACGATCTGCCCGGCGGTGAGGCGGATGCCCTGGTAGACCACCTCGAAGCCGGCGTCGCGGGCGCGTACCGCGATCTGCTCGGCACCGTTGGAGTGCCCGTCCAGGCCGGGCTTGCCCACCAGCAGCCGCAGCCGCCCGCTGCCCAACTCGCGGGCGGTGGCGGCGACCCGGGCGCGGACCTCGGCCAGACCCTCGTCACCGCCGCTCGCGGAACCGCCCGCCAGCCCGGTCGGGGCCCGGTACTCGCCGAAGACCTGGCGCAGAGCCGCCGCCCACTCGCCGGTGGTCACCCCGGCCTGGACGCACTCCAGGGTGGCTGTCATCAGGTTCGTCGTGGTCGCGGCGTCCGCACGCAGCCGGGCCAGCGCCGCGTCCACGGCCGGCGCGTCGCGGTCGGCCCGCCAGGCGCGTACGGCCGCCGAGGCGGCGACCTCGACGGCGGGATCGACCTGCACGACCGCCTCGGCACCGGCGGCGGTCAGCGGTGACGGTTCGGTCTCGGTGAACCGGTTGACGCCGACCACGACGTCGCTGCCGGCCTCGATCCGTCGCCGTCGACCGGCCAGGGAGGTAACCAGGGCGCTCTTGAGGTACCCGGTCTCCACGGCGGCGACCACGCCACCCATCTCCAGCACCGTCGCCAACTCGGCCCGGGCACCGGTGACGATCTCGTCGACCAGCGCGGTCATCACGTGCGAGCCGTCGAACAGGTCCGGGTACTCCAGCAGGTCCGACTCGTACGCGAGCACCTGCTGCATGCGCAGCGACCACTGCTGGTCCCACGGGCGAGGCAGGCCGAGCGCCTCGTTCCAGGCCGGCAGCTGCACCGCCCGCGCCCGCGCCTGGCGGGAGAGGGTGACCCCGAGCATCTCCAGCACGATGCGCTGCACGTTGTTCTCCGGCTGGGCCTCGGTAAGGCCGAGGGAGTTGACCTGCACGCCGTACCGGAAGCGGCGTTGCTTCGGATCCTGCACGCCGTACCGGTCGCGGGTGATCTCGTCCCACAACGCGCCGAACGCGCGCATCTTGGCGATCTCCTCGACGAACCGCACCCCGGCGTTGACGAAGAACGAGATCCGCTGAACCACATCGCCCATCCGCCGCGCCGGCAGTTGGCCGCTCTCACCCACCGTGTCGAGCACCGCCACCGCCGTGGCCAGCGCGAATGCCACTTCCTGCACCGGGGTGGCCCCGGCCTCCTGGAGGTGGTACGAGCAGATGTTCACCGGGTTCCAGCGCGGCATCTCGCGCAGCGTGTACGCGATCACGTCTGCGGTCAGTCGCAGCGAGGCGGCCGGCGGGAAGATGTGCGTTCCCCGGGAGAGGTACTCCTTGATGATGTCGTTCTGGGTGGTGCCCGCGCAGCGGGCCAGTTCGACGCCCTGCTCGGCGGCGACCGTGCCGTAGAGGCCGAGCAGCCACATCGCCGGCGCGTTGATGGTCATCGAGGTGTTCATGTCGGCCAGCGGGATGCCGTCGAAGAGCGCCCGCATGTCGCCCAGGTGCGACACCGGGACGCCGACGCGGCCTACCTCGCCGGTGGCGAGTTCGTGGTCGGGGTCGTACCCGGTCTGGGTGGGCAGGTCGAAGGCGACCGACAGGCCGGTCTGCCCCTTGGCCAGGTTGCGGCGGAAGAGCGCGTTTGTCGCGGCGGCGGAGGAGTGGCCCGCGTACGTGCGCATCACCCACGGGCGGTCGCGCTCCGGCAGCCGGCCCGGGAGTGCCTTCTCGTCCATGGCCGGAGTTTAAGTTACCGTCCAGTAGAACGGGCTGTGCAAAACCACACAGCCACCACCGCCCCCGGTGCGGACGTCGGGTGTCGGCGGGCCGCACACTTGACGGCATGAGTGACGACGTCGCGATCCGCGTCCGAGGGCTGCGCAAGACGTACGGCGACAGTCTCGCGGTCGCCGGCCTGGACCTGGACGTCCACCGGGGCGAGGTGTTCGCCCTGCTCGGGCCGAACGGCGCCGGCAAGACCACCACGGTCGAGATCCTGGAGGGCTACCGGCAGCGCGACGCCGGCGAGGTACGCGTCCTCGACGTCGACCCGGCCAACCCGACGCGCGACTGGCGAGGGCGGGTCGGCATCGTGTTCCAGGGCACCGGGGAGTTCGACGAACTCTGCGTCGCCGAGGTGGTCCACCACTTCGCCGGCTTCTACGCCGACGCCGACGACCCCGACAAGGTGATCGAACGGGTCGGGCTGACCGCCAAGGCCCGCGCCCGTACGCACACCCTCTCCGGTGGCCAGAAACGCCGGCTCGACGTGGCGCTCGGCATCGTCGGCCGCCCGGAACTGCTCTTCCTGGACGAGCCGACCACCGGCTTCGACCCGGAGGCCCGGCGGGAGTTCTGGGAGCTGATCCGCGATCTCGCCGCCGCCGGCACCACAATCGTGCTGACCACCCACTACCTGGACGAGGCCGAGGCGCTCGCCGACCGGGTGGGCGTGATCGCCGGTGGCCGGCTGGTCCAGGTCGCCGCACCGAACCAACTCGGCAACCGGCAGGAGGCGCTGGCCACGGTCTCCTGGCGTACCCCGGACGGCACGCTGGACAGCGCGCAGAGCGCGACGCCGACGGCGCTGGTGGCGGAACTCGCCGCGCGCTTCGACGGTGAGGTGCCCGGCCTGACCGTCACCCGGCCCACCCTCGAAGACATCTACCTGACGATGATCGGACACCGATGACCACCACGACGAAACCGGCGGAGCCGGTCAGCGCGGCAGCCCCGGCCCGTCGGAGCGGCCCGACCGGCCTCGCCCTGCGTCAGGGGCGCCTGGAGATCCGGCAGTTCCTGCGCAGCCGCGAGTCCGTCGTGTTCACGCTGGGCTTCCCCCTCATCATGGTGCTGATCTTCGCGTCGATCTTCGACGAGGAGATCGCGCCCGGGGTGAGCTACACGCAGTACTTCATCACGGGCATGATCGCGACCGGCCTGATGACGGTCAGCTTCCAGAACCTCGGCATCTGGATCCCGATCGAGCGGGACCGGGGTGTGCTCAAGCGCTACCGGGGCACGCCGATGCCGAAATGGGTGTGGTTCGCCGGCAAAGTGATCATGGTGCTGGTGACCGGTGTGGTGATGACCGCGCTGCTGCTCGCGGTTTCGGTGACGCTGTTCGACCTGGACCTGCCGACCACCACCACGGCCTGGTTGACCTTCGGCTGGGTCAGTGCGTTGGGCGTGACCGCCTGCACGCTCTGCGGCATCGCCATCTCGTCGCTGGCCCGGACCGCCCGCAGCGGCTCGGCGGTGGTCACCCCGGTCGCGCTGGTGCTCCAGTTCATCTCCGGGGTGTTCTTCGTCTTCACCAACCTGCCGCCCTGGATGCAGCAGGTGGCGGCGTTGTTTCCGCTCAAGTGGATGTGCCAGGGGCTACGGTCGGTTTTCCTGCCGGAGAGCTTCGGCGCGGACGAGCCCGGCGGCTCGTTCGAGCTGACCCGCGTCGCCCTGGTGCTGGGCGTCTGGTGCGTGATCGGTCTGGTGCTCTGTCTGACCACCTTCCGCTGGACCACCCGCCGCGACGGCTGAGCCACGGGAGGGCCCGGCCGGGCCCTCCCCCCACAGCGGCGTCAGTACGAGTAGAAGCCCTGGCCGGTCTTGCGGCCCAGATCGCCTGCGGTGGCCATGCGCTGCAACAGCTCCGGCGGGAAGAACTTCTCGTCCGCCGTGTCGGTGTAGATGTTGCGGGTCGCGTTCAGCAACACGTCGACACCGGTCAGGTCGACGGTGGCCAGCGGGCCCATCGCGTGCCCGAAGCCGAGCCGGCAGGCGGTGTCCAGGTCCTCGGCGGAGATGACGCCCGCCTCGACCAGCTTGACCGCCTCCATGGCCAGGGCGCAGATCAACCGGGTGGTGACGAAGCCGGCGATGTCGCGGTTCACCACCACGACGGTCTTGCCGATCTCTTCGGCGAAGGACTTCGCCCGCTCCAGGGTGGCGTCGTTGGTCTTGTAGCCGCGCACCAGCTCGCAGAGCTTCATCATCGGCACCGGCGAGAAGAAGTGGGTGCCGACGACCGCCTCCGGACGCTCGGTGGCCGTCGCGATCTGGGTCACCGGGATCGCCGACGTGTTGGTGGCCAGCACCGCGTCCGCCTTGCAGATCTTGTCCAGCGCGCGGAACACCTCGTGCTTGATCTCCAGCTTCTCGAAGACGGCCTCGATCACGATGTCCGCGTCGCCGGCCGCCTCCAGCTCGGTGGTGGGGGTGATCCGCCCGAGCGTCGCCTCGACGTCCTCGTCGGAGAGCTTGCCCTTCTCCGCGAACTTCGCCAGCGACCGCCGGATGCCGTCCAGACCGCGCTTCGTCGCCGTCTCGTCCAGATCCCGCAGCACCACCTGCCACCCCGCCTGGGCGGCCACCTGGGCGATACCCGACCCCATCAAACCGGCACCGACGACCGCGAGTCGACCCGCCATGCTGCTTCTCCCTCGCTGCGAATGAGTGTCTGTCTGCACCCTAGTCGGCGAGCCTGAACGATGAATAAGGCGCTCAGATGGTCAGCTCGGGTTCCTCCGGTGCGGTCGCCCGCTCCACCTCGATGCCGAGCGCCCGCAGGTCGGCCACGAAGTCGGGATAGCCCCGGTCGACGTGGTGCACGTGCGACACCTCGGTCACCCCGTCGGCACAGAGCCCGGCGATGATGAGCCCGGCACCGGCCCGGATGTCGGTCGCGCGGACCGGAGCGCCGGAGAGTCGCTCCCGGCCGCGTACCACCGCGTGATGCCCGTCGGTCTTGATGTCCGCGCCCAGCCGCATCATCTCGTTGGCGAACATGAACCGGCCGTCGAAGATGTTCTCGGTGATCAGGGAGGCGCCCTCGCTGAGCGCCGCGAGCCCGATCGCCATCGGCAGCAGGTCGGTGGCGAAGCCCGGATATGGCAGCGTCACCACGTCCACCGCCCGGGGTCGGTCGTCCATGCGTACCCGGAAGCTGTCCGCCCGGGTCTCCACCATGCCGCCGGCCGTCACCAGCTTGTCGAGCGCGACCTCCAGGAACGCGGGGTCGAGGCCGGTCACGGTGACGTCGCCACGGGTCATCGCCGCGCCGAACGCCCAGGTCCCCGCGACGATCCGGTCCCCCACCGTGGCGTGCCGGACCGGACTCAGCCGGGGTACGCCGACGATGGTGATGGTCGAGCTGCCCTCGCCGTCGATCAGCGCACCCATCCGCTGGAGCATCGTGCAGATGTCGACGATCTCGGGCTCGCGTGCCGCGTTCTCGATCACGGTGGTGCCCTCCGCCAGCACCGCCGCCATGATGAGGTTCTCGGTCGCCCCGACGCTGGGAAAGTCCAGCACGATCTCCGCGCCACGCAGTCCGTCCGAGGCCGAGGCGATCACGAAGCCGTGCTCGCCGGAGATGTCGGCACCCATCCGGGTCAGCCCGGAGATGTGCATGTCCAGACCCCGCGAGCCGATCGCGTCGCCGCCCGGATGGGCCACCCGCACGTACCCGCGTCGGGCCAGCAACGGGCCCAGCACGCAGATCGACGCCCGCAGCCGGCGAACCAGGTCGTAATCGGCCTCGACGCCCGGCTGCTCCGGCACGTCGATGGTGACCGAACGGGACCGGGCCACCCCGCCGACCGCCACCATCGGGTCCACCGGATCGTCGGCGTCGAACCGTACGCCGCAGCCGAGGCGGCGCAGCACCTCACCCATGATGGCGATGTCGGTGATCCGGGGCACGTTGGTGATCACCGTGCGGCCGGGAGCGAGCAGCGCGGCGGCCATCAGCTTCAGCGCCGAGTTCTTCGCACCGACCACGTGCACGGTGCCGGCGAGCCGGGCGCCACCGCGTACCCGGATGACGTCGACGTCGGCGAGCGCGGGGTCACCGGCGTCACCCGGGCCGACGCCCGCAGGCCAACCCGTGCCGGCGTCCGGCCGGGCCGGGATCGTCAGGTCCGGTATCCGTAGGCTGTGCGTCATGGCCGTCCACCTCACGCGCATCTACACCAAGGCCGGCGATGCCGGCATGACCAGGCTGAGCAACAACGAGCAGGTGCCGAAGAACGATCCGCGGATCGCCGCGTACGCCGACGTCGACGAGTGCAACGCCGCGCTCGGCGTGGCACTCGCCCTGGGCCAACTCGACGACGAACTGCGCCGGGTGCTGGGCTCGATCCAGAACGACCTGTTCGACGTGGGCGCCGACCTGTCCACCCCGGTCGAACCGGACCCGAAGTACCCGCCGCTGCGGGTCACGGAGGAGTACGTCGAGCGCCTCGAGGGCTGGTGCGACGAGTACAACGCGCGCCTGAGCAAGCTCGACTCCTTCATCCTCCCCGGCGGCACCGCAGGCGCGGCGCTGCTGCACGCGGCGCGGACGATCGCCCGGCGCGCCGAGCGGTCGGCGTGGGCGCTCATCGCACACGATCCCGACCGGACCAGCCACCTCCCGGCAAAGTATCTCAACCGTCTTTCGGATCTGCTCTTTATCCTGTCAAGAACGGCAAATCCGGACGGAGACGTGCTATGGGTGCCGGGCGGAGGCCGGTGACGCTCGGTGCACTGCACCACGTGGAGGTCTGGATACCCGACCTGACCGCCGCAATGCGTAGCTGGGGCTGGCTGCTCGGCGAGTTGGGCTGGACGTCGTTCCAGCAGTGGCCGGTCGGCCACTCCTGGCGACTCGGCCCGACGTATCTGGTGCTGGAGACGTCACCCGCGCTCACCGGCCGACGTCACGACCGGCGCGCCCCGGGCCTCAACCACCTGGCCTTCCACGCCGGCTCGGCCGCCGCCGTGGACCGGCTGGTCGAGCAGGCACCGGCGTACGGCTGGGAGTTGCTCTTCGCCGACCGGCACCCCCACGCCGGGGGACCCGACACGTACGCCGGGTATCTGGCGGATGGTCAGGGGTACGAGGTCGAGTTGGTGGCCTCGGGCTGAGCTGTCCTGCGCTTCTGGGTGGTTGCGGGTTTGGGCTGGGGCTGGCTTGCTGGGTGGTTGCGGTTTGGGCTGGGGCTGGCTTGCTGGGTGGTTGCGGTTTGGGCTGGGGCTGGCTTGCTGGGTGGTTGCGGTTTGGGCTGGGGCTGGCTTGCTGGG
>NZ_JBFAQH010000015.1:0-209038 GCF_040677165.1 Micromonospora sp. NPDC049374 | reverse complement strand
CCCACCCCCTAACCCAACTCCCCCACCCCACCCAACTCCCCACCCCACCCCACCTGCTCCCGTTGATCATGAGGTTAGCGGCAGCTTGAAGATCAACAGCTGCCGCTAACCTCATGATCAACGAGGTGGTCCGGGGGGTGGGGTGGGGAGTTGGGTGGGGTGGGGGAGTTGGGTTAGGGGGTGGGGGGTTGGCCGGCGTCGAGGACGGCCTGGGTCCAGCCGCCTTCGATGACGCCGCTGGTGTCGAGGACGGCCCAGTCGACGATGTCGGTGACCTCCACCACGACGGGGGAGCCGATCCGTACCGTGGGATCGGTGTTGGCGTCGCTGGCGCTGGCACCGACGACCCGGTCCGGGGAATCCCAGTCCGTCACCCCGGCCCAGACGTACTCCGGGCCGTCGTCGCCCGGCAGCCCGTACTTGACCACCAGCTGTGTCTCCGGTGGCAGTTGGCCGTCGCGGAACCGGGACCGGATGTCCGCCAGCCCGGCGCGAGCGGTGGCGACCGCCCGGCTCATCGCGTCACCGGAGCGGGCGTACCGCACGTCGGGCTGGATCCCGGAGAAGAGCGTGGCGCAGGCGTTGGCGAAGTAGCGCCCGGCCGGACCGGGGTGTCCGGCCGGCGGGCGCAGGCTGAGGAAGGAGTCGGCGTCCGGGTCGGTGGCCGGGTCCAGTTCCAGGCGCAGCAGCACCGGCGCGGTCGCCCCGTGCTGCTCCGGATTGCCGTACGCCACCGCGATGTCGTGCCCGGTCACCGTGGCCAGCACCGGTAGCTGCACGAACGCCGGGACCTCCTCGCCGGTCAGCCCGTCGGTCCAGTCCCGCAGCAGCCGCCGGGCGGCACCGGTCATCACCGCCCCCCAGGCCCGGGTGAGATGGTCGGGCACCCCCTGGGTCTGCAACTCCAACAGGCCGAAGCGGCGCAGCCCCTTGGTGGTGAACCAGAGCCCCTCGGCGTCCGACGAGTAGGGCACGAGTACCCAGTCGACCAGCCGGACCCGGCCCTCCGCGTCGGGCAGCGAGCGCAGCGCCGCGGCCGGGTCCAGGAACTGCAGGCCGAAGACGTCCACCACGTCGCCGCCCACCGCCTCGGCGACCGCCGCGGCCACCGCCCGGGCGGCCCACTCGTGGGCGGGCGGCCAGCCCGGCCGGTACTCCGCCTGCACCACCACCAGGTGGGTCGCCGCGGCCAGCCGGTCCAGCTGCGCCTCGCTCGCCCCGAACGCGGTGAGCAGGTCCGGCGGCAGCTCGGGAAACTCGCCGACGGGCCGGATGTCGACGCTCATCAGCGGACTGTCGAGCATCTGCCGGGCCAGCCCGTACACCGGTTCGGCGAGCCGACCGGCCAACTTCCCGACGGCCGTCCGAGCGGTCACCGACGGCAGTCCCGCCGTCGGCACCAGATAGGTCGCGCTGAGTGACTCCGGGACCGGAACGGGCAGGAAATCGTCGGTGATGAGCATGTCGTCCCCAGGGTGGCCGCGCCGGTTCTGTCGTCGCAGGTACGCTACCCGGCGCCGGGCGGCCAGCTCAGCCGGACAGCACCAGTCCCAGGTAGACGAGCGTGGTGACCAGCTCGACGGTCGCGCCGAGCACGTCTCCGGTGATCCCGCCGAGCCGGCGTACCACGTGCCGCAGCAGCCCGGCCGCGACGGCGAGCGCCGCCAGGACGACAAGCGGGCCCTGCCACGGGCGTTGCGGTACCGCCGCGACCGCCAGCAGCGCGACGGCGGCGGTGGCGACGGCCAACGCGACCGGCCCGACGCTGCCGGCGACCAGCGCACCCAGCCCCTCGGGTCGCGCCGCCGGCACACCGCGTCGGCAGGCCAGCGTCACCCCGAGCCGCCCAGCGGCAGTGGCCGTCAGCACGGCAGCGAACACCGTCGGGCGGGACCGGCCGGCCAGCTCGGCCAGCGCAGCGGCCTGCACCAGCAGGACGAGCACCAGGGCGACCACGCCGAAGGGGCCCACGTCGGGCTTCTTCATGATCTCCAAGGCGGTCGGTCCGCGCCGGTACGACCCGAGCGCGTCCACGGTGTCGGCCAGCCCGTCCAGGTGCAGACCCCGGGTCAGCAGGGCGGCCGTCGCTACGGTCACCCCGGCGGCGACCAGCGGCGCGGTGCCGGCGTCCACCAGTAGCAGTACGCCGGCCAGCGGCACACCGAGCAGCACGCCGACCGCCGGGGCGAGCGTCATCGCCGTACCGGCGGTGGCCCGGTCGATCCGGCCGACGCGCAGCGGCAGGATGGTGAGGGTGGTCAGCGCCAGCCGCGCCCCGTCGCCGAGCCGGGGCTCAGCCGGCACGTGCGGCGGAGGTCTCCGCCGGCTCGGCGGCCGGCGCGGTGGTGGTCGGGCCGGGCCCCTCGGGTTCCGGCTCGTGGAAATCGGGCTCCGCCTCCTCGACCGGGCCCGGTTCACCGCCCTCGTCCTCGCTGTCGTCGCCCTCGGGGCGGGATGGCAGCGCGGCGGACAGCGCCAGCGCCGAGCGCAGCAGCGGTAGGACGGTGAGTGCGTTCGCCCCCTCGCCGAGATCGAGCCGGAGCTGGGTCAACGGATCCAGGCCGAGCACGTCGGCGGCCAGCCGGACGGCCGGGTGACCGCCGTCGTCGGCCAGCAGGCACCAGTGCCGGGCCTGTCCGGCCAGGTCCCGGCTGATCAGCCCGGCGGCCACTCCGACGGGTCCGTCCAGCAGCACCGGCAGCCGGCCGGCGGTCGCACCCAGCAGGATGCCGGTGGCGACGGCGATGTCCCCGCCGCCCAACTCGGCGAGCACGCCCACGCCGTTCCGGGAGGAACGACGGGTGCGGTGCAGGGCGTCGCGGACCGCGGCACAGCGGGCCATCCAGGCCACGTCGTCGATCTCGCCGCCCGCGGTGACCACCCGGGCGAGCACCGCGGACGGTTCGGCACCGGCGGTCGCGGCCAGCACCGCCGCGGCAGTGGCCTCGGCGCCGGCGCCGCACGCGGCCAGCACCAGCAGCTGTACGCCGGCATCCGCCGCCTCCTCGGCCAGCCGCCAGCCGTAGCGCAGGGCCGACTCCACCTGCTCGGCGTCCAGCGCCGGGCCGTGCTCGATGGGCGCGGCGGCGGGGGCGTCCACCACCTGGAGGCTCGCCCCGCTCTCGGCGGCCAGCCGGGCGAGCACACCCTGCCCGGCTCGGGCCTGCTCGGCCCGCCGGGCCGACTCACCGGTCACCGTGCCGGCGGCGACCCCGCCGGCGTGGTCGCCGTGCACCAGCAGCACCCGCACCGACCGCCAGGGCGTCGGGGTGGGAGTGCCCTGGGTGGCGGCGGCGAACGAGACCACCTGCTCCAGTGCGCCGAGCCCGGTGCCCGGCACGTCCAGGCCCGCCAGCCGTTCGACGGCCTGCGGTCCGGCGTACTCGTCGGGCATGGGCAGTTCCATGCCGGGCTGAATGACCAGGTCGGTCGCGGCCACCGGGAGGGTCCTGGTGGGTGCCGTCCCGCCGGTGCCGACGGTGTCGGGTCCGGCGGTCACCTGCGGGGTGGTCACCGGCGGCGAGCCGGGCAGCGGCGGGCTGGCGGTGACCGGCAGCTCGCCGGCCGGGCCGGCCTGGGCGGGCACCGTGGCGCCGCCAGCGGCCTGTTGACCAGGGGCGGCCACGGCTGCCGGTGACGCCTCGGCGGCGCCTGTGGGCTGGCCGACGGCGGGCTTCAACCGGCACGGCTGACCGGCGACCACCAGGACCACCGTGTCGCAGGCGTCCGCGACGGCGCGGTTGACCGCGCCGAGGGCGTCGGTGAACGCCCGGCCCAGCGGAGTGGTGGGCACCAGGGAGAGCCCGACCTCGGGACTGACCACCACCAACCGCGCGGCGCAGGACCGCACGGCGGCGGCCAGTTCGTCGACCGTGGCGGTGTCGTCGGCCGGCTGGTGAGCCGGGTCGAGCAGGACGGTCACCCAGCCGCCGAGGTCGTCGACGAGCAGCGTGTCCTCCGGCCGGGCGGTGGAGATCACGTCCGCGAGGCGACGCGGGTCGGTCGCGGTCTCCTCGGTGCTCCAGGTCTCGGGCCGGCGGGCGCGGTGCGCGGCGAGTCGCGCGGCCCACTCGGGGTCGTCGCCCGGGTCGGCGGCGGTGGCCAGGTAGCGGACCGTGGGCGCGTCGGCGACCAGGGACTCGGCGAACTCCGACTTGCCGGACCGGATGCCACCGAGGACCAGAAGCGTGTTCCACCCGTCTAGGGACATGCTGCGTACCTTACGTCCAGCGGGACGGCCGGGGCACCGCAGGTGCGGCACCGCACCACCGCCCCGCGGCGTGGTCAGTGCCGCTCGGGGGCCCGGTACCTGAAGTCGTTGGGGTTGACGTTCGCCGGCTTCGGATCCTCCTGCCAGGCACCCTCACCGGGACGGGCCTGGAGGGCGTCGATCAGTTCGTTCCGGTCCATCTCCCGCGCCCCTTCGATTCCGCCGCGCACCGCGATGTCGCGCAGTTCCGCCGTGTCCATCTGCGGGATCGGTGTCGTCATTGTCGCCTCCTGTGCGTCGGGTTCCCGAAACACATACCCGGTCACGGCAGGCTCAGTCGCAGTGCTCGAAGGGACTGCTGTAGCTGGCGCCACCGGCGGAGCCGCCCCACTTGACGCAGGTCCCGGCCGCCTCGGCCCGCACCGGGCCGGCGTAGTAGCGGAACGAGCCGTCGTCGGTGGACCGCCCGCGTCCGCGTACCTCCAGGAAAGCCGAGACCGCCGTCTGCGCGCCGACCGCGCTCTCCTTCAGCGTCACCACGCAGTTCGAGCCGGTACCCGCGTGGTAGAGCAGGTGGACGGTGGCCTGCCGGCGACCGTCGGCGGTCAACGGCGCCGAGTTGATCACCCGGTAGCCGCTGCCGCACGCCTGGGTGGCGGTGTAGGGGTTCACCTGCTCGCCGCTGCTGGGTCTGGCGCTCGGCCGGGGCGATGGCGAAGCGGAACGGGTCGGCTGGGGGCTGGCCGTCCCGGCGTCGTCGCGTCCCGGTGACGGCGACGAGGTGCCCTTCGTCGCCGGTACGGAGGCTGTCGGTGACCGGCTCGCCGACCGCTCACCCGTGCCCTGCGCGCCGGTCTCCCCGGCGGTGACCAGTCCCGCCGCGCCCGACGCGGACGCGGCCACCGGAGGGTCGGCGCCTTCGGCGCCCGGCTGCGACACCACCGCGAGCGCCACCCCCACCGCGGCGACGATCACGACACCGGCCACCGCGGTGACCATGGCCGGAGCGCCGAACCGCCGGCCACTGCCCGGTCGCGTCGGCGCGCTCGCCACGGTGACCGTCCCGGTACCGGACCCGGCCCCGACCGGCGCGGGCATGGCCAGGCCACCCTGCCCCGGACGCGCAGCCGGCGGCGGCACCGCGATGCCGCTCGGCCCGGGGTGTGCGGCGTTCTCCGGCGCGGTGGCGCGGGCAGTGGCGGCCAGGTCCGCCGCGCTGGCGTGTCGGTCGCCGGGCTGCCTGGCCATGGCTCTGAACACCAGTGCGGCCACCGGCGGGGGAACGTCCGGCGGGAGCGGGGGTGGCTCCTCCCGCAGCCGCCGTAGGGCCACGTCGAGCGGGTTGTCCCCGACGAACGGAGGCCGGCCAGCGAGGCAGAGGTACGCCACGGCGCCGAGAGCGTAGATGTCGCTCAGCCCGGAAATCGGCTGGCCGCCGGCCTGCTCGGGGGACATGAACGAGGCGGTGCCGAGCACCGTGTAAGCGGCGGTGATCCCGGCCGTGGCGCCCGAGCGGGCGATGCCGAAGTCAACAAGCACCACCCTGCCGTCCGCCTTGACCAGGAGGTTGCCCGGTTTCACGTCCCGGTGCACGATGCCGGCGAGGTGGGCGGCGTGCAGCGCCTCGGCGGTCTGGGCCACGACGGACATGGTGGTGGCCGGGTCCAGCCGGCCCAGCCGGCGCAGCCGGGCGCTCAACGGCTCGCCCTCGACGTACTCCATCACCAGGTAGTCCACCTGGCTGCCGTCGGTGAGCGTGGCCTGGCCGACGTCGTGCACCGCGACCACCCCGGGGTGCCGCAGCGCGGCAAGCATCCGTGCCTCGGCCCGGAAGCGGGTGGTGAACTCGGGTTCGGCGGTCAACGCCGGCAACAGCACCTTCACCGCCACTTCGCGGCCCAGCAGCAGGTCCGTCGCTCGCCAGACCGCGCCCATCCCGCCGGTCGCCACCTGCTCACCCAGCCGGTACCGCCCGCTGAGCACGCCCCCTTGAGTCAGCACCGGGCCACGGTACCGGTCGTCGATCGATGCCCGTGGCCCGGTCGTCGGCCGTGCGGTACGACTACGCTGGCGGAGGTCCGTCCCATGGGGGCAGCAGCGGCGAGGGGAGACGCGCACATGGCGTGGAGCTGGCGGTACGAGGGCGCGAACGGCGAGTCGGTCGACGGGCCGGCCGAGTCGTTCGGCAGCCAGGCGGATGCCGAGTCCTGGATCGGTCAGACCTGGCGGGAACTCGCGGCGTCCGGCGTCACCTCGGTCGCGCTCCTCGAAGACGATCGGGTGGAGTACCGGATGAGCCTGCTGCCCGCGGCGGAGTGATGACACCCAGGGACTCCGAGCCGCTGGTGCTCGGGGTGCCCCGGGCGGCCTTCCGGCCCAGCCCGGTCTTCCTGGCGCTGGTCGCCCTGCTGGTGACCAGCGCCGTGTTGACCTGGCACGGGATCGGCAACGTCCGGCTCACCGTGTTCGGCTTCGTCGTCTCCGGCTGGCTCGTCTCGTTGTGCCTGCACGAGTACGCCCACGCCGTGGTGGCGTACCGCAGCGGCGACCGGGGGGTGGCCCACCGCGGCTACCTGACGCTGAACCCGTTGAAGTACAGCCACCCGTTGCTGTCCATCGCGCTGCCGGTGGTGGTGGTACTGCTCGGCGGGATCGGCCTGCCCGGTGGCGCCGTCTGGGTCGACCGGCACGTCATTCCGGGGCGGTTACGGCACACCCTGGTCAGCCTCGCCGGGCCCGCCACCAACGTGCTGTTCGCGCTCGTGCTGGTGGTGGTGCTGCGGCTCGGTGCGGGCGGCGGTGGGCCGGTGGAGTTCTGGGCGGCGGTGGCCCTGCTGGCCTTCCTCCAGATCACCGCCAGCCTGCTCAACCTGCTGCCGGTGCCCGGGTTGGACGGCGGCAACATGATCCAGCCGTGGCTGACTCCGCAGTACCGGCGGATGTACGACCTGTTCGCGCCGTACGGGTTCATCCTGCTCTTCGCGTTGCTGTGGAATCCGACGATCGGCGGCTGGTTCTTCACCGCCGTCTTCGCCATCGGCGACGTGCTCGGCCTGCCGCCCTGGCTGTACGCGACAGGTCTGGACCTGATCCGCTTCTGGCAGGGCTGAGCCCGGCCGGGACGCCGTCCGCCCGGCCGACGCGTGCGGTACGCCGGCCGGGCGGGGTGGGGGTCAGGGCCGTTCGGCCGGCGACTCGGTACGCGTCGGGTCCCGCTCGGTCACCGGCTCGACGATCTCGTCGATCGCCTTGAGCAGGCCGGCGTCGAGCTTCACGCCGGCCGCCTTGACGTTGTCGTGCACCTGCTCGGGGCGTGACGCCCCGATGATGGCCGACGACACGTTGGGGTTCTGCAACACCCAGGCGATGGCCAGCTGGGCCATGGTCAGCCCGGCCTGCTCGGCCAGCGGCTTGAGCTGCTGCACCCGGGTCAGCACGTCGTCGGTCAACCACTTGGCGATGAAGCCCGCGCCGGACTTCTCGTCGGTGGCCCGGGAACCGGAGGGCGGTGGCTGGCCCGGCAGGTACTTGCCGGAGAGCACGCCCTGGGCCATCGGCGACCAGACGATCTGACCCAGACCCAGCTCCTCGCTGGTGGGGATGACCTCGCTCTCGATGACCCGCCAGAGCATCGAGTACTGCGGCTGGCTGGACACCAGCGGGATGCGCAGCTCCCGGGCGAGGCCGTGCGCCTCGCGGATCTGCGATGCCTTCCACTCGGAGACGCCGATGTAGTGCGCCTTGCCGGAGTGCACGACGTCGGCGAACGCCTCCATCGTCTCCTCCAGCGGGGTGCTGTAGTCGTACCGGTGGGCCTGGTAGAGGTCCACGTGGTCGGTACGCAGCCGGCGCAGCGATCCGTTGATCGACTCCATGATGTGCTTACGGGACAGGCCCCGGTCGTTGCGGCCCGGCCCGGTGGGCCAGTACACCTTGGTGAAGATCTCCAGACCCTCGCGCCGTTCCTGCTGAAGCGCCCGGCCGAGGACGTCCTCGGCGCGGGTGCCGGCGTACACGTCGGCGGTGTCGAAGGTGGTGATGCCGGCGTCGAGGGCGGCTCGCACGCAGGCGAACGCCGCTTCCTCCTCGACCTGCGAACCGTGGGTGATCCAGTTGCCGTACGAGATCTCACTGACCATGAGGCCGGAGCGGCCCAGGTGTCGGAATTCCATGTTCTGACCCTAGCCCGCCCTGGTGTACCCGGCAGGAGGCGGTGATCAGTCCGGGTCCGACAGCAGTGCGTGGCGCAGGCTGCGAGCGAGCCAGTGCCGGAAGGTCTCCTCGGTCCAGCCGCGCTCCAGCACCAGTGCGCCGTAGTGTGCCGGGTCGTTGTAGAACCACACCTCGTCGATGGCAGCCTCGACGTCGGAGCCCTTGCGCAGTGGCCCGCCCAGGGAGCACAGCCGCTCGACCACCATCGTGGCGCCGAGCCGCCGGTTGCGCAGCAGCGTCTGCCAGACGTCGGCCGCCTCGGGGCTGCCGTCGGCGGCCCGCCGGACGGTTTCGAACACCCGGGCGGTCCGCCCACCGATCAGGGTGCAGACCCCGGCGTACGCGTCGAGCACCGCGCGCCCGGTGGCGGCCTCCCAGACCGGCCGGTACCAGGGGCGTTGCGCCACCGGCACCGGCTCGTCGTCGCCGGCGAGCGCCTCGTCGAGCACCTGACGCAGCAGCGCCGCCTTGGAGCCGAACGCGGCGAACACGGTTGGCCTGGCCACCCCCGCCGCGACCGCCACGTCGGCCAGCGACGTGGCCGTGTAGCCCCGCGTGACGAAGAGGTCGGTCGCCGCCGCGACCACGGCCTGCCGGGTGCGGCGGGCATTTTCCTCGCGGATCCGGGACCGGTACGGCCTGGTCGGTCTTCCGCCCTTGACTTCATCCATGGCGTCGCCATACTAGCAATGTATTCACTAGACTCCTAGCTATCTAATAGCGGCTGGCTATCCAATAGCTCGCTGTCCAGCGAAGGTCGTCGTCCCTGGGAGGCACCATGTCCGTCCATCCGTTCGTACGCCGGCCCGACGATGGGGAGGCGTACTGGTTCCTGGGCAACCTGGTCACCGTCAAGGCGACCGGTGCGCAGACCGGCGGGCGGCTCACCGCCGTGGAGTTCGTCAACCCGCCCGGCTTCGCGCCGCCACTGCACCGGCACCAGGTCGAGGACGAGATGTTCTACCTGCTGTCCGGCACCGCGACCTTCTACTGCGACGACGCGGCGCTGACCGCCGCGCCGGGTGATTTCGTGCTGCTGCCGGCGGGTCTGCCGCACACCTTCGTGGTCGGTCCGGACGAACCGCTGCGGGTGCTGCAACTGACCACCCCCGCCGGCTTCGAGGAGTACGTCGCCGAAGTCGGAGTGCCAGCGCTCGAACGCCGGCTGCCGGACCCGGCACCAATCGATCCGGCCGCCCTCGGGCACGCCTCCGCGCGGCACGGGATCGAGCTGCTGGGACCGCCGCCCGGTCAGCAGCCGACCGGACCGGCCGACCAACCGACCCACCGGCCAGTGCCGTGACCACCGTCGGCGCACGGGACGGTTCGACGCCCGGCCGGGCGGGTGACGACCGGCGGCGGAGCCGGAGAATCGCCCCCCGCACCCCCGGTCACCAGCGCACCCCCGGTCATCGGCGCGTGTCGGACCCCGGCACCGAACGTCGCCACCCGTGCCGGCTGGGGCCCAAGACCGGGCAGGCCCGGCTGCACCGCGCCCGGAAGCGGTCGACGGCGTCGGCCTGACTCTGACCTGCACCGGTGGCGCGGCGACAGCCCGGCCGCGCGTCGTCTGGGTCGGCGCCGGAGGGCACGGCCTCCGCAAACACGTTCAGAGCACCGGGTTGGCGTCGGCGAGCAGCCCGTCGATCTCGGCGACGACCGCACTCGGATGGTGGAACATCGGGTCGATCAACGACTCGCCCCGCCGGTCCAACGCACCCCAGTTCCCGGCGCTGTTGGTGGCCAGGAAGGCGACCGGGTGGATCAGCAACGCCGGGTGCGCCGGTGCGACGATCACCTGCCCGCTACGGTCCACCACACCCTTGCGACCAGCCAGGTCCACCACGGCCAGGCCCTCCTCGGTGAAACCGTCGACGTAGTGACCGTCGGCCAGCGTGGTGTGGAAGCCGTGGTAGCGGGTCGGCACCACGATCCGGCCGGTGCGGTCGACGGCACCCCAGCCCTCCCGGCGTACCACCGCCACGCCCTTGTGGAAGGGCCGTACGTCGGCGAAACCCGGCGGCACCGCCACCTCGCCGGTGGTGTCGACGGCGTGCCAACCGCTCTCGTCCCGCACCACCCAGGCCAGACCGTCGGAGAACGGCCGAGCCGCCAGGTAGGTCGGCCCGAGCACCGTCTCGCCGGCCAGGTTGATCAACGACCACCGGTCGCTCTGGGGTCCGCGTACCCAGGCCAGGCCGTCCCGGAACGGCTGTGCCTCGGCGTACCGGGCGGGCACCACCATGTCGCCGTCGGCGTCCGCGTAGCCCCACAGGCCCTGGCCGCCGTCGGGTGCCGGCACCGGCGCCCGGTCGCGCTCCAGCACCTCGTCCCAACTACGCGGGTACGGCCCGAAGCCGCTCTCCTCAGCTTTGGCGGCGACCGCGTCGAGGCCGGTCCGGACCCGGGCCAGCAATTCGGCGTCCTGCTCGCCACGCAGGTCGAGAGCCCGCTCGAAGTGATGGCACGCCTCGATCAGCCGGCCCTGGTCGTGGCAGCAGCGGGCGGCGTGCTCGTGCAGTGCGGCGCGCAGCCGGTCGGGCAGTTCGATCGAGTTGGCCTCCGCGAACAGTCGGTCGGCCTCGGCGAACTCGCCGCGCCAGCGCAGCACGTGGGCCAACCGGGCCTGGGCGAGCGCGGCCCGACGCAACTCCCCGGTCGCCTCGGCGTAGGTCAGCGCCATCCGGCCGTCGTCCAGCGCGTCGTCCAGGTCGTCAAGGACCCGTGAGGCCACCGCGCGCAGACTCAGCAGCCGGGCCCGGGACCGGTTGTCCAGGGCCGAGGCGAGCTTCTCGGTGAGCCGCTCCCGGACCTCCCGCAGTTCCTCCGGGTCGTCCACGATCTCGCGCAAAGTCACCGGGTCGAGACGCCAGCGGAAGCCCGCCAACACCTGTTCGGGATCGGCCGGCGGTTCGGGTACGGGCTCGCTGTCGTCCGCGTCGTCGGAGCCCTGCTCGTCGGCCGGCGGGCCGGACACGGACGATGTGGCGAGCACGTCGTCGACCGGGCCGGTGCCGTCAGCGGGCGGCATCCCGTCGTCGACGTCACCGAACCTGATGCTGCCCGGACGCTCGCCGGCGCCGGACCCGGTGGTGTGGTCGGTGGCCTGGGCCGGGTCGCCGGATGACGCGGTGTCACCCGGCGGTGCGGAAACCGGCGGTGCGGACGCCGGCACGGCGGAGACCGGTGCACCGAGGTCGGGCTCGCCGGACGGTACGGGCACCGGCGCTCCGTACGCCGGCGGCGCGGAAACCGGAGGAACCGGGAACGGCGGCGCGGAGACCGGGGCCGCCGAGGTCGGTGCGGCCGGCGGTGGCCCGACCGGCCGTTCGGGCAGCGGCGGTGCCGAGGTGGGGACCGCCGAGACCGGTGGTGCGGGGACGTCGACGTCGCCGAGCGGCGCGACGTTCGGTGGCACGGAGAAGGCGGGCGGTGCCGGTTCGGCGTGCGATCCCGAGGCGGGGGGTGTGAGCTGCTCCCGTGGTTGCGTGGCGGCGGGCCCGGCCTGCGCCGCGGCGGGCGGCTCGGCGGCCGGCCCGAACCAGCTCTGCGGGCCGTCGGACGCTGAACGGGCGGGCGCCGGCGCGGGCGTGGACGGCTCGGGCGCTGGAGGGATGTACCGGGTGGGCTGGCGGGCCGCCGGTGTGGTCGGCATCCCCGGTGCGCCGTCGGTCCGATCGGGTCGGGCCGCCGGTGGCGGGCCGAGCGGTGCCTGGTCGGTGCCGGCCGGCTCGGACGTCCGCCCCGACGGTGCGGAGACAGGTGGCCGGTTGGGTGGCGCGGAGACCGGCCGGGCGGCCGGCGCGCCGACGGGCGGCTGCGCCGGTGGTGCGGAGACCTGTCGGTGGGCCGGCGGTGCGGAGACCGGCGGTCGGGTCGGTGGCGCGGAGACCGGCCGGGCCGGGGGCGGGGTGACGGGGGACGCAGCGGCGACCGAGGGCGCCGGCGTCGATGGTGGCGAGGCGACGACCGGCTGGTCGTGCAGGGGAGCCGGTCGGACCTGGTGCTCGTGCAACGGCGCGGGACGCACCTCGTGCTGGTGCAGGGGTGCCGGTCGGACCGAGTCCCCGGCCGGTGCCCGATCGGCACCGGAGGCGGCGGCGGGCCGGTCCCGGTCCTGGCCGGGGAGGTCGGTCCGGTTCCGGTCGGGGCGCCCGGCCGGACCACGGTCCTGGCCCGGTTGGCGGCTGTCGCTCCGGTCCCCGGCAACGGCGGCGGGGCGAGCCCGTTGCGGGTGACCGACCTCCGGCTGGTGGTGCTGCGGGGCGGGGGAGACCGGTCGGGCCCGCCCGGCCGCGGGGGAGACCGGACGGTCCTGCTCCGGAGCGGGGGAGACCGGACGGTCCGGCACCACCGACAGGTGACGGCGGCGTGGGTCCTGATCGGGTGCCGCGGAGACGGGCCGGTCGGGGTCGGGCAGCGCAGCGGCCGGCCGGTCGTCGAACCGCTGCGGGCCGGGACCGTCAGGTACGCCGCTCGGTCGCCGGTCGGCATCCTGCTCCGGCGGGGTCGGCCGCTGGTACTCGCGATGGTCCCGCCCACTGCTCGGCCGCAGCGGTCCGGGCGCGGGCCAGGGCAGGTCGCCGCGCGACGGAGCGTCGTACGCCTGCTGGTCCGGCGTTGGCGGCTCCTGGCGACCCCGTCGGCGGGCCCGGTCCGGGCGGTCCCATTCGTCGGAGGCGGGACGGACCGGTTCCTCGTCGACGAATCCGTCCGGGTACGGCGCGGCGTCCGGGTCGCCGCCGCCGACGAAGTCGCTGCGGTAACCGTCCACCACCGGACCATCGGTGCGGTTCGGCTGCCCGGGGTGGTGACTCCACTGGTAGCGAGGGCGCTGGGCGGCGTCCTCAGCCGTCCGGCGGTCGGCACCCTCGACCGGGCGGTGTGCGGCGGCGGGCCGACGCGTCTCCTCGTCGACCTCCGCAACCCAGCCGGGTTCCGGGCGGGGGGCTGGGGACACCGGTGCGCCACGCCGGTAATCGTCGCGCCCGGTCGGCTCGGAGTGGCGCGGCCGATCCGCGTACCGGTCGGGTTCGCGCTGGCCCCGTCGCTCCGGTTCGGGTCGCGGATACCGGTTGTCGCGGCGGTCCGGGTCACGCCGTTCGGGTTCCCGCCGGGCGTACCGCTCCGGGTCGCGGCGCGCGTACCGGTCGGGGTCGCGCTGGTCGCGGGGGCGGTCCGGGTCGCGACGGTCGGGGTACCGGTCGGGGTCGCGCTGGTCGCGGCGATCGACGTATCGGTCCGGGTCGCGCTGGTCGCGGCGCGACGGCGCGCCCGGACCGGAGGCCTGCGGTCCGAAGTCCGACCAGACGACCCCGTCGCGGCCCCGGGCCGGCTCACCATACGACGAGCGCCGTCCCTCGGGTCGCGACTGCTCCGGCCGGGTGCCGGGCGGCACCGACCGGTCGTACGGTCGCGAACCGTTCGAGCCGTCGGCGGGTCGACGGTCGAGGATCTCGTGCCGCCCCGGCCAGCCGTCCGGTTCCTCGTCCCAGGACCGACCGACGTACGTGCCGTCGGGTCGGGTCGGCGCGAGCGGTGGCACCTCGGCACGTCCGACGGCGCTCGCTCGACCTCGTGCGGCAGGCGGCTGGTGCTCGACTCCGATGTCACCTGGATAACGCTGGCCAGGGAACTGCGGCTGCCATTCGCTCGTCGGCTCGACGACCCAGGATGGCTCGGCGGGATCGTGCCACCGGTCGGCGTAGCCGCGACTCATCCGCAGGACCTGTCGCTGCGGCCGGGACGTCGCCGGGACGCGGCCCTGGCCGCGACACGGTGAGTTGGAGCCTGCCCTGCGCAACCGTGACGGTCGAATCTTCCGGTCTGGCCCGTGCCGGAATCCAGGGCCGGCGCCCGCTCGCTCACGGTCGCGCCCCGGTGGTCGGCTCGCGTCCGCTCGCTCACGGCGATGTCACCTCGTCGGAAATGGTCGCGCTGGGCACCCCGGAGGCCGGCGAAATCGCTCGTCCGGGCACCGAATGGCTGCGCATGGAGGGTAGCGGCGCGGGCTCGGTCACCGCCACTGCGGCACCCTCGTCAACCCAAACGTTATCCTACTGATCCGGACATTTATCCCTATGCCGGTATCGGACTTCCGGCGATGCTGCACCCACCGTCAGCCGCCCGTCGCCGCTGCCCGGGTGCCGGGCGGGCTCGCTCAGACAGCTCCAGTGCGAGCACGGCGAAGCGGTTCGGTTCGAGGATCGGTCACGCCGTGCTGGGCGTGCCGGGAGTCGCCGTCAGATCTGGTCGCCGATGGCGACCCGCGGCTCCGGCGTACGCAGCTTGCGGAAGGTGATCGCCCGCATGATCGCGTAGAGGTACAGCGACCCCATCCGCTGGGTGGACTTCGGGAACCGCTCGCGGACCAGCTTCTTGATCCTGCGTGAGATGAGCACCGAGTCGACCACCACGCCCAGCGCCAGCGCGCCCCAGAGCAGGTTGGAGGCCAGCCGGATCACCGGCGGCATCGCCTGGTTCGAGCCGATCAGCACCACCAGGGCCCCACCGAAGAACCAGGTGCCGACGGTACGCCGGGAGTCGACCACGTTGCGGGCCAGCAGCCGCTCCGGACCCCGGTCGCGGGGACCGCCCTCACGCCGGAACTCCGCGGCCGTTTCGGCGCGCTGTTGCCGGCGCAGCGCCTTCGCCTCGTCCTTGCTCAGCGGCTTCGTCGCCCCGGCGGGTCGACGGCCGGTGACAGGTCGCTTCGGCGTCTCCCGACCCTTGGCGGGGGTGTAGGCACGGGACCGGGCCGCCTCGGCCGCCTCCTCCTGCGCCGGGGTCAGCGGCTCGGTGGCGGGATCGGCGAGGTCGGCGGACTTGCGGCGAAACAGCGACGGCACGCGGCAAGGGTAGCCAACGCCGCGCGCCCGGTGCACATCGCGGTGCGGCGAACGCGCGGCGGGCGGCGTCGAGCCGACTACGGCCGCTCCACCTGCGCGCCCAGATCGGCGAGCTTGGCCTCGAAGTCCTCGTAACCCCGGTTGATCAGGTCGACGCCGTAGACCCGGGAGGTGCCCTCGGCGGCCAGCGCGGCGATCAGGTGGCTGAAGCCCGCCCGCAGGTCGGGAATGACCAGGTCGGCGGCGTGCAGCTTGCTCGGACCGGCGATCACGGCGGAGTGCTTGAAGTTGCGCCGGCCGAAGCGGCACGGGGTGCCACCCAGGCAGTCCCGGTAGACCTGGATGTTCGCACCCATCGAGTTCAGCGCCTCGGTGTAGCCGAGCCGCTGCTCGTAGACCGTCTCGTGGACGATGGACAGCCCGCGAGCCTGGGTCAGGGCCACCACCAGCGGTTGCTGCCAGTCGGTCATGAAGCCCGGGTGCACGTCGGTCTCCAGCGCGGTGGCCTGGAGTTCGCCGCCCGGGTGCCAGAAGCGGATGCCGCCCTCCTGACCCGGCTGTCCGGGCCGAGGCGGACGGGTGTCGGTCACCTCGTACTCGCCGCCGACCGAGCGGAAGACGTTCAGGAAGGTCATCATGTCGGCCTGCTCCGCGCCGAGCACCTCGACGTGGCCACGGGTGGCCAGCGCCGCCGCGGCCCAGCTCGCCGCCTCGATCCGGTCCGGGATCGGCCGGTGGGTGTAACCGTGCAGTTTCGGTACGCCCTGGATCTCGATCACCCGGTCGGTGTGCACCTTGATGATCGCGCCCATCTTCTGCAGGACACAGATGAGGTCGACGATCTCCGGCTCCACGGCCGCGTTGCGCAGCTCGGTGACGCCCTCGGCCATCACCGCGGTCAGCAGCACCTGCTCGGTCGCGCCCACACTCGGGTAGGGCAGCGCGAACTTGGTGCCGTGCAGCCCGTTCGGCGCGGACAGGTGCAGCCCCTCGGGGGTCTTGTCGACGGTCGCACCGAACTCCCGCAGCGCCTGCAGGTGGAAGTCGATCGGCCGGGGCCCGATGTGGCAGCCGCCGAGGTCCGGAATGAAGGCGTGCCCGAGGCGGTGCAGCAGCGGCCCGCAGAACAGGATCGGGATCCGGCTGGAGCCGGCGTGCACGTTGATCTGATCGGTGCTGGCGCTCTCCACGTTGGCCGGGTCGAAGACCAGCTCGCCGTCCTCGTCGCCGTCGGTGACCTTGACGCCGTGCAGCCCGAGCAGGCCCCGGACGACCTCGACGTCACGGATCTTCGGTACGTCGAACAGCCGACTCGGGCTGTCGCCGAGCAGCGCGGCGACCATCGCCTTGGAGACCAGGTTCTTCGCGCCGCGCACGCGGATCCGCCCTTGCAGCGGCGTGCCTCCGTGTACGACCAGGACGTCGTCGGTCAACGCAACCTCCAGCGCGTGCGTGCTGCCGTTTCGATGGATGGACACCACCGGTTCGCTACCCGGGGAGCGGTCGCGCCCAAACGCCCGCGCCCGCGTGTGTCGTCGCCCGGCAGCATAGCCCTCCGTGATGAGAATGGATCCGGTCACACCGCCTCGGAGGGCATTTATCGGTGATCCGGCACTTTCGCGTACAGCGAGCGTGACAGAGGGTGACGCCCGGTTGAGGTCAGGCTCCGGGCAGTGCGAGCATCTGGTCCAGGGCCACCCGGGCGTGGTGCGCGGTGTCGGGGTCGACCGTGATCCGGTTGACCACCCGACCGGAGACCAGCTCCTCCAGCGCCCAGACCAGGTGCGGCAGATCGATCCGGTTCATCGTCGAGCAGTAGCAGACCGCCCGGTCCAGGAACATGATCTGCTTGTCCGGGTGGGCCAGCGCGAGCCGCCGGACCAGGTTCAGCTCCGTGCCGACGGCCCACGCGGAGCCGGCCGGGGCGGCCTCGATGGTCCTGATGATGTACTCCGTCGACCCGACCAGGTCGGCGGCCTGCACCACCTCGTGCCGGCACTCCGGGTGCACCAGCACGTTGACGCCCGGCACCCGCTCCCGCACGTCGTTGACGCTGTCCAGCGTGAACCGGCCGTGCACCGAGCAGTGCCCGCGCCAGAGGATCATCTTCGCCTCGCGCAGCTGCTCCGCGCTGAGCCCGCCGTTCGGCTTGTGCGGGTCGTACAGGACACAGTCGTCGAGGGAGTAGCCCATCTCCAGCACGGCCGTGTTGCGGCCCAGGTGCTGATCGGGCAGGAAGAGCACCTTCTCACCCTGCTGGTACGCCCACTCCAGGGCCCGCTTCGCGTTCGACGAGGTGCAGACCACACCGCCGTTGCGCCCGACGAAACCCTTGATGTCCGCCGAGGAGTTCATGTAGGTGACCGGGACGGTGCGCTCGGCCAGGCCCAGCTCGGTGAGCACCTCCCAGGCGTTCTCCACCTGCGGCAGCGCGGCCATGTCCGCCATCGAACAGCCGGCGGCCAGGTCGGGCAGTACGACCTGCTGCGTGTCGGAGGTGAGGATGTCCGCGCTCTCGGCCATGAAGTGCACACCGCAGAAGACGATGAACTCGGCCTGCGGGCGGGCTGCGGCCTCGCGGGCCAGCTTGAACGAGTCGCCGGTCACGTCGGCGAACTGGATCACCTCGTCGCGCTGGTAGTGGTGACCCAGCACGAAGACCCGGTCGCCGAGGGCGGCCTTGGCCGCCGTGGCACGGGCCACCAGGTCGGGGTCGCTCGGTGCCGGCAGGTCACCCGGACACTCCACGCCACGTTCGGTGGCGGGGTCGCTGCCGCGGCCGAGGAGCAGCAACGCAGTGGCGGTGTTGGAGGGCTCAACCCAGGTCGACGTCACGCCCTCCATGGTCCCACAGCGTGACCGTCGTGCCGCCCGTGCCGGTGTGGGCTGCCACACTGCCAGGCATGCGCGTACTGCTCTGCCCGGACAAGTTCGCCGGTACGCTGCCGGCCCCGCAGGTCGCCGCCGCGGTGGCCGACGGCTGGCGGGAGGTGGCACCCGGCGACGACCTGCTGGTCAGACCACTGGCCGACGGGGGACCGGGCTTCCTCGACGTGCTCGCCGAGGCGCTGCCCGGTCGGCGGGTGCCGGTGCCGACGACCGATCCACTGGGCCGTCCGGCCACCGGTGAGATGCTGCTCACCGACGAAGGTGCGGTCGCGTGGCTGGAGAGCGCGCAGGCCTGTGGGCTGCACCTGCTCGACACCGCCGAGCGGAACCCGTTGGCCACCACGTCGTACGGCCTGGGTCTGCTGATCGCCGCCGCGGTGGAGGCCGGGGCGCGCACGGTGGTGGTCGGGCTCGGTGGCTCGGCGACCAACGACGGCGGCGCGGGAATGCTCGCCGCCCTGGGGGCGGTGGGTCTGGACGGCACCGGCGCGGCCCTGCCGTACGGCGGTGCCGCCCTGACCGCCGCGGCGAAGCTCGACGGTCTGCCCCGGTTGCGTGAGGCCCGGCTGATCGCGGCCACCGACGTCGACAACCCGCTGCTCGGTCTGCACGGGGCGAGCAACGTCTTCGGCCCGCAGAAGGGCGCCGACCGGGCCGACGTGCTGCTGCTCGACGCCGCGCTGGCGCGCTGGGCCGAGGTGCTGGAACGGGACCTGCCCGGCTGCCCCAGCGGGCTGGGCGCGCTGCCGGGTGGCGGCGCTGCCGGCGGCACCGGTGCCGCGTTGCTCGCCCTCGGCGGGCGGTGCGAGTCCGGCATCGGACTGGTCAGCCGGGCCGTCGGGCTGGAAACCGTGCTCGACGAGGTTGATCTGGTGGTCACCGGGGAAGGCCGGTTCGACCACCAGTCGCTGCGGGGCAAGGTGGTGGCCGGAGTGGCCGGCGCGGCCCGTGACCGGGGCGTACCCTGCGTCGTGCTCGCCGGCCAGGTAAGCGCCGGGCGGCGGGAGGCGGCATCGGTCGGAGTGACCGACACGTACAGCCTGGTGGAGCACTTCGGCGGCGAGGAGCGCGGCGGGCTGGCCGCCGCGCTGGAGCGCCCGGCGGAGGGGCTGCGGGCGCTCGGTGCCCGGCTGGCCCGGCAGTGGAGCCGCTGAACCGGCGAGTGCCTGGTCACGCCGCCGGGTCGCGCGGCCACCGGCGGCCTACAATCAAGAACTGGACCACTGTGGGAATCGCTGACCGGCGGCTGACGTTGGCCAGGGGAGGACCACACCGACGCGCCGCAGGGAGAATTCCACGTGACCACGCCAGCGCAGACCGAGTCGACCGAGGCCAAGGCCCCCACGTCCGTCGTCCTCACCGACGTCGCGGCGCAGAAGGTCAAGGCCCTGATTGAGCAGGAGGGCCGCGACGACCTGCGGCTCCGGGTCGCCGTGCAGCCGGGCGGCTGCTCCGGCCTGCGGTACCAGCTCTTCTTCGACGAGCGTTCGCTCGACGGTGACGTCGTCACCGACTACGACGGTGTCGAGGTCGTCGTCGACCGGATGAGCGCCCCCTACCTGGCCGGCGCCACCATCGACTTCGCCGACCGGATCGACGCCCAGGGCTTCACGATCGACAACCCCAACGCGGGCAACTCCTGCGCCTGCGGAGACTCGTTCAGCTGAGTCCGGTTCCTCATCACGCGGACGGCGGTACGGCCCCAGCGGCCGTACCGCCGTCCGCGTCTCTGCATCCCGACCCGGATACCCACGGTCGATCATGAAGTTGTTGTCGCGCCACGCCGGTTCGGATGACAACAACTTCATGATCAACGGGTGGGTTCCGCGGTGGAGGCGGGTGTGTGGCGGGGTGGTCGCTCGTAGGTGGTGCTGCCGGTAGGCTGATCGGGCTCTGCTGCCGATCCCGAGGGTTGCCATGAAGATCGCCGTGACCGGCTCGATCGCCACCGACCACCTGATGAGCTTCCCGGGCCGGTTCGCCGACCAGCTCATCGCCGATCAGCTGCACAAGGTCTCGCTCTCCTTCCTGGTGGACGATCTGGTGCTGCGCCGGGGCGGGGTGGCGGCAAACATCGCGTTCGGCATGGGGCAGCTCGGCCTCCAGCCGGTGCTGCTCGGCGCCGTCGGTGCCGACTTCGCCGACTATCGCTCCTGGCTGGAGCGGCACGGGGTGGACTGCGACTCGGTGCACGTCAGCGAGATCGCCCACACCGCCCGCTTCGTCTGCACCACCGACACCGACATGTGCCAGATCGCCTCGTTCTACGCGGGCGCGATGAGCGAGGCCCGCAACATCGAGCTGCACCCGGTCGCCAAGCGCCTCGGTGGGTTGGACCTGGTGCTGGTCGGCGCCAACGACCCGGAGGCGATGCTGCGTCACTCCGCCGAGTGCCGCGAGCGTGGCTACCCGTTCGCCGCCGACCCGTCCCAGCAACTCGCCCGGATGCCCGGCGAGGACGTGGTCGCGCTGATCGACGGCGCCGACTACCTGATGACCAACGACTACGAGAAGTCGCTGCTGCAGAGCAAGGCCGGCCTCTCCGACGACCAGTTGCTCGACCGGGTGAAGATCCGGGTCACCACGCTGGGCAAGCACGGGGTGGAGATCGCGGGGCGGGAGATCGAGACGATCCACGTGCCGATCGCCCGGGAGACCCAGGCGGTCGACCCCACCGGTGTCGGCGACGGCTTCCGCGCCGGCTTCTTCACCGCGCTGTCCTGGGGAGTCGGGCTGGAGCGGGCCGCCCAGGTCGGTTCCCTGCTCGCCACACTGGTGCTGGAAACCGTCGGTACCCAGGAGTACCAGGTGCGCCGCGACGTGTTCGTCAAGCGCCTCGCCGAGTCCTACGGCGACCACGCCGCCGACGAGATCCGCCCGCACATGCTCCCCTAACTCGGAAGTCGAGCGTGACCTGACGTGCGGCAGCATGCCGGCGTCGGGGGTCTGTGTTGATCATGAGGTTGGCGGCAGTGTTCGATCTCCACGGTGCCGCTAACCTCATGATCAACGCGGGTGGGTTGGGGGCTGGGTGGGTTAGTGGGTTCGGCGGATGTGGTAGGTGGGGCCGGGGTGGGAGCCGAGGAACTCCTGGCCGCGCATCCGGCACCAGGCCGGGATGTCGACCGCGGCCGCCGGGTCGTCGGCGAGCACCCGGATCACCGTGCCCACCGGCAGCTCCGGCAGGCGGCGGGCCAGGGCGATCACCGGCAGCGGGCAGCGCTGGCCGAGGCAGTCGAGCACCTCGTCAGGAAGCTCACCGGACGGGTCGCTGGATGCGTTCCCGGCGGGGCTGTCCGGTGTGTCACCGGTGGCGTCGGTGGCGCTCACAACCCCGTCACCCCCGCCTGTCTCCGCAGGTCGGCGACGATGCCGGGCAGCTCGGTGAGGAAGCGTTCCACGTCGGCCTCGGTGCTTCCGGCGTGCAGCGAGACCCGGACGTTGCCGTGCGAGAGCACCCCCATCGCCTCCAACACATGCGACGGGCGCAGCGTGGACGAGGTGCAGGACGAGCCCGACGAGACGGCGAAGCCCCGCCGGTCCAGGGCGTGCAGCAGCGCCTCCCCGTCGACGTACAGGCAGGAGAAGGTGACCAGGTGCGGTAGCCGATGCTCGGGATCGCCGACCACCTCCACGTCCGGCACCTCGGCCGCCACCCGGGCCCGGATCCGGTCCACCAGCCCGGACAGCCGCGCCGCCTGGGCTGCCGCGTCGGCCGCCGCCGCGCGCAGGCTCGCCGCCGCCGCCACCACCGCCGGCAGGTTCAACGTGCCGGGCGTACGCCCCGATTCACGCTCGTCGGTCGGCCAGGGTGACTCCCAGCGGGTGCCCTTGCGCACCACGAGCAGTCCGACGCCGGGTGGACCGCCCCACTTGCGGGCACTCGCGGTCAGCACCGACCAGCCGGGCGGCACCGGTACCCGGCCCACCAGTTGCGCGGCGTCGACGTAGAGCGGCACGCCGGCCCGGGCGCAGGCCGCCGCAGCGGCCTCGACCGGTTGTACGGTGCCCACCTCGTGACTGGCCGCGATCAGCGCGGCCGACGCCACCTGGGCACCGGTGACCGCCGACGACCAGGCGTCCAGGTCCAGCCGGCCGAGACGGTCGACCGGCACCTCGACGGCCGCGCCGCCGCCGGCGACGTGCTGTTCGGCGGCGTGCAGCACGGCTGAGTGTTCGATCGCGGAGTGCACCAGGACCCGGCCGGCCCGTCGACGGCCGCGCAGCCCACCGAGCACTGCGGTGTGTGCGGCGTTGGTGCCGCTGGCGGTGAAGGACAGCTCGTCGGGGCGTACGCCGAGGGTCTCGGCCGTGGCCTCGCGGGCGGCGTCGAGCAACTGGCGGGCGCGCCGGGCCTGCGAGTAGAGCCGGTCGGGGTCGGCCCAGCCGTCGTCGAGTGCGGCCAGCAGCGCCTGCCGGGCGACCGGATGCAGCGGCGCGGCGGTGGCCGCGTCCAGGTAGACGGGGGAGGAAGTCACGTCTGCCCACGCTATCGCCTCGGTCGGCACAAGATCCCCCGTCGGGTGCGGACAACGACCCCAACCGGGTCCAGCCCGTCATGGTCGAGTAATCTGCGACCGTCGGTGACGCCTTTGCCGCCGGTGCGGCGGCTCCGCTCGGCGGAGCCGGCCGAAACGAGGACACCGCGGCGCGCTAGGGAGGCAGGACCAGGTGGTCGCAAGGAGTTCGGAGGTACGGCCGACGGCCGTACGGCGCAGCGCATCCCCGCGAGCCGGTGGGCGGCGGGGGCGTCGTGCCGGGCGTCTCGCCGGGCTCGGATTCAGTGGGGCGGCGCTGCTGGTCCTGCTCACGGGCTGTGACGTCGGTGCGGCGTTCGGGGGCTTCGGGTGGCCGCAGGGCGGCATCACTCCCGAGTCCCGGCGGATGTACGACCTGTGGATCGCCTCGTGCGTCGCGGCACTCGCGGTCGGCTTCTTCGTCTGGGGCCTGATCTTCTGGTGCGTGGTGCGCTACCGCAAGCGCGGCAACGAGCTGCCGGTGCAGACCCGCTACAACCTGCCGATGGAGTTCCTCTACACCATCGCGCCGGTGCTCATCGTCTCGGTGCTCTTCTACTACACCGCGGTGGTGCAGACCGACGTGGTGAAGACCACCAACAACCCCGACGTCACCGTCGAGGTCGTGGCCTTCAAGTGGAACTGGCAGTTCAACTACCGCGACGGCCAGGGCGTCGACGCCGAGACCACCGCGTCGGTGCTCGGCACCAGCGAGGTCATCCCGATCCTGGTGCTGCCGACCGGCCGGTCCATCCGGTTCGAGGAGACCAGCCGCGACGTCATCCACTCGTTCTGGGTGCCGGAGATGCTGTTCAAGCGGGACGTCATGCCCGGCAGCATCCGTAACGTCTTCGAGGTCTCCTCGCTGGAGACCGAGGGCGCCTACGTGGGCCGCTGCGCCGAGCTGTGCGGCAGCTACCACGCCTTCATGAACTTCGAGCTGCGGGTCGTCTCGCCGGAGAACTTCGACCGCTTCCTCGCCGCCAAGCAGGGTGGTGCCTCGACCCAGGAAGCGTTGACGTCGATCGGCGAGGAGCCGTACGCGACCACCACGAGGCCGTTCGAGACGCGGCGTACCGAGAGCAACTTCAACCCGGACACCGCTCCGGCCGGCACGGGAAGCTGAGGCAACCGGCATGAAGACCGAGTGGCGTATCTTCCTGATCATCGCCGGGTTCCTGCTGTTCGCGACCGTCCTGTACGGCGGCTGGACGTGGGCCGACTCGGACGGTCGGGTCGAGTGGATCGGCACCGTGGCCCTGCTGCTGTCGTTCCTGCTCTGCGCGATGTGCGGCGGCTTCTTCTGGTTCGTCTCCCGCCGCATCGACCTGCGCCCGGAGGACCGGGCGGACGCCGAGATCGCCGACGGCGCGGGCGAGATCGGCTTCTTCAGCCCGGGCAGCTACTGGCCGTTCGGGCTCGCCCTGGCCGCCGCGATCGCCGGCCTGGGCCTGGTGTTCTGGCAGTTCTGGCTGCTCGGCCTCGGTGCGGTGGCCGTGATCCTGGCCGCCTGCGGCCTGCTGTTCGAGTACTACAGCGGCACTCGGCGTACGGCCGAGCACTGAGCCTCGGAACGCGAGAGGGCCCGCCCCACCGGGGCGGGCCCTCTCTTCGTCGTCGGTGTCGAGCGGGTGGGCCGGTCAGGCGGCGCGGTGTCGGACCGCCGTGCGGCGACGGGTCGACCGGCGCGGCGGGCTGATGACGACTGTGATGATCGCCGCGCCGCAGCCGGTGCAGGCTCGTTCGGGGCAGTCGGCGCCGTGGCCGTCGACACAGGGCGGTGCCTCGAACGGCTGGATGCTGTCGCAGGTGTCGCAGTAAAGCTCGCGCTCCGACACGGACCTCTCCTTTCGCTCGGCGGCCGGTCGTTGGACGTCGCCGGAACTACTCGGTTGTAGTTTCCCACGACCCTCCGACAGCCACGGCGGGGCCGGTCAGGCGCTGCGGGCGACCTCGATCCAGCGGTCGAGGGTGCGGGCGGCCGCGCCGGAGTCGATCGACTCGGCGGCCCGGCCCAGGCCAGCGCGGAGCGCGTCGGTCAGGTCGCCGTCCAGGGATCCCTGGGTGGCCAGGGCCGCCGCCGCGTTGACCAGGACGGCGTCGCGCACCGGTCCCGGCTCGCCGGCGAGCAGACGCCGGGCCACGTCGGCGTTGTGGGCCGCGTCGCCACCGCGCAGGTCGGCGAGGGTGGCCCGGGGTACGCCAAGGTCGACCGAGTCCACCACGGTCTCCCTGACGGCCCCGTTCTGGGCGATCCAGAACCGGGTCGCGGCGGCGGTGGTGAACTCGTCCAGCCCGTCCTCGCCGCGCATCACCAGCACCGAGTCGCCCCGGGCCGCGAAGACGGCCGCCATCACCGGTGCCATCGTCGCGTCGAAGCAGCCGACGGCACCCGAGCGGGGACGGCCCGGATTGGTCAGCGGGCCGAGGAAGTTGAACGCGGTCGGCACCCCCAGCTCCCGGCGGATCGGGCCGGCGTGGCGCATGCCGGGGTGGAACCGGGCGGCGAAGCAGAAGCCGATCCCGGCCTCGGCCACGCACCGGGCCACCTGATCGGGCCCGAGATCCAGTGGAATGCCGAGGAACTCCAGCAGGTCGGCGGTACCGCAGGAGGACGAGGCGGCCCGGTTGCCGTGCTTGACCACGCGTACGCCGGCACCGGCCACGACCAGCGCCGTCATCGTGGAGATGTTTACCGTGTGCGCGAGGTCGCCACCGGTGCCGACCACGTCGAGCGCCTCGGCGCGTACCTCCTCGGGCAGCTCGACTGGGACGGCCCGGCTGAGCATCGCCTCGACCAGCCCGGTCACCTCCGCCGGGGTCTCGCCCTTGGCCCGCAGCGCGACGGCGAAGCCGGCGATCTGGGCCGGCGCGGCCGACCCGGACATGATCTCGCCCATCGCCCAGGCGGTGTCGGCGGCGGATAGTTCCTCGCCGCGCAGCAGCGCGGTGAGCAGGTGCGGCCAGGTCCGATCGCCCATGGCGGGCCTCCCGAGCAGACGGTTGCGGGTGGGACGGGACCGGCGCCGGCTCGCCCGGCGCCGTGGCGGTGCCGGAGTGGGACGTCAGGCGGGTGCGCCCGCGCGCAGCAGCTCGGTCACGGTGGCGGCGGTGGTGACCGGGTCGAGCGGGTGCACGAGGGTGGCGTCGACCTCGGCGAAGGACGCCAGCCAGCGGTCGGCGGCGCGGGCGATCACCACACAGGTCGGCGGGGCGTCGTCACGGTCGTCCTTGATCTGCCGGGCGATGCCGATGCCGCCGCCGGGGCTGGCCTCACCGTCGAGCAGCATCAGGTCGATCTCGTAGTCGTCGACCAGTCGGATGCACTCGGCGTAGGTGGACGCCTCGACGAACTCGACTCGCAGGTCGGCCGCGGGTCGGGTGCCGACGGCGAGCCGCATCCGGTCCCGCACCTGCGGGTCGTCGCTGTAGAGCAGGACGGTGCACAGACGGTCGCTCATGCCGACACTCCGCTTCGCTTCGTGCCGTCCTGAGGCACCATGGCACTGAGCCTGCTTCGCTCGCTGTGCTCGCTCATGGCTTCCAACGGCTCCCACTTCGTAGCTGCGTGGCTGATCGTACCGGTCGGTGTGGTGCGCGTGACACGCCGCCCCGGCCGGTCGCCGGGCTGCCCTCAGGCGGTCGATTCCGCCGCCCGTCGGCGGGCCTCCTGGCGGTCCAGTTCGCGGTCGATCCGGCGGGCCTCCCGCTCGGCCTGGCGCATCCACTGCACCACCAGGACTGCGAGCATCGTCACGCTGACGAACTCGCCGCCGGCCCACAGGATCCCGCCGGCGAGCACCTGGTCCTCCCACGGGTCGGCCCAGCTGAGCCCGAGCGAGGGGTACCAGTCGCCGCCGAAGAGGGTGGTGCTTTGCATGATCGTCAGCCCGAGCACGGTGTGGAACGGCACCGACAGCAGCATCAGCAGCGCCCGCCCGGGGTACGGCCAGCGTCCCGGCAGCGGATCCAGGCCGAGCAGCGGCCAGAAGAAGACGCAGCCGGTCATGATGAAGTGCGCGTGCACCAC
This sequence comes from Micromonospora sp. NPDC049374, assembly GCF_040677165.1. Lineage (NCBI taxonomy): Bacteria > Bacillati > Actinomycetota > Actinomycetes > Micromonosporales > Micromonosporaceae > Micromonospora > Micromonospora sp. NPDC049374. The sequence goes on along the minus strand of NZ_JBFAQH010000015.1, from coordinate 182,332 downwards.
CTCGTGCGCCCAGGCGTGCTCGAGTGTGTAGCGGTACAGGTCGGTGAAGTAGAGCGCGAACGGGTTCACCACGAAGATGGCGAACGCCACCAGCGGGAAGGTGTAGATCCGGGCGATCCGGCTGTGCACCACCGCGAGCAACCGCTTGCGCGGACCGGTCGGCAGGGTACGCAGGGCCAGGGTCACCGGTGCGCCCAGCGCCAGGAAGATCGGCGAGACCATGGACAGCACCATGTGCTGCACCATGTGCACCGACAGCAGCGTGGTGTCGTACGCGTGCAGTCCGCTGACCGTAACCGAGGCGATGCCGCCCAGGCCGGGGCCGAGGAAGAAGATGGTCCGGGCGACCGGCCAGCGGTCGCCGCGGAGCCGCAGCCGGTACACCCCGTAGAGGTAGAGACCCGCGGCGAGGACCAGGCCGACGGCGAGCCAGCTGTCCAGCCGGGTCTCGGTCACCACGGCGGTGATGGAGAACGGCGGCGGAGCCGATTCGGCCGCCACCGCTCCGACGCTTGTCACCTCGGTCGCGGCCGACCCGGTCGCGGCCGTGGCGAGCAGCGGCGCGGTCGGAGCGGCCAAGGTGATCGGAGCGGCGTGCAGCACACCAATCAGCCTAGGTCAGGCGAACCGGACGGTACCGATCGGGCCACACCTGGCGCGGGTTTCACCCCCCGCTGATCGCCGGCCGTGGTGAACGGCAATAATGACCGCGTGACTGCGGCCCCAGCCATTGACAAGAGCCGGATCCACTCCCTGACGCGTCCCAACATGGTCAGCGTCGGGACGATCGTCTGGCTCTCCAGCGAACTCATGTTCTTCGCGGCGCTGTTCGCGATGTACTTCTCCATCCGCGCAGCGGCGCCGGAGCAGTGGGCGGAGCACACCGAGGTCCTCAACATCCCGTACGCGACCACCTTCACGGTGATCCTGGTGTTGTCCTCGGTGACCTGCCAGCTCGGCGTGTTCGCCGCCGAGAAGGGTGACGTCCACGCGCTGCGGCGCTGGTTCACGATCACCTTCGTGATGGGTCTGATCTTCGTGCTCGGCCAGCTCAACGAGTACCGCGAGCTGGTGCACCACGGCGTCAAGATCAACGGTGACGGTTACGGCTCGATGTTCTACCTGACCACCGGTTTCCACGGCCTGCACGTCACCGGGGGTCTGATCGCCTTCGTGATCTTCATGATCCGCACCACCATGGGCCGGTTCACCCCGGCTCAGGCCACCGCCGCGATCGTGGTGTCGTACTACTGGCACTTCGTCGACGTCGTGTGGATCGCGCTCTACGCCATGATCTACTGGCTTCAGTGATCTTGGCGCGCGCCAGCCGCCTTGCCGCTGCTCCACCCCCCGCAACACAAGGTCCAACCGGTTAAGGACACAGGTCATGACTTCTGACAACGACCGCCGACGCGGTCTGCTCGCGCGGCTGCGCGGGCGGCCCGGGGCGCCCAGCAGGGGCCGCCGCCGGCTGGGTGCTGCGGTCCGGCTGGTCGCCGCGCTGATGCTGGCCGGCGGCGCCTACACCGTCCTCGCCCCCGGCGCCGCCGCCCAGGAGAACCCGCCGCTGAGCACCGCCGCCGCCGACGGCAAGGCGCTGTTCGACGTGAGTTGTGTGACCTGTCACGGTCGCAACGCGCAGGGGGTCGAGGGGCGCGGGCCGAGCCTGATCGGCGTCGGTGCCGCCTCCGTGGAGTTCCAGGTGAGCACCGGTCGGATGCCGATGGCCCGGCAGGAGGCCCAGGCGGCGCGCAAGCCCGAGGTGTTCACCCGCGACGAGATCGACCAGCTCGCGGCGTACATCCAGGAACTCGGCGGGGGCCCGGTCGTTCCGGCCGGTGACAACCTGCACGCCGACGGCAACGTCGCGATCGGCGGCGAGCTGTACCGGATCAACTGCTCGCAGTGCCACGCGTTCAGCGGTGGCGGCGGTGCCCTCTCCTCGGGCAAGTACGCGCCGAGCCTCGCGCCGGCGACCGACCGGCAGATCTACGCGGCGATGCTCAGCGGTCCGCAGAACATGCCCGTCTTCGGCGACAACCAGATCACGCCGGAGCAGAAGGCGGACATCATCGCCTACATCCAGCAGACGCTGAAGGACGACGGTGACCCGGGCGGCTTCTTCAACCTGGGCCGGTACGGACCCTCCACCGAGGGTGTGGCGATCTTCCTCGTCGGTATCGTCGCGCTGGTCTTCGCCAGCCTGTGGATCGCGGGCAAGTCGTGAGCGGGGGGACCATGAGCAGCCAGACCGGGCAGCGGGCCGTGCCGGGCGGGGAACCGCTCGACGTGAACGACCCCCGGCTCAGTCGGTTCGACATCGTCCGGGAGGGTGCCCGGCGGGACGACATCGAGATCGTCCACTACGAGCCGCAGGTGGCCCCGGGCACCAAGGCCGAACGGCGGCTGGTCCGCACGGTGGCGGGCTTCTTCCTGCTGACCGGGCTCGCGGCGACCGCCTTCCTGGCCATCTACATCTGGTGGCCCTGGGAGTACGAGCCGGGCCGCGGCGGGGACAAGCTCTACACCCCGCTGCTCGGGGTGACCCTCGGCGTCGCCCTGCTCGGCATCGGCTTCGGCGTCCTCACCTGGGGCAAGAAGCTGCTGCCCAAGGAGGTGTCGATCCAGGACCGGCACGAAGGTGCCCCGCCCGCCGAGGACCAGCGGATCACCGGCGAGACCATGGCCTACATGGCCGATGAGCTGGGGGTCAAGCGTCGGCCGCTGCTCGGGGTGTCGCTGCTGGCCGGTCTGCTGCCGGTCGGCGCTGTCGCCGCGGCGCCCCTGGTCGGCGGGCTGATCTCCGACCCGCACAAGGACGACCAGATGATGACCACCGGGTTCGTCCCCCGGGACGGTCAGAAGATCCGGCTGGTCCGCGAGGACGGTCGGCCCATCCGGCCGGCCGACATCAGCGCCGGTGGTCAGATCACCGTCTTCCCGGGCGTGGAGCACGGGGTGAGCAACCGGTACGCCGACTCGCCCACCCTGCTGATCCACCTGCGGGAGGGGGACGCCGAGGAGTCGCGCCGCAACAACGAGCGCGAGGGCCACGGCGGCTACATGTGGGGCAACTTCGCCGCCTACTCCAAGGTCTGCACGCACGCGGGCTGCCCGGCGAGCCTGTACGAGCAGCAGACCAACCGGCTGCTCTGCCCGTGCCACCAGTCGCAGTTCCTGATCACCGACAACGCCAAGCCGATCTTCGGTCCGGCCAGCCGGCGCTTGCCTCAGCTGCCCATCGAGGTGGACGCTGAGGGCTACTTCGTGGCGAAGTCCGACTACACCGAGGCTGTCGGGCCCGACTTCTGGGAGCGGCCGTGAAGCGGCGAAAGTTTGACGTGGCAGCGGTGCCGGGCAACACCGCCCGAGCGGTCGACGACCGCTTCCAGGTGGCGACCCCGTTGCGCCGACTGCTCAACAAGGTCTTCCCGGACCACTGGTCCTTCCTGCTCGGCGAGATCGCGCTCTTCTCGTTCATCGTCCTGCTGCTGACCGGTGTCTTCCTGACCTTCTTCTTCGAGCCGGCGATGACCGAGGTCATCTACAACGGCAGCTACGCCCCGCTGCGGGGCACGCCGATGTCGGCCGCGTACGCCTCGACGCTGGACATCTCCTTCGACGTCCGCGGCGGCCTGATCATGCGCCAGATGCACCACTGGGCGGCGCTGCTGTTCATGGCCGCGATCGTGGTGCACATGCTGCGGATCTTCTTCACCGGCGCGTTCCGTAAGCCGCGCGAGACCAACTGGATCATCGGCTCGCTGCTGTTCTGGGTCGGCTTCCTGGCCGGCTTCACCGGCTACTCGCTGCCGGACGACGGGCTGTCCGGCACCGGCCTGCGGATCGCCTCGGCGATCATGCTGTCCATTCCGGTGATCGGTTCCTGGGTGACCGCGGCGGTCTTCAACGGCGAGTTCCCCGGCACGATCATCATCAGCCGGTTCTTCATCGCCCACGTGCTGCTCATCCCCGCCCTGCTGGTCGCGTTGATCACCGTGCACCTGGGCCTGGTGTTCAAGCAGAAGCACACCCAGTGGCCGGGGCCGGGCCGGACGAACGGCAACGTGGTCGGCGAGCGGATGTTCCCGCGCTACGCGATCAAGCAGGGCGGCTTCTTCATGGTCGTCTTCGGCGTGATCGCGCTGATGGGTGGCCTGTTCCAGATCAACCCGGTCTGGCTGTTCGGCCCGTACGAGGCGTGGGTGGTCTCGGCCGCCAGCCAGCCGGACTGGTACGTCATGTTCCTCGACGGCTCGACCCGGCTGATGCCGGACTGGGAGATCACCATACCCATCGGCGAGGGATACGTGATCCCGCCGCTGTTCTGGCCGACAGTGGTGCTACCGGGCATCCTGGTGGCGATCTCCCTGCTCTATCCCTTCATGGAGGCCCGCCACCTGAAGGACTACCGCAGCCACAACCTGCTCCAGCGTCCCCGCGACGTCCCGTTCCGTACCGGCCTGGGCGTCATGGCCCTCACGTTCTACGTGATCCTGACCCTGTCGGGCGCGAATGACGTCATCGCCGACAAGTTCCACATCAGCCTGAACGCGATGACCTGGGCCGGTCGAGTCGGTCTGCTGCTCCTGCCGCCGCTGGCGTACTACGTCACCTACCGGATCTGTCTCGGCCTGCAGCAGCACGACCGGGAGGTTCTCGCCCACGGCGTGGAGACCGGCATCATCCGGCGTCTGCCGGACGGCCGGTTCGTCGAGGTGCACCAGCCGCTCAGCGCGGGCAACGGGCACGGCGAGCTGGACTACGCCGGCTGGGTGGTACCGAAGAAGATGAACCGGCTCGGTGCGCTCGGCCCGGCGATCCGCGGCTTCTTCTACCCGATCGAGCGGCCGGCCGAGGCTCCGGTCTCGCCGGGGCACCCGCCGGTCGAGCCGCGCCCGGAGCGGGAGGAGATCACCAGCGGGGAGACCCGCCCCTGAGATCCGTCGCAACGTGACGTGGCGCCCGCCGGACCGTCTCCGGCGGGCGCCACGCCCGTTTCGCCGCTTCCGGACGTCGTCGCCGCTTCCCGCCGTCGCCGGATCGCAGGAATAACCCCGGCCAGCCGGGTATCCGTGCGGTCCAACGTCTCAACGGGGAGGAAGCATGTTGGGTATCAAACGCCTCGGCCTGCTGGCCGCGCTGGTGCTGGTGGGCGTCGCACCCGCCGCAGCGGCGCAGGCGGCGGCGCAGCCGTCGGAACAGGACACCCAGTACCTGCAGGCGGTCCACCAGGTCAACCTGTACGAGATCGCCGCCGGTGAGCTGGCCCAGGAGAAGGGCCAGAACCAGCAGGTCAAGGAGCTGGGGCAGCAGTTCGTCACGGACCACACCGAACTGGACCAGTCGGTGCAGGATCTGGCCGGGCAGCTCAACGTCGAGCTGCCGAGCGAGCCCACCACCGATCAGCAGGCCGGTCTCGACCAGCTGAACAACGCCAGCGGTGAGGAGTTCGACCGGCTCTGGGTGACCCAGGAACTGGCCGGCCACGTCCAGGCCATCCAGGCGACCCAGACGGAGATCTCGCAGGGTACCGAACCGCAGGTGGTCCAGCTGGCGCAGACCGCGCTGCCGGTCCTGCAGGCGCACTACGACGCTCTGGTGATGTTGGCCGAGGAACTGGGCATCCCGGTCCCGGAGACCAGCCCGAGCGGTACGCCCAGCCCGGGTGGCACCGTCCCGGCTCCGGGCGGCACCACGCCGACCCCGGGTGAGACCTTCACCGAGGAGGCACCGGTTCCGGGTGGCACCGTCACCGAGACCCCGGTGCCGCAGCAGAGCTGACCCGGCGGTACGAGACGAGCCGGTCCACCCCTTGAGGGGTGGACCGGCTCAGTCGGTGCTGCCCAGCCCGATGGCGAAGGCCTCCTCCAGGTCGTGCCGTGAGTACGCGCGGAAGGCGATGTGCGACTCGGTGTTGAGCACGCCCGGCACCTTCGAGATGCTGCCCGCGATGATCTGGGCGATCTCGTCGAACTCGCGGACCCGGACCATGGCGATCAGGTCGACGTGCCCGGCCACCGAGTAGACCTCGCTCACCCCCGGCAGGTTCGCCAGTGCCTCGGCCACCTCGGGAATCGAGTCGGTGGCGCAGTCGATCAGCACGATCGCGGTGATCACGAAACTCTCCGTTCGTAGGCGTACTCGCCCATGCTAGGCGCTGTGCCAGCAGCGCCGTGCGGGGCTGCGCGAGGCAGGCGCACGAAGAGGGCGGCGGACGCGAACAGCACCGCCGCGCCGATCAGGTAGCCCGCTTCGACACCGTGCCGGGTGGTCTGCCAGCCGATCAGCGGTAGCCCCGCCGCCCCCACGACCTGCATGAGTAGTGACTGTACAGACAGCACGGTGGCGCGTTCGGTCGCCTCGACGCGGTCGTGGAGCAGCTTCGCCTGTGCCGGGAAGGCCGCGCCGAGACCGAGGAACAGCAGACAGTAGGCCAGCCCGGCAAGCGCGATGGCACCCGGCCCCCGCAGGAGGGCGCAACCGGCGAGTCCGAGCATGGACAGTGCGGACACGACCACTCCGGTGGCTGCCGCCCGCGCGTGTGATCCGCAGCTGCGTACCGTCCAACCCGCGATCATTCCCCCGACGGCGTCGGCGCCGAATCCTGTGGCTGCGACCACGGCGTACGTGGCAGCTGCGGTCGGGCCGCTGGTCAGCTCGGCCAGCCAGGCCGGGGTGAGAAGTTCGATGGCACCCAGCGCGACACCCGCTCCGCCGGCCGCGAGCAACACCCGGGTCAGTACGCGGTCCCGGGCCGAGACCTGTAGCCCAGCGACGACGCCGGCGGGCACGCGACGCACGACGGCCGCCATATTCAGACGTGGACGCGGCGGCTCGGGCAGCCGGACCGTCATCAGGGCCCGCAGCACCTCGACCCCGGCCGCTATCAGCACCGGCACCGCCAGGGCCGGAAGCGCGCCGGTGTCACCCAGGGCCAGCGGCAGCAGACCGCCAGCGAGCGTGCCGGCCGCCAGCGCCAGCGACCCGGCGACCTCACCGCGTGCCAGACCGATGGTCAGGTCGACATCGCGGTCAGCGTGCGCGTGCACGGTGTCGACGTACCACGCTTCCAGCGGCCCGGTCGACAGCGCGCGGGCGACGCCGCGCAGCACCGCGGCGGCCAGAAACGGTGCGATGGTGTCGGCCAGGCCCAGGAACAGCAGGCCGCCGGCGCCGGCCACCGCCGATGCGACGAGTACGGGGCGGCGGCCGATCGCGTCCGCCAGCCCTCCGGTGGGCAGTTCGAGCAGCGCAACCGTGAGACCGTACACCGCGGTGACGAGCGCGATCGTGGGTACCGACAGGCCACGGTCGAGCATCAGCAGTACGAGCGGCACCAGACAGAGCCCGGTCGGCAGCCACAGGAGGAAGTTCAGCGATGCGTACCGACGCCGGGCAGCGTCGATGCTCACCGGCGTTCGGTGCGCGGAAAACCGGCCACCACGATGGACACGGTGACCGCGGTCGGATCGGCTTCGTCCCGTGCTCTCAGCTCGTCGAGGTGGGCATAGAAGCGGTCCCACAGCTCGGCCACCGAGGAGCGGCTGAGCCGAGTCACGATATCGCCGATACCTGCCGCCTCCACCCAGTCCGGATCCAGGTCGTCCAGGTGCGCCTCGAAGTGCTCGACATCGCCGACGAGCACCTCGACCTGTCGACGCCGCATCATCGCGGCAGCCTGCCGACCGGCATCGCTCGCGGAGAGCTCGGTGTTGCTCCAACCGGTCGTGAGGTGCACGGCGGCCCAGCGCCGTTCCCGGGGATGTCTACGCCCGAGCGCGGATTCCGTGACGAACCCGTGCCGGGCCAGTACGCGTAGGTGGTAGCTGGTCGATCCGGACTCGGTGTCGAGTAGGTGGGCGAGCTCGGTGGCGGTGGCGGGGCCGTGCTCCCGCAGCGCAGCCAGAAGCCGCACCCGGAGAGGGTGGGCCACCGCTTTGAGGTCCGCGGGATCGGATACCCGTCGTTCCTGGCGAGGATCGGTCATGCCGGACAACATAGCTACGCAGAAAAGTTTATGCAAAGAATCTTCTGCAAGCCGCGCATGATGGATCCGGCCGCGGTGTGTCGACGGGTCAGGCCGCCTGAACGGTCAGGTCGGCGCCGACGCGGATCACGTCGTGCAGGTGCTCGTCGGCGCCGACGGAGGCGTTCGGCCAGATCACGCTGCGGCTGACCGCACCCCGGACGGTGGCGCCCGCACCCACGACGGAACGGTGACAGGGGCCGGTGACCGTTGCGGCCGGATCGATCAGGCAGCCGGCACCGGCGGCGTGCAGGTTCGCGGCGAGGTAGTCGGCCGGGGTGCCGGTGTCGATGAAGGTGCCCCGGTAGCCGACCACGGTCAGCCGGCCGGCGGCCTCGGCCGGGCGCCACACCGTGCGTACCAGGTCGCCGAAGGTGGCGGGCAGGTCGCGGACCAGCCGCCACGGCAACAGGGAGAAACCGGTGAAGACGTGTCCGTCGAAGGTGCCCGGTGCGGTCGGGTCGGCGGCCGGCTGGCCGAGCAGGCGTACCGAGTCGCCGTCCCAGCCGTCGAGCAGCGCGGCGATGTCGGGGCCGGGCGGTGCCGCCGGGTCGGCCAGATAGGCGTCGGCGTTGCCGACCAGGACGCCCCGGCCGTTGATCCAGTCCCGCAGCCGTCCCACACCGCCCGCGGTGCCGAGCGGGCTGCCCGGCTCCACCGAGAGGTGCGCCCGGGTACCCACCCGCTGCACCACCTGGTCGCCCAGGTAGCAGGCGTTGACCGCCACCGTCGCCGGGCCGCTCAGGCCGAGGCCGGCGAGCCGGGCCAGCGCCCGGTCCAGCAGGGGCACGTTGCCGACCGGGCAGAGTGCCTTGGGTACCCGGCCGGTCAGTGGGCGCAGCCGGGTGCCCTCGCCGGCGGCGAGCACCACGGCACAGATCCGGTCGGAGGCGGTGGTGGGCCGACGGCCGGTCGGGGCACCGTCGGGCCGGGTCATGGCGTCGTGTCGGGCAGCGGTGGCGGGAACTGCCCGGCCAGCGGACCGATGTCGTAGTACGCCAGCAGGCGGGCGGTCGGCCAGGTCAGCTTCGGCAGATCGTCCAGCGGGTGCCAGGCGGCCTCGAAGACCTCCGCGCCGTCGACGGTCAGTTCGGTGCTCGACGCCGGCACCTCGGCGGTGAACACCACGTCCACCCAGCCCTTGGCATGCACGATGGCGTTGGGCACCGCCGGGGTGAGTCGGGTGGGGGAGAGGCGGACGCCGCTCTCCTCGAACAGCTCCCGGGCGGCGCCCACGGCGGGGTTCTCACCGCGTTGCAGCAGCCCTGCCGGGAGCGTCCAGCCCCGGCCGGGCGGCTGGCGTAGCAGCAGCAACCGACCTGCCCCCGTCGCCTCACTGTCGCGGAGCAGGGTGACCGCGCCGACGATGTACTTGGGTACGGCCATCCGGACCAGCCGACGTCGGACCGGCAACGGCAGCCGGTAGAAGACCTGGTACGCGACGGCGCGTCCGGTGCGGCGGGTACGGGGGATCATGGCTCCAGGCTAGTGGCCGTGAGGCGCGCTCGCGCCACGAGGAGCACGCCGGGTACCGCATGGGGCCAGGACGGTCACTGACGGTGGTCGACCAGGTCGATGAGTTGGCGTACCACGGCGTCCGGCTCGATGACCCGGTCGAAGACCGCGACCAGCAGGGTTTCCAGATCCGGGTAGCCGAGTTCCTCCGACAGCCGCAGCAGCGGCAGATCGCTGGCCAGCCCTCGGTTGTGCTGACGCAGGGCCAGCCCGATGGTGGCGCGGCCCAGGCGTACCTTGTCGCTGATCGAGATGCCCGGCTCGCTGTGCTCGGCGAACCACCGGTTGATCTGCATCTGTGCGTGCGGTGACTTGACGAACCCCAGCCACTCGCGACGCGGCCCGCGGGGGGCCACCTCGGCGTCGAGGCTGCTCTCCTCGTCGGTCTCGGTGAAGATCTCCACCACGTCACCCTCCTCAAGCTCGGAGGAGAGCGGAACCAGCCGACCGTTGACCCGTGCGGCCAGGCACCGGTCCCCCCGGTCGGTACCCAGCTCGTACGCCAGGTCGACCGGGGTGGCGCCGGCGGGCAGCACGATCTGGCGACCGTCGGCGACCACCTGGATCTGCGCCTCGGACAGGTCGCAGCGCAGCGAGTGGAGGAACTGGGCCGGGTCGGCGGCATCCTGCTCCCAGTCCAGCACCCGGCGCAGCCAGTCGAGCTGACCCGAACGGGCCGTGGCCCCGCCGGAGCGGGGGAAGCGGAAGTCGGCGGCCACCCCGTACTCGGCCGCGCGGTGCATCTCCGTCGTGCGGATCAGCACCTCGACCGTACGGTTCTTCGGCCCGCAGACGCTTGTGTGCAGGGACCGGTAGAGGTTGTTCTTCGGCGAGGCGATGAAATCCTTGAACCGGCCCGGCACCGGCCGCCAGAGGCCGTGTACCGCACCGAGCGCCGCGTAACAGTCGGTCGCCGGGCCGTCCACCACGATGGTGATCCGGGGCAGGTCGAACGGGGCGGTGTGGCCGCCGGCCACGGTGTCCTTCCAGATCGAGTAGAGGTGCCGGGGCCGTGGCGCCACCTCCGCGTCGACCCGGCTGCGCCGCAGCGCCACCCTGGCCTGGGTGACCACCTCGGCGAGGTAGCTGTCCCAGCCGGGCCGGTCGTGCACGTGCCGCGCGATGCGGGCGTGCTCGTCCGGTTCGAGGTGCAGCAGCACCACGTCGTCCAGCTCCCGCTTGAGGGTCTGGATACCCAGCCGGTCGCAGAGCGGTACCAGCACCTCCTGGGTCTTGCGGGCGATGCGCTCGCGGGAGGCGGCCGAGCGTACGCCCAGGGTGCGCATGTTGTGCAGCCGGTCGGCGAGCTTGATGATGAGCACCCGGACGTCCTTGCCGGCCGCAATGATCATCTTGCGGATGGTCTCCGCCTCGGCGGCCTGCCCGTAGAACGCCTTGTCGAACTTGGTCACCCCGTCGACCAGGTGGGCGACCTCGTGGTCGAAGTCCTCCGCGAGGGCCTGCAACGTGTAACGGGTGTCCTCCACCGTGTCGTGCAGCAGCGCCGCGACCAGGGTGGTGGTGTCCATGCCGAGTTCCGCGCAGATCTGGGCGACCGCCAGCGGGTGGGTGATGAACGGTTCCCCGCTCTTGCGGAACTGGCCGCGGTGCATGTTGTCCGCGATGGTGTAGGCGCGCCGCAGCACCGCCGGGTCGGTGCCGGCGTGGATGGCGCGGTGGGTGCGTACCAGTTGGCCGACCGGCTCGGTCTCGGCGGTCGGCCAGGTCAGTAGCGATCGGAGTCGTCTGGTCAGGGGCAGCTCGCCGGGCTGTGTCGGGAGCGCACCGCCCAGGGCGCCGCCGTGTCCGGCGTTGACGTCCACCTGGGACACCCCCTCACGCCTGCTGCGCCACCACCGGAATCCGGCAAGCGGGAGCAGACCCTCGAAACGGGCAGGACTGCACTTCCTTAACAGAGTAAGTGAGTCGACGTAGTCCGATCGGACAGTTGCTCATGAGCGTTCGGACCAGAGTTGCCGGGACGCTGCGCCCTCGGCCTTGGTCAACAGGTCGCGGAACCGTGCCGCGCCGGCCACCGGGGAGGACCAACCGGCGGACATCTCGACCAGCCGGGTCTCCGGTCGCTCCAACCAGGACAGGATCCGCTCGGACTCCTCCGGGCTGGCCGCCGGGACCGGGCCGTGCCCGGGCGGCACCGTCTCGGCGGTGGCCCGGATGGTGGCCAACGTCGGTCGAGGGTGGACCCCGGGTGGGGACACGCCGGCCCCGGCGAGCCGCCCGTGGCGTACCAACGCCAGCTCCCAGCCGCCGCCGGCCGCCGGGTGGGCGGCGGCCACCTCGGCGAGCCCACTCAACGCGGCGAGGCGCTGCATGCGTACGGCGGCCCGTAGCACCGCGGCGAGGCGGGAGCGCAGCACGGCCGCGTCCTCGTAGCGCTGGTCGGCCGAGAGTGCCTCGATCCGGGCGAGCAGGGCGTCGACCACCGGCTGCGGATCGCCGGTGGTGGCGGTGGCGAACGGCGTGACCGCCCGGACGTCGTACTCCTCGGGAGAGATCCGGTGCTCGCAGGGTGCCGGGCAGCGACCCAGCTCGGCCAGCGCGCAGGCCGGCGTGACGGTGCGCAGCGACAGCCGGTGGGTGCACTGCCGTAGCGGCACCGCGTCGTGGAATCCGGCGGCGGCCAGCTCGGCGGCGCGTCGCGAGGTGAACGGGCCGAGGTAGGCGCGGTCGCCCGGGGAGATCTCCCGGACCACCGACAACCGGGGGTACGGCCCGTCGGTCAGCTTCAGCCAGACCACCCGCTCCGGGTACTTCGACCGGCGGTTGTACGGCGGTGCGTGCGCTGCGATCAGCCGCAGCTCACGCACCTCGGCCTCCAGCGAGTGCGCACACTCCACCGCCTCCACCTGTTCGGCGGCGGCCAGCATCTCCGAGATCCGGGCGCGTTTCTCCGCGGCGGTGAAGTAGCTGCGTACCCGGGTGGCGATGTCCCGGGAGGTGCCGACGTAGAGCGGCCGGTCGTCGGCGGCCCGGAAGATGTAGACCCCGGGGGAGCGGGGCAGGCCGTCGGCCAGGTGCCGCTTGCGACGCTGCGTCGGGGTGACGGCGCGGGCGAACTCGATGGCGTCGCCGATGGTGTCGACCCGGTGCCCGCCGAGGCGTCCGATGAGCCCGTGCAGCACGTCGACGGTCGCCCGGGCGTCGTCCAGGGCCCGGTGGGTCGGCTGCGTGGCCGCCCGGAAGTACGCGGCGAGGGTGCCGAGCTTGCGGTTGGGCACCTCGTCGCGCAGCAGCACCCGCCGGGCCAGCGCCGCGGTGTCCAGCACCCGAGGGTTCGGCCAGCGGTAGCCGTGCTTCGCACAGGCCGCCTTCAGGAAGCCGACATCGTACGGTGCGTTGTGGGCGACCAGCACGGCGTCCGAGACGAACTCCAGGAAGCTCGGCAGCACCTGCTCGATCGGCGGTGCCGGCAGCAGCATCGCCTGGGTGATGCCGGTCAGCACGGTGATGAAGGGTGGGATCGGCACCCCGGGGTTGACCAGGGTGGCCAGCACCCCCAGCTGCTCGCCGCCGCGTACCTTGACCGCGCCGATCTCGGTGATGCCGCCGCCGTCGGGAGCTCCGCCGGTGGTCTCCAGGTCGACCACCACGAACGTCGTCGCGTACAGCGGCAGCGCCGGGTCGACACCGCCGACGGTCGGGTCGAGCCCGGCCAGCGCCGGTTGCAGGAACTCCTGTGCTGCCATCCGCGGCACCGTAACGGTCCGGTCCGACACTCACGCCCCATCCGTCCCACCCGCCACTGCCGGGTCTAGGATGAGAGATCGGCTCACTCACCGGGCGGTGGGCCCGGTCGCGGTGGGAGACTTGCCACATGCCCCTCACCGAGCCGCACGACGACAACCTCCCGCAGGAGGAGCAGGTCGTCGCGGTGCCCGCGGCCGGTGACGGTGCCACCGACGACCCGGTGGTGGACCCCGGGCCGATGGAGCCCGGGCAGCCGGAGCCGGAGCCGAGCCTGCCCGAGCCGGTGCGACAGCGGATCGTCTCGCTCACCGCAGCGGTGCTGCCCGGCCTGCCCGGTGACGAGGTGCCCGTGCCGCTGCGCCGGGTCGCCAAGTTCGCCCCGAACCGACGGGCCCGGCTCGGCGCGCCGGCGATCGCCGCCCAGCTCGCCGCCGATCCGCTGTTCCGGCAGCGGGTCACCGCCCGGGTTCTGGCCGACGCCGGTGACCTGGGTACCGCCGTGGTGGAGGGCACCGCCCCCGCCGCCGCCGACCCGGTCGAGGTGGCCGCCCTGGCCTATCTGGCCCGCCCACGCGGCTGGCGGAAGTTGATCGACGCCAGCGGGGCGGCGGTCCGCGCCGAGGCGGACACGGCGGTGGTGGCCGAACTGGTCCGGCAGGCCGAGCAGCGGGCCACCCGGGCCGAGCATGACCGGGCGGTGGCCCGGGTGGAGGCCGACAAGCTCCGCGACGAGCTGGCCCGGGTACGCGAGGAGTTGGGCCAGCTGCGTGAGGAGGCCCGGCAGTTGGCCCGTACGCTCCGGGAGAGCCAGGTCCGCGAGCGTCGGGCGAACGAGCTGCTGGCCACCGAGCGGGGCCGGGCCACGCGGGCCGCCGCCGACGCGGACGCCGAACTGCGTCGTGCCCGGGCCCGGCTGGCGGAGGCGGAGGCGGCGGCCGGGGCGGCCCGCAGCAGCGCCAAGGAGGCCCGCTCGGTCGACGACGCACGACTGTGGCTGCTGCTGGAGACGATCGGTCAGGCCGCTCTCGGGTTGCGCCGGGAGCTGGCCCTGGACCCGGTCGACAAGCTGCCCGCCGACTTCGTGGCCGACTCCTTCGCCGATTCTCCGGCCGCCACCGCGGCCGCGGCCCGTGCCCAGGACACCGACGACCCGGCCCGGCTGGATCAACTGCTGGCCCTGCCCCGGGCGCACCTGGTGGTCGACGGCTACAACGTGACCAAACGCGGCTTCGGTGAGATGTCCCTGGAGCAGCAGCGCAAGCGGCTGGTCACCGGCCTCGGCGGGATCGCCGCGCAGACCGGTGACGAGGTCACCGTGGTCTTCGACGGCGCCGAGCGGGTGCACGGTCTGCCACCTGCCCCGCGAGGCGTGCGGGTGCTGTTCTCCCGCAAGGGTGAGACCGCCGACGAGTTGATCCGCCGGCTGGTCCGTGCCGAACCGCCGGGCCGCCCCGTGGTGGTGGTGTCCTCCGATCGTGAGGTCGCCGACGGGGTACGTCGGCACGGTGCGTACCCGCTGGGGGCGGACTCGCTGGTGCGCCGGCTGTCGCGGTCCTGAGTCCGGCTGCGGTTCCGGGCCGGCTGCGGTTCCGGGGCTGGCGGCAGCGGTCCGCTGCGCCGGCGGCGGATCCTGAGCCGGTCGGGTGGGGGTCGACGGGCGTGGGGCGGGCACACCCCGGGACATAGGATGGGCGCCCATGGCGACAGGGAGCAGCGGTATGAGGCGCACGGCGGGCGAGGGTTCGGTTCGCGTTCGCTGCGGCGGTTCGCCGATGCCGGGCGGAGCGGCGCGGTGAGCCCGCGGGGCTGGGCACTGCTGACCCTGGCCGGACTGGGCGTCGCCCTGGTCGTGGCGGCACTGGTGCTGATCCCGTGGCAGCGTCCACCAGCTCCCCGGGCAGACCAACTCGCCGCCCTGCGTGACCTGCCGACCGAGCAGGTGGAGCAGGCCCGGCAGTTCCGGTCCGCGTTGCGTCCCGGCGGATGGGCGGCGCTCGGCGTCGGGCTGCTGGTGGCACTGGCGCTCGGGTTGACCCCGCTGGGCAGTCGCCTGGTCGAGTTGGCCGGGCGCCCCTTCGGCGGGCACTGGATCGCGCAGGCGATCCTCGGCGGTCTGGCCGTGGTGCTGGTCGCCGACCTGGTGACGCTGCCGTTCTCGGCCTGGCGGCACAGCGTGCTCACCCGTTACGGGCTGGCCACCAACGGCTGGGGCGGCTGGGCGGTGGACCTGCTCAAGTCGTACGCGGTGAGCGCCGTCATCGGCGCGGTGGCGCTGCTCGGCTTCTACACCGTCATCCGACTCGCCCCTCGCTGGTGGTGGGCGTTCGGCGCGGCCGGAGCCGCGACCCTGGTGGTGCTGCTCTCCTTCGTGCTGCCGGTGCTGGTCGAGCCGGTCTTCAACCGGTTCAGCCCGATGGAGCCGTCGCCGCTGCGCAGCCAGCTCATGGAGCTGGCCGAACGTGACGGAGTGCCGGTGCGCGACGTGCTGGTCGCCGACGCGTCCCGGCGCACCCGGGCGGTCAACGCGTACGTCTCCGGATTGGGGCCGACCCGCCGGGTGGTGGTCTACGACAACCTGCTGCGTGAGGCGACGCCGGCCGAGGTGACCGCGGTGGTGGCGCACGAACTCGGCCACGCCCGGGACCGCGACGTACCGGTCGGCACCCTCACCGGCGCGCTCGGTGCCGCCGCCGCCGTGGTGGCGCTCTACCTGATCGGCTCCTGGCCACCGCTGCTGCGCCTGGCCGGTGTCGACTCGGTGGCTCAACCCCGCGCGTTTCCGCTGCTGCTCGCCCTGGTGACGGTGGCCGGGCTGGTCTTCGCCCCGGTGCAGGCGCTGATGTCGCGGCGGATCGAGGCCCGCGCCGACGCGCACGCGCTGGCGTTGACCGAGGATCCGGCCGCATTCGAGTCGATGCAGCGGCGCCTGTCCGCGGTCAACCTCTCCGACCCCGACCCGCCCCGCTGGGAGTACCTCTACTCGGCGTCCCACCCGTCCACCGTGGAGCGGATCGCCGCCGCCCGCGCCTACGCCCGAAAGGTCGGCCGGTGAGCGAGCGTCAGCGAGCGAATCATCAACGCAGCGTCCTGGTGCCTCCTGGCGGCGCGCAACGTAGCGGAGGGCCGGCATGAGCCGCACGTTGCTGGTGACGAACGATTTTCCGCCCCGGCCGGGCGGCATCCAGTCGTTCGTGCACAACCTCGCGGTGCGTCAGCCGGCCGGTTCGGTGGTGGTGTACGCGTCGCGCTGGGCCGGGTCGGACAAGTTCGACGCCGACCAGCCGTTCGAGGTGGTGCGGGAGCGCACCAAGGTGCTGTTGCCCACCCCGCTGGTGGCTCGTCGGGCCGCCCGGCTGGCCCGGTCGTACGGGTGCGACACGGTCTGGTTCGGCGCGGCGGCTCCGCTCGGCCTGCTCGCCGCCGGGCTGCGTCGCCGGGCCGGGATCCGGCGGGTGGTCGCCCTGACCCACGGCCACGAGGTCGGCTGGGCGGCGCTGCCGATGGCCCGGACGGCGCTGCGGCGCATCGGTCGGGACACCGACGTGGTCACCTACCTGGGGGAGTACACCCGCACCCGGCTGGCTCGGGCGCTGGACGGCCTGACCGAGCTGCGGCGGCTCGCGCCCGGCGTGGACACCGACGTCTACCATCCGTCCGTCGACGGCGGCGCGGTGCGGCACCGGCTCGGCCTGGCCGATCGGCCGGTGGTGGTCTGCGTGTCCCGGCTGGTGCCCCGCAAGGGCCAGGACATGCTGATCCGGGCGATGCCGCTGATCCGTCGTCGGGTGCCCGACGCCGCGCTGCTGGTGGTCGGCGGCGGACCGTACCGGACCACGCTGGCCCGGCTGGCCCGCCAGGCCGGAGTGGAGCGGGACGTGGTCTTCACCGGATCGGTGCCGTCGGCCGAACTACCCGCCCACTACGCGGCCGGCGACGTGTACGCCATGCCGTGCCGCACCCGTAACCGGGGATTGGACGTCGAAGGTCTCGGCATCGTCTACCTGGAGGCGTCGGCGACCGGCCTGCCGGTGGTGGCCGGCAACTCCGGCGGTGCCCCGGACGCGGTGCGCCAAGGCGAGACGGGCTACGTGGTGGACGGTCGGGATCTCGTCGAACTCGCCGACCGGGTGGCCACCCTGCTGGCCGACCGGGACCTGGCCCGGCAGTTCGGCGCCGCCGGCCGGGCCTGGGTGGAGCGGGAGTGGCGCTGGGAGACGCAGGCGCAACGCCTGGCAACGCTGCTCGCCGGCTGAGACACCGACGGGCGTCGCACACGCTGGTCCGGGGCGACGGTGGCTGGCTCAGCGTCGTGGTGGCGGACGTGGCTGGTTCAGCGGATGCGGGCGAGGATGTGGTCGGGGGGAGCGGGGCGGCCGAAGTGCCAGCCCTGACCGGCGTCGCAGCCGATCGCCCGCAGTCGTTCGGCCTGGCCGCCGGTTTCCACGCCCTCGGCGGTCACCGTCAGGTCCAGCGCGTGTGCCAGCGAGACCAGCGAGGCGAGGATCCGCTCGTCGGCGCGGGCCTCCGGGGCGCGTAGGCCGCGGACGAACTCACCGGCCACCTTCAGCTCGGTCACCGGCAGATCCCGCAGGTAGGCCAGGTTGCTGTAGCCGGTACCGAAGTCGTCGATGGCGATCCGGATGCCCAGGTCGGCGAGGGCACGAAGGGCGCGTACCGGCTCCTCGGAGGTGGTCATCATCATGCTTTCGGTGATTTCCAGCTGGAGCCGGTTCGGCGGCAGGCCGGTACGCCGCAGCAGGGCCCGCACCTCCTGCACCAGACCGGGGCGGCGGACCTGACGGACCGCCAGGTTGACGCTGACGTACGGCGGTTGGCCCGAGGTGGACGTCCAGCCGACCGCCTCGCGGCACGCCTCGGCGAGCACCCAGCCGCCGAGCTGCACGATCAACCCGGTCTCCTCGGCCAGGCCGATGAAGCTGTCCGGACGCAACACACCCAGCCGTGGGTGGCGCCACCGGACCAGCGCCTCCACGCCCAGCAGAGAGCCGTCGTGCAACGAGGTCAACGGCTGGTAGTCGAGGAAGAACTCACCCCGTTCCAACCCCGTCGGGATGGCCGCGCTCAGCTCCTGACGGGCCTGTTCCCGCCCGTCGCGTTCCGCGTCGTACAGGGCCCACCCCGCGCCCCCGGCCGACTTGGCCCAGTGCAGGGTGCTGCCGGCGGCCCGCATCAGGTCGTCCGGTGAGGTACCCGCGACCCGCCGCTCCACGATGCCCACGCTCGCCGTGACCGTCACGTCATGCCCGTCGACCACCACCGGCTCGGAGAGCGCGGCCAGTGCCGCCTCGGCGACGGCGACCACGTCCCCGGTGCCGGTGGACCGTTCGACGAGAACGACGAAGGCGTCCCCGCCGAGCCGCGCGACCAGGTGCGGCTCGACCGCCCGCCGCAGTCGCCGCGCCGCCGCCACCAGGGCCCGGTCGCCGATCTGGTGCCCGAACGAGTCGTTGACCCGCTTGAACCGGTCCAGGTCGAGAAAACACAGCCCGACCCGACGGCCACTGCCGGACGGCCCGTCGACGGCCGCGGCGAGGCGTTCGGCGAAGAGCGTGCGGTTCGGCAGGTCGGTCAACGGGTCGTGGGTGGCCTGATGCCGGAAGCGGGCCTCGCTGGCCCGCAGGGCCTGCTCCGCCTCGGCGCGGGCGGTCATCGCGGCACGTCGGATGGACTCCTGCTCGTCGAGGGTCCGGTCACGCAACGCCCGGGCGTAGCCGGTGGCGACCGCGCCCAGCAGGCGGGCCATCCGGTCCTCGATGTCGTCGGAGACCAGGTCGAGGTCGCGGACCAGGCGGAGCTGGATCACCTCGACGGTCCGGCCGAGCGCCTCGGCGGAGGCGATGTGCGCGGCGACCAACTCGTCGGCGACCTTGTGCCCTACCCGCAGGTCGAGCGGCTCCGCCCGCAGCGCCTCGGCGAGCAGGTCGGTGAGCCGCTGAAGCAGCGTCTCCAACTGGGCGTGGGTCATCGGTAGATAGCTGGTGCCCGCTACCGCCTTCGCCCAGGCGCGGGCGAACACGCCGGCGCAGGGCTGGCCGTCCGGAGGCTCACCCACGAAGGCGCCCGACCCCGCCGAGGAACACCGCCCGTTCGGCGTCCTCGGCGCTCTCCGGGGTTTCCGGACGCCACTGCGGCACCCACACCACGCCGGGCTCGACCAGCTCGAAGCCGTCGAAGAACCCGGTCAGCTCGGCCCGGCTGCGTACCCACAGCGGGTTGTCGGTACGCCGGTAGACCTCCTCGGCCTCGGCCCGCTCGGCTTCGTCCCGGCCGTCGTCGCTGGCCTGCGACAGGACCAGGTAGCTGCCGGGGGCCAGCGCCGCCCGCAGGGTCCGCAGCACCTCGGCCGGCCGGTCGTCGTCGGCGACGAAGTGCAGCACCGCCACCACCAGCACGGCCATCGGCTGGGAGAAGTCGAGCATCGCGCGGACGTCGGGGTGGGCCAGGATCCGGTCGGGCTGGCGTAGATCCTCCTGGATGACCGCCGTGCGGTCGTTGCCGGCCAGGATCTCCCGACTGTGCGCCACGGCGACCGGGTCGACGTCGACGTAGACCACCCGCGAGTCGGGGGCGTGCCGCTGCGCGATCTCGTGCACGTTGCCCACCGTGGGGATCCCGGAGCCGATGTCCAGGAACTGCCGGATGCCGGCGTCGGTGAGGAACTGCACGGCCCGGCGCAGGAAAGCGCGGTTGGCCTGGGCCATCAGCGGTGCCTGTGGCACCGCCGCCACCATCGCGCGGGCGGTCGCCCGGTCCACGGCGAAGTTGTGTGAGCCGCCGAGGTAGTAGTCGTACATGCGGGCGACGCTGGGACGTTCGACATCGATTGTCTCGGGTGCCCAGTCCGGCCGCTGCAATGCCCTCACCCCTTCGCACGTCCTCGGGGCGACGGCGCCCCGGCGGGTATTCTGCCCCGCTTTCGCAAGGGAGGCCATAGCCGTTCCGTGCCGGAGGGCGATCGATGCGAAGATCCGTGCCCCGCCGTGGCCGGCGGGACACGGATCCCCTTCGGTGCCGCGTCGGTCAGAACTTCGGCGCGTCCGGTGCCTCGAGCAGACCGAGCCGCAGTGCGGTCATCAGCGCCTGCGCCCGGTTGGCCGCGCCGAGCTTTTCGTAGAGCTTCGAGATGTGGGTCTTGGCGGTCGATTCGCTGACGAACAGCTGCTTGGCGATCCCGGCGACGCTCATCCCGTCGGCGAGCAGCCGCAGCACCTGTCCCTCGCGGGGGGACAGCTGCGGGCCGGACGGGGCGAGTCGACGCTTCATCGCCTCAGCCAGGTCGGCGGCGGTGAAGGCGCTGGGGGAGGAGGCGGCGTGCCGGGCGGCGGCGACCACCTCGTCGGCCGGCGCGGTCTTCGGCACGAACGCGCTGGCGCCAGCCTCCAGGGCCCCGAAGAGCTGGTCGTCGCCGGCGTACATGGTGAGCACCACGATGCCCATCGACGCGCTGGACTTGCGCAGCGCCCGGGTGGCCTCCAGGCCGCTGCCGTCGGGCAGTCGCAGATCCATGATCACTACGTCCGGCTGCAGGGCACCGGCCTGCCGGACGCCCTCCGCCGCCGTGGCCGCCTCGCCGACGACCTCGAACTGCCGGTCGCGCTCGAAGGCGTGCCGCAGGCCCTTGCGGATCAAGTCGTGATCGTCGACAAGGAGGACCTTGGTACGGGTTGCCGGTGTCGGGCTTGTGGTCATCCTCGGCTTACTCCCCTTCTGCTGCGGCGGCGCTACCGCGAACGTTATCGCGCCGGGGCGGTGAACCGACCACCACCGCGACGGTCGTCCCGCTCGGCTGCCGCGGCCTGATCTCCAACCGGCCTCGGATACGTTCCGCTCTCTCGGCCATGATCGCAAGACCATAGTGCCCGTCCGAGCGCTGGTCACCTATGCCGTGACCGTCATCCGACACTTCGATCTGCGCGTAGGGCGGGTCCACCTCGCAGGTGACCCAGAGATTGGCCGCGCCGGCGTGCTTGCGGGCGTTGGTGACCGCCTCCTGGGCGATGCGCAGCAACTCGGCCTCGGTCGCGGCGGGCAGCCTGGCGGTGGACTCGTCCAGGGACAGGTGCACCCGCAGTCCACCGGAGGCACCGACGGTGCGCGCGTACTCGGCGATCGCGGCGGCCAGGCCACCGTGCCGGTCCACCTCGCTGCGCAGCTCGAACAGGCTCAGCCGCAGCTCGGTGATCACCCGGGTCACCTCCTGGCGCAGCAGGCGCAGCGACTCGGCGGTCTCCTCCGCGTCGTCGTGCACGGTGGCCAGGGCGTTGTCGATGCCGTAGCCGACCATCACCAGTTCCTGGGCCACCCCGTCGTGGATCTCCCGGGCCAGCCGCTGCCGTTCCTCGTTGGTGGCCAGCGAGCGCACCTCGTCGAAGAGCAGGGCGGCCTCCAGGCGTAGCGCGGCCGGGCCGGTCAGCCCGGTCACCTGCGCCACCACCGGTGGCGGGTACGCGTGCGCCGTGTCGGTCTCCAGCACCACCAGGCCCACCGTGCGCAACCCGGCCACCAGCGGCACGATCAGCGCCGAGACCTCACCACCGCGGTGTGAGCGGGACTGCGAGCGGGCCGAGGTCTGCGACTGCTGACTCGCCCAGGCGTCGGCGATGGCCGAGTCCGCGTCGATGGTGGTCTCCCAGTCGACCCGGTCCGCACCGAGCTGGGCGAGCACCACCAGCCGGCCACCACCGCTGGCGGAGAGCACCGCGCCCCGGTCGGTACGGGCCACCGTGCGCAGCTCCTCCAACAGGTGCTCGGAGATGCCGCCCGGATCCAGGGTGGCGCCGGGCAGTTGGCGGGCCACCGTACGCAACTGGGTCAGCAGCCGGGTCGCCTCCGCGTACGGCTGGGGTTTGTTGTCGTGGCGGGCCTGCATCACCCGGTGCAGGGTGCCGGCAGCGTAGAGACCGAGGGCGGCCAGGATCAGCCACTGCGCGCAGACGGCGAGGTAGCCGGGCTGGCTGAGCTGGCGAACCCCGCCGACCTCGGTGACCGCGCCGGCGACCAGCAGACTGCCGGCGGTCACGGCGATCAGCGCCGCGCCCTCACGGAACCGGCGACGCAACGCCGTGACGGTGACCGGCACCGCGAGGTAGGGCAGCACCGCGGAGGCACCCAGCCCGCCGATGTGGCCGCCGACGGTGGCCACCGCGGCGACCTGGCTGGCCGCCAGACCGAGCACCACCACCTCCGCCACCCGGCTGAGCGGGCCGACGAGCCGGTGCTGGGGGGCCAGCATCGCCGGTAGCCCGGCCAGCGCCAGCAGGACGATCCACCACAGTTGGCTCACGTCACGGGTGGCGAACAGCGTCAGGACGGCGACCAGTGTGAGCACGACGACGCGTGCCGCCGCGGCGAGCGGGTGCGAGCGGGCCAGGGCGGATGTGGAGGCGGGCACGTGACGGATGGTAGTCAGCCGCGGTAGATGTCGGCGATTTCCGCCGCGTACGTCTTGTGCACGACCTGGCGCTTGACCTTCAGCGACGGGGTCAACTCCCCGGTCGCCTCGGTGAAGTCGCGCGGCAGCACCCGGAAGACCTTGATCGCCTCGGCCTTGGAGACAGACTGGTTGGCCCGGTCCACGGCCGCCTGGATCTCCGCGCGCAGCCCGTCGTGCTGGCGCAGTTCCTCGATCCCGGTGTCGGCCGGCAGCCCGGCCGACTCCAGCCAGCCCGGCAGGGCCTCCTCGTCCAGGGTGACCAGCGCGGCGATGAACGGCTGCCGGTCACCCACCACGACGCACTGGCTGACCAGACGGTGCGAGCGGACCTGGTCCTCCAGCACGGCGGGGGCGACGTTCTTGCCGCCGGCCGTCACGATGATCTCCTTCTTCCGGCCGGTGATGGTCAGGTAGCCGTCACCGTCGAGCGAACCCAGGTCGCCGGTGCGGAACCAGCCGTCGGCGGTGATCGCCTCGGCGGTGGCCGCGTCGTTGTGCCAGTACCCCTGGAAGATGAGATCACCGGCGACGAGGACCTCGCCGTCGTCGTCGATGCGGATGGTCACGCCGGGCAGCGGCCGGCCGACCGTGCCGATCCGGGTGAATCCGGGCAGGTTGGCCGAGGCGGCGGGAGAGGTCTCGGTCAGGCCGTAGCCTTCGCAGACCGTCACGCCGATGCCCCGGAAGAAATGGCCGAGCCGGGCGCCGAGTGGTGCGCCGCCGGAGATCGCATCGCGGCAGCGCCCGCCGAGCGCGGCCCGCAGCTTGCCGTAGACCAGCCGGTCGAAGAGCGCGTGCTGGGCCCGCAGCGCCAGGCCGGGACCGCCGGGCGTTTCCAGCGCCTCGCTGTACGCGATGGCGACCGCCTCGGCCCGGGCGAAGATCTTGCCCTTGCCGCCGGCCTCGGCCTTCTGCTTGGCGCCGTTGTAGACCTTTTCGAACACGCGCGGCACCGACAGGACGAAGGTCGGCTTGAACTCCTGGAGCTGGGCGACCAGATCCTTGGTGTCCGAGCAGTGCGCCATGGTGGCCCGGGCCTGCACCACGCCGATCTGGATGAGCCGGGCGAAGGCGTGCGCGAGCGGCAGGAACAGCAGGGTCGACGCGTTCGGCCCGAACAGGTTCGGCAGCACCGGGACGGCATTGGCGATGTCGGCGTACATGTTGCGGTGGGTCAGTACGCAGCCCTTGGGCCGGCCGGTGGTGCCGCTGGTGTAGATGATGGTCGCCACGTCCGTGGAACGCAGGCCCGCGCGGCGGCGGTCGATCTCGGTCGGTTCCACCTCCGCGCCGGCGGTCATCAGGTCGTCCACGCCACCCAGGTCGATCTGCCAGACGTGGGACAGGGCGGGCAACTGGTCGCGGACGCCGGCCACCAGGGTGGCGTGCGCGGTGGTCTCCACCACGACGGCCACCGCACCGGAGTCGCCCAGGATCCAGGCCGCCTGCTCGGCACTTGAGGTCTCGTAGATCGGCACGGTGACCGCGCCGGCCGCCCAGACGGCGTAGTCGACGAGGGTCCACTCGTAACGGGTGCGGCTCATCAGCGCCACCCGGTCGCCCGGCTGCACCCCGGCGGCGACCAGCCCGCGGGCGACCGCGGCCACCTCGTCGCGGAACTGCCGGCAGGTCACGTCGACCCAGCCACCCGCCGCGTCGCGGCGGGCGAACTGCACCGCGTCGGGCGCGGTCTCGGCGTTGTCCCAGACCGGATCGGTGAGGTTGGCCGAATCGCCGACGGTGACGATCGGCGGGACGGTGAACTCGCGCACCTGCACTCCCTCGTGCTCACGGGACCGGGTCGGGGCCGCCACCTGCGCCGGTGGCTTTGTCGAAACCTACCCGCCCGGCCGGCCGGGAGCACACCGCAGGTGGGCGGCGCGGCGCGCGGGGGGTCACCGGACGGTAGCCTCCCAGCATGGCGGACTCCTCCACCCAGTCGATCATCATCGGCGCGTCACCGGACCGGGTGGCCGCGGTCATCTGTGATTTCCCGAGCTACCCGGAGTGGACCGACGCGGTTCGCGAGGCGGAGGTGATCGAGGAGTACGAGGACGGTTACGCCAGTCAGGTCCGTTTCGTCCTCGACGCCACGGTGATGGCCGACGAGTACGTGCTGGCGTACGCCTACGCCGACGACCTGTCCCGCATCGAGTGGCACCTGGTGGCCCCGTCGAAGATGCAGAAGGCGCAGCGGGGCGCGTACGACCTGGTGGCCAACGCCGACGGGAGTACCACCGTGACCTACACCCTGGAGGTGGAACTCGCGGTCGGGATGCTCGGCATGTTCCGTCGCAAGGCCGAAAAAATGATCATGGATGCCGCGTTGAAGCAGCTCAAGCGCCGGGTAGAAGCATCCGGTGCGGCGCAGTGACGCGTCCGGCGACCCGGTCGCCGCGGTAGAGGAGCCCAGCATGGGTGCGACAGATCCGGGCACGGCCCGGGAAGAAGCGGAGCGGCTGGTCGCCACTCTGCTGGCCACCGTACGGTTGGCCGCCGCCAACCCGGCGGCGGTACCGCTGGGCCCGCTCGGCGGGATCGTGACCGGTGTCCTCGGTCACAACGAGGCCCCGGGGGCCGCGTCCGGTGGCACCGGGGGTGGTTTCGCCACCGGTGCGGCCGAGTGCTGCGTATGCCCGGTATGCCGGGGCATCGCCGCGTTGCGTGACCCCAGCCCCGAGTTCGCCGAACGACTGGCCACCGGTGCCGGGGATCTGGCCGCTGGCCTGGCCAGTTTCCTGCGTGCCTTCGCCCCGGCCGAGTCGCCGGGCGAGCCGGCCGCCGGACCGGCGTCGGGGCCCGCCGCCGATGCCACCGCCACCGCCTCCGCCGATCCGTACGACGACCACGTGTGGCGCGAGGCGACCCGGACCGGGCATGATTCTCAGCCGGCACCGGAGCGGGACGTCTGGTCCGCCGCGACCCGGGCGGAGGACGTCACCGTCCCGGCCGCCGTGCCCGTCGACGCCGCCGGGCCGGTCGCACCGGCCGGACGCCGGACGTCGACCGAGCGTCGCGTGGTGCCCGCCTCCCGGGTACCCGACGGCGAACCCGCGCCGGGTGACGAGCCCGCACCGGACGGCCGAACCGTGCCCGGCGGGCGGCAGGGCGCACCAGGCGACGGGGCCTGATCACGGACGACCCGCACCACCGGCGAGGGCAGGTGTGCGCGGGGTGGCACAGCAGAGGGGAGTGGCAGCGGTGACGCTGACCATCGGAGTCGACGTCGGTGGCACCAAGGTGGCCGGCGGTGTCGTCGACGACACCGGCACGGTCCTCGTGCAGACCCGACGGGACACCCCCGCCGACGACGTCGGCAAGACCCGCGACGTCATCATCGAGCTGGTCGCCGAACTGGCCGCCGGCCACGACATCCGGGCGGTCGGCATCGGCGCGGCCGGTTGGATCGACGCCAGCCGTTCCACCGTGCTCTTCGCCCCCAACCTGGCGTGGCGGGACGAGCCGCTGCGGGCGTACGTCAGCGCGGCGGTCGGACTGCCGGTCATCGTCGAGAACGACGGCAACGTGGCAGCCTGGGCGGAGTTCCGCTACGGCGCCGCCCGCCACGCGGACGACTCGATGGTCATGTTCACCATCGGCACCGGCGTCGGCGGCGGCATCGTGCTCGGCGGTGAGCTGGTGCGCGGTGCCCACGGCATCGCCGCCGAACTGGGCCACATGCTCACCGTTCCCGACGGCCACCAGTGCGGCTGCGGCCGACTCGGCTGCATCGAGCAGTACGCCAGCGGCAGCGCCCTGGTCCGGTTCGCCCGGGCCGCCGCCCGGCAGGAGCCGCACCGGGCCGCCGCCCTGCTGGAACTGGCCGACGGGGAGGCCGAAGCGATCACCGGCCCGATGGTCACCGCCGCGGCCAAGGGCGGCGACCCGGTCTCGGCCGAGGCGTTCGCGCAGGTCGGCCGCTGGCTCGGCACCAGCCTGGCCGACATGGCGCAGATCCTCGACCCGCAGATCCTGGTCGTCGGCGGTGGCGTCATCGACGCCGGTGACCTGCTGATGGGCCCCACCCGTCGCTCGTTCACCGAGGCGTTGGCGCAGCGCAGCCGGCTGCCGGTGGCCGAGATCCGGCCAGCCGAACTCGGCAACTCCGCCGGGGTCATCGGCGCCGCCGACCTGGCCCGGCGGATCTAGCGGTGTCCTCGACGCCGCACCCGGTGACCGCACCCGGTGTGCCGCTGCGCGTGCTGTCGTACAACGTCCACGGCCAGCGCGACGACACCGCCGCGCTGGCCACGGTGGTGCGCGAGGCGGCACCGGACGTGGTCATCGTCCAGGAGGGGCCGCGCCGGTTCCGGTGGCGGGAGAAGTCGGCCGCGTTGGCCGAGTCGTTCGGTCTGGTGGTCGCCGCCGGCGGGCTGCCGTCGCTTGGCAACCTGGTGTTGACAAGCCTCCGGGTGCGGGTGACCGACACCCGCTGCCGGCGCTTCCCGCTCACCCCCGGCCGGCACCTGCGCGGCGCCGCGTACGCCGACTGTCGGGTGGGCACCTCCGCCCGGTTCACGGTGGCCGGGTCACACCTGTCCACCGATCCTGCCGAGCGTCCCGGCCAGGCCGAGCTGTTCAAGCGGGACCTGACCGCCGCAGCGCACCCGGTGATCGCCGCTGCCGACCTCAACGAGGAGCCGGGTGGGCCGGCGTGGCGCACCATCGCCGACGGGCTGACCGACGCGGCGGTGGCGGCCGACCGGACCGACCGGCTCACCTACTCGTGCGCGGACCCCCGACGGCGCATCGACGCCCTGTTCGTCGATGCGCGGATCACCGTGGTCGACTACGACGTGGTGGACACCCCGCTGACCCGGCGGGCCAGCGACCACTTCCCGGTCCTGGTCGACCTGCTGCTGCCCGCCACCGCCTGAGACCGGCCGGCCGCCGGGCTGGACATCCCGCTCCGTTGTGGAGAGGATTTCGCGCGACCCGGCACTCGTGCCGAGACGAAGGAGATCCCCGGTGCCCACCTCCACCGAGCCCGGCCGGCCAGATCCGGAGACGACCACGCTCGCCCGCGGCCACGACGGCCGTCCGGTCTCCGACCGGGGCGACACCGTCTGCGTCATCGGCGCCGGTGCCAGCGGCCTGACCGCCGTCAAGAACCTCGCCGAGCACGGCTTCGGGGTCGACTGCTACGAACGCGAGACCGGCGTCGGTGGCGCCTGGAACTGGCGGCACGACCGCAGCCCGGTGTACGCCAGCACCCACCTGATCTCGTCGCGGCCGTTCACCCAGTTCCCCGACTTCCCGATGCCCGACCACTGGCCGGACTACCCGCACCACAGCCAGCTGCTGTCGTACTTCGAGCGTTACGCCGACCACTTCGACCTGCGCCGGCACATCTGGTTCGGCACCGAGGTGGTGCGGGTCGAGCCGGTCGCCGACGGCCGGTGGGACGTCACCACCCGCAGCACCGGCGGCTACGGCCCCGAGCGCACCTCCCGGTACGCCGCGGTGATGATCGCCAACGGGCACAACTGGTCACCGAAGCTGCCCCGTTACGAGGGGTTGGAGCAGTTCCGCGGCGAGGTCATGCACGCCTCGTCGTACAAGGACTCGGCACAGCTGCGGGGCAAGCGGGTGCTGGTGGTGGGCGCCGGCAACACCGGCTGCGACATCGCCGTGGAGGCCGCCCAGCAGGCGTCGCGTTGTTGGCACTCCACCCGCCGCGGCTACTGGTACGCCCCGAAGTACGTCTTCGGTCGCCCCGCCGACCAGGTCAACGACCTGCTGCTGGCGCTGCGGGTGCCGCTGCGCGTACGGCAGTGGCTCTACCACCGGACGCTGCGCCTGACCGTCGGCGACCTGACCCGCTTCGGCCTGCCGAAACCGGACCACCGGGTGTACGAGACACATCCGATCGCCAACAGTCTGCTCGTCTACCACGTGGGGCACGGCGCGATCGCCCCGGTGCCGGACATCGAGCGTTTCCACCCGCACTCGGTGGAACTGACCGACGGCCGGCAGATCGACCCGGAACTGGTCGTCTTCGCCACCGGTTACCTGCCGCGCTTCGAGTTCCTCGACGGGAAGATCCTCGGCGACGACGAGGGGGTGGGTCGACCCCGGCTGTGGCTCAACGCCCTCGTACCGGACCATCCCACGCTCGCGGTGACCGGGCTGCTCCAGCCGGACTCCGGCATCTTCACCCTGGCCCACTGGCAGGCCGTGCTCTTCGCCCGGTTGCTGCGGCTGCGTGCCAGCCGTCCGGAGCGGGCCACGGCCTTCGCCGCCCGGGTCCGTGCCGGGGCCGGCGAGCGCTACTCGGGACAGGTGAAGGACTCGACCCGGCACTGGTTCGAGGTCGGGCACGCCGACTACCTGCGCGCGCTGGAGCGCGCCCTACGCGAGCTGGAGAGCAAGTGACCGAGCGGGTGATGCGCAGCTGGGAGTGGGCGCGGCCGGTGCGCCCGGTCCGGCGTGAGGTGCTCAGCGCCGTCCCGGAGCTGGAGGAGGGGCGACCACCGCTGCTGTTCGTGCCGGGCTTCGGCCACGGTGCCTGGGCGTACGCGGAGAACTGGCTCGGACATGTCGCTGCCCGTGGCTTCAGCGCCTACGCGGTCAGCCTGCGCGGGCACGGCGGCAGCGAGCCGGCACCGGAGGCGAGCCTGCCGGCGTACGCCCACGACGTGGTCCAGGTGGCGGCGAGCCTGCCGCGCCGGGCGGTGCTGGTGGGGCACGGCGCCGGGGCCCTGGTGGTCGCGCACGCCATGGCCCGCTATCCGGCCCGGGCGGCGGTGCTGGTGGCGCCGGTGTTCGGCGGTTGGGCGACGTTCGGCACCGCGTTGCGTCGCAACCCGTTCGGTACCCTGCCGGCGGTGTTCGGCGCCGGGCTGCGGCTGAACCGCAGGCAGCTGTTCAGCGGCGAGCTGCCCGACGCCGACGCCCGGCGGCACGTCGCCCGGCTGGGGCGGGCGGCCCGGCGGGCCCAGTGGCAGCTGTTGACCGGCGTCGAGCCGGAGCCGGCGGTGGGTGACCCGCCCGTGCTGGTGCTGGGAAGCCCGGACGACCGGGTGGTGCCGGCCTCGGCGCTGACCCGCGCCGCCCGGCGGTACGGTTCGGCTCCGCTGCTCTTTCCCGGTATGGGGCACGACCTGATGCTCGACGCCCGGTGGCGGGAGCCGATCGACGCGATCCTCGACTGGCTGGTCAAGGAACCGGCCCGCGACGACCTCGGCTGAGGCGTCGCGGGCCTGGCCCGGCGGGCCGGTCTCAACCGCCGCCGAGACGGGTGAGCATCGAACCGCTCTGATCCAGCGTGGACAGATAGGAGCGGGCCCAGGCCCGGATGTCGTGTTCGTGCAGGTGCGCGCGCATGGATCGCATCCGCTCCCGTACGTCGGCGGGGTCGGCTCGTAACGCCGCGAGCAGGCCCTGCTTGAGCCCCTCCAGGTCGTGCGGGTTGACCAGGTACGCCTGCGGCAGCTCGGCGGCGGCCCCGGCGAACTCGCTGAGCAGCAGCGCGCCGGTGTCGTCGACCCGGGCGGCGACGTACTCCTTGGCAACCAGGTTCATGCCGTCGCGCAGCGGGGTCACCGCCATCACGTCGGCGACCCGGTAGAGCGCGGCCAACTCGGCGCGGTCGAACGGTTGGGTGAGGTAGTGGATGGCGGGCTCGCCCACCCGGCCGAACTCCCCGTTGATCCGCCCGACCTCCCGCTCCACCCGGTCCCGGAGGATCTGGTACTGGCTGACCCGCTCCCGGCTGGGCACCGCCACCTGCACCAGGACCGTGTCGCGGACCTTGACGTGCCCGCCGGCCAGCAACTCGCTGTACGCCTTGAGTCGCTGCTCGATGCCCTTGGTGTAGTCCATCCGGTCGACGCTGAGGATCACCTGGTCGGGGCTGCCCAGGTCGTGACGCAGCCGGCGAGCCCGGTCGGCCACGTCCGGGCGGTCGGCCAACGCGGCCATCTCGACGGTGTCGATCGACACCGGGAACGCGCCGATGCGCACCACCCGGTCCTCGATCCCGATCCGCCGGTCGGTGGCCGGCAGCCCCAGCACCTTCGTCACCAGCTGGGCGAAGTTGTGCGCCGCCTGGGCCCGCTGAAAGCCGACCAGGTCGGCGCCGAGCATCCCGCGCAGCAGCTCGGCCCGGCGGGGCAACTGCATGAACAGCTCCGGTGGCGGGAAGGGCACGTGCAGGAAGAAGCCGATGCGCAGGTCGGGTCGGAGGGTGCGGAGCAGCCCCGGCACCAGTTGCAGGTGGTAGTCCTGCACCCAGACCACCGCATCGGCCTCGGCGACCTGCGCGGTGGCCTCGGCGAACCGCTGGTTGACCCGTAGGTAGGCGTCCCACCAGCGTCGGTGGTGCTGCGGCTGCTCGACCGCGTCGTGGTAGATCGGCCAGAGGGTCGCGTTGGCGAAGCCCTCGTAGTGGTCGCGCAGGTCTTCGCCGCTGAGCGGCACGGAGTGCATCCGTACCCCGTCGATGTCGGGCAGGGCGGGCGCGGGACCGGTCCCGCCGGCCCAGCCGACCCAGGTGGCGGGGGTGTGGCGCAGCAACGGGTGCAGCGCGCTGACCAGCCCACCGGGGCTGCGCCGCCACTCGCAGGCACCGTCGGGGGCCACACTGTCGTCGATGGGTAGGCGGTTGGCCACCACCACGAGGGAACTCTGTCGCATCTCGGGCATTCCGATCAGCAGGGGAGTGACCGCCACGAGGGAGGAACAACCGGGCAGTCGGCGGGTGACGTGACGTACTGCGGTATTCCTACTGACAGTAAGTTACACCACTGTTACGCACGTCGGCACGGGCGGTCGCCGTCCCGGTATCCGGACGGCTACCCTGCGCGGCGAATCAGACGACGGCGCCGTCGTCCGGGTCGCGATCGTCGGCATCGCCCGGACGCAGCCGCCACACAAGCGTGACGAAGCCGGCGAGGATGCCGGTGAAGCCGAGCAGCGTCACGATGCCCTGGTCGGCGGGGAGCAGATCGGGAAAGAGGAACAGCACGAAGCCGAGCAGCACGGCGAGGATGCCGGCCATCGCGAACTTCGACACCCGGGGCAGCGGTGGTGGTGGCGGCGGTACGTAGCGCTCGTTGTCATCCGGGTCGTCGGGCAGCTCCGCGCCGAAGGTGTCCAGGCCGTCCAGCAGCGACGGCCCCTCCCCGTCCCGGGGGCCACGTCCCAACGAGACGCCGGAGATGTCGGCGGCGTACGGCAGCCGGCGTACGTCGGTGGCGGCCGGGCCGGGCTCCTCGGAGCCGGGCCGGGTGGCAGTGGCCGTGCCACCGCCCCGCCCGGCCGGGTCGTCCACGTTCTCGGCGGCGGGCCACGGATGGTCGCCGGAGTCCGGCGGGGCGTGGAAGCCGGCGACGATCCGCTCCCACTCGGCGTCGATGTCCGGTTCCTCGCTGGCGCGGGCGTCGCCGGTCTCGTCGGCGAGCTGGCTGAGGTAATCCCGGGCGGTGCTCAGGTGCGAGCGGTCCACGTAGAGCCGGTCCACCGGTCGGGGTGGCACGGTGGTGGTGCGGGTGACCGGGTTCAGGTCAGCCGACGGTTGCAGGTAGGCGGCGATCCCGCCGGCGGCCAGCACGTCGAGCAGGTGCTCGCCGACGCGCGGATCGACATCGCCGGCGATGGCGTACTCGCTCGCGTCGAGACCGTTGTCCCGCCGTCCCCGGCGGGCCCCACCCGCTGACACCGGACCATCCTCCTCATCGCGCCACCGGCGCGCCCCGCAGCCCCTCGACGCGCCCCCGCACGCCCCGTGCCCTGAATCGTGACACGTCGAGGGTGGGTTCGGGGAGTGCCTTGTGGCGCGGCGTACGGTCCGACGCCGGCCCGGGGGTCGGTCCGGCACCGAACGTGACGGGCGATTTCGGGCCGAGCGTCCGTTGCCGCGGCTGGCCGACGGTTCGTAGGCTCGTGTCACGATCACCCGACCCGGCGCGGTCCGCGGTGACAAACACCTGGGGAGAGGATGGCCGGTGCTCTACTGGCTGCTGAAGTACGTGCTGCTCGGCCCGCTGCTGCGGCTCATCTTCCGGCCGCAGGTGGAGGGTCTGCACCACGTACCGCCCACCGGTCCGGTCATCCTGGCCAGCAACCACCTCTCCTTCTCCGACTCGATCTTCACGCCGCTGATCGTGCCCCGGAAGGTCACCTTCGTGGCCAAGGCGGAGTACTTCACCGGCAAGGGGATCAAGGGCTGGCTGACCAAGATGTTCTTCACCGGCACCGGCACCATCCCGGTGGACCGCTCCGGCGGCCGAGCCGCCCGCGCCGCGCTGGACACCCAGCTGAACGTGCTGCGGGCCGGCGGCATCGCCGGCATCTACCCCGAGGGCACCCGCTCGCCCGACGGTCGGCTCTACCGGGGCAAGACCGGGGTGGCCCGGCTGGCGCTGGAGAGCGGTGCGCCGGTCGTACCGGTGGTGATGCTCAACCTGGACGAGATCCAGCCACCCGGTCAGCTCGTCCCGAACCTGGCGCGGGTCCGGATCCGCTTCGGCCCGCCGCTGAACTTCTCCCGCTACGCCGGGCTGGCCGGCGACCGGTTCGTCGAGCGCGCGGTCACCGACGAGATCATGTACGAGTTGATGGAACTCTCCGGCCGCGAGTACGTCGACGTCTACGCCCAGCAGCTCAAGACCCGGCCCACCGCGACCACCACGACGCCCGCCACACCCGTCGCGGCCTGAGCCGCCCACCCAGGGCAGCAGACCGGGCGGGAGGGGCCGGGCCTGCCGCGGTTCAGGAGGCGAGGGTCTGCGTGGTGCCAGCGGGCGGATGGGCCAGGGCGAGCAGGCCCGGTGCGCCGTTGCGGTGGGCGAAGGCGCGCAGCTCGGCCAGGGGCGCATCGGCCGCCGCATGGTCGCCGGCGCGGGTCAGTTCGCGTACCGCGAAGGTAAGCGCCAGCATCCGGTCGGTGACGTCGGGGATGCCGGCGTAGGTCTCCGCGGCGGCCAGGTGCAGCTCGGCGGCGTGCCGGTGGTTGTCGTCGGCCCCGGCCAGCGCGCCGGTGACGGTCCGCAGCGCCGCCTCCGACCAGGGCGTACGGTGACCGACCTGGTCGAGCATGGCGCGT
Source organism: Micromonospora sp. NPDC049374 (assembly GCF_040677165.1). NCBI lineage: Bacteria > Bacillati > Actinomycetota > Actinomycetes > Micromonosporales > Micromonosporaceae > Micromonospora > Micromonospora sp. NPDC049374. Next base: position 148,579 of record NZ_JBFAQH010000015.1, on the reverse strand, counting down.
ACCCGGGCGGCGGGCTTGCGCCCGGCGAGACTGGCCGCCCAGCTGGCCGCGGCGATCCACTCGCCACTGGCCAGCGCCGGCACCGCCGTCCACGACCCGGCCAGCTCGTCGACCAGCGCTGCGGCCTCGTCGAGGCGACCCTGTACCGCCCGGCACAACGCACCCATCGCCAACATCGTCCAGTGCAACCGGTGGAAGCCACTGCGCCGCGCGGTGTCCAACGCGGCGGCCACGTCGTCGCGCGGCGGTGCCCCGGTCGGCGACCCGTCGGCGGGTGGACCCGGCGGCACCGGCTGGCCACGCAGCACCAGCAGGCACGACCGCAGGCCGCGTACCTGCATGTCCCAGCTGCCGGTCGGAGTGTCCACGAACGCCTCGGCGGCGGCGAGCAGTCGGCCGAAGTCCCCCTCGAACCAGGCCCGCATCGCCTCGCCCGAGTAGCTGGTGGTCAGGGTCTGCCCGCTCGCGGTGCGGGCCGGTGCCGCCGAGAGCAGGGCGTCGGAGCGCAACCAGTCGCCCTCCTCGCGCACCGCGTAGGCGAGATTCTGGGTGGCCCGGGGCAAGGCGAGGAGTTGACCGGCCCGGCTGAACTCCACGATGGCGTACAGCTCGTCGAGCCCGGCCCGGTCGCCGGCCTGGTATCGGGCGGTGGCCGCGGTGATCCGGGCGTTGGTGCGGATCTCGGTCAGCCCGAGCCGCTCACCGATCTCCGCGGCCGTGTCGGCCGACGCCACCGCCGGATCACGCTCGTAGTTGAGCATGTGCAGCCGCCCCAACTCGGCGAAGGCGTCGGCCTTCTGCGCGCTGTCCGGCAGCGGGTCGAACAGCCGTACCGCCCGGTCCAGGCAGGCCAGCGCCGCCCGCCGGTCGGCCCGCAGCCACGCGGCCTGGCCGAGCAGTGTCCAGGCCCGCGCCGCGCACGCCTCGTCGCCGTACGCGAGCAGCCGGTCGGCCAGCGCCTGCACCTGCTCGGAACCACCGCCGGAGAGGAAGGCGTTGCCGTCGCGGTAGAACGAGATCTCGGTGCTCAACAGCTCCAACTGGAGCCGGCCCACCGGGTCGGAGTCGTCGGCCAGGCCGAGTGCCCGCCCCGCGTGGCTGGCGGCGGCGTCCAGCCCGTGCAGCGCGTACGCCCGGCGCGCCGCCCGGTGCAGCGCGGCCCGGGCCGGCGCGGCGTAGCGACGGGTCTCCATGCCCAGCGAACGGGCGATCTCGTGTGCCGCCCAGCGGTGGTGGGCCAGCACCTCGGCCAGGTCGGTGTCCCGGCTCTGCGACAGCGTGTCCAGCCAGTCGGCGGTGCGTTCGTGCCGGGCCACCCGCTCGGTACGGGGCAGCCGCTGATAGCACACGTCGCGGACCAGGACGTGCCGGAAGCGGTACTCCGGTTGACCGGCCATCGTGGAGGCGGCCTGCTCGTGGACGAAGTCCCGCTGTTCCAGCCGACGCAGGGCACGCTCGACGGACTCGACCGGCTGTCCGACGGCGGCGGCCACCGCCCCCGGCCAGAACTGCACCCCGACGACCGCGGCGGCCAGCAGCACCGCCCGGTCCTTGGCGTCGAGCAGGTCGACCCGGTTGGCGATGACCGCGTGCACACTCTCCGGCATCGGCAGGTCCAGGTGCTTCTCCAGCGACCAGCCACGCCCGCACTGCCGCAGCGCTCCCTGCTCGATCAGCATCCGGACGTACTCGTGGGCGTAGAGCGGATTGCCGCCGGCCACCTCGATCAGCGGGGTCAGCAGGTCGGCGGAGAACGCGGCCTGGCCGAACATGTGCGCGTACAACGCGGCGATGCCGGTGTCCCGCAACGGCGGCAGGGCGATGGTGACCGAGCCGGTGATGGTTCCCGCCCAGCTCGGATCCCGGTCGACCAGTTCGGGACGGGCGGTGCACAGCAGCAGCAGCGGTACGTCCCGGGCCGCCGCGCCCAGCAACTCCACGAAGCGCAACATCGCGTCGTCGGCCCAGTGCAGGTCCTCGAAGACCAGCACGGTGGGGCGGCGGGCGGCGAGCGCGAGCAGGAACCGCCGCCACGCCGATTCCGCCTCCTCCGCCGGCAGCGGGTTGCCGGCCAGCCCGACCAGCGGACGCAGCGCGTCGGCCACCCGGTCCCGCTCGGCGACGCCGACCAACTCGCTGACGGCGGCGGTGAGTCGTTGCGCGGCGCTGGCCGCCGGGTCGGTGTCGAGGATGCCCGCCTCGGCCTTGACGATGTCGGCCAGCGCGGCGAACGTGACGTTCTCGCCGAACGGCGGGCATCGGCCGATCCGCCAGGTCAGCGGCTCGTCCACCAGCCGGCCGGTGTGCCGGTGCAGCTCACGGACCAGCCGGCTCTTGCCGATGCCGGCCCGGCCGAAGACGGTCACCACCTGGGGTCGGCGGTCGCGCAGGCTGCGGTGCAGGGCGTTGACCAGCATGCCCAGCTCGTGTTCCCGGTCGATCAGGGGGGTGGTGTCCGGCTCCCGGTCGGTGGATTGCTGGCGTACGGCGGACCGGGCCAGCCACACCTCGGTCGGTGCCGACCGACCGCGCAGGGTGACCGCGGGCTGCTCGTCGTACCGGATGGTGTCCCGGGTCAGCGCGTGCGTGGCGCCGTCGACAAGCACCCCGCCGGGCGGTGCCGCCGACTGCAACCGGGAGGCGGTGTTGACCACGTCGCCGGCCACGATCGCCTGCCCACCGTCGCGGGCGGCGGCCACGTCGACAAGCGCCTCCCCGGTCGCCACCCCGACCCGGAAGCGCAACCCGTCGGTGCCGGTGGGGGTGAACCGGGTCAGCACCCGCTGCAACTCCAGCCCGGCCCGCACACACCGCAACGCGTCGGTCTCGGTGGCCACCGGCGCACCGAACAGCGCCATCACCGCGTCGCCGATGTACTTCTCCACCACCCCGCCGTACTGGCCGACCACCCGCCGGGCGGCGGAGAAGAAGCCGGTCTGCATGCCCCGGACCAGCTCCGGGTCGGCCCGCTCGACGTACGGGGTGAAGTCGATCAGGTCGACGAAGAGCACACTGACCCGGCGGCGGTCCTCCTGGTTGATGGTCGCCGGCCGGTCCGTGCCGGCCCGGGGTGCCCCGCAGGAGGTGCAGAAGGCCACGTCCGGCGCGAGCGGGCGCAGGCAGTGCGGGCAGACGGCACCGAGTTCCGCGCCGCAGCCACCGCAGAAGCGGTCGCCCTCGGCGGCGGTACGTCCACAGCGGTCACACTGCGCGGCGATGACACCCTCCACTGGCAGGCCCCCGACGCCCCGGGGCGCAGCATCGAGTATCGCCGCCCGGCGCTCTGTCGGGTACCGGGCTGTTGGCTTGTGGACACTCAGCCGGGCAGCTCACCGCGTTCCGGAACGGCTAGATTCAGGCAGCCGATTCGTCGACCGCTGATCAGGGGGACAGCTCCATGGTGTACGTGATGCTGAAGAGCGACTGGACCGACGGTAACGGGGTGGCCCACTCCGCGGGTGACTCGGTGGACGTGGACGCCGCCACCCTCGCGCAGTTGCAGGCGCAGGGAATCGTCGGCGAGGTGCCCGGCGGTGGCAAGGACGGCACGGACTGGGCCGGGCCGGGTGGCACCGACTGGGCCGGGCCGGGTGGCACCGACTGGGCCGGGCCGGGCAGCACCAAGCCCTGACCGAACAGCTACGGGCGGGGCCGGGACGATCGTCCCGGCCCCGCCTCGGTCTTCGTCCGGGTGGGCTGGTCAGCGCTCGTTCATGCCGGCGCGGCGGCGCAGCGCGGGCACGTCGGTGACCACGATCCGGCGGCCCTCGGTACGCAGCCAACCCCGGTTGGCGAACGACCCGATCGCCTGGTTGACGCTCTGCCGGGAACCGCCGGCCATCTCGGCGAGCTGGCTCTGGTTCAGCTCGATGGTGATCATCGGAGCCTGACTCTCGCCGGCGAGCCGGACCAGCGTCTTGGCCACCCGGCCGGGCAGATCGAGGAAGACGTGGTCGGCGTTCTGCTCGGTCAGCCGACGGATCAACGCACCGAGGGACCGCATCACCGCGTCGAGGATGCGCGCGTTCGAGTGCACCAACTCCATGAACGCCGGCCGGGACAAGGCCAGCGCGGCAGTGTCCTCGATCGCCTCGGCCGAGGTCGACCGGGTCGAGGCGTCCAGCAGGGAGACCTCACCGAGCACGTCCGGTGGTCGCATCACGGTCAGGATCGCCCGTTCACCGGTGGGCGCGGTCCGGAACACCGCCACCGCTCCCCGCCGCAGGATGATCAGCGACTCGCCCGGGTCGTTCTCCACGAACAGCAGCTGACCCTTGCGGTACGTCCGGGGCACCGCTGCGGCGACCACCCGCTGGCGTACCTCCGGCTCAAGCCCGGCGAACATGTCAACGCCGGTGAGCGCGTCGCCCGGCTCCGGCAGGCGCATCTCCACGGCCCCACCCCTCCCCGGTCAAGGACCCCAACTCGCTCACCGGGTGAGCCTGGCGGCCCTGACGAGGTGATCCGACACCCGTTCGGCGTCCGGCAGCGGTAACACATCAGATCATGACGGTCCGGTCGCGTGCTGTACACCCCTCAAATCACTTCCGTGACCGGTTCGAGCTGGGGCGTGACCTCGCTGCGGACCATGGAAGCGCTCCCGGCGCCGCGGACCCGGTGGACGGGCCGCGGTGACCGTCGGCGAGGATGGTCCCGATGGCCTACCGCTACTTCTACGACTGCGAGTTCATCGAGGACGGCCGGACCGTCGAACTGGTCTCGATCGGCGTCGTCGACGAGCACGGCCGCGAGTTCTACGCGGTCTCCACCGAGTTCGACGCGTCCCGGGCGGTGCCCTGGGTGCGTCGCAACGTGCTGGACAAGCTGCCCTCCCCGGCCGACCGGGCGTGGCGGTCCCGCGAGCGCATCCGCGATGACCTGTACGACTTCCTCGTCGAGCCGATCCGGGGTCGCCCCGGCGAGGAGGTGGAACTGTGGGCCTGGTACGCGGCGTACGACCACGTGGCGCTGGCGCAGTTGTGGGGCGCGATGCCGGCGCTGCCCCGGGAGATCCCCCGGTACACCAAGGAACTGCGGCAGCTGTGGGACGACCGGGGTCGGCCTCCGCTGCCGAACGCCGCGGCGGCCCGGCACGACGCGTTGGTCGACGCCCGGCACAACCTGGCCCGGTGGCGGGCGATTACCGGTTCGTGAGATCCGGTATTTCGGTGGTTTGACCCGTGCTGTCCCGGGCATCGGGTTCGCCGAAGGCCGAGGCGAGGGAGTGTCGGCGTGGGCAGGCACAGGGGGGTACCGACGTGAGCGGCGGGGTGATCGGCGGCCGGCAGGCCCGGAACCGGATCACCGAGCTGATCCGGGCGGCGCGGATCTGCACCCTGACCACGATCTCCCTCGACGGTCGGCTGGTGGGCCGGCCGATGACCCTGCAACGGGCGGAGTTCGACGGGCAGCTCTGGTTCTTCGCGTACGCCGGTTCGGCGACCGTCCGACAGTTGCGGGTCAATCCGGAGGTCGAGATGAGCCTGCACGACCCGCAGGCGCAGGTCTGGGCCTCGATCACCGGCAGCGCCCGGGACGACCATGACCAGGCGCGCGCCGAACGGCTGTGGCATCCGGGACTGGCCGGGTGGTTCCCGGACGGTCCGGCCACGGCCGGGCTCACGCTTGTCGCCGTGCACGCCACGGCCGCGCGGTGCTGGGACGCCCGGGGCGGCCAGGTCGAGCTGATCGGTCCGGTCGGCGCAGCGTCCAGCGGTGGGTCGTCGGCCGATCGTCGGGAGGATGGCTACTGACCGGTAGCAGGGCGCGGTGTGTGCCGTAACGAGCGGCGACTACAGTTCGTAGGGACGGCCCGCCCCGGGCCGGCAACGGTGCCGAGGGTCCGCGCTGACACATATCCTGGGGCTTGATCGGGCTTGACCAGATGCTCCCCAGGAGGATGAGCAGATCATGCGTATCGGCGTGCTCACCGGCGGCGGCGACTGCCCGGGTCTCAACGCGGTCATCCGGGCGGTGGTCCGTAAGGGCGTCGCCAGCTACGGCCACGAATTCGTAGGCTTCCAGGACGGTTGGAAGGGTCCGCTCGAGGGGCTGTCCCGCCCGCTCGGCATCGCGGAGGTCCGCGGCATCCTGCCCCGTGGCGGCACGATCCTCGGCTCCTCCCGGACCAACCCCTTCAAGATCGAGAATGGCGTCGAGCGGATCAAGGACAACCTGGCTGCGCAGGGCGTCGACGCGCTCATCGCCATCGGCGGTGAGGACACCCTCGGTGTCGCCACCAAGCTCCACGAGCTGGGCGTCAACGTCATCGGCGTGCCGAAGACCATCGACAACGACCTCGGCGCGACCGACTACACGTTCGGCTTCGACACCGCCGTCAACATCGCCATGGAGGCGATCGACCGACTGCACACCACCGCCGAGAGCCACCACCGCACCCTGGTGGTCGAGGTGATGGGCCGGCACGCCGGTTGGATCGCCCTGCACGCCGGTCTGGCCGGCGGCGCCAACGTGATCCTGCTGCCGGAGCGGAACTTCGACGTCGAGCAGGTCGCCGGCTACGTCGAGAAGCGTTTCCAGCACCAGTACGCCCCGATCGTCGTGGTCGCCGAGGGTGCCCAGCCGCTGGAGGGCCAGATGGTCCTGCAGAACCAGGAGCTGGACGCGTTCGGGCACGTGCGGCTCGGCGGCATCGGCCAGTGGCTGGCCGAGCAGCTGGAGGCCAAGACCGGCAAGGAGGCCCGCACGGTCGTGCTCGGCCACATCCAGCGTGGTGGCACCCCCACCGCGTTCGACCGGGTGCTCGCCACCCGGCTGGGCCTGCAGGCCATCGACGCCGTCCACGAGGGCGACTGGGGCAAGATGGTCGCGATGCAGAGCACCGACATCGTCCGCGTTCCGCTCGCCGACGCCACCGCCGAGCTGAAGACCGTTCCGCTGGAGCGGTACGCCGAGGCCGAGGTCTTCTTCGGTAGCTGATCGTCGTTCCGGCGTCGCGGTCGGGCCGCCGGGCCCGCCGCGACGCCGGCCCACCAAGGGGGTACGCCAGGTGTCAGCCGTGGTGCACACCGTCGCGGTGATCGGGGCGGGCAAGATCGGCGAGCTGATGCTCTCCGGGCTGCTGCGATCCGGCTGGCCGGTGGACCGGCTGCTGGCCACCGCCCGCCGCCCGGCCCGCGCCGAGGAACTGGCTGCCCGCTACGGCGTACGGGTGGTGGACAATCTCACCGCCGTGGACGAGGCCGAGGTGCTGGCCGTCTCGGTGAAACCGCAGGACGCCGCCGCGCTGCTGGACGAGATCGGGCCCAAGGTGCCGCCCGGCAAGCTGCTGATCTCGCTCTGCGCCGGCCTGCCGAGCAGCTTCTTCAGCCGCCGACTGCCCGAGGGCACCCCCGTGGTGCGGGTGATGACCAACACCCCTGCCCTGGTGGACCAGGCGATGACCGCGATCTCGGCCGGCGCGTACGCCACCGGCGAGCACCTGGCGTTGGCCGAGGAGATGTTCAAACCGCTCGGCGCGACCATCCGGGTGCCGGAAACCCAGCAGGACGCGGTGACCGCCCTCTCCGGCTCCGGCCCGGCCTACTTCTACCTGCTGGTCGAGGCGATGACCGACGCCGGCATCCTGCTCGGCCTGCCCCGCCAGGTGGCGCACGACCTGATCGTGCAGACCGCGATCGGCTCGGCCGTGATGCTGCGCGACTCCGGTGAGCACCCGGTGAAGCTGCGCGAGGCGGTCACCTCGCCCGCCGGCACCACCATCTCCGCCATCCGCGAACTGGAGAACCACGGCGTCCGCGCGGCCCTGCTGGCCGCCCTCGAGGCCGCCCGCGACCGCGCCCGCGAACTAGCCACCCAGGCCGAGTAACCGCCCCACCCCACCCCCCACCCCACCCCCCCCGCCCCCACCCAACCAGCGTTGATCATGAGGTTAGCGGCAGTAGTCGATCTCTGAACTGCCGCTAACCTCATGATCAACGGGGGCAAGGGAGCCTTTCGGCGTACCGGAGTGTGGTGGGGGGGTGGTGGGGTGATCGGGGTGGCGCATACTGGCGCGGTGTTCACTCTTGCCCAGGCCCGGCACCTGGTAGCCACTCTGCATCCGCGGATCGACGAACTGATTCGGGTCCGTGCCGACCTGGCCGAGTTGCAGGCTGACCTGGCCAACCACGGGCTGAGCGCACTTGGCGGCCGGGCCGAGGTCAAGGGCCTGGAGGCCCGGCTGCACGCGGTCCTCGACGAGATCCAGCAGCACGGCATCGAGGTCAAGAGCGTGGCGCCGGTGCTGCTCGACTTTCCCGGTGAGCGTGCGGGACGGCAGGTGCTCTGGTGCTGGCTGGAGGGCGACACCGACGTGCGTTGGTACCACCGCGCCGACTGCGGCTTCGCCGGGCGCCGCCCGATCTGACCCCCGGTGCGTCGGGGCCGCGACATTGCCGAGTCGGTGGGGGGCCAGGCGGAGACGCCGAGACGGCTAGGCTCTGCCGGTGAGTGGAGCGCGGCGGGCGACTGTGGACGACGCCCGGGAACTGGTCCGGCTGCGGGCGGTCATGTTGGGTGCGCTGAGCGGTACACCGCCGGAGCCCGGCGAATGGCAGCACACGGCCCTGCGTACGCTCCGGTTGCAGCTGCCGGACCTGGAGGCCGACCTCGCCGCCTACGTGGTGGATGCGCCGGGCCGACCTGGGACGCTTGCCGCCTGCGCGGTCGGGGTGGTCGACCTGCGGCTCGGCGGGCCGGTGGATCCGAGCGGCCGGTCCGGGTACGTCTTCAACGTGGCGACCGATCCGGGGTACCGTCGTCGGGGTTTCTCCCGGGCCTGCCTGGGCGCCTTGCTCGACTGGTTCGCCGAGCGGGGCGTGCGCACGGTGGATCTGAAGGCCAGTCCGGAGGGCGAGCCGCTCTACCGGGAGCTTGGCTTCCGTCCCACGTCGATGGCCGCGATGCGGCGGGGTGAAGGGCTCTGATGTTCGCCATTGCGTTGGGTGAGGACGCCGAGCTGCGGCCGCTGAACCCGTGGCACGCCGAGGAGTTCCTGGGCAACCTGGACCGGGCGCGGCAGCACATCGCGCCGTGGGTGTCGCCGTCCTTCGTGGCCACCGACCTCGACGGGGCGCGGCACGTGCTTCAGCGTTATGCCGACCGGTGGGCCCGCGACGACGGCGGTATCTGGGGCATCTGGTCGGGCGGCACGCTTGTCGGCGGGGTGCTGCTGGTGTCGCTCAACGCGGCGTCCGGGGTGTGCGAGGCGGGTTGCTGGCTGGAACCTGCCGCCGAGGGCCGGGGTCTGGTGACCAGGGCGGTCGAACGGCTCATCGACTGGGTGCTCGTCGAACGCGGACTGCACCGGGTGGAGTGGCGCACCAACGCCGGCAACGCGCGCAGCATCGCGGTGGCCCGCCGGCTCGGCATGCGGCGGGACGGCGTACTGCGCGAGGTGTCGCCCGGCCCGGACGGTCGGATCGACCTGGAGGTCTGGTCCCTGCTCGCCCCCGAGTGGCGGGCCCGGGGCGCCGGCGTCCTGTCGATCCGGGACTCCGGCGGCGTGGCTTCTGACAAGTAGTTCAGCCGCCGGTGGCGGGGCAGTTGGCCCCGCCACCGACGGCTGATCGCTCAAGGCCGGGTCAGGAGCTGGCGACGTCCACCGTGCCGGCGTAGTCCGGGTTGGCCTTCAGCCACTCCTCGACGGCCTTCTCCTCGTCGTCCTTGTGCACGTTGAACATCAGGTCCTCGAGCGAGCCGAGCTGCTGATCGTCCATCTTGAACTTCTTCAGCATCTCGGTGACCTCGGGGAAGTCGGCGCCGAAGCCCTGACGGGCCAGCATGTTGATCTCCTCGGCGCCGCCGAGCGTGCCCTTCGGGTCCGCCAGGTCCTTCAGCGGGTAGTTCGCGTAGGCCCAGTGCGGGTGCCAGAGGGTCACCACGATCGGCTTCTGGTCCTTGATCGCGCCGTCCAGCGCGGCCAGCATCGCTGGCGTCGACGACGTCTTCAGGGTGAGCTTGCCGGTCAGGTCGTACTCGGGGATGACCTTGTCCTGGGTGGCGGCGGTCAGGCCGGCGCCGGGCTCGATGCCGATGATCTCGCCGCCGAAGGTGTCGGCCTTGGCGGCGAGGTCCTCCAGCGAGTTGACGTCGCTGACGTACTCCGGCACGGCGATGCTCAGGCTGGCGTTGTCGTACCAGACGCCGACCTTCTCAATCTTGTCGCCGTACTCCTTCATGTAGTCGGCGTGGGTCTGCGGCAGCCAGCTGTCGAGGAAGAGGTCGATGTCCCCCGTCGCCAGGCCCTGGTAGACGATCCCCGCCTCGACGTTCTTGAGTTCGACGTCGTAGCCCTTCTCCTCCAGCAGGTTCTTCCAGAGGTAGGAGCTGGCGATGGCTTCGTCCCAGGCCATGTAGCCGATGGTGATCTGCTTGTTGTCGCCGGCGGCGTCGCCGGAGTCGCCGTCGTCGCCGCAGGCGGCGACGCCGGTCAGCGCCAGGGTGGCGGTGGCCGCCAGCGCGACCCGGCGCACCAATTTACTGCTCCACATGTGGAGTTTCCTTCCCTTGTTGCGGTCAACCGGCGGAACTCGCGGTAGCGAGGCAGGGCGCCGGCAACGGTGACTTCCCCGCGTGGGTCAGGACGGAGGGTCAGGCCTGTTGCATGGCGCGTTGCGCCTTCGCCGAGGCGGTACGCGCGCCGATCGAGTCGGTGAGGCGGTCGAGCACCACCGCCAGGATCACCACGGCGATGCCGCCCTCGAAGCCCGCGCCGACCTGGACCCGGGCGAGCGCCGTCATGATCACCTCACCGAGACCGCCGGCACCGACCATCCCGGCGATGACGACCATCGACAGGGCCAGCATGATTACCTGGTTGACGCCGGTCATGATGGTCGGCAGGGCCAGTGGCAGTTTGGTCCGCAGCAGGATCTTCCACGGCGACGCGCCGAACGCCTCGCCGGCCTCGATGACCTCGCGGTCGACCTGGCGGAGGCCCAACTCGGTCAGGCGTACCCCGGGCGGCATGCTGAACACCACGGTGGCCAGCACGCCGGGCACGGCGCCGACGCCGAAGTAGAAGATGGCCGGGATCAGGTAGACGAACGCGGGCATCGTCTGCATCAGGTCCAGCACCGGCCGGACGACTGCCGAGACACGGCGGCTCTCCGCGACGAGGATGCCCAGCGGTACGGCGAGCAGCAGGGCGATTCCGCTGGCCACCAGGACCAGCGCCAGCGTACTCATGGTCTGTTCCCAGATCGGCAACCCGGCCACCAGGCCGAGTCCGAGCATGGTGCCGAGACCGAACCTCCAACTCCGCAGCCACCAGCCGAGGCCGGCGAAGATCATTACCATGACGATCGCCGGGGGCGCGGTCAGCAGGTCCACCAGCGGCTCCACCAGCGAGTCGACGGCGGAGGCGATGCCGTCGAAGACGGCGGACAGATGATCCCTCGACCAGTCGACGCCGACCTTGAACGCGTCGCCGATCCGTACGTACGGCAGCAGGTCATCGATACTGTCGGCGCTGTTCATGCGGGCTCTCCCGTCAGCCGGGCCGATGGTTCGGCAACCACCTGGGCCGGCACCTCCGCTGTCGGGTCGCCGTTCCCGGTCGGTGCCGTGCCGGCCGCTCCGACGGCCTGGGTCGGGTCAGTGGTCGGGTCAGTGGTCGGCGTCGTACCAACCTCGTCGGCAGGCCCGGGTGTGGCGGTGGTCTCGCCGGTGTCGGTGCTGAGGCTGCCCAGGGCGCTCAGCAGGGTGACCCGCGGAATCACGCCGGCGAGCCGCCCGTCGCTGTCGATCACGGCGACCGGTGCCGGGCTCTGGGCGGCGGCGGCGAAGATGTCGGCCACCGGCGTCGTGTCCTCGACCGTGTGGACGTACTCGGTCGACACGATCTCCTGGAGGTTCTTCCGGCCGTCCCGGACCGCCTGGGTGGCGGCGTCGGCGGTCACGGTGCCCAGGTACCGCTTGTCCCGGCCGGTGACGTAGACGGCCGACGTCTGGGTCTCGCGCAGCACCCGGGCGGCCACCCGTGGGCCGGAGTTCACGTCCACGACGCCGAGCGGTCGCTCCATGACCGCCGACGCGGTGAGGATCCTGGTCCGGTCGACGTCGGCGACGAACTGGGCGACGTAGTCGTTGGACGGGTCGGTGAGGATCTCCTCGGCGGTGCCGATCTGGACGATCCGGCCGGCACGCATGACCGCGATGCGGTCGCCGAGGCGCATCGCCTCGTTGAGGTCATGCGTGATGAACACGATCGTCTTGCCGAGTTCGGCCTGTAGCCCGATCAGCTGGTCCTGCACCTCGCGGCGGATCAGCGGATCGAGCGCGGAGAAGGCCTCGTCCATGAGCATGATGTCGGTGCCGGCGGCGAGCGCGCGGGCCAGGCCGACGCGCTGGCGCATGCCGCCGGAGAGTTCCTGCGGCAGCTTGTCCGCCGAGCCATCGAGTCCGACCATCCGGAGCGCCTGTAGCGCCTTCTCCCGGCGCTCGGCGCGAGGTAGGCCCGCGATCTCCAGCGCGTAGCCGGCGTTGTCCAACACCGACCGGTGTGGCTGGAGCGCGAAGTGCTGGAAGACCATGCTGATCTTCTCGCGGCGCAGCTTCCGTAGCGCGGCCGGCTTGAGCTTGGTGATGTCGACCCCGTCGATCTCGACCGTGCCGTGCGTGGGGGACAGCAGCCCGTTGAGCATCCGGATCAGGGTGGACTTCCCCGAGCCGGACAGGCCCATGACCACGAAGATCTCGCCGCGCCTGACCTCGAAGTTCGCGTCGACGACCGCGGCCGTGACCGGTAGTCCTGCCAGCTTCTCGTCCCGGCCTGCGCTGTTCCGGAGAATCTCCGCCGCCTTGTCGGCGCGGCTCCCGTAGACCTTGTAGAGGGATTTCACTCTGAGTGCGGACACGGTCTCCATTCCAAGGGACATGCGGTACGCGGACAGCTTTCTTGGGCGACGCACGAAAGTGCGTTTCTACCGACACTATTTCCTTGCCGTGGACCTGCCGAAGTCACGACAGCCCAGGTGAGCGAGCCTCGACCCTACCCGAGAGTTTTCTGTGAACGGCAACCCCGTAGCCCGGTCCGTTGGCGCATCGTTGCACGAGGGTGAAGCGATGTGGATCGATGCGTCTGCGTCTGGACATTGGTAACCGACGCGCAATTCTGGTATCGAGGATCGGGTGGTCGACGAGCCCCTCCGACGCCTGACACTCCGGACGTGATGGGCCATATCGGCACCGGAGTGATCACGGTTCGCCGCCATGACCATCCGAATGAGTTCTTCGCCCGTGTTGGCGCCAGGCGTCCGCTGAGACCGGTGGTGCCGTTTTCTTCGCTGGCGGCGCGTCATTCTTCGGTGTGGTCCGCGTCTCGGTCCGGCGGCTCGTCTCGTGCCCGTCATATCTGGCCAGCGGGGATATTCACGGAATCGACATGGAATCTCCATGGGACCGAGACGGAATCTCCATGACATCTACATGACCCGACGGCACCTGATTCCGGCGACCGGCGGAGATCGACGAATCTCGACCGACGCCCGAATGGTGGCTCCGGGGGTGAGGGTGTGATCCCGCCGTCGACCTCATGGCCGCGGTGTCCGGATGCCCAACGCCACCTGGCCCCGCCTCCGCCTTTGCCGCCCTCGACCAGCCTTCACGGCCTGTTGCCGGAGGGCGGACCGGCAGGCGCAGGCGGGGACGACGTCGGGTGTCGGAATGCGGGGACGACGTCGGGTGTCGGATCGCGGCCGGGACGTCGGGCGGGAGTGCGGCCGGGTCAGCCGGCGTCAGCGAGGGCGGCGCGTAGCACGCCCGCACCGGCCGGGGCCTCCTGTTCCCATTTCGTCGGGTCGGCGGAGTAGATGACCCCGTAGGCCGGGGTGTCCGGCTGGAAGCGCCAGCTGTCGGCGAGCGTGCCCGCGTCCACCGTGTCGTAGCCGATCCGGTCCAGGAAGTCGGTCACGGTGGACTTGGCCTCGGGGGCGTCACCGGCGATCGGCAGCGCGCTGCGGTCGGCGGCATCGCCGGGCCGGGCCAGGGTGAGCAGATGCTTGAAGAAGATGTTGTTGAACGCCTTGACCACGCGGGACCGCGGCAGGTGACGTTGCAGCAGCTCGCTGCTGGTGACGCTGCCCTCGTCCAACTCGGGGATCTGACCGTCCCGCTGGGGGTAGTAGTTGTTGGTGTCGACGACGACCTTGCCGGCCAGCGGCTCGGCCGGCACGGACCGGTACGACTTGAGCGGGATGGTGACCACCACCAGGTCACCGGCGCGAGCCGCGGCGTCGACGGTGCCGGCGCTCGCCTGCGGCCCCAGTTCGTCGACCAGGTCGGTCAGGGTCTCCGGCCCGCGTGAGTTGCTCAGCACCACGTCGTAGCCGGCGTGCACGGCCAGCCGCGCCAGAGTCCCTCCGATGTGCCCGCTGCCGATCAACCCCACCGTCGCCATACCTCACCCCTCCACCGCGCTGGCTGCCCCGGACCTACCTCGCTCCGCCGTTCCACCCACCGGCTCGTCGATCATGCAGTTTTTGTCGGTCCAAAAGTGTGCGAAAGCCAGAAAAAGGCGACCACAACTGCAAGATCGACGAGGTGGGGGGTGGGGGCGGGGGTGGGGTGGGGTGGGGGGTTAGGCGGGGAGGTGCTTGTCGAGGGTGGTGTGGAGGGTGGGGTCGTCGGGGGTGGCGGTGGGGGCGAAGCGGGCGGCGACGGTGCCGTCGGGAGCGACGAGGAACTTCTCGAAGTTCCAGCGAACGTCGCCGGTGTGACCGTCGGCGTCGGCGGTGTCCACCAGGGCCGCGTACAGGGGGTGACGGTCGGAGCCGTTGACCTCGACCTTCTCCGTGATCGGGAAGGTCACTCCGTAGTTGACCTGGCAGAACTCGCTGATCTCCGCCGCGCTGCCCGGCTCCTGCCCGGCGAACTGATTGCACGGCACTCCGAGCACGGTCAGCCCACGATCGGCGTACTCGTCCTGAAGTGCCTGCAGGCCCGCGTACTGCGGGGTGAGGCCGCAGCGCGAGGCGACGTTGACGATCAGCAGGGCGCGTCCGCGGTACTGCGCGAGGTCGGCCGGGCCGCCGGCGAGCGCACCGATCGGGATGTCGAAGACGGTCATCACCGGAGGCTACCGCCGGAACGATGACTGCGGGCGATGCGGGTGGCGGTGAAGTTACCGATCGGTACCCGAGCCTTGACCGGCGGTGACGCCGGGGGAAGTCCAATCTGGCCTCCTCGCCCAATCGATACATGGACATCTTGACGAAGTGGTGGCGTGTGAGTAGCGTCTCCTCATCCTTTTGGAAAGTTTCCTAACTGTTTGGAGACGCCACATGAAGAGATCGCTTCGCCGGGCCCTCTGGGTCGGCGCCGTGGTCGCGGTGACCGTCGCCACGGTCCCGATGGCCTCGGCGTTCGGCGCCGGAAGCGTGACCACTTCGTTCACCCGGGTGTCGGACTGGGGGACGGGTCACGAAACGCGGGTCACCATCACCAACGGGTCGGACGCCAGCGTCAGCACCTGGCGCATCGAGTTCGAGCTGCCGTCGGGCACCAGCATCGGCAGCTTCTGGGACGCCGACGTCACCCGCAACGGCAACCGCTATGTGGCGGTCAAGAAGAGCTGGGCCGGTGCGCTGGCCCCGGGCGCCTCCTTCAGCTGGGGCTACAACGGCACCGGCGCGTACCGGGCACCGCTGAACTGCACCATCAACGGCGCGTCGTGCGGCGGTGGCAGCACGCCGCCGACCACCACCGCACCGCCCACCACGACCCCGCCCACGACCACGCCGCCCACGACCACTCCGCCGACCACCACGCCCCCGACCACCACGCCGCCGAACCCGGGTGCGCAGAAGGTGGTCGGCTACTTCGCCCAGTGGGGCGTCTACGCCCGCAACTACCACGTGCGGAACATCCACACCAGCGGCTCGGCCGCGAAGCTGACCCACATCCTGTACGCCTTCGGCAACACCACGGGCGGTCGGTGCACCATCGGGGACAGCTACGCCGACTACGAGAAGGCGTACACCGCGGCGGAGAGCGTCGACGGCGTCGCCGACACCTGGGACCAGCCGCTGCGTGGCAGCTTCAACCAGCTGCGCAAGCTCAAGAAGATGTACCCGCACCTCAAGGTGATCTGGTCGTTCGGTGGCTGGACCTGGTCCGGCGGCTTCACCCAGGCCGCGCAGAACCCGACCGCCTTCGCCGAGAGCTGCTACAACCTGGTCGAGGACCCGCGCTGGGCGGACGTCTTCGACGGCATCGACATCGACTGGGAGTACCCCAACGCCTGCGGCCTGACCTGTGACGCCAGTGGCCCGAACGCGTTCAAGAACGTGGCCGGTGCGCTGCGTGCCCGGTTCGGCTCGAACAACCTGGTCACCGCCGCGATCACCGCCGACGGCAGCAACGGCGGCAAGATCGACGCCACCGACTACGCCGGTGCCGCCACGCACCTCAACTGGATCATGCCGATGACGTACGACTACTTCGGCGCCTTCAACGCGCAGGGCCCCACCGCCCCGCACTCGCCGCTGTACTCGTACTCGGGCATTCCGCAGCAGGGCTTCTGGTCCGACGCGGCGATCCAGAAGCTCAAGAGCAAGGGCATCCCGGCCAACAAGCTGCTGCTCGGCGTCGGCTTCTACGGCCGTGGCTGGACCGGGGTCACCCAGTCCACGCCGGGCGGCACCGCCACCGGGCCGGCACCGGGCACCTACGAGCAGGGCATCGAGGACTACAAGGTGCTGAAGAACACCTGCCCGGCCACCGGCACCGTCGCCGGCACGGCGTACGCCAAGTGCGGCAGCAACTGGTGGAGCTACGACACCCCGTCGACCATCGGCGGCAAGATGACGTACGCCAAGAACCAGGGCCTCGGTGGCGCCTTCTTCTGGGAGCTCTCCGGTGACACCAGCAACGGTGAGCTGATCAGCGCCATCAAGGGCGGTCTCGGCTGAGCCGACGGCCGACGCACCACCCACACGACGGGGAGGGGCCCCGCACCGGCCCCTCCCCGTCCGGCGTGCCCGGGGTCGATCCCGATGCCTGGACGGCGGTGTGACAGACTCGCCGCTCGACCGTGTCTCGATGTCCGGCGTCGAGGGAGGTGCCGATGCGGGTCATGTACCGGCGTCCGGCGAGCGTCATCGCGCTGCTCGCCACCGTGCCCTTCGCGCTGGCCGGCTGCGGGCTCGTCGGCGGTGAGCCCGAGGCGGAGCAACCGGGGCGGGCGCCGGCCGAGGAGGCCACGCTGAAGTCCCGCGAGCGGGTCCAGGCGTACCTCGACGCGATGGCCGCCAAGGACGTGGCGGCCGGTCGCAGCCAACTCTGCGCGGTGCTGCACGAGGCGTTCGACGCCGCCGCCACCGACCCGAACGGCGACTTCGCCGACCACTTCGAGGTGTCGAAGTCCGAGATCACCGACATCCGACCCGGCCCGTCCGGGCAGCAGGTCAGCACCGCGGTCACGGTGACCGTCGGCAAGAAGAAGGCGACCCGCCCGCTGCTGTTCACCGTCACCCGCGACGGGCTCGACTGGTGCATCTCCGACGAGCGGCCCGGCGCGAACAGCCCGGCCCCGGCACCCACGCCCTGACCTGCGCCACCGTCGAGGGTCGTCCATCTGCCGGAACCCGGCCCCTCGCCGGTGGCCCACCCGGCTGGTCGCCGTACGCTGAATACCATGCGCCATGAGTGGCATCAGTTGAGTCATCCGGCGGTGGGCAGCCCGGTGCTGCAGACCAGCCGCCCGACCGTCGACTCCGCCGAGGACGAGGCTCTCGGCCTGGACCGCTGGCGGGAGCTGCCGCGCGCCCAGACCCCGCCCTGGCCCGACGAGGCCCAGGTCGCCGAGGTCTGCAAGGTGCTCGACACAGTGCCGTCGGTGGTCGCTCCGTACGAGGTCGATCAGTTGCGCCAGCGTCTGGCGTTGGTCTGTGAGGGCAAGGCGTTCCTGCTGCAGGGCGGTGACTGCGCGGAGACCTTCGCCGACAACACCGAGAGTCACCTGCTGGCCAACGCCCGCACGCTGTTGCAGATGGCCATCGTGCTGACCTATGGCGCGTCGTTGCCGGTGGTGAAGGTGGCCCGGGTGGCCGGGCAGTACACCAAGCCCCGGTCGCTGCCGACCGACGCTCGCGGCCTGCCGGCCTACCGCGGCGACATGATCAACTCGCTGGAGACCACGCCGGAGGCGCGGGTCGCCGACCCGCAGCGCATGATCAGGGCGTACGCGAACTCGGCCGCCGCCATGAACATGTTGCGTGCCTACCTGGCCGGTGGGCTGGCCGACCTGCACGCGGTGCACGACTGGAACAAGGGCTTCGTGCGCAACTCCCCGGCCGGCGAGCGGTACGAGGCGATCGCCCGGGAGATCGACCGGGCCCTGGCGTTCATCCGCGCCTGCGGGATGACCGAGGACGACGCGTTGCGCACGGTCACCCTGTACTGCTCGCACGAGGCGCTCGCGCTGGAGTACGACCGGGCGTTGACCCGGGTCTCCGGTGGCCGGCCGTACGGGCTTTCCGGGCACTTCCTGTGGATCGGTGAGCGCACCCGGCAGATCGACGGGGCGCACATCGACTTCATCTCCCGCATCGCCAACCCGATCGGGGTCAAGCTCGGCCCGACCACCACTCCGGACGAGGCGATCGAGCTCTGCGAGAAGCTGAATCCGGACAACATCCCCGGCCGGCTCACCCTGATCAGCCGGATGGGCAACCACAAGGTCCGGGACGCACTGCCGCCGATCGTGGCGAAGGTGACCGCCGCCGGAGCCAAGGTGGTGTGGCAGTGCGATCCGATGCACGGCAACACCCACGAATCGTCAAACGGCTACAAGACGCGCCACTTCGATCGGATCGTCGACGAGGTGCTGGGCTACTTCGAGGTGCACCGTGGCCTGGACACCCACCCCGGCGGTCTGCACGTCGAGCTGACCGGCGAGGACGTCACCGAGTGCCTCGGCGGCGCCCAGGGCATCGCCGACCTCGACCTGCCCGACCGCTACGAGACCGCCTGCGACCCCCGTCTCAACACCCAGCAGTCCCTGGAGCTGGCCTTCCTCGTCGCGGAGATGCTCCGTGGCTGACGCGAGGAGTGAGCTTGCGAGCCCCGCAGTCGGCGGCCGAAGGAGTGACTGTGGCTGACGCGAGGAGTGAGCTTGCGAGCCCCGCAGTCGGCGGCCGAAGGGGCGACTGTGGCTGACCTGATCGACCTGCGTTCGGACACGGTGACCCGGCCCACCGCCGAGATGCGGCAGGCCATGGCCGGCGCCGAGGTGGGTGACGACGTCTACGGCGAGGACCCCACGGTCAAGGCCCTGGAGGCCGAGGTCGCCGCGATGTTCGGGCACGAGGCGGCGTTGTTCTGCCCGAGCGGGTCGATGGCCAACCAGATCGCCCTGCAACTGCTGGTGCCGCCCGGCTCGGAGCTGCTCTGCGATGCAGACGCGCACGTGGTCACGTACGAGATGGGGGCTGCCGCCGCGTACGGCGGGGTCACCTCGCGGACCTGGCCTCCGGTGGGTGCCCAGCTCGACCCCGACGTGGTCGCCGGAATGGTGCGTCCCGACGGCTACTGGGCGGTGCCCACCCGGGCGATCGCGGTGGAGCAGACCCACAACCGTGGCGGCGGCGGGGTGATCCCCCTCGACACGCTGCGCGAGCTCCGCCGGGTCGCCGACGCCGGGCAGGTGGCGCTGCACTGCGACGGTGCTCGGATCTGGCACGCCCACGTCGCCGACGGGGTGCCACTGGCCAACTACGGTGCGTTGTTCGACACCCTGTCGGTCTGCCTGTCCAAGGGGCTCGGCGCGCCGGTCGGCTCACTTGTCGTCGGCGCTGCCGACCGGATCGAACGGGGCCGGGTGATCCGCAAGCGGATGGGCGGTGGGATGCGTCAGGCCGGCATCCTGGCCGCCGCCGGTCGGCATGCCCTGGCGCACCACATCGACCGGCTGGCCGCCGACCATGCGAAGGCGGCCCGGCTGGCGGAGGCGGTCGCCCCGTTCGGGGTGCTGGCCACCACGGTGCGCACCAACATCGTTCCGCTGGATCTGACCAAGGCCCCGCTGGACGCGCCCACGCTGGCCGCCGCCGCCCGCGCTGAGGGCGTACTGATCTCGGTGCTCGGTCCCCACACGGCCCGCCTGGTCACCCACCTGGACGTCACCGACGCCCAGGTCGACCAGGCCGCCACCACCCTCACCCACATCCTCCGCCACTGACCCCCGCCCCTACCCGCCACCTCTGTTGATCATGAGGTTAGCGGCACTCGCAGAGATCGACATCGCCGCTAACCTCATGATCAACGAGGGGAGCGGGGGAGGGGCGGGGGCGGGGAAGCTGGGGGCGGGGAGTTAGGCGCGGGGGAGGAGGCGGCGGAGGGTGGTTATGTCGGCGGCGTGGCCCTCGTGGCGTTCGGTGGGGGTTTCCACCAGCACCGGGACGCCGAGGGTGGCGGGGTGACGCATCAGCTCGGCGAAGGCTGGTTCGCCGATCGTGCCCTTGCCGATGTTCTCGTGGCGGTCCCGGGTGGACCCGCACAGGTCCTTCGAGTCGTTCGCGTGTACCAGCCGTAGCCGGTCCGTCCCGACCGCGGTCACCAGGGCGTCCAGCGTCGCGGTCATCCCGCCCTCGGCGGCCAGGTCGTGCCCGGCGGCCCAGGCGTGGCAGGTGTCGAAGCAGACACCGAGCCACGGGTGCCGGTCCACCGCGTCGAGGTACGGCCCGAGCTGTTCCACCCGGCAGGCCAGTGACCGGCCGCCACCGGCGCTCGGCTCGACCAGCAGCATCGGGCCGCCCGCGTCGGCGGCCGAGTCGAGCAGCGGCAGCAGCGACTCGCGCACCTGCCGCATGGCCGCGTCGGCGTGCCCGGCGTCCACCGCACTGCCGGCGTGGAAGACCACCCCGCGCGCGCCGATCGCGGCACCTCGGCGCAGCGCGTGCGCCAGGGCCTGGGTCGACCGCTCGACGGTTGCCGCGGTCGGCGAGCCGAGGTTGACCAGTAGCGACGCGTGGATGTAGACGGCGACGCCGCGTTCGGCGCAGCCGTCGCGGAACAGCGCGTCCTGCACCGGATCGCCGGCCGGCATCGCCCAGCCCCGGGAGTTGCCGACGTAGACCTGCGCCACCTCGGAGCCGGCCGCGTCGACGTACGGCAGTGCCGCCTTCGCCAGCCCACCCGAGGTGGGTGTGTGCGAACCGATCGGTCGGTGGCCGGGATCCGGAGCCGGCATCAGAAGCACCCGATGGTGATCTGGGTCCCGGGGGCGACCTGGGCGTTCTCGTTCGGGTTCTGGAACCGGGTGACGGCGTTCGGGTTGAACTGCACCGCCACCGGGAAGCCCTGGCTCTCCAGCACCTGCTTGGCCTGCTGGCACGGCAGGTCGACGACGCGCGGCACGGTCACCAGCGGCGGACCCTCGCTGACCTCCAGCCGGATCTGGGCACCCTTCTCCACGCCGCCGCCGGCGGTCGGGCTCTGCCCGATCACCTCGTCACGCGGCTTGTCGGACTCCTTGCGCGTCGGCTCCACCAGCACCAGGCCGAGCTGCGCGATCTGGTTACGGGCGTCGTTGAGGTTCTTGCCGACCAGATTCGGCACGGTGATCGGGGCCCGGCCCTTGCTGAGGATGACGGTGATCTCGTCGCCCGGTTTGACCTCCTCGCCCGCCTTCGGGTCGGTGGCCACTACGATGCCCTCCGGCAGGCTGTCGTCGTACCGGGCGGTGCCCTTGACGACCTCGAGCTGGGCGCTGAGGAGGTCGGCCTCGGCCAGCGCGAACTCCTTGCCGACCACGTCCGGCAGCTCGAAGCGCTCCGGCCCGAGCGACAGGGTGAGGGTGATGGTGCCGCCCTTGAGGATCCGGGCGGACGAGGCGGGATCCTGGCCCAGCACACCGTCGCGGGGGATCTGGTCGTCGTACCGCGGGTCGGCGTAGATCACCTCGAAGCCGGCCTGGGATGCCTGTGCCTCCGCCTCGGCCTTGTTCATGCTCACCAGCTGCGGCGCGGTGGTGTACCGACCGACCCCGAACCACCAGCCACCGAGCGCGGCCACCAGCCCGAGCACCACGACGACGGCCGCGACGGCGAAACGTCCGCCGCCCTGGCCGGTCAGCCGGGCGCCCAGCCCGGCCAGTCGGGTACGCAGATCGTCGCCGCCGCTCGGCGTCGCCCGACGCCGACCGCGAGTGGGTGGGCCGCCTTCCGGCAGGCGGGCCCAGGTCGGTCGCTCGGGCGGACGTACGGGCGCGACCATCATCGTCGGTTGCGACACGGCCGGGCCGCCGGTCACCGGAGCGATCAGAGCGGTGTGGCTGTTCGGACTGCCCAACCCGTCCCGGGCCACCTGCACCTCGGCCAGCAGCGTGCCGGCGTCGGCGGGGCGGGCCGACGGGTCGCGCCGGGTTGCGTGGGCGACCAGGTCGTCGAGCACCCTCGGCAGGCCGGGCACCAGCATCGACGGTGCGGGGACGTCCCGGTCCACGTGCTGCCAGGCGATGTCGATCGGCCGGTCACCGTCGTACGGCACCCGGCCGGTGAGCATCTCGAACAGCACGATGCCCGTCGAGTAGACGTCGGTGCGGGCGTCGGCCCGGCCGTCGGTCACCAGCTCCGGAGCCACGTACGCCACGGTGGCCATCAACTGGTTCCCGCTGTCGTGGTCGGTGCTCGCCTCGACGGCCCGGGCCAGCCCGAAGTCGGTCACCTTGACCACGCTGTCGACGAGGTTGGCCGGGCCAGCGCTGGGTGCCTCGGCGACCAGGACGTTCTCCGGTTTCACATCGCGGTGCACCAGGCCGGCCCGGTGGGCGGCGCCGATGGCCGCGAGCATCTGCTCGGTGATGGCCAGCGCCTCGTCCGGGTTGAGTCGGCGCCGCTCGGCCAGCACCTCGCGCAGGGTACGGCCGCGGACGTACTCCATGATCAGGTACGGTCGCCCGGCGTGGGTGCCCTGGTCGTAGACCGCCACCACGTTGGGGTGGGTGAGCCGGGCGATCGTCTTGGCCTCGTCGGTGAACCGGTCGACGAAGCTGGGTCGACCGGCCTGACCGGGTGACCCCTGGGCCGAGTGAATGATCTTGACGGCGACGGTGCGTTCGAGCCGCTCGTCGGTGGCTGTGTACACGGTCGCCATGCCGCCACGGGCCACGCGACCGCGAATGCGGTAGCGCCCGTCGATCAGCGAGCCCAGCAACGTGTCGGCGACCTGTGTGTCCATCAGCAGGCAGTCTATGTGTCGGGGGACGAAGGTTGAACAGGATGCTACCGGCAGGCGCCCGCCCCCGGGTCCGGCGCGCGCGCAGGGTGACGATTGCCCCTGCTCAGGGTGGTCGCCGGGAGGTCGTTGACCGGGCGCGAGGGCGGCGTGGCAGGGTGTTGCGCGTGACCGATTACGTACCCGCTGAGGGCACCGCGCCCCTGGCCGGTCCCGCCGACGCGGCGGGCTGGCTGACCCTGCCGGACGTCGCCGAGCGGCTCGACCTGCCGATCAGCAAGGTCCACCAGATGATCCGGGACCGGGAAATGATCGCGGTGCGCCGCGACGGTGTCCGCCGGATCCCGGCCGACCTGGTGGCCAACCACACCGTGCTCAAGCACCTGCCGGGCGTGCTGACTCTGCTGGCCGACGCCGGTTACGACGACGAGGCCGCGCTGCGCTGGCTCTACGAGCCCGACGAGACGTTGGCCGCTGGTACCCCCGCGGCCGCCCTCGGCGGCGATCAGGCCCGTGAGGTCAAGCGCCGCGCCCAGGCCCTGGGCTTCTGACGGAGTCAGTCGGCGCGACGGGTGGCGGCGATGGCCAGGTCCACCAGCGCCTGCCGGGCCTCGGTGTCCAGGTCGACGGCGGTGAGCGCGGCGAGCGCCGCGTCGGTCAGCGTGACGATGCGCTGCTCGGTACGGGCCAGTGCACCGGTGTCGACGATCAGTTCCCGCAGCCGAGCCACCCCGGTGGCGTCCAGCTCGCCGTCGCCGAGGCCACCGAGGAGCAGCGTGCGACCGGCGTCGTCGGCCACCTCCAGGGCCGCCGCCACCAGGTAGGTCCGCTTGCCCTCGCGCAGGTCGTCGCCGGCCGGCTTGCCGGTCTGCGCCGGGTCGCCGAAGACGCCCAGCACATCGTCGCGCAACTGAAAAGCCTCACCCAACGGCAAGCCGTACGCCGAGTAGGCGATGCGTACGTCGGCGGGGGCGTCGGCCAGCGCCGCGCCGATCAGCAGTGGCCGTTCCACGGTGTACTTGGCCGACTTGTACCGGGCGACCTTGCCGGCCCGTTCCAGCGAGGTGTCGCCGGTGGCCTGGGTCAGCACGTCGAGGTACTGCCCGATGGTGACCTCGGTGCGCATCTCGTCGAAGTCCGGTCGGGCCCGGGCCACCGTCCGGGGGTCGAGCCCAGCGGAGTGCAGCAGCTCGTCGGACCAGACCAGGCACAGGTCGCCCAGCAGGATCGCCGCTGCGTCACCGAAGCCGTCCGGGTCGCCACCCCAGCCGGCTGAGCGGTGCCGGGTGGCGAACCGCCGGTGTACTGCGGGCTCACCCCGTCGGGTGTCGGAGCGATCCATCAGGTCGTCGTGGATCAGGGCGCTGGCCTGCACGAACTCGAGTGCGGCGAGAGCGGTCACCACCGGGTCGGTGTCCACTCCGCCGGCACCCCGGTAGCCCCAGTAGGCGAAGGCCGGCCGCAGCCGCTTGCCGCCACCCAGCACGAACGCCTCGATCGCCTCGGCGACCGGTACCAGGGCGTCGTCGACGTCGGTCAGCCAGGCGCGACGGCCGGCGAGGAAGTCCGACAGCGCCTTGTCGACCCGCTGGCGCAGGCTGGCACGGTCGACCGGGGAGACGGGAGCAGCATGGGTCACGTCCCGACGCTAATGGGTCGGGGTACGCCGCGACGACCCACCCGCCCTCCGGCGCGTCGTGCGTCGCTGGTCGCGGCCGGGTTGGCCCGGCCGGGCCGGGGAGCGCCGTGCCGTGCGTGGCGGGCTGCCGGGCACCGCGAGGATCCGGACCAGCCAGCCGCGCCAGAAGCGTCCCGGCACGCGCACCCCTCGCTCCCATCGGGAAATCTCGTGCCGGCTCAACGTGAACACTCCGGCGGCGGCACAGAGTTCGGCGGCGAGCCGGGACTGGCTCCACCCACGGGCGAGCCGTGACCGGGCCACCAGCGGGCCGAGGGCGGCCGGGGCGGGCCGGGTAGGGGCGAGCGGGGACGGGGACATTGATCCTCCGGCGGGTCGGCGGGGTGACGGCCCGACCCCACCCGATCAGGGCGGTGCCGGTACGCACCGTCTGCTGCTGACCCCCGCGCGGCCCCCCGGTGGGCTCTCGACCACACCCGCGCAGGTCAGCAGGCTAGTCCGGCGGTGCGACAGTTTTCCGCGCCGCTGGGCGCGGCGGGCCATGAACATTCTGTTGTCTCCACCGCTGGGAAGTCGGTAGGGGTGCCCGGCCCGGCCCGCTAGAGTCGGTGCGTGGCGCTCGGTCTTCCCTCGGTCCTCCCGAACTCGCAACCGGCGATCGGAGAGCTGGTCCGCGACTGCCAGCCGACCTTCTCCTTCGAGTTCATGCCCCCGAAGACGGAGCAGGGCGAGCGGCAGTTGTGGCAGGCCATCCGCGAGCTGGAGCCCCTGCGTCCCTCCTTCGTCTCGATCACCTACGGTGCGGGCGGCTCGACCCGGGACACCACGGTCGCGGTCACCGAGCGGATCGCCACCGAGACCACGCTGCTGCCGATGGCCCACCTGACGGCGGTCAACCACTCCGTCGCCGAGTTGCGGCACGTCATCGGCCGGCTGGCCGGGGTCGGGGTGCGCAACGTGCTGGTGGTGCGCGGCGACCCGCCGGGCGATCCCACCGGCGAGTGGATCCCGCACCCCGACGGCGTGCACTACGCCGAGGACCTCGTCCGGCTGGTCCGTCACTCCGGCGATTTCAGCGTCGGCGTCGCCGCCTTCCCCTACCGGCATCCGCGCTCACCGGACGTCGCCGCCGACACCGAGTACTTCGTGCGCAAGTGCCGGGCCGGCGCGGATTTCGCGATCACCCAGATGTTCTTCGACGTCGACGAATATCTTCGGCTGCGTGACCGGGTGGCTGCCGCCGGCTGCGACACCCCGATCCTGGCCGGTGTGATGCCGGTGACCCGGATCGGCACCATCGAGCGATCCGTGCAACTGTCCGGGGCACCCTTCCCGCCCGCACTGGCCGCGCGGTTCGAGCGGGTCGCCGACGATCCGGAGGCGGTCCGCCGGCTCGGCATCGAGCAGACCAGCGAGATGTGCCGGCGGCTGCTCGACGAGGGGATCCCGGGGATCCACTTCATCACCTTCAACCGTTCCACCGCGACCCGGGAGATATGGCAGAACCTTCGGGTGGGCGCCGCGACGTGACCCCCGGCGCGCGACACCTCGGCGCTGTCGCGACGGTTGAACCGTGGTGGGCAGACAGCTGAACTGGAACGAGTACGCCACGGCGTGGGCGCGGCTGCACGGCGGTTTCGATCCCCGGGTCGCCACTCCGGTGGTGCGTGGCTGGCTGCGCTTCTCCTACCACGTCGGGTTCCTGCTGGGCCGGCTACGGGTCGGCCCGACCGCGGTGACGGTGGTCGGGGTGCTGCTCTGCCTCTGCGTACCGCTGCTCGCGGTCCGGCCGGGTGACGGACCGTTCCTGGGTGCGCTGTTCGTGCTGCTCGCCTCGGTGGCCGACAGCGTCGACGGTGCGGTGGCCGTGGCCACCGGGCGTACCACCCGGCTCGGCTACGTCTACGACTCGTTGGCCGACCGGATCGGCGAGGCCGCCTGGCTGGTGGCGTTCTGGCTGGTCGGCGCGCCGGGTGCGCTTGTCGCCGCGGGTGGTGCGCTCTCCTGGTTGCACGAGTACGTCCGGGCCCGCGCGGTCGCCGCCGGCATGCGGGAGATCGGCGCGGTCACCGTGGGGGAGCGGCCCACCCGGGTCTGCGTGGCTGTGGCAGGGCTGCTGCTGGCCGGCCTGAGCGGACTTATCGAGGTGGACCTGGCCGCCGGCACCATCACCATGGCGACCGCGGTCTGGGTGCTGCTCGCCGCCTTCGGGCTGGGGCAGTTGCTCTCCGCCGTCCGCCGGGCGTTGCTCGACGCCGACTGAACCCGCCGGTCGAGCCACCGGCCCCGCCGGTCACTACCAGGCCGGGCCGATCGCGTCGGCGACGATCTGCGCGGACAGGGTCACCATCGGCAGGCCACCGCCGGGATGGCTGGAGCCACCGACCAGCCACAGGCCCCGGGCCGGTCCCCGGTTGGCCGGCCGGAGCAGGCCACCGGCCGTGCCGTAGATGGTGCCGCCCGGCGCGCCGGTGGCGGTGGCCAGATCGGCCGGGGTGCGCACGTCGCGGAACACCAGCCGGTCGCGGACGTCCACGCCGCGTTCGGCCAGCACGTCCAGGACCCGATCGGCGTACGCCTGGGCCAGGCCCGGCCGGCGCCAGTCGATCGCTCCCGGGGCGGTGCCCTGACGAGCGGCGTTGACCAGCACGAACCACGCCTCGTGTCCGGCCGGACGGACTGCCGGGTCGTTCGCCACGGTGACGAAGACCGTCGGGTCGGCGGCCGGGCGGGCCCGCCTCCCCCGTCCCGGATCACCGAAGACCGCGTCGAACTCGGCGTCGTAGTCGTGGGGGAAGAAGACGTTGTGGTGGGCCAGCCCGGAGTCGCCGCGTACGCCGAGCAGCAGCACGAACCCGGCCAGGCTGCGGTCGGTGAGCCCGGCCAGCCGGTGCGGATCGGGCAGCAGGTCGCGGTAGACGCTGAGCGCGTCGACGTTTGCCACGACCACGTCGGCCGGGACCGGGGTGGTCGAATCGGCGATGCGTACCCCGTGCACCCGGCCGCCCACCGCGTCGATCCGGGTGACCGTGGTGCCGGTGCGCACCACCACCCCCAGGTCCAGGCAGCGTGACAGCAGCGCGTCGGCGAGGGTGCCCAGCCCGCCGCGCAGATACCAGCCGCCGAAGGCCAGCTCGGCGTAGGGGACCGCGACCAGCGCGGCGGGTGCCCGGCGCGGGTCGGCCCCGGTGTAGGTGGCGTACCGGTCCAGCAGCATCCGCAGTCGTCGATCGAAGATCAGGGTGCGACCCAGCCCACGGAGGCTCTGGCCGGGCCGGATCGCGGCCAGGTCGCCCAGCCGCCAGGCCAACCGGGCCAGGTCGCGGGGAGAGTCGACGCGGCGGCGCAGGATGTCGCGTTCGGAGGCCCGCCACACCCGGCCGGCGCGCCGCCACAGTCGCTGCCAGTCGGCGGCGGCCCGGTCCCCGAGGGCCGCGCCGATCCGGGCGGTGAACTCGGCCGGGTCGGCGCAGGAGTCGAGCACCGGGCCGCCACCGGGGAAGACGTGCCGCACGATCGGGTCCAGCGGCACCAGGTCGAGGTACTCGTCGAGCTTCGCCCCGGTCGCTTCGAACAGCTCGTGGAAGACCTCGGGCAGGGTGAGCAGGCTGGGGCCGGTGTCGAAGTGGAACGAGCCCTCGGGGGCGTCCCGGCGGTGCCGTCCGAGTTTGCCGCCGACCTCGTCGGCACGTTCGAGGACGGTCACCTGGTGTCCGGTGACGGCCAGCCGGGCCGCGGTGGCCAGCCCACCCACCCCGGCACCGACCACCACGATCCGCGCCATGCCGCGTCCTCCCAGGCCTATCCGACCGGACGGCCACGCCAGGACAGGCGTCGCCGCTTGCGCAGATGGTACGACCGCAGCGTCAGCCAACCGAGGACCGCGACCGACACGGGGTGGCTCAGCGCGTCGGGCCAGGCCCGACCGCCGGTGGCCCGGGCGCTGACCACCCGCCCGGCCACCCCCGCCAGGTACGCGCCCACGGCGACCCCGGCCACCGTCGGGGCGCCGGCGAGCAGCGCCACGACGGCCACCAGCGGCGGTGCGGTGTAGAGCGCCAGCAGCAGGGTCAGCACCACGGCCGCGGCGGTCGGGTGCCCGAACGAGGCCCACAGCGACTTGGTGTAGCCGTCGCGCAGCTGCGGCCAGTCCTCGTACATCCGGCAGCTGGCCAGCCGGGCGCCGTCGGCGAGGGCGATCCGGCCGCCGGCCCGCTTCACCGCCCGGGCCAGCTCGATGTCCTCCAGCACCTTGTCGGCGACCGCCGCGTGCCCGCCGGCCCGCAGGTAACCGGCCCGGTCGACGACCAGGAACTGCCCGCCGGCCGCGGCCAGCGACGGCCGCGGCGAACGCTCCATCGCCCGCAGCGGCAGGAAGGTCAGCCACAGCCACTGCAACAGCGGCTGCACCAGCCGGTCGGCCACCGTCCGCACCACGATCCGTGGGTACGGCGACAGCAGCGTCGCCCCGGCGGCGCGCAGTTCGGTGACCGCCGCCGCCACGGCGTACGGTTCGAGCACCACGTCGGCGTCCACGAAGACCAGTGCGGTGGCCGACTCCCCGCCGCGGGTGGCCAACTGCCAGCAGGCGTGCGGCTTGCCCAGCCAGCCCGCCGGTGGGGTCGCCCCGGTGAGCAGGGTGACCCGGGGGTCGTCGGCGACCACCGCGCGAACCACCTCGGCGGTGCCGTCGACCGAGCCGTCGTCGAGCACCACGACGCGCAGCCCGGGCACTCCCCGCTGGGCGAGCAGGGCGCGCAGGCACGGGGTGACCCGGGCGGCCTCGTCGCGCAGCGGCAGCAGCACCGTCACCGTCTCGCTGACCTCCACCGGTCGGTCGGTCGGCCGGCGCAGCCAGCGGCCCGCGTTGACCACGGTGTGCGCGGTCAGCACGGTGACACCGAGCAGCAGGATCAGCGCGACGGTCATGCCGCCACGTCGACCGGGGAGCGTGGCGAACCGGTGTCCCGGTCGCGGGTCCGCCGGGCCCGCAGCAGGGCGACGGCCAGTGGTACGGCGACCACCGCCATGCCGGCCGCGCCCCACACCGCCGAGGCGGGCAGGTCGAGGAAGACGGCGTGGGCGAGCACGCTGGAGCCGTACGTCCACAGGTAGAGCGCGTACATCGGCTGGTCGCCGGTGCCGGTGGTGGCCACGGTGGATCCCGCGAGCGGGCGCAGCGCGGTCATCATCAGCACCGCGAACAGCAGCCAGCCCAGGTAGTTGCTGACCGGGATGCCGGGCAGTCCGGGCAGGGCCGGTGTGGCATCCCGCCACACCCAGTGCCCCTCGGCCACCATCTGCGGGTCGAGGAAGAGATCCCAGGTGGCCAACCCGACGGTGGCCAGCGCGATCCGGCCCGGCCAACGCCACCGACCGGATGACCCGCCGGTGATCCGGGTGGCCGCCAACCAGGCGGGCCAGGCCATCCAGGTCCAGGCCAGCGGGATGATCAGCGGTACTCCGGCCAGTTTCGGGCCGAGCTGGCCGGAGTAGTCGTAGCTGCCGAACGGGAAGCCGGTGGCCACGCCGAGCGCCTCGATGGCGAACCCGCCACCGGTGGCCACCGCGACCAGCGCCGCCGCCGCCCGTGGCCCCCGGGTGGCCAGGGCGTGACCGACCGAGAGCAGGTAGCCGAGCACGACGGTGGCCACGGTCAGCCGGGCCCGGGTGACCCCGCCGGTCAGCGGGTAGCAGATCTGCGCCAGTACCAGCAGGGCCAGCAACGTCCAGGCGTAGCCGCGGGCCGGTGCGCGTGCGGTCATGACCGGGCAGGCGGTGGGGTCGGCACCGACGGCTGTGGTGTCGATCCCGGCACGGGCAGCGGCAGGTCCCGGCCGAGCACCCCGAACGGGCGTTCGTCGCCGGGGAAACGGAAGTCGCGCAGCACGTCGACGAAGCCGAACCGGCGGTACAGCCGCCAGGCGCGCGAGGTCTGCTCGTCGGCCTCCGGGGTGGACAGCAGGGTGGTGGCGCCCTCGGCCATGGTGAGCAGGGCGCGCAGTTGCCCGGCGCCCAGCCCGTGCCCCTGAGCCGGTGGCCGCACGTGCAGCTCGACCACCTCGAAGCAGTCGGTCAGCCAGCGCCGCCGGGTGGGCTGGTCCAGTGCCCGCCAGACCTGGTCGTGCCACCACTGACCGGCGGCACCGACGTAGCCGTACCCGAAACCGGCCAGCTGGCCGGAGCTGGTGAGGCTGGCCACGGCGCGGAAGCCGGGCCGACGTACGTGGGTGGCGATGTAGCCGCGACGGGCCTCCAGCAGGTCGGCGCGGTAACCCATCGCCTCGCCGTAGACGGCCACCACGTCGTCCAGCCGCCGGAGGAGATCGTCCGGCGTCCACCGCACCAACCTCATGCCCGCTCACCCTTCGCCGGGTCACCGTCGTCGGTGACCCACCCCAGTACCGTCCGGTCGCCGACCACGTCCCGCACCTCGAACCGGGCGAAGAGTTCCTCCGCGTACCACCGCTGGGTCTCCGTCCGGATGATCGCGGCCCGGTGCTGCGGGTGACGGTACGCGAACGCCACGAGATCCGCCGGTTCACGCCACACGCTCACCGTGCCCTGCCAGCCCAGGGGTGCCTCGCCGACACCGAAGCGGGCCAGCAGCCCGGGTGCGGCGTGCAGGGCCGCGGCCACCGGCGGGACCGCCCGCCAGAAGGTGAGTGCCCGGGTCGGGCGTAGCCGCGCCCGGGTCAGCGCCAGCACCGGGCCGGTGACCCGGCCGCCGGCGGGCGCACCGAACGGCCGCCGTCCGGACCATTCACCCCGGCTGGTCAGCGGTCGCAGGTCGAGCCGGACGCCCGCGCGGGCGAGACCGGACCAGGCCCGCGCCACCGGCGAGTCGGCGAACCGGGCGGCCGCGGCGGGGGAATCCCAGACCGTCAGCGCCGCCCACCGGGTCAGGTCCGCGTCGCCGGGCCCGAAGCCGGTGCCGGTCCCGGTGCCGAGCAGCTTGCCGAACCGTACGCCGGGCAGGGCACGCAGCCGGCGCGGGTCGACCGCCATCCGGGTCAGTGCCCGGCCCACGGCGGCCGGTGCGATCCGCCACACGTGCAGGGTGACCAGCTCGGGGACGCTCTCCGGGTGACTCACGCCGCCACCTCGCTGCGCTCGCCGCCGGCGCGAGGCACCACTGTGCTGTGCCTGATGGTTCGCTCGCTTCGCTCGTTCACGCCACGTCGGTCGGGGTCCCGCCGGTGACCCGGAGCAGCTCGGCGTAGGTGGTGGGGAAGACCGCCTGCGGTACGCCGCCGGCGGCCCAGATCTCGTCGTACTTGTCCAGGGCGGTGTCGACAAGCGTGCGCAGCGGCTGCGGGTGACCCACCGGGGCGACCCCGCCGATCACCTGCCCGGTGTGTTCCTTGACGAACTGCGGGGTGGCCCGGCGCAGCCGGGTGACGGCGAGCCGGGTGGCCAGCGCGGT
The DNA here is from genome assembly GCF_040677165.1 of Micromonospora sp. NPDC049374. NCBI lineage: Bacteria > Bacillati > Actinomycetota > Actinomycetes > Micromonosporales > Micromonosporaceae > Micromonospora > Micromonospora sp. NPDC049374. The sequence goes on along the minus strand of NZ_JBFAQH010000015.1, from coordinate 116,336 downwards.
GGTGTCCACCCGGTGCGCGCCGGAGGTGAGCACCAGCAGCGGGCTTCCGTCGGCGTCGAAGACGAGCGAGTTGGCGATGGCGCCGACGTCGACGCCGAGTGCCTCGGCGGCGGCCGCGGCGGTGTGCACGGCGTCGGGCAGCAGGCGGACCGTGGCGGGTGCGTCGGAGCCGTTCCGGGCGTTCGCGGCATCGAGCGCGTCCTGCACCGCCCGGACGTTCGGGTGTGACTGCATGCCGCCATTCTTCCCGGTACGCGGACCGCCCGCGCCACCGCCCAAGTTGGTGTGCGTCGTGCGTTGCGTTTTCGTCGGAGGGAGGGTGTACTGTCAGCAGCAGTTAGAACGAGTGTTCGATTGCCTCGAACGTTCGTTCCAACCCCTCTCGGGGGCGGGTGTTTCGCGGCACCGGCTTCCGACAGGTGCGGTGCCGCGGACCGCACCTGGGCTCCGGGCAGTCGCGAGTCCGGGCCCGTCAGGCAGGACCGTCGTCCGCCGCCCAACGACCCCCGGGCGGCGGACGATGGACCCGCCGGTACGCCGGCCGGGTGTGGTGTGGGGAAGCTCCGCACCCGGCCGGCCACCCACCTGGTGCGTCTTCCTCCGCACCGACCGCCGCGGGTCGCCGCGTCGACGGCTCCGACTCCGTCGCGCGCCTGCCCGCCCCGGCTCATCTGGAGGAGACCAATGCCGACCAGCCCGGCTCAGGCGCCGACGGTGCCCGCGAACGTGCTGCCGCACCGTACTCCCGTCCAGTTGCTCGCGGTGGCCCGGCAGGGGCTCGCCGAGGCCGCCCGGACCGGCCCCGATGGCCTCCGGTACGCCGCCGCTCACCTCGCAGCCCTGCGTGCCGCCGCGGCGGTGCTCGCCGCCCGTGCCCGTCCCGCGCCCACCCGACGCCACCGGATCACCAGCGTCTGGGTCCTGCTCGCCAGTGTCGCCCCCGAGCTCGACGAGTGGGCCGGCTACTTCGCCCTCGGCGCCGGCAAACGAGCCGCCGCCGAGGCCGGTATTCCCCGGGTGGTGACCGCCCGGGAGGCCGATGACCTGCTCCGCGCCGCCGAGGAGTTCGTGACGGTGGTGGAGGCGGCACTCGGCCTGGCGCACCAGCCGGCGATCGACGGTCTCGCCGCCTGAGCCGCGGCGTCCGGCCACCGTTGGCGGGACCCTAGGGTGGCCGGACGCCGCCCCGCCACACACACGTTCTTCTGATCCACGACAGCACCATCCACGGGCCGGATGTCCGTGGCGATGACGGGGGAGGTCCGATGGCGGGCCGCATGGTGGTCGGTTCCGCCGCGCTGGCCGGGCTGGTCCGCCCGGCCAGCGCACCCGACCCGGCGGGTGGGCACCGGGTGCTGCCCGTGCGGCCCGAGTTGACCGGGTTGCTGCCCAACCGGGGGCTGCGGCGCGGCAGCACCATCGCGGTCGGTGGCGGGCAGACCCGACCCAGCGGCACCACCTCGTTGTTGCTCGCGCTGCTCGCCGAGGCGTCCCGCGCCGGATCCTGGTGCGCCGTGGTCGGGATGCCGACCTTCGGGGCCGGGGCGGCAGCCGAGGCCGGCATCGTCCTGGACCGGCTCGCCCTGGTGCCGCAGCCCGGTCCGGAGTGGCCCACCGTCGTCGCCGCGCTCATCGACGGGGTCGATGTGGTGGTCACCGCGGTCCCGTCCACCGTCTCCGCCTCCGTCGCCGACCGGCTGGCCGCGCGGGCCCGGCAACGCGGCAGCGTGCTGGTGCCGTACGGCCGGTGGGACGGCGCGGACGTGACGCTCCAGGTGGTCCGTGGGATCTGGCAGGGGCTCGGGCCGGGGCGGGGCCGGTTGCGCCGTCGGGAGGTGACCATCTCGGCTCGCGGGCGGGGCGCCGCCGCCCGACCCCGGGAGGTCAAGGTCTGGTTGCCCGGTGACGAGCTGACCCGGGTCGTGCCCGGCCCGGCCGCCGCCGCTCGGTCGGGTGCCACTCGGCTGCGGGTGGTGGCGGGCCGTGGGTGAACCGGTCCGGACACTGCTGCTCTGGTGCCCCGACTGGCCGGTACTCGCCGCCGAGATCGTCGACGGGGTGCCCGCCACCGGGCCGGTCGCCGTGCTGCACGCCAATCGGGTGATCGCCTGTTCCGAGCGGGCCCGCGCCGAGGGGGTACGCCGGGGGCTGCGTCGGCGGGAGGCGCAGGGTCGCTGCTCCGGGCTCACCGTCGTCGACCACGATCCGGGGCGGGACGCGCGGGCATTCGAGCCGGTGGTGGCCGCCGTCGAGGAGGTGGCGGTCGGGGTCGAGGTGATCCGCCCGGGGGCCTGCGCGCTGGCCGCCCGGGGGCCGAGCCGCTATCTGGGTGGTGAGGAGGCCGCCGCCGAGCGGATCGTCGAGCACGTCGCCCTCAGTTGCGCGGTGGAGAGCCAGATCGGTGTCGCCGCCGGGGTCTTCGCCGCCGGTCTGGCCGCCCGCGAGGGGCGGATCGTGCCGCCCGGCGGGACACCGGAGTTCCTGGCCGGTCAGCCCGTCGAGGCGCTCGGCCGCTCCGCCCTGGCCGACCTGCTGCGCCGGCTGGGGGTGCGTACGCTCGGCGACTTCGCCGCGCTGCCCGCCGGCGACGTACTGGCCCGGTTCGGGTTCGACGGGGCGCTGGCCCACCGGCTGGCCGCCGGACGGGACGACCGGCCGCTCGCGGTGCGGCGCCCGCCGGTCGACCTGACGGTCACCGCCGACCTGGACGAGCCGATCGACCGGATCGACGTGGCGGCGTTCGCGGCCCGGACACTGGCCGAGCAGCTGCACGAACGGCTCGCCGGGCACGGACTGGCCTGCACCCGCCTGGGCATCGAGGCGGTCACCGCGCACGGCCAGGAGCTGCACCGGGTCTGGCGGCACGACGGGCTGCTCACCGCGGCGGCGATCGCCGACCGGGTCCGCTGGCAACTGGACGGCTGGCTCTCCGGTGCCCGTCGCGGCGGTGACCGGCCGGCCCGTCCCACCGCCGGAATCATCCGGCTGCGGCTGCTGCCGGACGGAGTGCTGGCCCAGGCCGGCCTGCAACCGGGGCTGTGGGGGGAGACCGGTGCGGAACGCGAGCGGGCCCACCGCGCGCTGAGTCGGGTGCAGGGCCTGCTCGGTCCCGAGGCGGTGGTCACCGCGGTGCTCGGTGGTGGACGGTCCCCGGCCGACCAGACCCGGCTGGTGCCCTGGGGCGACGAACGACTCCCGGCCCGTCCCGGTGGGCGGCGGGCGGGCGCCGGGCCGGCTGTACCGTCCTGGCCGGGGCGACTGCCGCCGCCCTCGCCGGCCGTGGTGCTGCCCACCCCGCTCGCCGCGAGCGTGCTCGACGCCACCGGTGCGCCGGTCGTGGTGAGCGCCCGGTTGGCGATGAGCGCCCCACCGGCCCGGCTGAGCATCGGCACGATGCCTCCGCAGCCCACCGGCTCCACTCCCGCACCCGGTTCCGCCCCTTCGGCCACCGCCCCTTCGGCCACCGCCCCTTCGGCCACCGCGCTCCGTGGGGGCACGGTCGCGTCGGTCGAGATCGTCGGTTGGGCCGGTCCGTGGCCGGTCGACGAGCGGTGGTGGGCACCGGCCGAGGCCCGCCGCCGAGCCCGGTTCCAGGTCCGCCTCGCCGACGGCAGCGCCCTGCTGCTCGCCGTCGAGTCCGGCCAGTGGCTGGTGGAGGCGCTCTATGACTGACGGGGCACTCGGGCCGGCGGGCTTCACCAGTTGCGGCATGTCGGGGCATCTGGGCCGGTTGAGGGCACGAGGCACGGCGTCCTGCGCGACGGCGGGGTGGCGGCGGTGAGTTTCCACAACCCCCGGCTGCCGTGGTCGGAGTTGGAGCGGGTGCTCTCCGGGCGGTCGGGCGGCGGGAAGGGCGGCGGCGGGAAGGGCAGCGGCGGCGGGAAGGGCGACGGTGCGGGGCGGCACCTGCATGTGGTGGATCCCCTGGCGGTCGACGCCGACGGAGGTGACTCGCCGGCCTGGAGCCGGCGGCGGGAGCACTACCGACCGCCGGAGCTGACCCGGCCCGACGACGTGCCGCCGTACGCCGAACTGCACGCACACACCAACTTCAGTTTCCTCGACGGTGCCAGCCACCCCGAGGAACTGGCCGAGGAGGCCGTCCGGTTGGGGCTCACCGCGCTCGCCGTCACCGACCACGACGGTTTCTACGGCGTGGTGCGGTTCGCCGAGGCGGCCCGTGCGCTGGGCCTGCCGACGATTTTCGGAGCGGAGTTGTCTCTCGGCCTGCCCGGTCCGCAGAACGGCGTACCCGACCCGCACGGCAACCACCTGCTGCTGTTGGCCCACGGTCACGAGGGGTACGCCCGGCTGGCGGCGACAATCGCCCGCGCCCAACTGCGTGGCGGTGAGAAGGGCCGCCCGGTCTACGGCGAGCTGGAGGAGATCGCCGCCGACCTGCGGGACCACGTGCTGGTGCTCACCGGCTGCCGCAAGGGGCACGTGCCGGCCGCCCTGCTCACCGAGGGGGTCGACGCGGCGGCCCGCGAGCTGGACCGGCTCACCGCACTGTTCGGCGCGGAGACGGTGGCGGTGGAGCTGACCGACCACGGGCATCCGATCGACGGCGACCGCAACGACGCCCTGGCCGAGCTGGCAACCGCCGCCGGCCTGCCCACGGTGGCCACGAACAACGTGCACTACGCGACTCCGGGGCGGCGTCGGCTGGCCACCACCCTCGCGGCCGTCCGGGCCCGGCGCAGCCTGGACGAGATCGACGGCTGGCTGCCCGCGGCGGGTACCGCCCACCTGCGCGACGGCGCCGAGATGGCGGCCCGGTTCGCCGCCTACCCGGGCGCGGTGGCCCGGGCCGCCGAGTTCGGCGCCGAGCTGGCCTTCGATCTTCAACTCGTCGCGCCGCAGCTGCCGGCGTACCCGGTGCCGCCGGGGCACAACGAGATGAGCTGGCTGCGCCACCTCACCGAGCGGGGTGCGCGGGAACGCTACGGCCCGCGCGAGGCGCACCCGCAGGCGTACGCGCAGCTCGACCACGAGCTGAACATGATCGAGGAACTGGGCTTCCCCGGCTACTTCCTGGTGGTGTACGACATCGTCGACTTCTGCCGGCGGGCGGACATCTACTGCCAGGGCCGGGGTTCGGCGGCGAACTCGGCGGTCTGCTACGCGCTGCGGATCACAAACGTGGACGCGGTCCGGCACCGGCTGCTGTTCGAACGGTTCCTGGCACCCGAGCGCGACGGGCCGCCCGACATCGACGTGGACATCGAGTCCGACCGCCGGGAGGAGGTCATCCAGCACGTCTACGCCCGCTACGGCCGGGAGCACACCGCCCAGGTGGCCAACGTGATCTCCTACCGGCCCCGCTCGGCGGTGCGGGACGTGGCCAAGGCGTTCGGCTTCCCACCCGGCCAGCAGGACGCGTGGAGCAAGCAGATCGACCGCTGGGGCGACGTGGCCACGGTGGACGTGCCGGAGATCCCCGAGCAGGTGGTCGCGTACGCCAACGAACTCCAGACGTTCCCCCGGCACCTGGGCATCCACTCCGGCGGCATGGTGATCTGCGACCGGCCGGTGATCGAGGTCTGCCCGGTGGAATGGGGGCGGATGCCCGGCCGCAGCGTGCTCCAGTGGGACAAGGACGACTGCGCCGCCGTCGGCCTGGTCAAGTTCGACCTGCTCGGCCTCGGCATGCTGTCGGCGTTGCACTACGGCTACGACATGATCGGGATGAGCCTGGATCTCGGCGACATGACGCTTGACGACCCCGAGGTCTACGACATGCTCTGCCGGGCCGACTCGGTCGGGGTGTTCCAGGTGGAGAGCCGGGCCCAGATGGCCACCCTGCCCCGCCTGCGGCCCCGCGAGTTCTACGACCTGGTGGTCGAGGTGGCGCTGATCCGGCCCGGGCCGATCCAGGGCGGCTCGGTGCACCCGTACATCCGGCGCAAGAACGGCCAGGAACCGGTGACCTTCGCGCATCCGCTGATGCGCAACGCGCTGGAGAAGACCCTCGGCGTGCCGCTGTTCCAGGAGCAGCTGATGCAGCTCGCCATCGACCTGGCCGGCTTCGACGCGGCCGAGGCCGACCAACTGCGCCGGGCGATGGGCGCCAAACGGTCGGTGCAGCGGATGGAGCAGATCGCCGACCGGCTCTACCGGGGCATGGCGGAGCGCGGCATCACCGGCGAACTGGCCGACGACGTCTACCGCAAGCTCACCGCGTTCGCCAGCTACGGATTCCCGGAGAGCCACGCGATGAGCTTCGCCTACCTGGTCTACGCCAGCTCCTGGCTGAAGCGCTACCACCCCGGTCCGTTCCTGGCCGCGCTGCTGAGTGCCCAGCCGATGGGCTTCTACTCGCCACAGACCCTTGTCGACGACGCCCGCCGGCACGGCGTGCAGGTACGCCGACCGGACGTCAACGCCAGCGACGCGAAGCCGGTGCTGGAATCCACCCCGGACACCCGCTGGGGCAGCCGGGCGGGTGAACCACCGCACGCCTGGGGGCTGGGCGGTCCGGCGGTCCGGCTCGGGCTGTCCAGTGTGCGTACCCTCGGCGACGGCGTGGCCGAGCGGATCGAGGCCGAGCGGACAGCGAACGGCCCGTACCGCGACATGCCGGATCTGGCCCGGCGGGTGGGTCTGACCGCCGCGCAGTTGGAGGCGCTGGCCACCGCGGACGCGTTCGCCTGTTTCGGGTTGACCCGGCGGCAGGCGCTCTGGGCGGCCGGCGCGGCGGCCCAGGAGCGGCCCGGTCGGCTGCCCGGCACGGTGACCGGTACGGCGGCACCGGTGCTGCCCGGGATGGAGGAGGTGGACCGGCTGGTCGCCGACGTCTGGGCCACCGGGCTGTCGCCGGAGAACCATCCGGCCCGGTTCATCCGGCCGCAGCTGGACGCCGTGGGCGCGGTGCCGATCGACCGGTTGGGCCGGGTGGAGCCGGGGCGGCGGATCCGGGTCGGTGGGATCGTCACCCACCGGCAGCGGCCGGCGACCGCCGGTGGGGTCACCTTCCTCAACCTGGAGGACGAGACCGGCATGCTCAACGTCACCTGCTCGCCGGGGCTGTGGCAGCGGCACCGGCGGGTGGCCCGCACCAGCACGGCGTTGGTGGTGCGGGGCCGGCTACAGCGGCACGAGGGGGTGGTCAACCTGGTCGCCGACCGGCTGGACCCGATCGAAGCGCCGGTCCGCCCCACCTCCCGCGACTTCCGATGACGGCGGGACGACGGCCGACAGGTGCCCCCTGGCGGTCTGCTCCCGGCTGACTAGGCTCGACCGGGTGGAACAGACCCCAGGCCCGGCCGGGCCGCCGCTCACCCCCCGTACCGCCGTGGTCTGGTCGGTGCTGCGCGCCGAGTTGGACCGCCGGCCGGTCGCCGAGCTGACCGTGCTGGACGTGGGGGGTGGCACCGGCGGCTTCGCGGTGCCGCTGGCCCGGGCCGGGCACCGGGTGACCGTGGTCGACGCCAGTCCCGACGCGCTCGCCGCGCTCAGTCGCCGAGCCGCGGAGGCCGGGGTGGCCGGGCGGGTACGCGCGGTGCAGGGTGACGCTGACGCGCTGGCCGGCTTGATCGAACCGGCAAGCGTCGACCTGGCGCTCTGCCACGCCGTGCTGGAGGTCGTCGACGACCCGGCACCTGTGGTGTCCGCGCTGGCCGGCGTGCTGCGACCGGGCGGGGCGGCGAGCGTGCTGGTCGCCGGGCGGGCCGCCGCGGTGCTCGGCCGGGCGATGAACGGGCACCTCGACGTGGCCGCGACGCTGGCCGCCGACCCGGCCGGCGCCGCCGGCACCCGGGACACCCTGCGCCGCCGCTTCGACGTCGAGGGCGCCGCCGCGCTGCTGACCGCCGCCGGGCTCACCGTCGAGGAGATCCACGGCGTACGCGTCCTGGCCGACCTGCTGCCCGCGGCGGTGGCGGACGGTCAGGCCGCTGCCCTGGTCGAGTTGGAGCGGACGCTGGCCGGGCAACCACCCTGGCGGGACGTCGCGGCCCAGCTGCACCTGTTCGCCCGCCGCCCGGCATGACCGGCCTGATCGGTCGGGCCCGACCGCTGGAGGTCGTCGCACCGGGCTACGGCGGTGGAAGCCTCGCCGACGTGCTGCCCAGCGCGCTGGCCGTGCTCGGTGTCCCCGGTGCCACGGACCCGCTCGGCCTCGCCGCCGAACTGTCGGGGGTGCGCCGGATCGCGGTGCTGCTTGTCGACGGCCTCGGCTGGTACCAGATCCCGACCGCCGCACCGTACGCGTCGACGCTTACCGGACTGACCGCCGCGTCCGGCCGACCGCTCACCTCCGGTTTTCCCTCCACCACTCCGACCAGCCTGGTCACCCTGGGCACCGGCGCGGCACCCGGTGTGCACGGGGTGCTCGGCTTCACCGTGTGCGTTCCGGGCACCGAACGGGTGCTCAACCACATCGAGTGGCGCGACGGCGATCCCGATCCGCTGCGCTGGCAGCCGGTCCCCACCCAGTTGGAACGGGCGCGGGCGGCGGGTGTGGCGGTGACCGTGGTGAGCCGGCCGGAGTTCGGCGGTACCGGCCTGACCCTGGCCGCGAACCGGGGCGGTGACTACCGGGGTGCGGCCGGGGTCGACGCGGTGGCCGCCACCACGCTTGCGGCGCTGACCGCCGGCCCCGGCCCGACTCTCGTCTCCGCCTACCACCCGGACGTCGACCGGCACGGTCACCTCAGCGGCGTCGACTCGCTGCCGTGGCGGGTGGCGGTGACCGAGTTGGACGGGTTGTTGGCCCGGTTGGTGGACGGGTTGCCGCCCGACGCCGCGCTGCTGGTCACCGCCGATCACGGGCAGCTCGACATCCCCGCCGGAGATCGGTTCGACCTGGACACCGACCCCCGGCTGACCGACGGGGTGCGGGTGGTGGCGGGCGAGCCCCGGGTGCGTTACCTGCATGTCGCCCCGGGGGCCACCGCCGACGTGGTGGCGGCCTGGTCGGCCGTGCTCGGCACCGCCGCCCGGGTGCTGACCCGCGAGGAGGCGGTGGCCAGCGGCCGGTTCGGGCCGGTGGCCGCCGGCCACCTGGACCGGATCGGCGATGTCGTGGTGGTCTGCAACGACACGTACGCCGTGCTGGCCAGTCGGTCGGAGCCGCCGATGGTCTCCCGGTTGGTGGCCTTCCACGGCGCGGACACGGCGGCCGAGATGACCATTCCGCTGCTTGTGGTGCGGGGCTGACCGGCCGGAATGTCACAGCCGCGGGCTAATCTGCGCGGGTGGGCCGCAGCCAGTCGCTACCCCGGGGCGGCGATCCCCGGTTCGGGCCCGGCGCCGACGACGCCGGGTGCCCGATCCTGCACGTCGACATGGACGCCTTCTACGCCTCGGTGGAGGTTCGTCACCGCCCCGAGCTGCGTGGTCGGGCCGTCGTGGTCGGCGGGGTCGGTCCGCGCGGGGTGGTCAGTTCGGCCAGCTACGAGGCCCGGCGGTACGGCGTACGCAGCGCCATGCCCACGATGCGGGCCCGTGCGCTCTGCCCGCACGCGGTCTTCCTCGCTCCCGACTTCGCCCGCTACACGGCGGCCTCGCGGGCGGTCATGCAGATCTTCCGTGACGTCACGCCGCTGGTCGAGCCGCTCTCCCTGGACGAGGCGTTCCTCGACGTCGCCGGTGCTCGGCGACTGTTCGGTCGGCCGGCGACGATCGCTCGCCGCATCCGGGAGCGGGTCGCCGAGGAGCAGAGGCTGACCTGCTCGGTGGGGGTCGGACCGAGCAAGTTCGTGGCCAAGCTCGGCTCGACCCGGGCGAAGCCCGACGGTCTGCTCGTGGTGCCGGCCGACCGGGTGCTCGAGTTCCTGCACCCGCTACCGGTCGCCGCGCTGTGGGGGGTGGGGGAGCGTTCCGAGCAGGCACTGCTGCGGCTCGGTCTGCGTACCGTCGGTGATCTCGCACAGGCTCCGCTGGGCATGCTGCGGACCGCGCTCGGCGAGGCGGCCGCCGCGCACCTGCACGAGCTGTCCTGGGGTCGCGACCCGCGCCGGGTCAGCCCGGAGCAGGCCGAGAAGTCGATCGGTGCGGAAGTCACCTTCGATGTGGACGTCGACGATCCGGACGAGATCCGCCGTACGCTGCTGGCCCTGGCCGAGAAGGTCGGAGCCCGGTTGCGGTCCGCCGGGCAGGTGGGGCGGACGGTCTCGCTCAAGGTGCGCACCGCCGATTTCCGCACGGTGAGCCGGGCCCGCACCCTGGACGTGCCCACCGACGTGGCCCGGGAGATGTTCGACACGTCCTGGGCGCTCTACACCGCGCTGGACCCGGGTGAGCGGATTCGCCTGCTCGGTGTCCGGGCGGAGGGACTGACGGCGGCGGACCAGACGCCGCGGCAACTCGCCCTCGGGCAACCGGAGCGGGGCTGGCGGGAGGCAGAGGTCGCCGCCGACGCGGCGGCTGCCCGTTTCGGGCGGTCCGTCATAGGACCGGCCAGTCTTCTCACCGGGCGCGATCCCCGACGAAATGAAAATCCGACCCGGCCGTAGGTCGTCCCGCTTTCCGACGCGCGAGGGCCCTCGTAGACTTGCGGGTAAGCAGCCGGTTGGCTGCCACGGTCTGTCGGTCCGACCGGACCGACCAACGTGACCGGGGAGGAGTGCCGTGCCGCTCTCGGAGCACGAGCAGCGGCTGTTCGAGCAGATCGAGCGGTCGCTTGCCGAGGACCCCAAGTTCGCCTCGGCCGTGCGCGCCAGCGATCCGCGCTTCCACGCGCGGCGTCGCCTGCTCGTCGCTGCCGGCGTGATCATCGCTGGCCTGGCGTTGCTGGTCTATGGCGCGGTGATCAAAACTCCGCCGCTGGCAGTGGCGGGATTCGTTGTCATGTTGGCCTCGGCCGCGTTCGCGGTGCAGTCGCACCGTCGGGCGCAGTCACCCGACCTGCACGTCGTCGGAGGCACGGCGAGTCGTCGCCGGTCCCGAGGTCGTGCCGGCCGGAGGTCGGGTTTCCTCGACCGGATGGAGGACCGGTGGCGGCAGCGCCCGGAGGGGCACCGCTGAACCCGTTCCGCCGCTGACGAGGAAGCACGTCACCCCGGGCCGACCGCCCGGGGTGAGTGGCGCGCAAACGGCCAGAGTGCCGCGCGAGGCTTCGTGTTGCCCGCCTGTCGCTGTTAGCTGTCGCCGGTCGCCGTCACCTTGCCGTTGCTGTCGGATCGCCGGCAGGCGACGCGCCGAGCAGACTGATCGTGACTCACCGGATGCCGGTCGGCGGCCCGTTGCCGGCGACCCACGATGGTGTCGCCGGCAGCGGGATCAGCACACCGCGTGGCTGGCTGGCGTTCAGCGACCCGCGCGGCTGGCGATCAATCGGCGCGGACTGAACCGCAGCAGCCTCCGGCGCACCTGCCCGGCCGAGTTGACCAGTCGTGACGAGTTGTCCGCGATGGCGGTGCGCCACCGGGACAACACCGACGGCGGCAGCATGGTCGCCACCAACCGGGTCCGCCGGTCGGCCTGCCCGGCGAGCGCGCCGCGTACCGTCCGCAGGGCCGCCGGCAGCGGTTCGCCGGTCAACGGGTCCCGGGCGTAGCGGGCCCGCTCCTCCGCCCGCCCGAGCAGGCGTACCGCCGACTCGGCGTCGTTCTGCGCGGCCAGGCGCTCCCGGGCCACCCGCTCCGCCGTGGCGCGTGGGGTTTCCGTCCGATCCACCCCGACCCGGTAGTCGACAAGCGTGTCGATCAGTTCGTCCCAGGCGGCGTGCGCGTCGGCCCGCGCCCGGTCCGGATCGGTGGTGACCACCACGAGCGGTTGCCCGGTCGCGGACGGGTCCGCGTCCGGCGCGTCGACCGTCCGCACCGCTGGTGCCGGCCGGCCCCGACGGCGGCGCAGCGCGAGCCGGCGCAGTGCGGGCACGGCGAGCAGCACCAGCAGCGCCAGGACGCTGGCGGCGACCAGCCACGGCCAGACGGGCGTCTGCTCGGCGGGAGTGTCGGAGCCGAGCGCCGCACCCGGGTCCTCGCCCTCCTCGAACTGGTTCGGTCCCTGCTCCGCCTCGGCTGACGGATCCGTCTCCTCGGGCGTGTCCGAGTTGCCACCCTGCGGTGTGCTCTCCTCCGGGGCGTCCACGTCCGGCGCCCACGCCGAGCGGGTCGAGCCTGGCACGCCGTAGGCCGGGGTGGCGTCGAAGGGCACCCAGCCGATCTGGTCGAAGTAGACCTCTGTCCAGGCGTGCAGGTTGCGGTTGGTCAGGGTGAGGGTGTCATCGCTGCGCCGGCTGCCGTTGGTGAACCCGAAGGCGACCCGCGCCGGGATCCCCGCGTCGCGGACCATCCAGGCCAACGCCGCGGCGTACTGCTGGCAGTAGCCGACCTTGTTGTCCAGGAAGTCGAGAATCGCCTGTCCACTGGTGCCCTGCTCGGTACTGAGTCGGTAGCTGAAGCCGTTGTCCTCGGAGAAGTAGTCGTAGATGGCTCGCACCTTGTCGTACTCGGTGCGCGCCCCCCGGATCAGGTCCTCCACCAGGGCACGGACCTCCGGCACGTCCGGCGTCACGGTCTGCTGCCGGCGCAGCGGCAGGTCCGCCGGCAGCGGCTGAGCCCGCCGCAGCGCCTGCGGACTGTACGACGAGCGCACGTAGTCGAAGGAGTACTCCTTGCCCCGGGAGTTTTCCCGGTTGGAGAAGACGACCTGCAGGTTCGGGTCGTAGAACCAGTTGTTGCCCAGCTCGGCGAAGCTGACCGGTTCGGCGTAGACCGGCAACAGTGGCATGTTCAGCTCACGGCTCACCTGCACGGTGGCCCGTTGCCGGGTGCGTTGGATGCCCGGCGCCGACCGCCCCGAGGGATCGGGCAGGTCGCCGGTGACCCGCCGACCGTTCGGGCCGCGCACTCGGAAGCCGTCGGTACGCAGGTCGTCGGCGACGCCGAAGCGCAGATAGAACGGCTCATCCTCGGTGGTGGTGACCGTCACCAGGTCGGTCACCTGGGACTGGTTGAGCTGGCCACTGAGCGCGGCGAAGAGGTCGACCCGGCCGGGGGAGCCACCGAAGCCGGGACCGATGCCGGAACCGGTGCCGGAGTTGAGCGTGGTCATCAACCCGGCGGTCATTCCCGGCACGGCCAACGGCACCAGCACGGCCAGTGCGAGGCCGACCACCGCCAGTCGCCGGCCGGCGGCGGCCAACGGCGAGGACTCCCAGACGTCGACGTCACGGCCGTCGCCGGTGAACCGCCGGCCGAACCGGCGGACCCGGTCCACGTTGTCGGTGACCAGCAGCCACAGGAAACCGGCGGCGCCGATCGCGAACGGCACCGGCGGGACGCTGTCCACGTAGACCGCCACCGGCACCGAGTAGATGGCCAGCATGGGCAGCCCGGCCAGGGCGGGGCGGCGCAGTCCGACGCAGAGCACGTCCACCAGCACCGCCACCCCGCCGATGCCGAGCACGGTGACGAACAGCAGCGGGTCGGTGTCCGGGACCTTCACGCCGTGGGAGCGCATGTCCTCGACCGAGTTGCCGAGCAACTCGGCGAAGTGCCCGAAGGTGGCCGGGGTGGGCAGCACCGCCAGCAGTTCGGAGCCGCTGGGGAACAGCCAGGTCAGGGCCAGCGTGAGACCGCCGACCATGGCCAGGATCTGCACCCACAGCGGGGTCCGGCCGAGCCGGGCCAGCGACGCCGCGGCGGCCACCGCGGCCACCGCGATGACTGCCTGGACCAGCCACGTCCAGCGGTCGAAGATGGCCGACAGTGGTGCTGCCGCGAGCAGCGTCGCGCCGGCGGCCACCAGGCCCAGGTTCCGATGGGCGATCATGAGGGGGACCTTCCGTTCATCGCACGCCACCGGCCACGGTCTCGGCCATCGCCGCGCGCAGCGCGAACCCCTGCGAGCCCCGCCCCGCCTGCGGCCAGAGCGCCGGTAGCCGGCCGCCGTGGTCGACGCCGATCACCCGCCAGCCGGAATGCAGCAGCGCCAGCGCCGCGGCGTCGTGCGCCTGATCGGCCTCGGCCCGTGCGGGCGTCGGCAGGTTCAGCCAGGCGGAGCTGTCCAGCAGGAAACAGACACAGGTGGCGCCGTTGGCCCGAAGCCCGGCCAACAGCTCGGCCTCGGCGGTGCTCAGCGACCCGAACAGACCGATGACCAGCCCGCCGTCGGCGCGTTGCCGTACGTGCTGCACCAGGGTGGTGATCTCGACCCGCTGGTCGAGCCGGACCTCCGCGAGCTGGTCGAGCAGCAGGCCGTCGCCGGCGCCCTCGGTGGCGTCGACGTCCGCGCCCGAGCCGGTGACCAGGCGTAGCTTGTACCCGGCCTGCCGCAGATGCACCGCGATGCTGGCGGCGGCCGAGACCGCCCACTCGAAGCTGGCCGTCGGACCGTCGCCCTGATGTCCGTACGCGCGGGTGTCCAGCAGCACCGTGGCCCGGCTCTCCCAGGGCTGCTCCTCCCGGCGCACCATCAGCTCGCCGGTGCGCGCGGTCGACTTCCAGTGCACCCGGCGCAGGTCGTCGCCGCGCCGGTACTCCCGGGTGGCCGCGTCGTCCTCGCCGTGCACCGCCACCGAGCGGGCCCGACTCTCGCCGCTGCCGGCGTACTCACCGGGCAGCCGCACCGACGGCAGCGGGACCACCTGCGGAACGACGGTGAGCCGGTCGGTGCCGGGGAAGGCGCGACTGAGTTCGCAGAGGCCGAACGGGTCGGTCATCCGGACCACCAGCGGCCCCACCTCGTACCGGCCACGCACGTCGGCGCGCACCGTGTACGCCACGGAACTGGCCTGGTGCGCGCCGAGACGTTCCAACACCACCCGGGGGCGGCTGCCGAGGGCGTACGGGAGCCGGTCCTCCAGCAGCAGGGTGCCGGTGGGCAGCCGGGACATGTTCTGCAGGCGCAGCACCACCCGGGCGGTCGCGCCGACCGGCACCCGGTGCGGCTCCAGCGACCGGTGGCAGGCGAGCTTGTAGCGGCTGCGGCCGACGTAGAGCGCGGCGAGCAGCGGCAGGACGGCCAGCAGCACGGCCACCCGCAGCAGATCCTTCTCGCCGAGGATGCCGGCGGAGATGGCCGCCGCCACCGCCGCGGCCAGGAAGGAGCGGCCGCGGGTGGTCAGCCCGCGCAGCCCGTCACGCACGTCACGGCCTCCGCGGCTCGAAGGGGGCCCGGCCGTTACCGCTCGGTGGCCGGGTGTCGTAGGGCGAACGCTTGCGGTCGTGCGGCAGCGGCAGCCGGTGCACCAGGTCGGCGACGATCGCGTCGGTGGTACGCCGGGCGAGCTGGGCGTCGGCCGTGGGGATGATCCGGTGCGCCAGCACCGGCACGGCGAGCACCTGGAGGTCGTCGGGCAGGACGTAGTCACGCCCGTCGAGGGCGGCCACCGCGCGGGCGGTGCGCAGCAGTTGCAGGGTGCACCGGGGGGAGGCGCCCAGGCGAAGGTCGGGTGACTCGCGGGTGGCGGTGACCAGGTCGACCGCGTACTGCTTGACCGCGTCGGCGACGTGCACCTGCCGGACGTGACCGATCAGCCGGCGTACGGTGTCGGCGTCGGAGACCGGCCGCAGCCCGGACAGCGGGTCGACCGCACCGTGCCCGTCGAGCATGGCCAGTTCGGCGGTCGGGTCCGGGTACCCCATGGCGATGCGGGCGGTGAACCGGTCGCGCTGCGCCTCCGGCAGCGGGTAGGTGCCCTCCATCTCGATCGGGTTCTGAGTCGCGATCACCATGAACGGCGTCTGCAACTGGTAGGTCACCCCGTCGACGGTGACCTGCCGTTCCTCCATGCACTCCAGCAGCGCGGACTGGGTCTTCGGCGAGGCCCGGTTGATCTCGTCGCCGACGACCAGGTTCGCGAAGACGGCACCCGGACGGAACTCGAAGTCGTGGGTCTCCTGGTTGTAGACACTGACCCCGGTGACGTCGCTGGGCAGCAGGTCGGGCGTGAACTGGATGCGGCGCACCGAACAGTCGATCGACCGGGCCAGGGCCTTGGCCAGCTTGGTCTTGCCGACGCCGGGCACGTCCTCGATGAGCAGGTGACCCTCGGCGAGCAGGACGGCCAGCGCCAGCCGCACGGTCGCGGTCTTGCCTTCGATGACCTGTTCGATGTTGGTCACGATCGCGTCACTGGCGGCGCGGAACTCGTCGTACGGCAGCAGACCGCCAACGTCGTCCCAGGTCTGTTGTGTCACGGGCCTCCTCCTCGTCGCCGTCACGGCAGCTCTCTACAAGAGCACCTGGCCCCGCCGTTTCGTTCGCGACGTGTGAGCCTCATGTGCCGCGGCAATCTCACTGGCCTCTCAGGCTAACCATGTTTGTCGTCAACGCCGACCGCCGCAGGTGTTTGAGCGCTTACGCAGTGATTTGTCATCACGCAGCGCATGTCATCGGTTCTGCCGGGTAAGCGGCCCCGAATCCGCCGGCCCGGGACGGGAGGGACATGCCGGAGACGACGTTGCCGATCAACCTCGGCACCTGGCTGCTGGCGATCAGCCCCATCCTGCTGCTCCTGCTGCTGCTGGCGGTGCTGCGGTGGAAGGCGCCACAGGCCGGCCCGGTCGGCATGTTCCTCGCCGTCGCGGTCGCCGTGCTGTTCTTCCGTACGCCGTGGGAGTCGGTCGCGGTCGGCGCCGGCAAGGGTGTCTGGGACGCCGTGTTCATCCTGCTGGTGATCTGGCCGGCGTTGCTGCTCTACCGCATCGGTACCGCCTCCGGTGCCTTCGACGCGTTGCGTCGGGGGCTGTCCCGCTACAGCCGCAACCACGTCTTCCTGGTGCTCGCTTTCGGCTGGGTCTTCGCCTCCTTCATGCAGGGCATCGCCGGCTTCGGCGCGCCCATCGCGATCGTGGCGCCGCTGCTGCTCGCGATCGGGGTACGGGCCGTCTACGCCGTGGTGATCCCGCTGATCGGGCATGCCTGGGCGAACATGTTCGGCACCCTGGCGGTGGGCTGGCTGGCCACCCTCCAGGTGGTCGATCTCGAGGACGAGCTGACCACCACGCTGATCACCGCGGCGCTGCTGGCTCCGGTGACCCTGATGGCGGGTGCCGCCATCGCCTGGATGGCCGGCAAGGGTCCGGCGCTACGGCTGGCCTGGCCCTTCATTCTGATCATCTCGGCCATCCACGGCGGTCTCCAGTTCGTGATCATGTACTGGGAGCCGGTGCTGTCGACCTTCCTCGCCGCCACCGTGGCGCTTGTCGCGCTCTACCCGCTGTCCCGCTGGTCCCGCTACCGGGAACCGGCCCGGAGCGTCCCGGACCGCCCGGCGATGAAGCCGGAGGCCGGGGAGACGGCCGAGGACGAGGACGAGCACGCACCGACGATGAGCCTGTCCTGGGCGCTGTTGCCGTACGCGGTGCTCACCGCCGTCGCCGTGTTCACCCTCGCGGTGCCGCCGGTCGAGGCGGCGCTGGACCGGATCGAGTTCGGTCTGCCCTTCCCGGAGGCCGACACGGGCTACGACGTGGTCACCGAGGCGGAGCAGCCCTACTCCGCGATCGCTCCGTTCACCCATCCGGGCTTCTCGCTGATCGTCGCGGTGCTGGTCACCTGGCTCGTGTTCCGTGCCAGGGGCTTCTTCGCCGCCCGGGCCGAGCGGCAGGGACGGCAGCCGGTCTGGTCGAGCCTGGCCGCCGACGCCACGCCGGCCTCGGTGGCCATCCTGTCCTTCCTGATCCTGGCGGGGGTGATGGAGCACTCGGGGCAGACCGACGTGTTGGCCCAGGGCATCGAGCAGATCTCGCCACCCCTGCTGTACGCCTTCGCCGCGAACCTCATCGGCCTGATCGGCGCCTTCATGACCTCCAGCAACACCGCCTCGAACGTGCTGTTCGGCCAGTTGCAGCAGGGCGTGGCGTCCGGCACCGGCCTGTCCGAGAGCGCGGTCATCGGTGCGCAGAGCGCCGGCGGGGCGATCGGCAACGCCATCGCCCCGGCCAACATCGTGCTCGGCACCGGCACCGCCGGCATCGTCGGGCAGGAGGGCGCGGTGCTGCGCAAGACCCTGCCGTGGACCCTGACCGCCGCCGTGGTGATCGGGCTGCTGACCCTGCTGTTCGTCTGACCGGAAGGAGTCGACAGTGAGTGAGCTGCGATGGCTGCTGCTGGCGATGGTGCTGTTCCTGCTGGCTCTGCCCGCGTTGAGCCTGGGCACCGACGGCGGGTTGCCGGCGTTGTGGTGGACCGGGCTGGCCCTGGTGGCCGTCGCGGCGGCGATCCCGGTCGTGCTGCGGTTCGCGCCGTCGGGCGGTGCGGACTGACATGGCCGCGTACCGGGAGATCTACCGCGAGACCGGCGACGGTGGGGTGCAGCTGGGAGCCAGCGCCGACCGCTGGTACCTCTACGAGGACCACGTCCACCTGGCACCGCACCACACCGAGGGACAACTGGTGCGGTTCGACGCCGAGTTGCTGCCGTTCGTCGACAACCTGGACCGGGGCGCGCTGGCGGTGGTGGACATGCAGAACGACTTCTGTGCGCCGGGCGGCTGGACCGAACGTTCCGGGCTCGACCACGAGGCGTGCCGGGCGGCCATCCCGGGTGTGCAACGGGCGATCGACGCCGCCCGGCGACACGGCATGTTCGTCATCTGGATCTACTGGCACAACCGGCCGGACCTGCGCAATCTCGGCGCGCCGACGCTGCACTCGTTCAAGCACCGCCTCGATCAGGCCGGAATCGGGGAGGACCTGGACAACGGCGCGGTGCTCACCGCCGGGTCGTGGGGCGCGGAGACGGTCGACGAGCTGAAGGGCTACCTGGTCGACGACGACATCCACGTCGAGAAGGTGCGGATGAGCGGCTTCTACGGCACCCATCTCGACCAGGTGCTACGGACCCAGGGCATCCAGACCCTCTACGTCTGCGGTGTCAACGCCGACCAGTGCGTCAGCACCACCCTGGAGGACGCCTACTTTCGTGACTACAACCCGGTGCTCATCGCCGACGCCACCGCCACGTCCAGCCCTGCGTACTGCAAGGACGCGGTGCTGTTCAACACCAAGCAGTGCTGGGGTTTCGTCACCACCACCGACGCCTTCGCCAACCCGCAACCGTACGAGCGGAAAGGGAGGCCATGACCGCACCCCACGGACCCCGCACCGGTCGGCCGCCCACCCGCGCCGACCGCGGCATGGTCGCCTCGCCGCATCACCTGGCCAGCGGTGCCGGGTTGGCGGTGCTGCGTGCCGGCGGCAGTGCGGTGGACGCCACGATCGCGGTCAACGCACTGCTCTGCGTCGCGTACCCGCACATGGCGGGCCTCGGCGGTGACGGCTTCTGGCTGCTGGCCGAGCCGGATGGTGCGGTGCACGCGCTGAACGCCTCCGGCCCCGCGGCCCAGGCAGCCACTCGCGACTACTACGGCGAGCGGGGCCACACCGACGAGGTGCCGTCGCGCGGCGCCCTGTCGGCGCTGACCGTGCCGGGTGCGGTCGACGGCTGGCGGCTGGCCCACGAGCGGTACGGCCGGTTGCCCTGGGCCAGCCTGTTCGACGACGCCATCCACTACGCACGGCACGGAATCCCGGTGGCCCGCTCGCTCGCCGACTGGTTGGTCGAGGATCTCGATCTGCTCGGCGCGGAGCCCACGACCGCGCGGCTGTTCGCGCCGCAGGGTCGGGCGCGGCGTGAAGGTGAGCGGATCGCGCAGCCGGAGCTGGCCCGCTCGCTGGAACTGATCGCCACCCAGGGGGCCCGCGCCGGATTCTACGAAGGTGACCTCGGCCGGCGCTTCTGCGCCGGGATCGCCGAGCAGGGCTCGCCGCTGCATCCGGACGACCTGGCCGCCTACCAGGCCCACTGGGAGGCCCCGATCGCCACCGACTACCGGGGCCACACGGTGTACGAGTTGCCGCCGAACACGCAGGGCTTCGCCGCCCTGCAGATCCTCAATCTGATCGAGGGCTACGACGTGGCCGCCTGGGGTGACGGCACCCCGGACTACTACCACCACCTGGCGGAGGCGGTGAAGCTGGCCTTCGCCGACCGGGACGAGTGGCTCACCGACCGGCACTGGGTGGACATCCCGATCCCTGAGCTGCTCGACAAGGCGTACGCTGCGGGGCGCCGCGAGTTGATCCGGCCGGACCGGGCGATGCTGATGGCCGCCGTCGAGCCGGGAATCCGCTTCGGACCGAAGGCACGTCGGCGCGCACCGCAGGGCGACACCTGCGCGTTCTGCGTCGTCGACGAGCGCGGGCTGGTCGTGTCCGCCATTCAGTCGATCTACCACGACTTCGGCTCGGGGATCGTCTCCGGTGACACCGGGATCATCCCGCAGAACCGGGGCTCGTTCTTCTCGCTGGACGAGCGACACCCGAACCGGATGGAGCCGGGGAAGCGGACCTTCCACACCCTCATACCCGGGCTGGTCTGCGTCGACGGCCGGCCGTGGTTGGCCTTCGGATCGATGGGGGGCGAGGGGCAGCCGCAGACCCACGCGGCGCTGCTCACCCGCCTGATCGACTTTGGTTACGACGTGCAGCAGGCGATCGAGTCACCCCGCTGGCTGATGGGTCGCACCTGGGGCACCACCGCCCAGGACCTCTCCCTGGAAGGGCGCATCTCCGACGAGGTGGTGCGGGAACTGCAACGCCGTGGCCAGCCGGTGCGGATGCTGCCGAACTGGGACGACAACATGGGCCACGCGCAGGCGATCCGGATCGACGCCGAACGGGGCCTGTTGGAGGCGGGCGCCGATCCGCGTGGTGACGGTGCCGCGATCGGCTATTGAGGCGGGCGGGACGAGGTGATCCTCGCCGCCACGCTCGCCTGGCAGGTCGGCCTGGCGGTCTGCGTACCGCTGCTGGTGCGGCGCTTCGGCCGTAACGCCGGCTATCCGTTGGCCGCCGGCTATCTCGTCGCGGCGTCGCTGCTGCTCACCCGGTTGCCGGTGATCCTCGACGACCGGGAAGTCACCGTGGCCTGGCGGTGGCTGCCCGGGCTGGCGGTCCACGCCGCGTTGCGGATGGACGCGCTGGGGCTGGTCTTCGCGTTGCTGGCCCTCGGGGTGGGCGCGCTCATCATGGCCTACTGCCCCCGCTACCTCGACGGCAGCGAGGACGAGCAGAAGCGGGTGTACGTGACGATGACCCTCTTCGCCGCCGCGATGCTGGGCCTGGTCCTCGCCGACGACCTGCTGGTGCTCTTCGTCTTCTGGGAACTCACCTCGATCCTCTCCTTCGTCCTGATCGGGCAGGGCGGTCGGCCGGCGGCCACCGGACCGGCCGTGCAGGCGCTGCTGGTCACCGTCGCCGGCGGTCTCGCGCTGCTGACCGCGATCGTGCTGCTGGCGGTCCACCTCGGCACCACCAGCCTGGACACCATCGTGGCCGAGCCGGAGCGGTTGAGCGGCGTACCGGCCTGGGTGGTGGGGACGCTGATCATCGTCGCGGCGTGCACCAAGTCCGCGCAGCTGCCGTTCCATTTCTGGCTGCCCGGTGCGATGGTCGCGATCACACCGGTGAGCGCGTACCTGCATGCGGCGACGATGGTGAAGGCCGGCATCTACCTGCTGATGCGGTTCTCGGCGGTGTTCGGTGGCTCCTGGGCGTGGGACGGCACCCTGATCGCCGTGGGTCTGCTCACCGCGATCCTCGGCGCGTTGCTCGCGCTGCGTCAGTACGACCTGAAGGCGCTGCTGGCGTACTCCACGGTCAGTCAGCTCGGCCTGCTGGTCGGGGTGATCGGCGTCGGTACCCCGGACGCCGACGCGGCGGCGATCCTCTACACCGTCGCCCACGCGCTGTTCAAGGCGACCCTGTTCATGCTGGTCGGCATCATCGACCATCAGGCGGGCAGCCGCGACGTGCGGGAGCTGGCGGGGCTGCACCGGGTGATGCCGGCGACGGTCTGGCTCACCGTGCTGGCGGCGATGTCGATGGCCGGCCTGCCGCCGACCATCGGCTTCGTCGGCAAGGAGGCGATCTTCGAGGCGCTCGGCGGGGCCTACGGGGGAGGGTGGTTGGGCTGGTGCGCGGCCGGGCTCGGAGTGCTCGCCTCGGTGCTCACCTTCGCGTACGCGGCCCGTCTGGTGCACGGGATGGTGGAGGGACCGACCCGGCAGCGCCAGCTGCGCGAGCCGTCCTGGGCGTTTCTCGCCCCGGCCGCGGTGGCCGCGGTGACGGCGGCCGTGCTCGGCCCGACAGTGGCCGTACTGAGCCCGCTGGTGGAGCGGGCCGCGGACGATGCCCGCCCGGAGGGTACCCCGCCCTACCTGGCCTTCTGGCACGGCTTCACCCCGGCGTTGGGGCTGAGCGTGCTCACCGTGCTGCTGGGTGTGCTGATGTTCCTCGGCCGGGTCCGGGTGGACCGGTGGCTTCGGGCCGTACCCACCACCCCGCCGCTCGCCGAGTTGTTCGAGCGCGCCCGGCAGGCGGTGCTGCACGGGGGTTCGATCATCGCCCGGACCGCGCACGCGCCGGGCCCGGCGCCCTACCTGGCCCGGCCGTTGCTGGCGACGGTGGCGCTGGCCGCCGTCGCGGCGGTGGCGCTGCCCAACGTCTCGGCCGGCGTCGGCGGTGACCCGGCCCGGCCCGGTGACTGGTTGCTGCTGGGGCTGCTCGTGACGGCCCTCGCCGGGCTGCTGGTGGTGCGCTCCGCGCTGGCCGCGATCGGACTCACCGGCGTGGTGGGGCTGCTGCTGTCGGCGTGGTTCCTGACCCTCGGAGCACCGGACGTGGCGTTGACCCTGATGCTTGTGGAGGTGCTGACCGCAGTGGTCATCATGCTGGCCCTGCGGCAGCAGCCGCGTCGGCTCGCGCCCGTCGGACGACGCTTGCCGGTCGTGGGTGCGGCCCTGCTCGCGACCGCCACCGGGGTCGCGGCGGTCGCCGGTACGGCGGTACTGACCGGACGCGACCAGGTGTCCGACCCTGGCCGGTGGTATCTCGACCGGGCGGAGGTGCTGACCGGCGGTGCCAACGTCGTCAACACCATCCTGGTGGACTTCCGGGCCCTGGACACCCTCGGCGAGGCGGTGGTGCTCGCGGTGGTGGCACTCGGGCTGGTCCGGCTCGCCGCCGGTCGTCCGGTCGAGCCGGCCAGCACCGGGCCCACCGGCGACGACCTCGTGCTCGGCCTCGCCTACCGGGTGCTCGCACCGGTGATGCTGCTCGCCTCGGCGGTGCTGTTCCTGCGCGGACACGAGGAGACCGGCGGCGGCTTCATCGGGGCGCTGCTGGCGGGCACCGCCGTCGGGCTCGGTCAGTTGGCACACCCCGGCGGAGCACCACTGCTGAGCCGGCTCAGGTCGGCGCCACTGGTGGCGGCCGGGCTGCTGACCGCGACGGTCGCCGCGCTGGTGCCGCTCGCCGTAGGTCGGTCGCTGCTCACTCCGCTCGCCCTCGGCACACCGGATCCGTTGCCGTCGCTGTCCACGTCGCTGCTGTTCGACCTCGGGGTCTACCTGATGGTCCTGGCACTGGTGGTGGCCGCCGTACGGCGGCTCGGCGTACTGCCGGCCCAGCCGGCCAACCAGCCGGAGACCGGAGGTGCCCGGTGAGCGCCGCGTTCGTGGTCGGCGTCCTGGTGGCCGCGGGGGTGTTCCTGCTGCTGCGGCCGGGCCTGCTGCGCGTGGTGCTGGGCTTCGTGCTGCTCGGCCACGCCGTCAACGTGGTGCTGCTCGCCGCCGGCGGGCTGGGCCGGCGGACCGCGGCGCTGGAGGAGGTGGGTCCCGACACCGCCGACCCGTTGCCGCAGGCGTTCGTGCTGACCGCCATCGTGATCACCTTCGGGATCACCATCCATCTGCTCGGCCTGCTGCGACGCGGCGCCGGTGGGCCCGCCAGCGGCGCGGACCCCACGGACGGCAACGATGGTGACGCCGCCGGCGACTCCGACTCCGACGGCATCGGTGGAGCGGGCGGGTACGGCACCACGGGGCGGCGGCGGTGAGCGGTCTGCTCCTGATCCCGGTGGTCGGGCCGCTGCTGGTCGCCGGGGTGCTGCTCGCCCTGCCGGGCCGCACCAGGCTGCATCGGGTCGGCGCGTTCACCACCGTGACGGTGGTGCTGGCGAGCGGCCTGGTTCTGCTGGTGCGGACCAGTGGGGGCGCGCTGGCCGTGCTGCGGGTCGGTGGCTGGCCCGGTCCGATCGCCATCAGCCTGGCGGCGGACGTGCTCAGCGCCCTGCTGGTCACCGTGACGGCGCTGGTGGTGCTCTGCTGCCTGGTCGCCGCGGCCGGCTCCGGAGACGACCGTCGCCCGTACTTCCTGCCGCTGGTGCTGGTGCTCACCGCCGGGGCCGGCGGCGCGTTCCTCACCACCGACCTGTTCAACCTCTTCGTACTCATCGAAGTGATGCTGGTGCCCTCGTACGTGCTGTTGAGCCTGGCCGGCGGGGCCGGGCGCGGCGGCGCGGCACGGGTGTACGTGGCCACCAACCTGCTCGGCTCCACCCTGCTGCTGGCCGGGGTGGCCCTGGTCTACGGCACCACCGGAGTGGTCGGGCTGGGCGACCTGGCCGGCGCGGCTCGCGACCGACCGACCGTCGCGGTCGCCTGCGGTGTGGTGCTGCTCGCCCTCGGCGTCAAGAGTGCGCTGGTGCCGCTGCACGACTGGCTGCCCCGCACCTATCCGGTGGCCTCGCCGGTGGTGGTGGCGCTCTTCTCCGGGCTGCTGACCAAGGTCGGTCTCTATGCGGTGATCCGGATCTACGCGGTGGTGTACGGCGGTGATCCCGGATACCGCTGGCTGCTCGGCGCGGTGGCGCTGTTGTCGATGGTGGTCGGTGTGCTCGGGGCCGTGGGCGAGACCTCGATGCGGCGGATCCTGACCTTCCACATGGTCAGCCAGCTCGGCTACGTACTGCTCGGCCTGGCCCTGTTCACCGCCGCCGCGCTGGCCGCGGCGGTCTACTACCTGGCCCAGTACATCCTGGTGAAGGCGGCGTTGTTCCTGTGTGCGGCAGCGGTACGCGCCGGCCGGGGTACCGACCGGCTCGACGGTTCCGGCGGTCTGGCCGGGCAACGTCCCGCGCTCGCCGTGGCCTTCGCCGGGGCGGCGCTGTCGCTGGCCGGCCTGCCGCCGTTCTCCGGGTTCCTGGCGAAGTTCCTGCTGCTGCGGGCCACCGTGGAGACCGGTGCCTGGCTGGCCATGGCGGTCGCGGTGCTGGTCAGTCTGGTCACCCTGCTGTCCATGCTTAAAATCTGGAGCGCGTTGTTCACCGGCGACCCGCCGGCTTCGTCGACCGTGGCGAAGCGGATCGGACCGACGCTGTTCGGCCCACCGCTGGCGCTGGCCGGCCTCTCCCTGGCGGCCGGGCTGGCGGCTGCACCGCTGCTGGTGGTCGCCGACACGGCGGCGGCCGGGCTGCGTGACCCGGCGGGCTACGTCCGGGCGGTGACCGGCCGATGAGCAGCGACGCGATGACGACCCCCCGGCGCACCGCGGTGCGGGCTCGACGTGTCCTGCGGTTCGCCGGCTACTTCGCGGTCCGGCTGGTCCAGGCGAACCTCGCCGTGGCCTGGGAGATCCTGACGCCGGGTTCCGGGCTGGCACCCGCGGTGGTGCGGGTGCCGCTGCGGGCGGCCACCGACACCGAGGTGGCGGCGGTGGCGCTGGCGGTGAGCCTGACCCCGGGCACACTGACTCTGAGCGTGCACCGCGAACCCACCGCCGCGTTGTGGGTGCACGGCATGTACGCCGCCGACCCGGTGGCGTTCCGGCGGGCGGTGACCGAGCTGGAGTGGCGGCTGCTGGCCGCCCTGCGTCCGGCCGCCCACCCGGACGGCCCCGACGCCGGCCGGTCGGAGGTGACCCGGAGGTGACGATGCTCCTGCTCGACTCGGTGCTCGTGGTCCTCGCCGGCTCGATGGCGGTGGTGATCGCCCGGCTGGTGGTCGGTCCGACCGACGCCGACCGGGCGGCCGCCCTGGATCTCGGCTTCTTCGTCTTCCTGGCGGCCCTGGCGGTGCTCGCCGCCCGGCTGCACGCCCCGGACCTGCTCGACCTGGTGCTCACCGGGACGCTTGTGAGTTTCCTGGCGACGGTGGCGATGGCCCGGCTGGTGCACCGGAGGCAGCGGTGATCCGGACCCTGGCGGCGTCGACGCTGCTGCTGCTCGGCACCGCGCTGATCGCGACCAGCGCGGTCGGCCTGATCCGCCTGCCGGACGTCTACCACCGGATGAACTCCGTGGCCAAGGCGGCCAGCCTCGGGGTGAGTTGTGTCCTGCTCGGTGTGCTGCTGCTGATTCCCGGCTGGCGTACCGCCGTGGTGGTCCTGGCCGCCGTCGGACTGCAACTGTTCACGGCACCGATCGGCGGCTACGCCCTGGCGCGGGCCGCCTACCGGGCCGGGGCGCCGCTGGCACCGATCACCCGCTACGACGAACTCGGCGGTCGGACCGGTGAGGGCGGCGACGAGTCGGCCCGGGACCCGGTCTGAGGGGTGGTGGGCGGCGGCGAAACACCCGGGCGCGGTACACTGCCGGTCATGGCCGGAGTCTTCCTGCTTCTTACCGGGCCGTGCTGATGCGCTGAACGCGCGACAGCACGGCGGCCCCTCCTGCGTGAGGGGCTTTTTCGTGCCCGCCGCCGGTCCCCGACGGGCCGGCGCGGCAGACCCGAGACCAGCCAGCACTCCGACAGACTCCGCCGAGCGACGCGAGGAGAAGGCCATGACCGAGGCAGACGTCCCACCGTTCCGGTACACCGCGGCGCTGGCAGACGAGATCGAACGCCGCTGGCAGGACCGTTGGGAGCGGGAGGGCGCCTTCCACGCGCCGAACCCGTCCGGTCCGCTGGCCGATCCGGCCCACCCGCGGTCCGGTGCGGAGAAGCTGTACGTGCTGGACATGTTCCCGTACCCGTCCGGGGCCGGGCTGCACGTCGGGCATCCGCTGGGATACATCGGCACCGACTGCTTCGCCCGGTACCAGCGGATGGCCGGCCGCAACGTGCTGCACGCGATGGGTTTCGACGCGTTCGGCCTGCCCGCCGAGCAGTACGCGGTGCAGACCGGCACCCACCCCCGGACCACCACCGTGGCCAACATCGACCGGTACCGGGCGCAGCTGCGCAGGCTGGGGCTGGCCCACGACCAGCGGCGATCGGTGGCCACCATCGATACCGACTTCTACCGCTGGACCCAGTGGATCTTCCTGCAGATCTTCAACTCCTGGTACGACCGCGAGGCCGGCCGGGCCCGACCGATCAGTGAGCTGATCGCCGAGTTCGCCGGAGGCGTGCGGCGCACCCCGGACGGCCGGCCGTGGGCGGAGCTGTCGGCCGCCGAGCGACGCGCCATCGTCGACGACCACCGCCTGGCGTACGTGTCGCAGGCGCCGGTGAACTGGTGCCCCGGGCTGGGCACGGTCCTGGCCAATGAGGAGGTCACCGCCGACGGTCGCTCCGAGCGGGGCAACTTCCCGGTCTTCAAGCGCAACCTGAAGCAGTGGATGATGCGGATCACCGCGTACGGCGACCGGCTGCTGGACGACCTGGACAAGCTGGACTGGCCGGAGCCGATCAAGCTGATGCAGCGCAACTGGATCGGCCGGTCGCGGGGCGCGCACATCGACTTCCCGACCGCGGTCGCCCCGATCCGGGTGTTCACGACCCGGCCCGACACCGTCTTCGGCGCCACCTACATGGTGCTGGCCCCGGAACACGAGCTGGTGGACACGCTGATGCCGGCGGCCTGGCCGGAGGGCACCCGGGACGCGTGGACCGGCGGGCACGCCGCCCCGCGGGAGGCCGTCGAGGCGTACCGCAAGGCGGCGGCCGCCAAGACCGACGTGGAACGGCAGGCCGAGACGAAGGAGAAGACCGGCGTCTTCACCGGCGCGTACGCCACCAACCCGGTCACCGGCGGCCAGATCCCGATCTTCATCGCCGACTATGTGCTGGCCGGCTACGGCACCGGCGCGATCATGGCGGTGCCCGCCCAGGACGAGCGGGACTGGGAGTTCGCCGAGGTCTTCGAGCTGCCGATCGTGCGTACCGTGCAGCCGCCGGAGGGCTTCGACGGCAAGGCGTACACCGGGGAAGGGCCGGCGATCAACAGCGCCGCGCCCGAGCGCGGCCTGGACCTGGACGGCCTGGGGGTGGCCGACGCCAAGGCCCGGATCATCGGCTGGCTGGAGGAGACCGGCAGCGGCCAGGGCGCGGTGACCTACCGGCTGCGGGACTGGCTGTTCAGCCGGCAGCGTTACTGGGGCGAGCCGTTCCCGATCGTGTACGACGCCGACGGCGCCGCCATCGCGCTGCCGGAGGAGATGCTGCCGGTCGAACTGCCCGAGGTGGACGACTTCTCCCCGCGCACCTTCGACCCGTCCGACGCCGACAGCGATCCGGAGACGCCGCTGTCGCGCCGCCGCGACTGGGTCGAGGTCGAACTGGACCTGGGTGACGGCCCGAAGCGGTACACCCGGGAGACGAACGTGATGCCGCAGTGGGCCGGCTCCTGCTGGTACGAGCTGCGCTACCTGGACCCGACCAACGGCGACCGGTTCGTCGACGCGGACAACGAGCGGTACTGGATGGGACCGCGGGGCGAGGGCGACTGCGGCGGGGTCGACCTGTACGTGGGCGGTGCCGAGCACGCCGTGCTGCACCTGCTGTACGCCCGGTTCTGGCACAAGGTGCTGTACGACCTGGGCCACGTGTCGTCGTTCGAGCCGTTCCGCAAGCTGTTCAACCAGGGCTACATCCAGGCGTACGCGTACACCGACGCCCGGGGCGCGTACGTGCCGGCGGAGGAGGTCGCCGAGCGCGACGGCGGCTTCTTCCTGGGCGACGTCCAGGTCAACCGCGAGTACGGCAAGATGGGCAAGTCCCTGAAGAACGTGGTCACGCCGGACGAGATGTGTGCCGCCTACGGCGCGGACACGTTCCGGGTGTACGAGATGTCGATGGGACCGCTGGAGGTGTCCCGCCCGTGGGAGACCCGGGCGGTGGTCGGCTCGTACCGGTTCCTGCAACGGGTCTGGCGGGCCATCGTCGACGAGCAGACCGGTGAGTCCCGGGTCACCGACGAGCCGGTCGACGAGCAGACCCGGCGGCTGCTGCACAAGGTCATCGACGGTGTCCGGGGCGACATGGAGCAGATCCGGTTCAACACCGCGATCGCCAAGCTGATCGAGCTGACCAACGGGGTGACCCGGCTGGCGCGTACCCCGCGCGAGGTGGCCGAGCCGCTGGTGCTGATGGTCGCGCCGTTCGCCCCGCACGTCGCCGAGGAACTGTGGCAGCGGCTGGGCCACTCGACCTCGTTGACGTACGCGGACTTCCCGGTCGCCGACCCGGCGCTGCTGGTCGCCGAGACGGTCACCTACCCGGTGCAGGTCAACGGCAAGGTCCGGGGCCGCATCGAGGTCCCCGCCGACGCAGGCGAGACCGACGTGCGGCAGGCGGCCCTGGCGGCGGTGGCCGGCCCGCTGGCCGGCAAGAACCCCCGCAAGGTCATCGTCATCCCCAACCGAATGGTCTCCATCGTCCTGTAACCCCACCCCACCCACCCCACCCACCCCACCCTGCCCTGTCTGCGTTGATCATGAGGTTAGCGGCAGTTTGAAGATCGACTACTGCCGTCAACCTCATGATCAACGCTGGGTGGGGTGGGGTGGGGTGGGGTGGGGTGGGGTGGGGTGGGGTGGGTGGGGGGTTAGGGGGCGCGGCGGTGTAGGGCGAGCGTGGTGACCAGGGCGGCCACCACCGCCCAGGCGGCGTACGTGGTCCAGGCGCCGGAGACGCTGGCGGCGTGGAGGTCGGTCAGCCACGGCGGGGGACCGGTCGGATCCCTCAGCCGCTGCCACGCCGGCACCAGCATGGCGTGCCGGAGCAGCGCGCTCCAGCGCTCGTCCTCGTTGACGGCGGTGGGCAGCAGGAGCAGCACCGTCGCGGCGGTGACGATCGCCGGTGCGGTGTGCCGGATCAGCGCCGCGAGGGCCATTCCGACGAGCGCGCAGAGCGGCACCAGCAGAGCGGAGGCGGCGATGCCGCGCAGGGCGCCGGGGTCGCCGATGGACATGCTCGCGTCCACGTCGGCGAGGATCGCCTGCGACACCGCGAACGCCGCCGCCGCGCCAAGCGTTCCCAGCAGGGTCAGTACGCCGGTCAGCACGGTCAACTTGGCGGTGGCCACCGCGTAGCGCCGGGGGACGGCCGCGAAGGTGGTACGCATCAGCCCGGAGGCGTACTCACCGCCGATCGCGACCGCGCCGACACCACTGGCCGCGAGGACGACGAACATCTGCGCCTCGGTGGGGAAGGCGTCCCAGAGCGGGGAACGCAACGCCCGCCGCTCGGCCGACCAGTCCGGCCAGCCCGCATGGGTGGCCAGTGCGGCGTGGACGGCGAGGCCGACCATGGCCAGCAGGATCAGGGCGAAGGCAGCCCAGGTGGAGCGCAGCGACCAGAGCTTGATCCATTCGGCGGCGAGCAGGTCACGGAAGCGCGCCGGGTGGGTCGGGACGGTCTGCGTGGCGGGTCGGGTCACGGTGGTCATCGGGTCTCCCGGGCGGCGTACTCGACGTCGGCGGCGGTGAGTTCCATGAAGGCTTCCTCCAGCGAGGCGGTGCGGGTGGTCAACTGATGCAGCGGGATCCGCAGGCCCAGGGCCAGCTCGGCGATCCGTTCCGGGCTCACCCCGGTTACGGCGAGCACCCCACCGGCATCCGGCCGCACGTCCGCGCCGACGTCCACCAACGCCGTGGTCAGGGTGGCCGGTTCGGGGGTACGCACGACGACCTCGGCATGGCCGGCGCGGGCGGCGAACTCGTCCAGCGACTCGTCGGCGATCAACCGGCCCCGGCCGATGACGACGAGGTGGTCGGCGCAGTGCTCGACCTCGCCCATCAGGTGACTGGAGACGAAGACGGTGCGGCCCTCGGCGGCGAGCCGTCGGAACAGTTCCCGAACCCAGCGCACCCCTTCCGGGTCGAGGCCGTTGAACGGCTCGTCGAACATCAGCACGGGTGGGTCGCCCAGCAACGCGGCGGCGATACCGACGCGTTGCCGCATGCCGAGCGAGAACGCGCCGACCCGGCGGTCGGCGGCGTCGTCGAGGCCGACCTGCCCCAGCACCTCGTCGACCCGGGCGGCCCCGATGCCGTTGCTGCGAGCCAGGCTGGCCAGGTGGGCGCGGGCGCTGCGCCCGCCGTGCACGTCCGCGGCGTCGAGCAGCGCGCCGGCGTGCCGCAGCCCCCGGGCAAGCTCCCGGAACCGGACGCCGCCGACGGTGGCGGTGCCGCTGGTCGGGGTGGTCAGCCCTAGCACCATGCGCAGGGTGGTGGACTTGCCGGCTCCGTTGGGGCCGAGGAAGCCGGTCACGCGGCCGGGCCGGACGGTCAGGGTCAGGTCGTCGACGGCGGTGGTGTTACGGCCGTACCGCCGGGTCAGGCCATCAAGTTCGATCATGCCGTTCACGCTGCCGGTCGCCGGGCACGGCCGCGTCGCCCCGTCGGCCGTACGTTGTGTCTCGGTGGTGGCCTGCGGGCGTACATCCCCGGGCCGATGCCGGTGCGGCGCGGCGCTGGATACCGTGTGCCGATGGATGCCATCGCCCTGATCCGGCCGCGTGCCGCCGTGCCGGTGATGCGGGCGATCCTGGTGTGGGCCGGGGTCGCCCTCCTACCGGTGCTCTGGGTGCTGGCGCCGGCCGTGGCGAACAGTGGCGACGGTGTCGGCGTGGTGGGTTGGTGGCTGCCGGTGCGCTACCTGGTGCCGGTGCTGATCGTTGCACTGCCGACGGGTCTGCTGCGTCGCCGGCCGCTGACCGCGCTCGGTCTGATGCTCGCCGGAGCGACACTGTGTGCCGCGACCGTGCACGGCCGGGACGCCGGGTACCTCGGCGACATCTTCAACCTCCAGTTCCTCGCCGTCGACGCGGCACTCGCCGTCGTCGCCGCGAACCGTTCCCGTCGGGTGTCGTTGCCGGCCGCCGGGGTGGTGCTGGTGACACAGGTGCTCGCCGGCTTCGTGGCCCTAGGAGTCGAGCCGGTGGACCAGGCCGCGCTGACCGTGCTGGCGGTCGCGGCCGCCTGGATCACCGGCAACTCGGTGCGGGCCCGGCGGAACTACGCGGCCGCGCTGCGCGTCCACGCCGCCACCGAGGCGGTCACCGCCGAACGGCTGCGCATCGCCCGGGAACTGCACGACATGGTCGCGCACAGCATCGGTGTCATCGCCATCCAGGCCGGGGTGGGAGCGCGGGTGATCGACACCCAACCGGCGCACGCCCGCGCCGCCCTGGCCACCATCGAGGCGGCCAGCCGGGACACGCTGGCCGGACTGCGGCGTACCCTCGGCGCGCTGCGCCGCGGCGACGGGGATCCGGCGTCGCTGGAGCCCGCGCCCGGGTTGGCGGACCTGGACCGGCTGGTCGCGGCCACCGGCGATGCGGGTGTTCGGGTCGAACTGCGTACGACCGGCGACGCGCCCGTCCCGGCCGAGGTCGACCTCGCCGCGTTCCGCATCGTCCAGGAGGCGCTCACCAACGTGGTCCGCCACGCCGGGGTCGACGCGTGCCGGGTCGTCGTCGAGCGCGGCGATGAGGCGGTCACGGTGGAGATCGTCGACGACGGCCGGGGCGGCCCGATCGGCGTCGAGGGGCACGGCTTGATCGGCATGCGCGAGCGGGTCATCGCCGTCGGTGGCCGGTTCCGGGCCGGGCCACGGTCCGAGGGAGGCTTCCGGGTGACAGCCCGGCTGCCGGTGTCGCCGGAGAACGCCGTCCCGGCCGGTGGCCGGCCGGTCGACGCCGTCCGGGCGGGTGGCCCTCCGGGCGGTGCTGGTTCGGTCGGTGGCCGTCCGGATGGTGGCGGCCGGCTCGGCGACGGTCCGGGTGGTGCCAGTTCCGTCGGTGGCCGTTCGGATGGTGGTGGCGGGGCCGGTGGCCGTCCTGACGAGGCGGTGGAGCCGTGACCATCCGGGTGCTGCTCGTCGACGACCAGCCGCTGGTGCGGGCCGGGCTGCGCGTGCTGATCGCCGACGTGCCGGACATGGCAGTGGTCGGCGAGGCTGGCACCGGCACCGAGGCGGTGCGCCTGGCTCGTGAGGTGCTGCCCGACGTGGTGCTGATGGATCTGCGGATGCCGGGGACCGACGGCATCCAGGCGACGCGGACGATCACCGACTCCGGCGGTCCCGCGCGGGTGCTGGTGCTCACCACGTTCGACGACGACGAGCACGTACATGCCGCGCTGCGGGCCGGCGCGAGCGGCTTTCTCGTCAAGGACATGGCGCTGGAGGACATTCTGGGCGCGATCCGGGTGGTAGCAGCCGGGGACGCGTTGATCGCACCGGGCGTCACCCGGCGACTGATCGCCGAGTTCAGCCGCCGGCCGCCGGCCTCGATGCCCCGGCCGCCGGCCTCGATGCCCCGGCCGCTGGCCGGGGTGACCGATCGGGAGCGCGAGGTGCTCACCCTCGTGGGCCGGGGCCTGTCCAACGCCGAGATCGCCGCCGAGTTGGTGATCAGTGCGGCCACCGCCAAGGCGCACGTGGCCCGGCTGTTCAGCAAGCTCGGCGCCCGCGACCGGGTGCACCTGGTCATCGCCGCCTACGAAGCCGGCCTGGTCACCCCACCCCGCTGAACCACCCCACCACCCCGCTGCCCGTCCCGGCGTGCCGTTCACCCGGGTTCACTGCCGCCCGTCCCCGGTACCCGGGTTCACTGCCGCCCGTCCTCGGCGTGCCGCTCGCCGGATCCACTGCCGACAGTCCCACGGGGCTAACCACCCGTCCCCGGCTGCCGTCCCCATCCCGGGCTGCCCGCCCAATCGCAGCCCGTTGCCCACGCTCCGGCTTGCCCTGGGTTGCGCGGTCCCGCTCGAAGTTGCGGCGGGCACGGTCGGGGTTGCGGGTCGGCGCGAGACGGTGGTCGGCGTGAGAGGGTGCGTCGCGCGGTGCGATCTCGGTGCCGTTGCCTTGGCTGGGTGGGCTGGGTGGGCGGGTCGTGTTCGGTCAGCGGGAAGTGCGGCGGAGGCGGCGTTCGGCGCGCCACCAGCGGGCGAGCAGGATGGCGCTGGCGATGAAGCCCAGCGAAGCCGGGGCGGCGGCGAACCAGTTGATCTCGTTGGGGCTGGTCACGGCTGCACCGACCGCCGCATAGCCGAACGCGGTCGGCGCGGAGGCGATCACGCTGCCGACGAGGAACGGCAGCACCCGCGCGCCGGTGGTGCCGTAGCCGTAGCTGACCAGACCGAAACCGGAGATGGGCAGCAGCCGTACGGTGACCACGCCGAGGACGCTCTGCCGGGTGAACCAGCGGTCGAGGCGGGCCAGCCGGCCCCGGACGCGTTCGGCGACGAAATCCCGGCCCAGCACCCGACCCACGGTGAAGCCGATCGCCGCCGCCAGCAGTGCGGCGCCGAGCGCGTACGCGGCACCTTCCAGGGCACCGAAGATCGCCCCCGCGGCGAGCGTGATGAACGTGCGGGGGACCAGCGCCACCAGCAGCAGCGCCCCGCCGAGCACACCGGCCACCGGAGCGAGCCGCCCCATCCGGTCGGCCAGGTCCGGCAGCGCCGTCGGCTCCGGGTGCGGCACCAGCAGCAGCGTCGCCCCGAAGACGGCGAGCAGGAGCAGCAGCAGCGCGAACCGGGTGGCCGACGGCGTCGCAGCGACAAGCAGGCGGCGCCACCAGACCGGCGGAGGGTCGACCGGTGGGGTGGCGGGCTGCGGAGGGGCGGCTCCGGGGTCGCCCGACCGGCTCGCCCGCAGTAGTCGTCTCCGCAGCTTGCGGATCATGCCCGGGCGGTGGCCACCGCGGTCCGGCGTTCGGCCCGCAGCCGGTCGGCCCAGGTGTCGTCGAGCGGGGGCAGGTGCTGCGCGCCGGTCGCCCAGCGCAGCAGCAGGTCGGCCAGGGCCGGGTTGCGGGCCAGCGCCGGGCCGTGCGAGTACGTGCCGAGCAGTTTGCCCCGCCAGGCCCCCTCGGTGGCACCGTCGTTGCCGACCCCGGCGGTGACCCGGGCCAACGGGGAGACCCCGGGACCGAGGTGGGTGCGGCCGCCGTGGTTCTCGAACCCGGTCAGCGGCGGTAGGCCGAGGCGGGCGTCGATGTCGCCGGCCAACTCGCCGACGGCCCGGCTGGGGCCCCGGTCCGAGGAGAGGTCGAGCAGTTCCAGGCCCGGGTACTGGGCGCCCTTGGCGAAGAACGAGGTGCCCAGCAGTTGGTAGCCGGCGCAGACCCCGAAGACCACGGAGCCCTGAGCCACCGCCCGGTGCAGGCCACCGTCGGCGAGCAGTCGTTGCGCGCCGAGCGCCTGCGGGCCGTCCTCGCCGCCGCCGATGAGGTAGATGTCGGCTGTGGTGGGCAGCCGCTGGTCGGAGCGGACCTCCAACACCTCGACCGGGAACCCGCGCTGCTGGGCCCGGCGGGCCAGGATCAGGGCATTGCCCCGGTCGCCGTAGGTCGACAGCAGGTCCGGGTAGATCCAGACGATGCGCAGGGTCTCAGTTGACACGGTCCAACTCCGCTCGGATGTCCTGGAACGCGGTGTAGTTCGCGATGACCTCCAGCCGACCCGGCGGTACCGCCCGGACGGCCTCGTCGAAGGTGCGTACGTACTGGAAGGGCACGTCGTTGACCTCCAGCCGCACGGCCAGGTCGTACGCCCGGTCGCCGGTGATGAGCACCAGGCGTCCACGCAGCGGGGCGAAGTCGACGTCGAAGAGCCAGGAGGTGTCCAGCCCGTCGGGGTCCCGGGCGTTGATGGACAGCAGCGTCGGCGCCTCGTCCGCCATGTCGAACGCCTCCAGCCAACTGGCCGGGTTCTTGGCCAGCAGCAGTCGCACGGTGCGACCCTCCCGGACGACCTGGGCGTAGCGCCCGGCCACCGAGGTCACGTCGCCGAGGCGGGGGACCGCGTCGAAGGGGCGTACGCCGAATTCGGCCGCGACCGCGAGTGCGGTGGCCGCGTTGCCGACGTTGACCTTGCCGGGGAGTTGCAGCTTGACCTTGTACCAGGCGCCGGTCGGGTCGACGACGCCCTCGTCGTCCACGGTCCACTGCGGCTCCGGCCGGCGTAGCGGGCAGCCGGTGCACCACCACTGCTCGCCGGAGCGCTGGATGGTGGAGCCGCACTCCGGGCAGACCCAGGAGTCGTCGTGCCAACGCTGCCCGGCGGAGAACCAGGTGACGTGCGGCGGGGTGATCCGCTGGTCGTGGGTGGCCGGCGGGGTGGCGGCCCAGACCACCATCGGGTCGTCGGCGTTGGCGATGACGCGGATGTCCGGGTGCCGGGCCAGCGACGCGCGCCAGAGCTGCGCCATCATGGCGACCTCCTTGGCCCGGTCCAACTGGTCACGGGAGAGGTTGAGCAGCGCCACCACGTGTGGGTCGGTCGCCTCGATCACCTGGGCGAGGTAGTGCTCGTCGACCTCCAGCACCGCGTACGGCGTGCTGCCGGCCTTGGCCAGGGCGGAGGTGTGTCCGGTGGGCATGTTGGCGCCGAACGAGTTGGTGGCGACCCGGCCGAGCACCCCGACGGCCGCGGCCGCGAGCCGGGTGGTGGTGGTCTTGCCGTTGGTGCCGGAGATCAGCGCGATGGCCCGGCCGGCGGAGAGGTGAGCGAGCAACTCCGGGTCGATCTTCAGGCCGAGCCAACCACCGATCACCGACCCGTCGCCCCGGCCCGCCGCCCGGGACAACGCCGCGGCGGTCCGTGACACGGAGCTGGCCACCTTCGCCCGCAGGGGCATCTTCGCGTCCGTCACGCGAGCGAGGTTACCGGACCAGCGGACCCGCGAGATCGCCACCGACGGCGATCCGTTCGGGTCGGCTCTGCCGGCGCACGGTCGGATGACGCTCGGCCGGACGGAGTCGATCTATGTCGGAAAGCGGACCCGCCCCGCGGGGCCGTCCGGCCCTCCACTCCGCTCCACCCCGGCTGACGTGCGGTTTTGTGGCGAGACGCGGCGCGCCACGCGGTCGAATCTGGTTGCGAGTGGAGGGAAGTGGAGTAGAGTGGGGCGCATTGGTGGGGCCGGGAGGGGCCCACCGGCCCGGGGGGTCAGCGGCGCGCGAACGCCGCTCAAAGGGCGAGGGGGTTGGGCCGATGTTCCTCGGCACCCACACTCCGCGCCTGGACGACAAAGGCCGGTTGATCCTTCCGGCGAAGTTCCGGGATGAGCTGGCGGGGGGTGTCGTGATCACCAAAGGGCAGGAGCGCTGCCTCTACGTCTTCCCGACGCCGGAGTTCCAGCGGATCGCGGAGCAGTTGCGTGCGCAGCCGATGACACACAAGGCGGCCCGGGCCTACAGCCGTGTGTTCTTCGCCAGCGCGCACGACGAGGTGCCGGACAAGCAGGGTCGGGTGACCATCCCGGCGCACCTGCGTACATATGCGGGGCTCGACCGGGACCTGGTGGTCATCGGTGCGAGCACCCGGGTGGAGATCTGGGACAAGGTCGCCTGGGAGACCTACCTCGCCGAGAGCGAAGACGACTTCGCCGACATCGAGGAAGGGGTGCTGCCCGGCGGTCTGTAGGGCGTGGCGACGCCCGACGTACTGCGAGATCTCCAGCCGCTTTCGAGTTCCTGGCATCCCTTCCCCGGTGCCAGGCGCACGATCCGACCCTCCGGGCCTGCGGCCCGACGGGCGGGCGGAGAGCGGATGGGGATCTGGCGGTACGACGGCACGGCGTCGTCCGACGAACAGGGCGCGAACACACAACCGGTTCAACCAGTGGGGGTCGACATGGGGGAGCTACGCGGCACGCACGTGCCGGTGCTGCTCGAGCGATGTCTCGAGCTGCTGGCCCCCGCACTGGGCCGGGGTGGGCGCACCGTGCACGTCGACGCGACGTTGGGTCTGGCTGGCCACGCCGAGGCGGTGCTGCAGGCCCATCCGGAGACGGTGCTGGTGGGCCTGGACCGGGACACCGAGGCGCTGGCCCACGCCAGGGTCCGGCTGGCCCGGTTCGCCGACCGGGTCCATCTGGAGCACGCCGTCTACGACGAACTGCCCGAGGTGCTCGACCGGCTGGGATACCCGTCCGTGGACGGGGTCCTGTTCGATCTCGGTGTCTCCTCGTTGCAGCTCGACGCGCCCGACCGCGGGTTCGCGTACGCACAGGATGCGCCGTTGGACATGCGGATGGACCAGACCCGGGGGGTGACCGCCGAGGAGGTGGTCAACACCTACCCGCACCCGGACCTGGCACGGGTGCTGCGGGTCTACGGCGAGGAGAAGTTCGCCGGGCGGATCGCCTCGGCGATCATCCGGGAGCGGGAACGCGGCCGGATCACCTCGTCGGCGCGGCTGGCCGAGCTGGTCCGGGAGTCGATTCCGGCACCAGCCCGACGAACCGGGGGACACCCGGCAAAGAGAACGTTTCAGGCTTTACGGATCGAGGTAAACAGAGAACTGGCAGCGCTGGAGACAGCGTTGCCGGCCGCTCTGGACCGGCTCGCCGTCGGCGGTCGCCTGGTGGTCCTGTCCTACCACTCGTTGGAGGACAGGCTCACCAAGCAGGCGCTCGCCGATCGGGTCCGCAGCACGGGCCCGATCGACCTCCCGGTCGAACTGCCCGGGTCAGAGCCGACGTTCCGGCTGCTCAGCCGGGGCGCGGAACTGCCCGGGGAGGTGGAGGTCACCGCGAATCCGCGGGCCGCTTCGGTGCGCCTGCGGGCCGCGGAGCGGATCGACCCGCAGGCACGGCAACGGGGGCGTACCGACCGCGAACGGTACCGCCGCCGGGTAAAGGCGATGCACCAACCGGGGACGGGGTCAACCACGGAATCCGGTCCGGATCCGCGGCGGGCGCCGGGGGACACCACGGACGAAGAGGGGGAGGGGACATGAACGTAGACAAGCGTCGGGACATCGCCGGCGTCGGGCAGCGCGCACCGCGGTCGGGGGGCCGGATCGCGGCGGAGCGGACCCGGGGGACGGGCGACGGTGCCCGGCGGACGGACCGGGTGAACCGGTCGGCGGAGACTCGCGCCCGGGGGGCGCGCGAGTTCCCGACTCAGGGCAGCGCGGCGCTGCGTCCGGTGGAGCGGGCCGCCGTCGCGGCCGAACGGTCGGAGTCGCCGCGGCTGCGGGTCGCCCCGCCGCCGCCGGTGCGGGTGCCGCGGGCGCCGTTCGCGGCGCTGGTGGTGGTGCTGGTCGTCGGCGGGGTGCTGGGCATCCTGGCGGTCAACACGAAGATCAACGAGAACGCCTTCCGGTTGGACGAGTTGCAGCAGCAGCAGGCCAAGCTCGACGTGGAGCAGCAGCAGCTGAAGAAGCAGATCGCCGAGTCCGAGTCGCCGGGCAACCTCGCCGCCCAGGCCCGCAAGCTGGGGCTGGTCGAGTCGGGTGAGCCGGCGTACATCCGGCTGCCGGACGGCAAGGTGATCGGGGTGCCGCAGCCGGCCGGTGGGCAGCTCTCCATCACCAGCCAGCAGGGCGCGGAGGGGTAGGCCGTGCCACCGAGATCGGATGAACCGCGCCGGGACGCCGAAGGCTCCCGGCGCGGTTCGTCGCGTGGCGGCGGGCAGCGGGGGAGGCCGCCCCGCGCGGCGGCGGAGCGGGACGCGGAGGCGGGCCTCGGCGGAATCTCCGACGCCCGCGCCTACACCCCCCGGGGCCGCTCCATCCGGGAGGGCGGCGCGCCGTCCGGCACCGGACGCGCGGAGCAGCGGCGTACGCCGCGCAGCAACCGGTCGCAGGATCCGTTCCGGCCGGCGCTACAGGTCCTCGACGGTGGCCGCGTCACCGCCGGCCGGGCGGCCGGCCGGCCGGGCGGCGCGGCCCGCCGGGACGGTGGCGCGGCACGCGCCACGGTGACCCGTACCGTCACCGACCGCACCCCGCGCGACGAGCCTCCGCTCACCGCCCCCCGACGGCGGGTGGCCAGCCGGGAGCCGCATCGCGGGGACCGCACGCCGCCGCGCCGGCCGTCGCGCAAGCGTCCCCGGCCGCCCCGGCTGGCCGACCCGGGGCGTCGGCTGCGGCTGGGTACCGCGTTGACCCTGGCCCTCTTCGTCGCCGTCGGCGTGCGGCTGGTCGTGCTCCAGACCGTCGACACCCCGGCGTACGCCGACGGCGGGCTCGCCGACCGCATCACGACCGTGCCGCTGCCCGCGCCGCGGGGCGCCATCTTCGACCGCTCGGGCGAGGCCGCCCTGGCGCACAGCGTCGAGGCCCGGTACGTCTACGCCGATCCGACCCGGGTCGTCGACATCGCGGCGACCGCGCGGGCGCTCAGCCCGTTGCTGGGTATCCCCGCCTCCGAACTGGCCGGGAAGATGAAACCCCGCAAGCGGATCAACGGCGTCGACTCGCAGTTCGAGTACCTGGCCCGAGGGGTGGACATCGACCGCGCCAAGGAGATCATGGCGCTCAAGCTGCCCGGCATCGCCACTCACCGCGACGAGCGGCGCGAGGTGCCCGGCGGGGATCTGGCCGCCAACCTGATCGGCTTCACCAGCCCGGACATGGTCGGGCTGGAGGGCCTGGAGGCGCGCTTCGACGACGTGCTGCACGGCGAGGACGGCCAACGGGTCTTCGAGGCCGGTCTCGGCGACCTGGCCGCACCCATCCCGGGGGGCTACAGCCGCACCACGAAGGCCAAGCCGGGCAGTTCGGTGGTGCTCACAATCGACCGTGACCTGCAGTTCATGGTGCAGCGCATCCTCAGCGAGCAGATGCAGCAGGTGCAGGGCAGCACCGGTGCCGCCGTGGTGCTGGACGCGCGTACCGGTGAGGTGCTGGCCCAGGCCAGCCACCCCACCTACAACGCGGCGAAGCCCTTCCCGAGTGAGCCGACCGACCGGGAGGACGCGGCCACCAGCTTCATCGTCGACCCGGGCTCGGTGCACAAGCCGATCACGTTCGGGGCCGCCCTGCAGGAAGGGGTGATCACCCCGGACACCTCGTTCCCGGTGGCCAACGCCATCCGCAAGGGCGACACCTGGTTCCGCGACACCCATCAGGCGAACGGGCGGCGGATGAACGTCGCCGGCATGATGGCGTACTCGTCGAACGTCGGCACCATCCAGATAGCTGACAAGCTCGGCGCGGAACGCCTGCTCGACTACCAGCGGCGGTTCGGCCTGGGTAAGGCGACCGAGGTCGGGATGCCCGGTGAGGCGAGCGGGCGGCTGCTGCCGGTGGAGGAGTGGAGCGGGTCGTCGCATGGGTCGGTGCCGATCGGGCACAGCGTGGACGCCACCCCGTTGCAGATGGCCGCCGCCTACGCCGCGATCGCCAACGACGGCACATACATCCAACCGCACCTGCTGAAGGAGACGATCGCGCCGAACGGGAAACGGACCCCCGCACCGGCGCCGGAGACCCGGCAGGTGCTCAGTCCGGACAACGCCGCCGCCCTGCGTACGATCATGGAGGCGGTCACCACGGTCGAGGACGCCACCGGGCTGGCCGCCGCGGTCCCCGGTTACCGGGTCGCCGGCAAGACCGGCACGGGCTGGCGGCTTGTCGACGGCAAGAAGCAACCCGGTGAGGTCGCCTCGTTCATCGGGATGGCCCCCGCGGAGGACCCGCGCTACGTCATCGCGGTCTTCGTGCACAGCCCGAGCGGCGGCGGCGGCCAGATCTCGGCACCGGCCTTCCAGGACATGATGACCTTCACCCTGCGTCATCACCGGGTACCGCCGTCGACCGAACCGGCACCGACGTTCACCGTCTTCCCGTAGCCACCACCTGCGGTTCGACTTCATCAGACGGAGATTCAGGCGCGCCGTGCGGCCCGGACCGAGCGACCGGGTAGGGTCTGACGCCGTGCGCGGCAATCCTCGTCCCCGTTCCGTGACCGGGATCCGGCTCGGTGACCTGGCCGCCCGGCTCGCCGTGGCGTCCCCGACCAGTGCCGACCCGATGGTGACCGGGGTGACCCACGCCAGCGGCGAGGTCCGCCCCGGCGATCTGTACGCGGCCCTGCCCGGTGCCCGAC
The DNA here is from genome assembly GCF_040677165.1 of Micromonospora sp. NPDC049374. NCBI lineage: Bacteria > Bacillati > Actinomycetota > Actinomycetes > Micromonosporales > Micromonosporaceae > Micromonospora > Micromonospora sp. NPDC049374. The sequence goes on along the minus strand of NZ_JBFAQH010000015.1, from coordinate 74,586 downwards.
GGCACGGCGCGGAGTTCGCCGCCGACGCGGCGAGCGCCGGTGCGGTCGCGATGCTTACCGATCCGGCAGGTGCCGAGCGGGCCGCCGACAGCGGGTTGCCGGCCCTGGTGGTGGCTGACCCCCGCGCGGTGCTCGGCACGCTCGCCTCGGCCGTCTACGGCGATCCCACGGCGGGGCTGACCGTGATCGGCGTGACCGGCACCGCCGGCAAGACCTCCACCGCGTACCTGATCGAGTCGGGGCTGCGGGCCGCCGGCCACACCACCGGCCTGATCGGCACCGTGGAGACCCGCCTCGGCGATCTGGTGATCGACAGCGTGCGAACCACGCCCGAGGCCACCGACCTGCACGCCATGCTCGCCGCGGCCGGCGAGCGTGGGGTGACCGCGGTGGTCATGGAGGTCTCCAGCCACGCCCTGGCGATGGGCCGGGTCGGCGGGGTGCGGTTCACCGTCGGTGGCTGGACCAACTTCGGCTCCGACCACCTGGACTTCCACGCCGACGCCGAGGACTACTTCGCCGCCAAGGCCCGGCTGTTCGACGGCCGGTGCGCGGTCGAGGTGCTCAACCACGACGACCCCGCGCTGAAGGCGTTGTTCAAGCCCGGCACGGTCAGCTTCTCCGCCGTCGGGGACCCGGCCGCCACCTGGTGGGCCGACGAGCAGACCGGCGAGGGGTACGCGCAGCGGTTCACCGCGCACGGCCCGGACGGGCTGACCCTGCCCGCCCGGGTGGCGCTGCCCGGCCGGCACAACGTGTCCAACGCCCTGCTGGCCATCGCCAGCCTGGTGGCCGCCGGGGTCGACCCGGCGACCGCCGCCGAGGGAGTCGCCGCCTGCGGCGGCGTACCCGGGCGGCTGGAGTCGGTGGGGGTGGCCGGCGGGGTCCGCGGGGTGGTCGACTACGCGCACAAGACCGACGCCGTGGTGGCCGCGTTGGCCGCGCTGCGGGAACTCAGCACCGGCCGGCTGATCTGCGTCATCGGGGCCGGTGGTGACCGGGACCGGGCGAAGCGGCCGGCGATGGGTGCCGCCGCCGCGGCCGGTGCCGACGTGGTGGTGGTGACCGACGACAACCCCCGCACCGAGGATCCGGCGGCGATCCGTGCCGAGGTCCTTGCCGGTGCGTACCGGGCCAACGCATCGGCCCAGGTCATCGAGGTCGGTGGCCGCCGGGCGGCGATCGACGAGGCGGTGCGGCTGGCGACGTCGGGTGACGTGGTGGCCCTGCTCGGCAAGGGGCACGAGCGGGGCCAGGAGATCGCCGGCGAGGTGTACCCGTTCGACGACCGAACCGAGCTTGCCGACGCGCTGCGGGGCCGCTTCGGGGATCTGGAGGGCCAGTGATCACGCTCAGCCTGGCGGAGGTGGCCTCGGCGGTCGACGGTCGGCTGGTCGCCGCCGATCCCGCCGCGCAGATCACCGGCAGCGTGGAGTTCGACTCCCGCAAGGTCACCCCCGGTGGGCTGTTCGTCGCCTTCGACGGGGAGAAGGTGGACGGCCACGACTTCGCCGCCGCGGCGGTGGCGTCCGGCGCGGTGGCGGTCCTGGGTACCCGCGAGGTGCCCGGGGTGCCGATGATCGTTGTCGCCGACCCGTTGGCGGCGATGGGCCGGCTGGCCCGTGCGGTGGTGGACCGGCTGCCCGGGCTCACCGTGATCGGGCTGACCGGCTCCTCCGGCAAGACCACCACCAAGGACCTGATCGCCCAGCTGACCACGCGGCTCGGGGAGACGGTGGCACCGCCCGGATCGTTCAACAACGAGCTGGGGCACCCCTACACGGCGTTGCAGGCCAGCCCGACCACCCGCTATCTGGTGATGGAGAAGGGCGCCCGGGGCATCGGCCACGTGCGGTACCTCTGCGAGGTCGCGCCGCCGCGCATCTCCGTGGTGCTCAACGTCGGGGTGTCGCACATCGGCGAGTTCGGGTCGCAGGAGAACATCGCTCTGGCCAAGGGCGAGCTGGTCGAGGCGCTGCCGGCCGACGGTCTGGCGGTGTTGAATGCCGACGACCCGCTTGTCGACGCCATGGCCGCCCGGACGGTGGCGCGGGTGATCCGCTACGGCGAGTCGGCGCACGCCGACGTGCGGGCCGTGGACGTGACGTTGGACGAGCGGGGGCGGCCCGCGTACACCCTGGTCACGCCGGAGGGCAGTGCGCCGGTGCGACTCGGGCTCACCGGCCGGCACCAGGTCTGGAACAGCCTGGCCGCCGCGGCCGTGGCGCGGGAACTGGGGATGCCGCTGGCCGAACTGGCCACCGCGCTGGGCGCGCTGGGGCTGGTTTCCACCCGTCGGATGGACGTCTTCGAGCGCACCGACGCGGTCACGGTCATCGACGACTCGTACAACGCCAACCCGGCGTCGATGGCGGTGGCGCTGCGGGCGCTGGGCGGCATCGGCGCGGGACGGCGTACCGTCGCGGTGCTCGGCTACATGGCCGAGCTGGGCGAGTTCGAGGCGCAGGGACATGCCGAGGTGGGCCGGCTCGCGGCCGAGCTGGGTGTGGACCGGTTGCTCGTGGTCGGCGAGGCGGCGGCGCCGATCCATCACGGGGCGACATCGGTAGGTGACTGGGGAGGAGAGTCGGTGCTGCTCACCGATCAGGCGGCGGCCGTCGAGGTGCTGCGCAGCGAGCTACGGCCGGGCGACGTCGTCCTGGTGAAGGGCTCCCGGTACCGGACGTGGGAGGTGGCCGACGCGCTGCGCGTCGAGGCCGCCGGGGACGGTACGGGTACGTCGGCGTCGGCCGGGGGTGGCACCGCGTGAGGGCGGTCATCGTGGCCATCGGGGTGGCCTTCCTGGTCTCGCTGTTCTGCACCCCGATCGCGATCCGGGTCTTCACCCGGCTCAAGGCCGGACAACCCATCCGGGCCGAGGGCCCGCAGATGCACCAGGGCAAGAAGGGCACGCCGACGATGGGCGGCGTGGTGTTCATCCTGGCCACCGTCATCGCGTACGTGGCCGGTCACCTCGCCCTGACCACGCTGCCCGACGCGCAGATCGCCCAGGTCGAGCCGACCATCACGGCGCTGGTACTGCTGGGGCTGATGGTCTTCGCCGGTGCGGTCGGCTTCATCGACGACTTCCTGAAGGTGCGCAAGCGGCACAGCGGTGGCCTGAGCGCGCGTGGCAAGCTGCTCGGGCAGATCCTGGTCGGCGCGGTGTTCGGGGTGGTCGCGCTCTGGTTCCCGTCCACCATGACCGACGCCACCGGCGCGGTGACGAACACCGAGACGGTCGGCAGCACCACGCTCAGCTTCATCCGGGACATCCCGGCGCTGGACGTCACCAAGGTCGGCGCGGTGATCATCTTCATCTTCGTGGTGATGGCGGCGACCAACGGTGTCAACCTCACCGACGGCCTCGACGGGCTGGCCACCGGCGCCTCGGTGATGGTGCTCGGCGCGTACGCGGTGATCGCGTTCTGGCAGTACCGCCACTGGTGCGCCGACCCGGCGTACACCGCGAATCCGGACAACTACTGCTACACCGTCCGCGACCCCCTGGAGATCGCGCTGATCGCCGGGGCGGCGGCCGGGGCCTGCGTCGGCTTCCTGTGGTGGAACACCTCGCCGGCCCGGATCTTCATGGGCGACACCGGAGCACTCGGCCTCGGTGGCCTGATCGCCGGCATGGCGATGTCGACCCGTACGATCCTGCTCCTGCTGATCATCGGTGGCCTGTTCGTGATCATCACGATGTCGGTGGTGATCCAGATCATCTCCTTCAAGACCACCGGCAAGCGCGTCTTCCGGATGTCCCCCCTCCAGCACCACTTCGAACTGGCCGGCTGGAGCGAGGTCAACATCGTGGTCCGCTTCTGGATCATCGCCGGCATCGGCGTGGCCATCGCCCTCGGCCTCTTCTACAGCGACTTCCTGGCCAACATGGGCTGACCCACCCCCTTCGGGCCGCCCCTCCGGACGGCGCGGCCACGTTGATCATGAAGTTGTTGTCGCTCTGTCCGGCGTGGCGCGGCAACAACTTCATGATCAACAGGGTGGGGGCAAGTGCGACACGCCGAGTGGGCGATAGCGGCGGTGTCGGATGACGACAGCGGCGATGATGGCGTTGTGGGGGAGGCGCGGGACGAGAAGGGTGTGGAGCCGAGCAGGCGACGGTCCGGTGGCGAGGCGGCGAAGGCTGCCAGTTCGGCGAAAGCTGCCAGTTCGGTGAAGGGTGCCGGAGCGGTGGGTGCGGCTGGCGGTGCGGTGCGAACCGAGGACCCGCCGCGACCACCCGGGTCAGGTACGGGCAGCGGTGCTACCCGCTCGGCCGGGGCGGGTGCCGTCGGCGTCGCGTCGGACGGTGGCGCGTGGCGAGGGCTGGATGCGGTGGGGTCGCTGGCCGCGCTGCGGGGCCTGCTGTCCCGGCCGCTGGCCTCCTACCACCTGCTGCTGGCCAGCGCCGGGCTGCTGCTGCTGATCGGGCTGACCATGGTCTTCTCGGCCACCAGCGTGCGGGACTACGCCCAGGGCGGCAACGCCTCGGCGTCGCTGACCAAGCAGGCGATCTTCGCGGTGATCGGCATCGTGGCGTTCTGGGCCTGCCAGCGCCTGCCGGCCAGCACCTACCGGGCTCTGGGCCGGCCGACCCTGGCGGTCGCGGTGGGCCTGCTGATCGTGCTGAACCTGCTGGTGGCGTACGGGCGGCTGACCGACGGCGACCCGAAGATCGGCCCGCTGGAGGCCGAGCTGCTCTGGCTGTACGTCGGCGAGATCAGCCTGCAACCCTCGGAGCTGGCGAAGTTCGCGCTGGTGCTGTGGGGTGCGCACGTGCTCGCCCGCAAGGGCGCGGCGCTGGGCTGGTGGCGGGAGTTGGCCACGCCGTTGTTCCCGGTGGTGGGGCTGCTCTTCGTTTTGGTCGGCTACAACGACCTGGGCAGCATGCTCTGCCTGCTGGCCCTGGTGGTGGGGTTGCTCTGGGCGGCCGGGGTGCGGCTGCGGGTCTTCGCCGCGCTCAGCACGATCGGGCTGCTCGGCATCGGCCTGCTGGTCGCGGTGGCCTCCCTCGGCGCCGGTTCCGGCGTACGGGGTGAGGATAACTACCGCCTGGCCCGGCTCACCATGTTCTTCAGCCCGCCGCCGTTGGACGCCTGCAAGGAAGAACTCTGCTACCAGATGGTCCAGGCCCGCTACGCCATCGCCAACGGCGGCTGGTTCGGCACCGGGCTGGGCCAGGGGCGGACCAAATGGGCCTGGCTGCCGGCAGCCGAGAACGACTTCATCTTCGCGGTGATCGCCGAGGAACTGGGGGTGGTCGGCTGTGCCGTGATCGTCACCCTCTTCGCCGTGCTCGGCTACACCGGCCTGCGCATCGCCCGCCGGGTCGACGACCCGTTCCGCCGGCTGGCCGCCGCCGGCGCCACCGCCTGGCTGGTCGGGCAGGCGTTCATCAACATCGGCGGGGTGATCGGGCTGCTGCCGCTGACCGGCGTACCGCTGCCCTTCATCTCCGACGGCGGCAGCGCCCTGGTGGTCACCCTCGCGGCGGTCGGCATGCTGGCCTCGTTCGCCCGTGCCGAACCCGATGCGGCCCGGGCCCTGCATGCCCGTCCGCCGGCCCGGTGGGTCCGACTAGTGTGGGCACCGTTGCCGCCGCTTCCCGGCCGGCGGCGCCGCTCGGCGCCGCCGTCGACCGCCCGGGGTCCCGTGCCTCAGGCACGTAAGCGGCGCACGGACGACCAGGCCACACCGCGTGGCACCCGGGCTGCCCGGGGTCGCGGCGGGACGGCGAGCGAGAGGAGACGTTGATGGGTCCGCTGCGTTCGGTGGTGCTCGCAGGAGGTGGCACCGGGGGGCACATCTACCCGTTGCTCGCCTTCGCCGACTGCCTGCGCCGGCACGACCCCGGCGTCCGGATCACCTGCCTCGGCACACCGAAGGGCCTGGAGAACGAGCTGATTCCGCCGGCCGGGTACGACCTGCGGAACATTCCCGCCTACCAGTTGCCCCGGTCGATAAACATGAACCTGGTCCGTACCCCGGGCCGGATGTGGACCGCGGCCCGCGCGGCGGGCAAGGTCATCGACGAGGTACGCGCCGACGTGGTGGTCGGCTTCGGCGGGTACGTCTCGGTGCCGGCCTACCTGGCCGCCTGGCGGCGGGAACTGCCCATCGTGATCCACGAGGTGAACGTGCCCCCGGGGGTTGCCAACCGGTTGGGTATGAAGTTCACCAAGCATGTCGCGGTCGGCTTCCCGCACCAGCCGGCGCAGGCGGAGTCGCTGCGCGACGCCCGGGTGGTCGGCGTGCCGCTGCGCCGCAGCATCGCCGGGCTGGACCGGGCGGCGATGCGTAACGCCGCGCGCGCCCACTTCGGGCTCCGCCCGGACCTGCCGGTGCTCTTCGTCGCCGGTGGCTCCCAGGGCGCTCGGTCGATCAACCTCGCGGTTTCCGGGGCGGCCAAGGAACTGGCCCGCAACGGCGTCCAGGTGCTGCACGTGATCGGCGCCCGCAACGAGCCGGTGTCGGTCCCGACCGACCTGCCGGTGCCGTACGTGACGTTGCCGTACCTGTCCGACATGGACGCCGGGTACGCGGCGGCGGACCTGATGCTCGGCCGGGGCGGGGCGATGACCTGCGCCGAGGTCGCCGCGATCGGGCTGCCGACCATCTACGTGCCCTACCCGCACAGCAACCAGGAGCAGAAGCGCAACGCGCTGCCGGTGGTCGAGGCCGGTGGCGGCCTGCTCGTCGACGACGCCGAGGTGACTCCGGACTGGCTCGAACGTACGGTGATCCCGCTGATCCGCGACCCGCAGCGGCTGCACGCGATGGGTACCGCCGCGGCGGCCTACGGGCGGCGCGACGGCGACGAGGCGCTGCTCAACTTCGTCTACGAGGCGGTGGCCCGGTGAGCGCGAGGAGTGAGCCGGGTCTGCGAGCCCCGCAGTCGCGAACGAAGGTGGCCCGGTGAGCGCGAGGAGTGAGATGACCACGTTCAGCCCGGCGGGGACGCTGACCGCCGAGGATCTCGGCCACATTCACCTGATCGGCGTGGGTGGCGTCGGCATGAGCGGGCTGGCCCGGCTCTTCCTGACCCGGGGCCTGCCGGTCTCCGGCAGCGAACTGCGCGAGTGGCCGTCGCTGGCCGGCCTGCGGGCGCTCGGGGGGACGATCCACATGACCCACGAGACGGCCAACCTCGACGGGGTCGACACGGTCGTGTACTCCTCGGCGATTCCCGCCGACCATTTGGAGATGGTCGAGGCGCGCCGCCGCGGGCTGCGGGTGCTGCACCGCTCCGAGGCCCTCGCGGCCGCGATGACCGGTCGCCGTACCGTGGCCGTCGCCGGAACCCACGGCAAGACCACCACCACCTCGATGGTGACCATGGTGCTGCAACAGGCCGGAGCCGACCCGTCCTTCGTGATCGGTGGGGAGATCTCCGAGGTCGGTTCGGGGGCGCACCACGGCACCGGCGAGTACTTCGTGGTCGAGGCCGACGAGAGCGACCGCTCCTTCCTCATCTACCGTCCGTACGTCTCGATCGTCACGAATGTCGAGGCGGATCACCTGAACACCTACGGCGACCTGGCCAATCTGGAGGCCACCTTCGCCGAGTTCGCCCGGCTCACCGACCCGAAGGGTTTCGTCATCACCTGCGCCGACGATGCGGGTGGCCGGCGGCTGGCGGCGACCCTGCGCGCCGAGGGGCGTCGGGTGTACACGTACGGGGAGGCCGAGGACGCCGACCTGCGGCTGACCGACATGGCCTCCTCGGCGCGGGGGGTGCGCTACCTCGCCCACATCGACGGTCGTTCGCTTGGCGAGTTCCGGCTGCCGGTGCCGGGCCGGCACATGGGGCTCAACAGTGCCTCGGCGGTGCTGGCCGCGTACCTGCTGGAGCTGCCACTGCCGGCGGCGGAGGCCGCGCTCGCGGCCTTCCCGGGGGTGCGCCGACGCTTCGAGCGCAAGGGCGACGTCGACGGGGTGCTGGTCTACGACGAGTACGCCTACCACCCGACGTCGATGACGTTGGCCCTGCGGACGTTGCGCGAGGTGGCCGGGGAGGGCCGGCTGATCGTGGTCTTCCAGCCCTACCGGCTCTACCGCACCCGGGAGTTGCAGGCGGAGATCGCCGAGGCGCTGGCGATCGCCGACGAGCTGGTGCTGCTGGAGGTCTTCGGGCCGGGCGAGGAACGTGCCCCCGGCGAGGGATCGACCGCCCTGGTCGAGGCGGTGTCCCTGCCGGCGGAGCGGAAGGTCTTCGTCGACACGTGGGAGGCGGCGCCGACCGAGGTGGCCCGCCGGGCCCGGCCGGGCGACGTGGTGGTGACGATGGGTGCCCCGCCGATCTCGCTGATGGGTGACGAGCTGCTGGCCGCGTTGGCGGCGCGTACCGCCGGTGCGTCGGCGCTGACCGGCACCGTCGCCGGTGGCTCGGCCGGCGGGTCGACGAGCATCGGGGGCAGTGTGCCCGGAGCCGTCGGCGTGGACGGCGCGGCGCCCGTCGCCGAATGAGCCCCGGTCCGGCCCGCGGTCGCGGCACCGGTGTGGACGGCGGTGCGGGGCGTCGCCCGGTCCGCCGGTGGCAGCTGGTACGCGCCGGCAGCGATGCGGTACCCGCCTCCACCCGGAGGTTCATGGCCCGGGCCCGGCGCCGTCGGATGCGTGCGGCGTTGCCCTGGGCGGTGGCCGGTGGCGTGGTCGCGGTGGCCGGGCTGGTGGCGTGGACGTTGCTGGGCACCGGCCTGTTCGGGGTACGCGAGGTGCGGGTGGAGGGTGCCGAACTTGTGACGGCGGTGCAGGTGCGGGACGCAGCGGACGTGCCGGACGGTGCCCCGCTGGCCCGGGTGGACCTGGCCGCGCTGGCCGGCCGGATCGGTGCCCTGCCGCCGGTGGAGCGGGTCACCGTCACCCGGGACTGGCCGGACGCGTTGGTGGTACGGCTGACCGAGCGCACGGGGGCGGCGGTGGTGCCGCGCGGGGAGCAGTTCGCGGTGCTCGACGCCGCCGGTGTGGTTTTCCGGACGGTGCCGCAGCGCCCGGGCGGCCTGCCGTTGGTGCGGCTGGCCACGCCCGGTCCGGACGATCCGGACACCCGGGCGGGTCTGGAGGTGCTCGGTGTGCTCACCCCGGAGCTGCTCGACCAGCTGGTCGAGATCAGCGTCGAGGGGTTGGCCCGGATCAGCCTGAGGTTGCAGGACGACCGTACGGTGTTCTGGGGCGACGCGACCCGTGGCGCGGACAAGGCGCGGGTGGCCACCGCGCTGCTTGACCAGGACGCGGCCCGGATCGACGTGAGCGCGCCGGACGTGGTCACCTTCCGGTGAGCGGCCGGTCAGTGGGTGAGCCGTCTCGCTACACCGGCGACACGCCGGAGCGGTCCTTGGCTCATCGCTCGGCTGCGCTTACGTTGCCCCGAAGAGGATCAGTGGTTGACATAACTCTAACCCTCTAGTAGAGGGTCAGGGTTTACCTCTCGACCTCGGTGGTGGTAACTGCGTCGACCGTCGGTCCGGCCAGGCCGTAGCCGGTCGGGGAGTAGCCGATCTCGAAGGAAAGGACCGGAGATGACACCTCCGCACAACTACCTGGCGGTCATCAAGGTCGTCGGCATCGGGGGTGGCGGCGTCAACGCCGTCAACCGGATGATCGAGGTTGGGCTCAAGGGCGTCGAGTTCATCGCGATCAACACGGACGCGCAGGCGCTGCTGATGAGCGACGCCGACGTCAAGCTCGACGTCGGCCGCGAACTGACCCGGGGGCTGGGCGCCGGCGCCAACCCGGACGTCGGCAAGAATGCCGCCGAGGACCATCGCGACGAGATCGAGGAGGTCCTCAAGGGGGCCGACATGGTCTTCGTGACCTGCGGTGAGGGTGGTGGTACCGGCACCGGCGGCGCGCCCGTGGTGGCGAACATCGCCCGGAAGCTTGGCGCGCTGACCATCGGTGTGGTCACCCGTCCGTTCTCCTTCGAGGGTAAGCGCCGCCAGGTGCAGGCCGAGGCCGGCATCGACGAGCTGCGCAACCAGTGCGACACCCTGATCGTCATTCCCAACGACCGGCTGCTGGCTCTCGGTGATCGCAACATCAGCATGATGGACGCGTTCCGGACGGCCGACCAGGTGCTGCTCTCCGGTGTGCAGGGCATCACCGACCTGATCACCACGCCGGGTCTGATCAACCTCGACTTCGCGGACGTCAAGAGCGTGATGAGCGGCGCGGGCAGCGCGCTGATGGGCATCGGTAGCGCCCGGGGTGAGAACCGCGCGGTCGAGGCCGCCGAGGCCGCCATCTCCAGCCCGTTGCTGGAGCAGAGCATGGACGGTGCCCGTGGCGTGCTGCTCTCCATCGCCGGTGGTTCCGATCTCGGCCTGTTCGAGATCAACGACGCGGCCCAGCTGGTCACCGACGCGGCCCACCCGGACGCGAACATCATCTTCGGTGCGGTCATCGACGACGCGCTCGGTGACGAGGTGCGGGTCACCGTGATCGCGGCGGGCTTCGACGGCGGCACACCGGCGTACAAGGCGGCCGAGCCGGCCCGCAAGACCAACCAGAACCAGCCGGCACAGCCGAGCACGCCGATCCTGCCGTCGCCGGCTGCCCCGGCCACGCCGCAGTCGCCACGCCGGGTGCTCTTCGACGACGTGGACGTGCCCGACTTCCTGAAGAACGGGTCCTGAACACCGCCGATGACCGACAGCCAAGCCCCGGCGAGAGCCGACCGGCGCGCGGAGATTGCCGCCGCGCTCGCCCGCGTACGCTCCCGCATCGCCGACGCCTGCGCCGCCGCGGGCCGGAACCGGGCGGAAGTGACAATGATCGCGGTGACCAAGACCTACCCGGCGTCCGATGTGGTGACGTTGGTCGGCCTCGGCGTGACCGACGTGGGGGAGAACCGCGACCAGGAGGCGGCGACCAAGGCGGCGCAGGTCGCCGCCGCCGGAGTCATCCCGCGCTGGCATTTCGTCGGCCGGTTGCAGCGCAACAAGGTCAAGTCGGTGCTGCGGTACGCGGACGTGGTGCAGTCCGTCGACAGCGTCCGTTTGGCGTCCGCGTTGGACGCCGGCGTCACCGCCATCGGCCGGGACCGGCCGTTGGACGTGCTGGTGCAGGTCAGCGTCGACGGTGATACGGCGCGGGGCGGTGCGGTGCCGGACTCGGCCGATCCGGACGTCGGCCTCGGCGCGGTCACCGAGGCGGTCGCCGCCGCCGGTGGGCTGCGGCTGGCCGGCCTGATGGCGGTGGCGCCGCTGGGCTGGGAGCCGGAGCGTGCCTTCGCCCGGCTGGCAACCGTCGCGGCGCTGGTGCGGGCGGACCATCCGCAGGCCACGGAGCTGTCCGCCGGCATGAGTGGCGACCTGGAGGCGGCGATCGGTTACGGCGCGACACATGTCCGCGTCGGCAGCGCGTTGCTCGGAATGCGTCCCACGCTGCGGTAGCCTGGCCGCGAGGGAAGCAAATTACATCAGTGTTGTTTGTGGGAACGGCCTTCCCGGCGACGGGGGGCGTGACGTGCAACGCGAATTGCGCGTCGGGGGATTGCCGTTCCTGTCCGGTGGGCAGGAATGGTCCACTCGCGACAGGCGACACGGCGGGGGCGTGTGCCGCACGGCGGACGGGAAGGGCGCGGGGATGGGTGCACTGCGCAAGGCGGGGGTCTGGCTCGGACTGGTCGAAGAGGACGACGAGCGGGCCTACGACGACGGTGGCTACGACAAGGGTGGCTACCGGGAGTCGCGCTACCGGCAGAGCCGGTACGCCGAGGAGTTCGCCGACGAGGAGGAGGAGCCGGAGGAGCCGCCGGCGCCCCGGCCACGGCTGGGTGACCGTGGGCGTCTGAGCGAGCGGTCGGGCCGGTTGGGCGAGGCCGAGCGGCTGGAGTCCGAGCGTCCGGAGCGGTCCGAGCGGTCCGAGCGGGCCAGTGTCCGGTCGATCACCCGGTCCACCGGCGAGCCGTCCGGCGCGCTGACGTACCACACCCGGGACAATCTCGCCCTGGCACCGCAGGTGCAGCAGCGTGAGCGTGCGCTGGTGCCGGAGGAGGAGCAGCGTTACCAGATCACCACGCTGCACCCGACCACCTACCGCGAGGCGCGCACGATCGGCGAGCACTTCCGCGACGGGGTGCCGGTGATCATCAACCTCACCGAGATGGACGAGGCGGATGCCCGCCGTCTGGTGGACTTCGCCGCCGGGCTGGCCTTCGGGCTGCGCGGTACGATCGAGCGCGTGACCAACCGGGTGTTCCTGCTCTCACCGGCCAATGTCCAGGTCACCGCGGAGGACAAGGCCAAGATCGCTGAGGGCGGGTTCTTCAGCCTGAGTTGACCCGCCCGACCCGAGGGACGTCGCCTGCCGTGTTGTCGATCTTGTTACAGGTTCTCTACCTGACCACGTACATCTTCCTGATCGTTCTTTTGGCCCGTTTCGTACTCAGCGCGGTGTTGCAGTACGGCCGACGCTGGCAGCCTGGTCGGGGAGCGTCAGCCGGACTGGAATCCGTGTGGAGCGTCACTGATCCCCCGCTCCGGGCGTTGAGGCGTGTGATCCCTCCGCTGCGAATTGGTACCGTGAGCATCGACCTGGCCTCCCTTGTGCTCCTGGTTATCCTGTTCGTGCTGATGAGGTTTGTGTTAGAGCCGGCGATCATCAGGACCGCCTGATGACCGACGCGCTATCGCGGCCGCAACTGACCCGAGGAGTTTCGATGCCGCTGACCCCGGCCGACGTCCATAACGTCGCCTTCAAGAAGCCGCCGATCGGCAAGCGGGGCTACGACGAGGAGGAGGTCGACGCCTTCCTGGACGAGGTCGAGCGCGAACTCGCCCGTCTGATCGAGGAGAACAACGAACTGCGCGCCCAGGTGGAGCGCGGTGGGCGGGGCGGTGCCCCGGCCGGCCCCGGCGGCGACGCCCGCCTGGCGGCCGAGCTGAACGACGTCAAGGCCCAGCTCGACCGGGTGCAGCGCGACAAGGCCGCCGCCGAGCAGGCCGCCCGCGCCATGCAGGCCGAGCTGGAGCAGGTCCGCTCCGTCGGTGTCGGTGTCGGTGGCGCCGTGGCCGGCCCGGACGGCGAGCAGCAGGCGCTGCGCGTGCTCATGATGGCCCAGCGCACCGCCGACGACCACGTCTCCGACGCTCGCCGCGAGGCCGACCAGCTGCTCTCCGAGGCCCGTTCCAAGGCCGAGGAGGTCACCCGCGAGGCCCGCGCCAAGGCTGACGCGCTGGAGCGCGACGCCCGGCAGCGGCACCAGGAGGCCATGGGCGGCCTGGACGCCAAGCGCACCGCGTTGCAGAAGCACATCGAGGAGCTCAAGCAGTTCGAGCGGGAGTACCGCACCCGGCTCAAGGCGTACCTGGAGAGCCAGCTGCGTGACCTCGACGGCCGTGGTCAGGGCCTGGAGGCCGAGATGACCCGCGGCGAGGGCGCCCGGGCCGCCGGCAACGGGCTCGCCGCTGCGGGTCTCGCCGGGTCCTACGGCGGGGGCCGCTCCGGCGCGCTTGAGGCCGGTCGCTGAACCGGGTCGGTGACTGCCGCCAGCGCGGCGATCACCCGCCCTGCCTCATCGGTACGACACGGCGAGGGTGAGCCATGATAGTCATCAGTCTCGCGCTCATTCTCGTCGCTGTGGTGCTGCTGGTCTTCGGCCTGGCCGGTGGCTCCAGCCCACTGCTGGTCGTCTCGATCGGGGCCAGCCTGCTGGCCGCCGTGGCACTGGTGGCGGGCGCCCGCCAGGCGGCTGGCCGGGCCTCGGCTCCCAACGGTGCTCCGGCTGGCCACGGCGGTCGCGGCGGCGACGGGCGTGGGTCGGGCATTCCGACCCAGCAGACCTCGGCAACCGTGGACACCGGCGATGCCGGGTGGCGGCAACCACCCGGCTCGCCGGTGACCGGGCCGCGCGAGCGGTCGGGCGTCGCCGACGGGTACGACGACGAGCCGGCGACCGAGGAGACCACGGCGGAGCAGGCCGCCCGGGTGGCCCGCCTCGCGGACGAGGTGCGGGTCGTCGACGGTCGGCCGCGGTACCACCTCGACGAGTGCCCGCACCTGGTCGGCCGGGAGCACGAACCGCTGCCCGTCGCCGAGGCGGTCGAACTCGGCTTCACCCCCTGTGCCCACTGCACGCCGGACACGGTGTTGCTGGCGGAAACCGAGCGCCGCTGACTTGGCCCCGATGGACGACGCGCTCATCGTCGCCGTACGGGTGAAACCGGGTGCCTCCCGGGCCCGCGTGGGTGGCCGGTTCGACGGTCCGCACGGGCCCGCTCTCGTCATCGCGGTGCACCCTCCGGCGGCCGACGGTCGGGCCACCGAGGCTGCCCGTCGCGCGCTGGCCGCCGCGCTCGGCGTTCGGCCGGCCACCGTGTCGCTGCGCACCGGCGCGGCGAGCAGAGACAAGCTTTTCCTGGTCACCCCGTCTGGGCCGGATCTGGCCGGCCGGTTGAGCCGGTTGCGGGACGGCGTGGAACCGGCCGGCTGAGTGGCGGTCATCTGCTAGCGTTCCCTTTGCCCTGAAATGGCAGTAACCGGGGTGGAACGGGCGTTGCGGTGCGGCACGTTGTCGGACGCCTTTACGTTCCGTATCCTTGCCAACCTCCGGAGTGCGCGGCCCCGTGGCCGCGCGCCCGTTTTGTACCTGGGGCGGCCGATGCGGCGGCCCCTGTCGAGGCGTCGCGGGCTCACCGCGGCTCCGTGGCCGAGGGAGCGACGATGGCCAAGCCAGCCGACACCAGGACCGCAGGCCGCAAGCCTGCGGCGAAGTCCACCCGCAGCGCCGCGGAGACCGAGAAGATCCGGGCCGCGTTGGCGGCCCGGCACGAGGAACTGCGAGCCGAGTACGATCAGACGCTGAGCGAGATCACCGAGCTGCAGCGCGACCGCCTCACCGACTCGGCCGGGGACGACCAGGCCGACACCGGCACCAAGACGTTCGAGCGGGAGCAGGAGATCTCCCTCGCCAACAGCATCCTGGAACGGATCACGCAGGTCGAGCGCGCTCTGGAGCGCCTCGATGAGGGTGGCTACGGCTGGTGCGAGCGATGCGGCAACCCCATCCCGGTGGAGCGGCTGGCCGCGTTCCCGTCGGCCACCCTCTGCGTGACCTGCAAGCAGCTGGAGGAGCGGCGCTGACGGCACGCTCCCCGGCGTCCATGCGCAGCGGTGCGACCGTACCGCCGCGATAGTCGATGGGGAGCAGATGAGCGCAGCACCGCCCGCTGGATCCGGCACCACCGGGTCGGGCACCGCCACGAGATCGCGGCGCCGATCCGTCACGATCCTCCTCTCGCTCGCGGTGTTCGCGCTGGCCGTCGACCTGTTGACCAAGCACCTGTCCCTCCAGGAACTCGGCGACCGCGAGCCGGTGCGACTGCTGGGTGGGGCTCTCTACCTGTCGCTGACCCGCAACAGCGGGGCCGCGTGGAGTCTGGGCAAGGACTACACATTCATTTTCCCGATCATCGCGATCGGGGTGCTGGGCTGGATCGCCTGGATGGCGCGGACGTTGCGCTCGGTGCCGTGGGCGATCGCGCTGGGCCTGGTGGTCGGTGGCGTTGTCGGCAATCTGATCGATCGGATCTTCCGGGCACCGGGCTGGTTCGTCGGGCACGTGGTCGACATGTTCAGCGTCTTCGACCCGTACGGTCGGGTCTTCCCGATCTTCAATGTCGCCGACAGCGCGCTGGTCTGCGGTGTGCTGCTCGCCGTCGGGCTGGAGTTCACCGGACGCCAGCGCGACGGCACCCGGGCGCTGCCCGACGACCGGCGGGGTGACACCGGCCGGGAGGACACACCGGCCCCGGACGGCACGGCAGACCGACAGCCCGCCGGGGCAGGCGACCTGGGCGACACCGACGGCGGACGGCGGGATCTGGCGTGACGGCCATCTTCGCCGCCGGCGGCGACCAGCGGAGCCTGCCGGTACCCGACGGACTCGACGGAATGCGGCTGGACCAGGCCGTCGCCAGGCTGTTCGGCCTGTCCCGTACCGCCGCCGCCGCGCTCGTCGACGCCGGTGAGGTACTTGTTGACGGTGCGGTACGTGCCAACTCGCACAAGGTGCGGGCGGGTTCCTGGCTGGAGGTGACGCTGCCCGCGCCGGCCACGGCGCCGGTGGTGGTGCCCCAGGCGGTGCCCGGCCTGCGCGTGGTGTACGCCGACGACGACATCGTGGTGGTGGACAAACCGGTCGGCGTGGCGGCGCATCCCAGTCCCGGCTGGACCGGACCGACCGTGATCGGCGGGCTTGCCGCGATCGGGCACACGATCGCCACCAGCGGCGCCGCCGAGCGTCAGGGCGTCGTGCACCGCCTCGACGTCGGCACCACCGGCGTCATGGTGGTGGCCAAGAGCGAGCAGGCGTACAGCGTCCTGAAGCGGGCCTTCAAGTATCGGGAGGTGGAGAAGCGCTACCACGCGGTGGTGCAGGGGCACCTGGACCCGTTGCGGGGCACCATCGACGCCCCGATCGACAGGCATCCGCACCACGACTACCGCTGGGCGGTGGTCTCCGACGGTAAACCGAGCATCACCCACTACGACACCATCGAGGCGTTTCCGTCCGCGAGCCTGGTCGACGTTCGGCTGGAAACCGGCCGTACGCACCAGATCCGGGTGCACTTCTCGACGCTGCGGCATCCGTGCGTCGGTGACCTCACGTACGGAGCCGATCCGACACTCGCCGCCCGGCTCGGACTGGACCGGCAGTGGTTGCACGCCAGAGAGTTGAGCTTCGAGCACCCCCGTACGGGGGACGAGGTCCGCTTCGTCAGCGACTACCCTGACGATCTGGGACGCGCGTTGGACATCCTCCGCGACTGACGCGTCCCACCCGTTCCGACCGACCGACGAGGGGACCGCCCGTGCGCGCCGGCGATCTGCTGCGGAAGTTGGACCAGCGACTGCTGCCTCGCCTCGCGGCCACGGTGACTCGGCTGGGCCACGGCCCGAGCCGCACGCCGCTGCTCGGGTGGGTGGCGATGCTGTCGTGCACCACGGTGCTGGCCACGGCCGTCCTCGCCACCGGTGGCCCGCCCGTGCAGGACCGCACGGTCGGCGAGGTGACCCGGGTGGGCGTGGTCGACGGCGACTCCATCCCCCGTTACGAGGCGACCGCCGCGGCCGACCTGGCCGCGTTGGCCGGCTCGCTCGGCGACGGCACGTACGCCCTGGTCTCGCTCACCGAGTACCTCACCCCGGCCCGGCTCGCCGCGGTGGTCGGTGACGTGGGGGTCGCGGTGGTGTTCGGACGGGTGCCGCTGCCGGAGCGGCAGACCGAGATCGTCCGTATTCCGACCCAGCGGGTGCCGGAGGACGTGACGGCCGGAATGATCAAGCTCGCCGAGCGCAAGGAGCGGGAGGCCGCCGACTACCGGGCCCGGGCCACCGCGCTGGGCGGTGGTGGACCGGAGGAACGCGAACTGCGCGGCCTGTACCTCAGCGGCGCCCAGGTCGCGGCGGCGGAGGCGGCCGCGTTCCGGGCCGAGTGCGCCTGCCTCTACGCCCTGGTGGTACGCGCCGAACCGGCGAAGCTACGCGGCGTCGCGGCCCGGTCCGGGGTGCGGGTGGTGGATCCCGCTCCGGAGGTCCGGCGGTTGGAGCGGACCGTCTTCACCCCGCCGCTGCCCGAGCAGCGGGATGTCGTCCGGCCGCCGGTCGACCGGACGGCCACACCGGAACCGACAGCGAGTGCCACCGCCACCGCCAGTGCCACCGCGCCCGTCACCGACAGCCCGCCCGCACCGGAGCCGACCGTGGCGGACCGTTCGCTGACACCGCCGGAGGTGACGGATCCGTCACCGTCTCCGTCGGTGCCTTCGCCCGCACCTTCGGCTTCGACCTGGACGCCGTCCACCTCGGCAGACACCGTCGACGAGGATGATCCAGAGCCCACATCTTGACGGTTGTCGACACACCCGGGTGTCGCCCGGTGTGGCCCTAGAAGGGTTTCGTTCGTAGCCTGTCAGACGGAGACCGAAGCGCTGGGGAGGCGATCCGTGGAGGGCAGCGAGACCGGTTGGGGACGGCCCGCCGAACCGGCACCGCGGTGGCGGGCGCTGCTCGACCGAGCCCGCCTCGGCGGACGCAGCGCAGAGCCGGCCGCCACCGAGCGGCGGGCCGAGGAGCCACCGCCGGCACCGTCGCCTGAGCCGTTGCCGCGGCGGGGGCCCGGCACCGGCTACGCGGGGCGGGTGCCGGCCGTCGGGCAGCCGGCGGACCGGTCGTACGGCGAGGAGCCGGCCTACCGCGCCGAACCTGCCTACCGCGCCGAACCCGCCTACCGGGTCGACCCGGCGCACCCGGCCCAGCCGTACCGGGGAGAGCCGGCGCAGCCGCCGTACCCGGCGGTGCCCGAGCCGCGCCGACCGGAGCCGGTGGAGTCCCGGTACACCCTGCTGGACAACGGCTACCGGCACGCCGCGCCGCCGGTGGAGTCCCGGTACGCCCTGCTGGACAACGGCGGATACCAGCCGCCCTCGGCGGCGGTGGCGCCGCCTGCCGTGGCGCCACCGGGTCCGGTACCGGCGGCGGCGCCGTTGCCGGCGGTGGCACCGCCCGCCCCGCCACCGGGTGTGCTGCCACCGGCCACGGTGACCGGCCGCCCCGGCCGCATCGAGTGGCGTGCGCAGAGCGCTGGCAGCGACCTCGAACGGGCCGCCGCCGTACTCCGGCGCGACCTGGGCACCCCCCGGGTGATCGCCTTCGCCAACCCGAAGGGCGGGGTGCACAAGACCACGGCCACCGTACTGGCCGCGGCGACCGTCGGCAGCGTACGCGGCCGTGGCGTGCTGGCCTGGGACGACAACGAGCTACGCGGCACCCTCGGGCTGCGCGCCGGCAGCGCCCGGCATGCCCGCACCATCCGGCACCTGGTCGCCGATCTCGTCCAGATCGAGATCCGGGAGGGCGCCGAGCTGTTGGAGATCCTGGACGACTACCTGCGGCACGCCTCCGACGGGTCGTACGACGTGCTCGCCGGCGAGGAGAGCCCCCGGTTCGCCCAACGACTGGACCAGTTCACCGTCAAGCGGGTGCTGGAGCTGCTGCGCCGCACCCACGACGTGATCTGTGTGGACACCGGCAACAACGTGGAGAGCCCGAACTGGCGCACCGTCATGCAGGCCGCCGACCAGTTGGTGGTCACCACGGTGCCCCGCGAGGACGCCGCGTTCAGCGCGGACTGGATGCTCGACCTGCTGCACGAGGAGGGGATGGGTGAGCTGGCCGACAACGCCGTCACGCTGATCTCCTGCCCCACCCCGGGCCGGTTGCCGTTGCAGGGCGACCTGGAGAAGCACTTCGCCACCCGGACCCGCGCGGTGACCGTGGTGCCGTACGACCCGGCGCTGGAGACCGGCTCGTCGATCGAGTACCACCAGCTCCAGGGCGAGACCCGGCAGGCCTGGCTGCGGGCGGCCGCAGCGATGCTGGAGCCGTTCGGCCGCTGACCGGCATCCGGGCTACCGGCCGGTGCGGAACGTCGGCCGGAGTCGTGCCACGAACCGACCGCCCACTGACTGTCGGCCGGGCGGCATTGCCCTCGGTGGGGTGACGCAGCGTGATCGGCGCATGTCGGACGGCTCGCGGCACCTGCTGACGCGACACGGTGTACGACCGACGAGGGTAGCTGCGAGGATCATCGGGTGAGCCCGACCACCCCCGCCGCCGAACCGCCCGCACGGCCGTCGGCTGCCCTCCCACCGTCGCCGACCGAGCCGACGACCAGATCGACCAGCCAGCCGGCGACGGACGCCGCCGTGTCGGATAGCCAGCAGGGTGCCAAGGTCACCGAGCCGACCGAGGCGGCCGCTGAGGCCACCGCGCCGGATACCAAGGTCGCCGAGCCGGCCGCTGGGGCCACCGAGCCGGGTACCGAGGCCACCGAGCCGGGTGGCAAGGGCGCCGAGCCGGCTGCTGAGGCCACTGAGTCGAGCCGCGACCCGGCCGCGGGGGCCGCCGTCGATCCGACCGCCGGGCGGCCGGGTGGGCGTGGCCGAGTGGCCGCGTTCGGGGTGGCGACGGTGCTGGTCCTGGGCCTGCTGGGGGCACCTCTGGGTTGGCTCTGGGCGGCGGTCGCGCCGGCCACGCCGGTCATCAAGAGCGGCGACGGCGCGGTGTACGGCCTGGCGCAGCCGGAACAGCCGATCGCCGCGGACGGGTGGTTCAGCCTGCTCGGGCTGGCGTTCGGGGTACTCACCGCGCTCGCCGTGTGGTTTCTGCTGCGTCGCCACCGGGGACCGGTGGGGCTGGTCGTCGCGGCGGCCGGCGGGCTCGCCGCCGGGTTGGTCGCCTGGCAGGTGGGGCGTCGGGTCGGCCTGGCCGGCTATCAGCGGCTGCTGGACACCGCTCCCGACGGCACGCGCTTCAGCAAGCCCGCCGATCTGCGGGCCGGCGGGATCGAGCTGTTCCTCGGGGTGTTGCCGGTGCCCTACGGCAACCTGCTGCTGCCGGCGTTCGCCGCCGCGGTGACGTACACCCTGCTCGCCGGCTGGTCGCGGTGGCCGTCGCTGCGGCCCGAGCCGGAGCCGGACGTGGCCTGGCTCGCCGCGCATCCGCCGCTGCCCGCAGGGGCGGCGGGCGAGGCAGGTCCCGGGCCGACGGGCGAGGTCAGGGCGGAGCCTGCGGGTGAGGTCAGTTCGGGGCCGGCGGGGGCGACGCCAGCTCCGCCAGCGGCACCGGAACCGCCCGCACCTGGCGCAGCAGCGCCGCCTCGCGGTTGAGCAGGTGCAGCTCGGCACGCAGTCGGGCCGCCGTGCCGTCGATGGCGAGTAGTCGCTGGCGGTCGGTCACCGTCAACGCCGCGGTCGCCGCGACCAGGTGGGACAGCACCGTCGGGTCCTCGGGCAGCTGCTCGGTGAGCTGACCGGCCTCGGCCTGGATCAGGCCCAGGTACTGCCGGAAGACGGCGATCACCCGGGCCGCCAGCAGGTCGGCGGTCTCGTCCGGGCCGTCCGGCTCGGGCAACCACTGCACCTCGGCGGTCAGGTACGGCGCGGAGTTCCGGTCGACGTCGCCCAACCGGAAGCGTCGTCGCCCCACGGTGACGATGTCGAAGCCGCCGTCCTCCAACTCGGTGACCTGCCGCAGCTCGGCGGTGCAGCCCACCTCGTGCAGGGTGACCTCGCCGGTGCCGGACATGTCCTGACCGACACCGGAGGCGACCTCCCAGCCACTGCGGATGGCGACCACCCCGAACTCGCGTGGTGCGCCATCGGGCAGCGCGACGAGGTGTCGGACCAGCGCGCGGTAACGCTCCTCGAAGATGTGCAGCGGCAGTACCAGCCCCGGGAAGAGCACCGTGGCGAGCGGGAACACCGGTAGCCGTGCGGTCACGTGATCAAGCGTAGCCCGATCGCCGGGCGGCGGCGTGTCCCGGCTCACCATCCCGGACCGCGGGCGGCGCCGGTCGGCCCGGCGGACGGCCGCCTAGACTCGCAGGCGTGTTGAACCGGATCGACCTCCGCGGTGGCGCGCGTGACCCGCGCCACCTGCTGCCTCGCGCCCAGCTCGACGTCTCGGTGGCGGTCGAGCGCATCCGCCCGATCGTCGCGGCGGTGCGCGAGCATGGGTATCCGGCGGTCCGCGAGGCCAGCGAGCGGTTCGACGGGATCGCTCCCGAGGTGCTGCGGGTGCCGACGGAGGCCATCGCGGCGGCGGAGGGCACGCTGGACGGCCAGGTCCGTGCGGCGCTGCTGGAGTCCATCGCCCGAGCTCGGCGGGTGCACGCCGATCAGCGACGGGTCGACCACACCACCCAGGTCGTGCCGGGCGGCA
The DNA here is from genome assembly GCF_040677165.1 of Micromonospora sp. NPDC049374. NCBI lineage: Bacteria > Bacillati > Actinomycetota > Actinomycetes > Micromonosporales > Micromonosporaceae > Micromonospora > Micromonospora sp. NPDC049374. Next base: position 52,857 of record NZ_JBFAQH010000015.1, on the reverse strand, counting down.
CGGTCACGGAGCGGTGGATCCCGGTCGACCGGGTCGGCCTCTACGTTCCCGGTGGGCTGGCGATGTACCCGTCGACCGTGGTGATGAACGTGGTGCCCGCCCAGGCGGCCGGCGTCCGGTCGCTGGTGGTGGCCAGCCCGCCGCAGAAGGACAACGGCGGCCTGCCCGATCCGCGGGTGCTCGCCGCCTGCGCGCTGCTCGGCGTCGACGAGGTGTACGCCGTCGGCGGCGCCCAGGCCGTGGCGATGCTGGCGTACGGCTGTGCCGTAGACGCCACCGGCAGCGCGCACTGCGCACCGGTCGACATGATCACCGGCCCGGGGAACATCTGGGTCACCGCCGCGAAGCGGCTGCTGCGCGGGGTGGTCGGCATCGACGCGGAGGCCGGCCCGACCGAGATCGCGATCCTGGCCGACGACACCGCCGACCCGCTGCACGTCGCCGCCGACCTGATCAGCCAGGCCGAGCACGACCCCCTCGCGGCCAGTGTGCTGGTCACCCCGTCGGTCACGCTGGCCGATGCGGTGGACCGGGAGCTGGCCCGACTGGTACCGGCCACCAAGCACGCCGAGCGGGTCGGCACCGCGTTGGGCGGCGAGCAGAGCGGCGTGGTGCTTGTCGACGACCTGGCGGCGGGGCTGCGGGTGGTCGACGCGTACGGGGCGGAGCACCTGGAGATCCAGACCGCCGACGCCCGTCAGTGGGCGATGCGGGTACGCAACGCCGGGGCGGTCTTCGTGGGCGCGTACTCGCCGGTGTCGCTGGGCGACTACTGCGCCGGCTCCAACCACGTGCTGCCCACCGGAGGTTGCGCCCGGCACTCGTCCGGGCTGTCGGTGCAGTCGTTCCTGCGCGGCGTGCACGTGGTGGAGTACACCGAGGAGGCGCTGCGGGAGGTCGCCGGGCACGTGGTGACCCTGGCGAACGTGGAGGACCTGCCGGCGCACGGCCAGGCGGTCACCGCCCGGTTCCCCGCTGCCGCCGGGCACCCGGGCAGCGAGCCGGTCCCGCAGTCGCAGACCGGGGCCACCGCATGACCGGTCTGGACGACCTGCCGATCCGTGACGATCTGCGGGGGCTGTCGCCGTACGGTGCGCCGCAGCTGGACGTGCCGGTGCGGTTGAACACCAACGAGAACTCCCACCCGCTGCCGGAGGCGGTGGCCGAGGCGATCGGCAAGGCCCTCGCGGCGGAACTGCGCGACCTCAACCGCTACCCCGACCGGGACGCGCTGGCGTTGCGGGCCGACCTGGCCGGGTACCTCGGCCACGGGCTCACGGCCGACGGGGTGTGGGCGGCCAACGGTTCCAACGAGATCCAGCAGCAGCTGCTCCAGGCGTTCGGCGGGCCGGGACGCAGCGCGCTCGGGTTCACCCCGGCGTACTCGATGCATCCGCTGCTGGCGCTCGGCACGGGCACCCGGTGGGTGCCGGCCCGCCGGGGGGCCGACTTCGCGCTTACCGCCGACGAGGCGGTCGCGCAGGTCCGCGAGCACCAGCCGGACGTGGTCTTCCTCTGCTCGCCGAACAATCCCACCGGCACCGCGCTCGACCCGGCGGTGCTCGGCGCGGTGCTCGACGTCGCCCCGGGGATGGTGGTGGTCGACGAGGCCTACGCGGAGTTCGCCCGGCCGGGCACGGTCAGCGCCCTGACGGTGCTGCCTGGGCACCCACGGCTGGTGATCACCCGGACGATGAGCAAGGCGTTCGGGTTCGCCGGTGGCCGACTGGGCTACCTGGCCGCCGATCCGGCCGTGGTGGCGGCGGTGCAGCTGGTCCGGCTGCCGTACCACCTCTCCGCGCTCACCCAGGCCGCCGCGCGGGCCGCGTTGGCCCACTGCGACGCCCTGCTCGGTACGGTCGCCGAGATCGCCGAGCAGCGTGACCGCATCGTCGCCGAACTGCGCCGTCGTGGCCTGCGGGTGGCCGACAGCGACGCAAATTTCGTGTTGTACGAGGTGGGCGGCGACCAGTCGGTGGCCTGGCGGGCGCTGCTGGCGCACGGCGTGCTGGTGCGTGACGTCGGCCTGCCCGGCTGGCTGCGGGTCACCGCCGGCACCCGGGCCGAGACCGACGCCTTCCTCGCCGCCGTGGACAGTACTCAGCGCGAGGGTTCCATCGCCCCGCAGCCGCGACCGACGAAAGGCACATCATGAGCCGGACCGCCCGGGTGGAGCGGATCACCAAGGAGACCAAGGTCCTGGTCGAGGTCGACCTCGACGGCACCGGAGTGGCCGAGATCAGCACCGGGGTCGGTTTCTACGACCACATGCTGCACCAGATCGCCCGGCACGGTGGCTTCGACCTGACCGTACGCACCGTGGGCGACCTGGAGATCGACGCACACCACACGATGGAGGACACCGCGCTGGCCCTCGGTGCCGCGTTCGACCAGGCGCTCGGCGACAAGGCGGGCATCCGCCGGTACGGTTCGGCCACCGTGCCGATGGACGAGGTGCTGGTCCGGGCGGCCGTCGACCTCTCCGGCCGGCCGTACGTGGTGCACGACGAGCCGCCCCTGGCGCCGTACATCGGCCCGGTGTATCCGACAAGCATGACCCGGCACATCTGGGAGTCCTTCGGTCAGGCGGCCCGGATCACGCTGCACGTGGACGTGTTGCGGGCGGCCCGGCCCGGCGGGCATCCGGACGCCCACCACGTGGTCGAGGCACAGTTCAAGGCGGTGTCCCGGGCGCTGCGGGAGGCCACCGCGGTGGACCCGACGGCGGGCGGGGCGATTCCCAGCACCAAGGGGGCGTTGTGACGGGCTCGGGTACGGCGCGGCGGAGGTGTCGCCGGTGAGCGGCATCCTGCCCACGTTGCTGCTGATCCTGGCCGGCGTGCTGGTCGGCGGGGCGTTGTCCCTGCACCGGCAGGGGGCACCTCGCGGTGCGGTGGTCGTCACCGCGCTGCTGGCCGTGCTGGCCACCGTCGCCGGGGTGCTCTGGCTGCTGCCGGGGGACGGGTCATGACCGGCCGGCCCGACGGCGGGGCGGCCCCGCGTGGGCTGCGTCGGATCGTGGTGCTCGACTACGGCTCGGGTAACCTGCGCTCCGCCGAGCGTGCGCTGGCCGCAGCCGGAGCCGACGTGGTGGTCACCGGTGATCTGGCCGCCGCGGCCGACGCCGACGGGCTGGTGGTTCCCGGAGTGGGTGCCTTCGCCGCCTGCGTGGCCGGCATCGAGGCGATAGGTGCCGGGTCGGTGATCGCCGGGCGGGTCGCCGCCGGCCGCCCGGTGCTGGGCATCTGTGTCGGCATGCAGATCCTCTTCGAGTCCGGTGACGAGCACGGGGTGGTGACCAAGGGACTGGGTCTGCTGCCGGGCACGGTCAGCCGGCTCGCCGCCACCCGGCTGCCGCACATGGGTTGGAACACCGTGCAGGCACCGGTCGGCTCGGTGCTCTTCGCCGGCCTGCCCGCCGACAGCCGGTTCTACTTCGTCCACTCGTACGCCGTCGGCGACCCCGCCGCGTTGACGGCGTCCGGGGCCCGGGTCACCACGGCCCACCATGACTGTGACTTCGTCGCGGCGGTGGAACGGGGCGCGCTGTCGGCCGTCCAGTTCCACCCCGAGAAGTCCGCCGACACCGGTGCCGCGTTGCTGCGCAACTGGCTGGCCACCGTGCCCGCCGGTGGCTGAGCCGGTGGGTGACGCCCGCAGGGAGGCACGGTGAGCAAGGAACGGGCCCAGCGCCGGGCGGCCCGCGAGGCGGAGGCGGCCCGCCAGCGGGTGCTGCGCGAGCGGGCCACCGCCCGTCGGGCCCGCCGTCGGGCGTTGGTCCGCCGGGTCGTGCCGACGGTGCGTCGGGGTCGCACGGGCCGGTTGCCGCGATACTCCCGGGGCGAGCGGGCCGCCATCGTGGCGCTCACCCTGGCCGCGATCACCCTCATCTGGGTGCTCGTGCCCGACCTGGCACTGCGGGTCGGGCTGATCCTGCTGCTGCTGCTCGTCCTGCCGGTGATCGTGGTGATCGCCCTGGACCGCCGTTGACCATGCGAGAGGGACAAGACACATGAGCCTCACCCTGTTGCCCGCCGTGGACGTCGCCGACGGCCAGGCCGTCCGGCTCGTGCAGGGCGCCGCGGGCAGCGAGACCACCTACGGCGACCCACTGGAGGCTGCGCTGGCGTGGCAGCGCGACGGTGCCGAGTGGATCCACCTGGTAGATCTCGATGCCGCGTTCGGCCGGGGCACCAACGCCGAACTGCTCGCCGAGGTGGTGCGCCGCCTCGACGTACGAGTGGAGTTGTCCGGCGGCATCCGGGACGACGCCTCGCTGCGTGCCGCGTTGGCCACCGGTGCCGAGCGGGTGAACATCGGCACCGCCGCGCTGGAGGATCCGCAGTGGTGCGACCGGGTCTGCGCGGAGTACGGCGACCGGGTCGCGATCGGGCTGGACGTGCGCGGTCGGACCCTGGCGGCCCGGGGCTGGACCCGGGACGGCGGCGACCTGTACGAGGTGCTGGAGCGGCTCGACAAGGCCGGTGCCTCCCGTTACGTGGTCACCGACATCACCAAGGACGGCACCATGCGGGGGCCGAACCTGGACCTGCTGCGCGAGGTCTGCGCCCGCACCGACGCCCCGGTGATCGCCTCCGGCGGCGTTTCCACCCTGGACGACCTGCGGGCGCTGGCCACCCTGGAGTCGGTCGGCGTGGAGGGGGTCATCGCCGGCAAGGCGCTCTACGCGGAGGCGTTCACCGTGGCTCAGGCCCTGGCGGTCCTGGCCAACCCGTGATCCGGGCCGGGGTCGGACCCCGGCCCGGCCGTGCCATCGCCCCGACGGCAGAGGAAGGACACTCCCCGTGCCCACCAACCGTGAGATCCAGCTGGCCTCGCGCCCGCAGGGCTGGCCCACCGATGACAACTTCCGACTCGTCACCGCCGAGGTCCCCACGCCCGGCCCGGGGCAGTTGCTCGTGCGCAACCGGTACATGTCGGTGGACCCGTACATGCGCGGCCGGATGAACGACGTGCGGTCCTACGTGCCGCCGTTCGCCCTGGACGCACCGCTGGACGGCGGGGCGGTCGGCGAGGTGGTCGGCGGCGAGGCCGACGGGTTCGCCCCGGGCGACACCGTGCTGCACGGTCTCGGCTGGCGGGACTACGCGCTTGTCGAGGCGAAGACCGCCCGGAAGGTCGATCCGGATCTGGCGCCGGTGACCGCCTACCTCGGTGTGCTCGGGATGACCGGGCTGACCGCGTACGCCGGGCTGCTGGAGGTGGCCGCGATGCGTCCCGGCGAGACGGTCTTCGTCTCCGGGGCGGCCGGCGCGGTCGGCAGCATGGTCGGCCAGATCGCCCGGCTCCGCGGTGCCGGCCGAGTGATCGGCAGCGCCGGGTCGACGGCCAAGGTCGAGCGACTGCGGGCGCTCGGCTTCGACGCCGCGTTCGACTACCACGACGGCCCGGTACGCGACCTGCTGCGGGCCGCCGCCCCTGACGGCGTCGACGTCTACTTCGACAACGTCGGCGGCGAGCACCTGGAGGCGGCCATCTCGTCGATGAACCTGCACGGTCGGGCGGCGATCTGCGGCATGATCGCGCAGTACAACGACACCGAGGCGCCGGCTGCCCCGCGCAACCTGGCCCAGGTCATCGGCAAGCGGCTGACCCTGCGCGGCTTCCTGGTCAGCGACCACGGCCACCTGCGGGAGCAGTTCGTCCAGGAGGTCTCCGGGTGGCTGCGCGAGGGCACGCTGGCGTACGACGAGACGATCGTCGACGGCCTGGAGAACGCCCCGGCGGCCTTCCTTGGCCTGCTGCGCGGCGAGAACCTCGGCAAGATGCTGGTGCGGCTGTGACCGGCGGCGCACCCCGTCGACCCGGCCGGGCCGGCCGCCGTCGTACGGGCGGCGATAGGCTCGTCGCATGACGGTGGCGGTACGGGTGATCCCCTGTCTCGACGTGGACGCGGGACGGGTGGTCAAGGGCGTCAACTTCCTCGACCTGCGGGACGCGGGCGACCCCGTCGAGCTGGCTGCCGCGTACGACCGCGCGGGTGCCGACGAGTTGACCTTCCTCGACGTCACCGCCTCGTCGAGCGACCGGGGCACGATGCTCGACGTGGTCCGGCGTACGGCGGAGTCGGTCTTCATCCCGCTGACCGTCGGCGGCGGGGTGCGGACGGTGGCGGACGTGGACACGCTGCTGCGCGCGGGTGCCGACAAGATCGGGGTGAACACGGCGGCGATCGCCCGGCCGGAGCTACTCGCGGAGATCGCGGAGCGGTTCGGTCGGCAGGTGCTGGTGCTCTCGCTCGACGTACGGCGGGCGTCGGCGGGCACCACCCCCAGCGGCTTCGAGGTGACCACCCACGGCGGCCGGCGCGGCACCGGGCTGGACGCCGTGCAGTGGGCGCGGCGCGGCGCCGAGCTGGGCGCGGGCGAGATCCTGCTCAACTCGATGGACGCCGACGGTACGAAGGCCGGTTTCGATCTGGAGCTCATCGGCGCGGTGCGCCGGGTCGTCGACGTTCCGGTGGTGGCCAGCGGTGGTGCGGGTGAGGCGACCCACTTTCCTCCGGCGATCGGCGCCGGCGCCGACGCAGTGCTGGCGGCCAGTGTGTTCCATTTCGGGGAGCTGACCGTGGCGGAGGTCAAGGACGTGCTGCGCGGCGCCGGTCACCCGGTGCGCTGACGCCGGCGGGGCGCTGCGATCGCAGCCGGCGGATCGCGTCCTGGCCGCGGCCAGGGCGGTACGACGTCGCCAGCGCTCCGCCGCGGCCGACGACGGCGCGGCGCTCAGCCGCGGCCGGAGTGTCCTTCGGGGGAGCGCCGGGGCATCGGGATGGATCGCACCAGGTACTCCTGCACGGCGGCGGCGTGCTCCTGTTCGTCGAGGTGCCAGTCCGCGGTGCCGGGTGCGTGCCGGCGGCTGAGCACGCCCTGCACGGTGTCGACGGTGGTGGCCAGGCCGGCGCTGGGCCGCGAGCGCCACAGGTGCTCGCCGTCGGGAGTGAGCCGGAACCAGCCGTCGGCGACGTCGACCAGCCCGGCGCCGAGCAACCGGCGGATCGCCTCCTCGATGTCGTGCCGTTCGGGAATGCTGTGGTCGAGATGGTCGGCCGTGGAGAGCACGTCGGCGAGGCGTACTCCCTCGGGGCGGCGGGTGGTCGTGGACCGTCGGTGGCGTCCGGCGCCGCTGGCGATCACCAGCGAGACGAAGATCCATGCGTCGGTACGACGCCAGGCGTTGTCCCCCATGCGGAGATTCTGCCGGGCGACCCGGCTCCAGGAAAACACCGAGCGGCGCACTGCGACCGTGAGTGGCATCATGATTGCCGACAGTCGATGTGGGTGGACGGGGCCGACCCGATCCGGTATGTGTCGGTGGCGTTGGGTGATCGTCAGATGGCTGGTGCCGGCTCGATCCGTTCCGGTGCCGGTGGGTTCGGTTCGGCGACGTCGAACACGGGCAGGAACAGTTGGGCCAGTGGTCCGATGGTCAGCGCGTACGCGATGGTGCCGATGCCGACCGTGCCACCGAGCACCGCTCCCACGGCCAGCACGCCGATTTCGATGACGGTGCGGACCAGGCGTAGCGACCGGCCGGGGCGGCGGGCGACCAGGCCGGTCATCAGCCCGTCCCGAGGGCCGGGGCCGAGTCGGGCGCCGAGGTAGAGCGCGGTGGCCGCGCCGTTGCCGACGATCCCGGCGACCAGCAGGAATATCCGCAGCGCGAGCGACCCTCCGGGCGGCAGCAGGGCCAGGCTCGCGTCGACCGCCAGGCCGATCACCACCACGTTGGCGACGGTTCCGAGGCCGGGGCGTTGGCGCAGCGGGATCCAGGCCAGCAGCACCAGCGCGCCCACCGCGATGACCACGGTGCCCATGCTCAGCCCGGTCAGCCGGGACAGTCCCTGGTGGAAGACGTCCCAGGGGTTCAGCCCGAGCCCGGAGCGGATCATCAGCGCCATGCTGAAGCCGTAGACGATGAGCCCCGCGAACAGGTGGGTGAGTCGTCGGGTCGGCCGGTGCCGGAGGTTGCCAATCATTGCCACGCATGCCACTCTAGGTGCCAATTGGCCTCGCGATAGAGCCAATCTTGGGAGAGTGGCCATGGTAAGTCAGGTGCGCGGGGTCCAATTGGCTCGACTGCTCGGGCAGTGGCACGCCCTGCCCGGCCGACGGCGCAGCCCGGACTACGCCGCGCTGGCCGGGGCGGTACGCGGTCTGCTCGCCGACGGGCGGCTACCCCTCGGCGTGCGGCTGCCGGCCGAACGGGACCTGGCCGAGGCGCTGCGGATCAGCCGTACCACCGTCACGGCCGCGTACCGCGAGCTGCGCGACAGCGGGCACCTGGCCAGCCGGCGGGGCGCCGGAAGCTGGACGATGCTGCCGGGGACGCACCGGGTGGCGCCCAACGGACTCTGGATCCCGCTGGACGACCGGGACATGCTCGACCTCGGGGTGGCGGCGTTGGCCGCCCCGCCCGAGCTGCTGCCGGCGGCCCGCGCGGCGGCGGAGGACCTGCCCCGCTACCTCAACGGTGCCGGGTACCACCCGATCGGGATCATCGAGCTGCGGGAGGCGGTCGCCCAGCGGTACACCGAGCGGGGCCTGCCCACCTCGCCCGACCAGATCATGGTCACCAACGGCACGCAGCACGCCCTGGACCTGGTTCTGCGGCTGGCGGTCGCGCCAGGCGGCGGGGTGCTTGTCGAGTCGCCGAGCTACCCCAACGCGCTCGCGGCACTCGCCGCCCGGCGGGCCCGGATCACCACGTACGGCCTGGCCGCCGATGCCGACGGTTGGGACGCGGACCTGCTGCTGGGCACGCTGCGACAGGTGCGACCCCGGGTCGGGTACCTGATCCCCGACTTTCAGAACCCGACCGGGCACCTGATGCCGGCCGAGCTGCGGGAGCGGCTGGTGGCCACCGCGCACGCGGTCGGCACCGATCTCGTGATCGACGAGTCGTTCGTGGATCTGCCGCTGGACGGGACCGACCTGCCGCCGCCGACGGCGAGCTTCGACCGGCACTCCCGGGTGGTAAGCGTCGGTGGCATGAGCAAGCCGTTCTGGGGTGGGCTGCGGATCGGCTGGATCCGCAGCTCGGCGCCGCAGGTGCAGCGGCTGGCCGCGGCGCGGGTGGGTGTGGACATGTCCAGCCCGGTGCTGGACCAGTTGGTCGCGGTGCACCTGCTGGACGTCGCGCCGGCCATCGTGGCCGCCCGGCGGGCACAACTGGCCGTGCAGCGTGACGCGTTGCTCGGCGCGCTGGCCGCCCGGCTGCCCGAGTGGCGGGTCACCGTGCCGCGCGGCGGGGTGACCCTCTGGGCCGAGTTGGACGGGCCGATCTCCAGTGCCCTGGCGCGGGCCGCCGAGGAGGTCGGCGTACGCCTGGCGCCCGGACCGCGCTTCGGCCTCGACGGGACGCTGGAGCGCTTCCTGCGGCTGCCGTTCACCCTGCCCGCCGCCGACCTGGTCGAGGCGGTCGGGCGGATCGCAGCGGTCCGCTACGACCTGGATCGGGCGGGGCAACCCCGCTGGCGGGAGCCGAGCGTCATCGCCTGAGCCGGGGCCCGCACGGCGAACCGGAATCGACGGACCGATCCCGCCGATCCGGACGTCCCGTTCGGCGGTGCCCGCCTGCCCGGGTTCGACCTGCTGGTCCTGTACGGCGGGGTGGCGCTGTACCTGCTCACCCTGGTGGTGCTGGGCTGGCGGGTGCTGCGGCTGTCACGGTGGCCGACGCTCGCCTGTGTCGCCCTGCTGGGGGCGCTGTCACCGCTCGCCGCCCGGTTGCCGGAACTGGCCGCGCTGGGGTTGCTGACGGTGGTCGTGCTGGCCACGGTGGTGGTGCAGACGAAGGTGGACGCGGGGCTGCGTGGACGGGTGCGTGAGGTGGCGCTGGCGGAACAGCTCGCCACCGAGGCCGAGCAGACCACCTGGCGCGGGCGCCACCTGTGACTGGCGGCCGGACTCCACTTCCAGGGTTCGACCAAACATCCCCAGGTCCGTCGTCATCCTTGGCACACTGCCGGGGTGGGCACCGGCGGCAGATCCGATCTGGTCAGCTGGGGCCGGCCGGGCTCCCGGGTGACCCGGCTCGAACTCTTCTACGACGTGGTCTTCGTCTTCGCCTTCCTCAACGTCACCACCTTGACCTCCGAGCAACTGACCGCGGTGGCCCTGATCGAGACACTCCTCGTGCTGGCGTTGCTCTGGTCGTGCTGGACCGGCTTCGCCGCACTCGGCAATCTCGTCCGTGCCGACCAGGGGATCATGCCTGCGGTCGGCTTCGGCGTCATGGCGTCGATCTTCGTGCTGGCCCTCACCACCGATGTGGCGTTCGACGACGAGCCGGGCGGTCTGGTCGGTCCGCTGGTGTTCGCCACGGCCTACCTGCTCACCTGGCTCACCAAAATCGTGGCCTTCTGGGCGAGCGTGACCGTGTCGTCACGCCGCCGGGCGGTGCTGCTGACCCTGCCGGCGACGGGCGGCGCGGTGCTCATCCTGATCGCCGCCGTGCTGCCTGACATGCTCTTCGGTGAAAGGGTGGCGCTGGGTGTGCGGCTCGGGCTGTGGATGGTGGCATTGTCGTTCGAGTACACCGTCGCCCTCCTGCTGATCCGCACCACGTGGCAGGTGCGCTCGGCCGGGCATCTGGCCGAGCGGCACGGACTGATCGTGCTCGTCGCGCTGGGTGAGTTGGTGATCGCCCTTGGCCTGGGTGCGGCGGAGCGCACCGGCCGGCCGATCAGCTGGTGGGCCATCTACGCGGCGGGTGTCACCCTCAGCATCATCTTCGCGCTGTGGTGGCTCTACTTCGACACCCTCGCCCTCGCTATGGAGCAGCACCTGCACGGCGTGCGGGGGCCGGAGCGGATCCCCCTGGTCCGGGACGTGTACACCTACCTGCACCTGCCGTTGATCGTCGGAATCATCTTCTTCGCCCTCGGGATCAAGCGCATGATCGCCCGCCTCACCGACCCCGCCGTGCTGCCCAACCAGGACACCTTCGGCGGGTTGGAACTGCTCTCGCTCTACGGCGGGTTGGTGGTCTACCTGCTGGCGTTGGTCGCCATGCAGTGGCGCATGTTCCATCGCCTGGCCCGCCGGCCGCTGATAGGTGCCGGCGTGCTGGCGGTCTCGGCGCCGGCGCTGCTGTCGTTGCCGAGCCTGGCCAACCTGACCCTGGTCGGCACGGTCTTCGTCGTGCTGGTGCTGGTGCAGGTCGGGCGGGACGGCCCGGTGCGCCGACGGGTGCGGCGCCTGGCCCTGGAGGAGCAGCTCGCCCTGGAGGACGAGGCGAACGTGTTCCGCCGCCGGCTGTGACACCGACCCGCGGCGCGGGGAACCGGGCACCGGCACCGGCCCCGCACCTGGCGCAGGTACGGGGCCGGGGGATGACCGTCGATCAGATCTCGGCGACGGTGCCGGCGTACATCTTGTCGATCTCGTCGGCGAAGTTGCTCTCCACCCCACGACGCTTGATCTTCAGCGACGGGGTGATCTCACCGTCCTCGATGGTCAGGTCGCGCGGCAGGATGGTGACCTTCTTGATGGTCTCCCAGCGGTTCAGCTTCTGGTTGAGCTGGGCGACGTACTCCTCGACCATGGCCTGGGCCTCGGGGGAGGCGACGATCTCGGGGTACGAGCGGCCCTCCAGCGGGGTGCCGGCCGCCCAGCCGGCGATGGCGTCCGGGTCCAGCGTGACAAGCATCGTGCAGTAGTTGCGGGCCTGGCCGATCACCACCGCCTGCGAGGTGTACGGGCAGGTGGCCTTGAACATGCCCTCGATGTGTGACGGTGCGACGTACTTGCCGCCGGAGGTCTTGACCAGGTCCTTCTTGCGGTCGGTGATGCGCAGGTAGCCGTCGTCGTCGAGGCTGCCGATGTCGCCGGTACGGAAGAAGCCGTCCTCGGTGAACGCGGCGGCCGTCTCCTCGGACAGGTTGTGGTAGCCCCGCATCACCGGCCGGCCCTTGAGCAGGATCTCGCCGTCGGTGTCGATGCGGCACTCAAGGTCGCCCATGGCCTTGCCGACGGTGCCGATCCGCAGCCCCTCGGGCGGGTTGACGAAGTTACCGGCGCTGGTCTCGGTCAGCCCGTAACCCTCGGAGATCGGCAGGTTCGCCGCGGCGAAGAAGGTGGCGATCTCCGGGCTGAGCGGGGCGGCACCGGAGACCAGCACCCGGATGCGGCCACCGAGACGGGCCTGGAGCTTGCTGAAGACCAGCTTCTCCGCCAGCGTGTACTTGAGCTTCAGCCCGCCCGGCACCGCCTTGCCGGCCTGCTCCAGGGCGACCTTCTCCTTGCCGACCCCCACCGCCCAGGCGAAGATCTTGGCCTTTGCCCCACCGGCGCCCTGTGCGGTGGTGACCGACTTGTTGTAGACCTTCTCGAAGACCCGGGGTGCGCCGCACATCAACGTCGGGCGGACCACCGAGAGCAGCTCGACGAGCTTGTCGACCCGGCCGTCCACGTACGTGGGCAGGCCGACGTGCGTGGCACCGCAGAGCAGCGTCTTGCCGAACGAGTGGGACAGCGGCAGCCAGAGGTACTGCAGGTCGTCCTCGCGGAGCAGCCCGACCGCCTCCTGCGCCACGCCCTCCCAGCACCAGCCGCCGTGCAGCAGTTCGACGCCCTTGGGACGCCCGGTGGTGCCGGAGGTGTAGATCAGGGTGGCCAGATGGTCCGGGCCGATGCCGGTGACCAGGCGCTCGATCAGCTCCGGGTCCTCGGCGAGCCGCTGGGCGCCCTGCTCCTCCAACTGGGCGAGGGTCAGTTGGGGCACGGCCGCGGACGGATCGGCGGCACCGTCGAAGAGGACCACGTGGGTCAGTGCCGGCAGTTGCGCCCCGGCGATCTTGGCCGCCTGGTCCGGATTCTCCGCGAACAGCACCTTCGAGCCGGAGTCGGAGATGATGTAGGTGGCGTCCTCGGGCTCGGTGGTCGGGTAGACCGTGGTCGTGGCGCCGCTGGCGCACATGATGCCGAAGTCGGCGATCACCCATTCGAGCCGGGTGTTCGCCAGGATCGCGACCCGGTCCTCCTGACCGACGCCCAGGCCGTGCAGGCCGGCGGCGACCGCCTTGGCCCGCTGGGAGACCTGTGCCCAGGTCAGCCAGACCGGTCCGTCCGGGCCAGGGTGGGCGAAAGCGTGGCGGTCGGGGGACGCCGCCACGCGCTTGAGGAACATGTCAGGAATGGAGCTGTACGGTACATCGAGAGCCATCGCTGTAGCCGCCTTCGGGGGTGGAGGCGTGACGGTCGTCACGGTCGGTGTTCGTTACCGAAGGGTATTGCCTGTCCCCGGGCGTCGGCTAGCCCTGACGATCATCTACCAGCCCGTTCCCGCGAATGACACCCTCGTCTCATGCGTAGCGCGCCGCTGTCCGTGACCAGTCGTAGGTGGCCCGGATCCAGTTCCGCCGGGTGTCCAGCGCCGGCCGTACCGCGTCGCCGTGGCTGGCCAACAGGTTGGTCTCGGCCGCCAGGTATGCGCCGAGCCGATCGTTGAACCGGTCGGCGGCGGCCCGCAGCGCCACCGACTCGTCGCCGGTCTCCCTGGTCAGCACCGTGATCAGGTTGTGCGCGTCCGGCCCGCCCTGGTGTTCCTTGCGGTAGGAGAAGACGTCGTTGCACCAGCAGATGAGGTCGGCGGCCAGCATCTCCAGGGCGGCCCACCCGGGGTCGGCTCGGCGTACGGCCGGCGGAAAGCCGTCCAGCGCCAGGTCGGTCAGGGTGAGACTGGGGTACACCGCACCGGTGTGCCGGCGCATCTGGACGTACTCGTCGACCGGCGGGACCCGCTCGTGTTCCCGGTTCGCCGCCTCCCACAGCAGCGCCAGCAGGTAATCGCGCATCCCGGCGACGAACCGCAGCAGCACCGCCGGGCGTCGGTGGCCGCGTACCCGCTGGCACAGGTCGGCCAGGCCGAGCGCCAGCGTCCCGGCCGCGCCGGGCGGCACCGGACCCGGCGCGCCCTGGCGGTCCAGCACGTCAAGCAGCGCGGCCACGGTCGGTGCGAGCAGCGTGGGATCGGCACCCAGCCCGTCCTCGTCGCAGGCGTCGTCCATCACGAACAGCCAGGAGATCAGGTCGGTCAGCAGGCGCAGGCGTTCCGGCGGGGCCTGCGGGCAGGCCCGCCCGGCGAGCCCGGCCGCATCCGCTCGGTGCAGCCGCTGCCCGTTACTGATCAGGCCCAGCTCCTGCGCCCAGCCCGTGCTCTCCCGGGCCACGCGCTCGGTGTCCTCGTGGCGGACGCCGGCGAACGGAGGCTCTCGCAGGGCCGAGACCACAAAGCTTCGCATCGCGCTCCCTGTCGCCACCCCCCCACGAGGCGGCGCGGGTCAGCGTACGGGAGCACCAATGGTGGTCGGTCGATGAGTAGAGTAACGTTTCGGATTTTGCCGTGACCGGTTCCGCACAGAGGGTTAGAAGCCCAGGCTGGCCGTGCGGAGCCGATCGGCCAGGGCCGGCGTGCCGTCGAGTTGCACCCGCGCAGCGCGTTGCCGGCCGGACAGGAACAGGGCCAGCTCACCGGGCGTGCCGACCAGCCGCAGCGGCTCGCCGCCACGGCCGGTGGCCACCTCGCCGTGACCGGGCGCCTGGACCAGCACCTGGGCCGGGAAGCGACGCAGGGCCAGCCGGCCCAGCGCCGACACCCGTCGCCACAGCGCCCGCTCCAACCCCGCCGGCAACTCGCGGGGCTGCCAGCCGGCCCGGGCGCGGCGTACGTCCTCGTGATGGATGAAGAACTCCAGCGTGTTGGTCAGCTCGTCGGTCAGCGGATTGCTCACCGGGCTCCACAGCGGAGGACGCCGCACCTGGCCGAGCAGCTCGGTCCAGTCGAGGGCGGCGACCTGACGCCGCACCCGCTCGGCGTACCCGCTCAGTGGCGGGAGAAAGATGCCCGTCGCGGCGTCCGGACGACGCTCCCGGACCACCAGATGTGCGGCGAGGTCCCGCGTCGTCCAGCCCTCGTTGAGGGTCGGGGCGTCCGGGCCCAGGGTGGACATCAGCTCGGTGAGCGCCTCGCGCTCCGATCGGGCGTACCGCGACATGACAGTGATCGTAAGCCGGTGCGGACGAGGTCGCGTGCCGAGCCGGCACGCGGTCGATCCGGTCCGTGGGGTGACGTCGGACATATCGCCGGGGGTCGGCGTACCGGGCGCGTAGCGGTAAGGATGAGAGAGGATTATGGCGGCTTACGGCGGGGGAGAATGTGGCGAGCGGGACTAGTCGGGACGTGCTCGGTCGCGGGCTGGCCGTTCTCGGGCAGGCCATCCGGGAACAACCGAGGATCTTCGCGGTCGCGGTGTCCGGCAGCGTGCTGTTCGGCCTGATGGTGGTCGCCAGCGCGTTCGTGGTCGGCGCGGTGGTCGGTGATGTGGTGGTGCCGGCCGTCGAGAGCGGTTCGGTGGCGGTGAGCGCGCTGGCGCTGGCCGCCGCGGCACTGCTCGGGCTGAGCGTGCTGCGGGTGGTCGGCATCTTCGGTCGACGGCTCGGCGCCGGCTACATGCAGTTCCGCCTCCAGGCCGCCTACCGCCGCCGGGTCACCCGCCGTTACCTGGAACTGCCGCTGTCCTGGCACCACCGCAACGCGACCGGCACGCTGCTGTCCAACGCCAACTCCGACGTCGAGGCCGCCTGGCAACCGATCGCGCCGTTACCGTTCGCGGTGGGCACGCTGGTGATGCTGATCGGCGCGGTGACGTCACTGTTCGCCGTCGACTGGGCGCTGGCGCTGGTCGGGCTGGCCGTCTTCCCGGCCCTGTTCGCGCTCAACGTGGCGTACTCCCGCCGGATGGCCCCGCGTCAGGCGCGGGCCCAGCGCCTGCGGGCCGAGGTCAGCGGCATCGCGCACGAGAGCTTCGACGGTGCGCTGGTGGTCAAGACGATGGGTCGGGAGGCCCAGGAGACCGCCCGGTTCGCGGATCGGGCCGGCGAGTTGCGCGACGCGCTGATCTCGGTCGGTCGGCTCCGGGGCATCTTCGATCCGATGCTGGAGACCCTGCCCAGCCTGGGCACGCTCGCCGTGCTTGTGGTCGGCGCGTACCGGCTGCGCCAGGGTGCCATCGAGGTGTCCGAGCTGGTCAGCGTGGCCTTCCTCTTCACCGTGCTGGCCTTCCCCGTGCGGGCCATCGGCTGGGTGCTGGCCGAACTGCCGCGCAGCGTCGCCGGCTGGGACCGGATCCGCCGGGTGCTGGACGCCACCGGCGAGATGCCGTACGGCGACACCCGGCCGGACCCGGCCGTGGCGACGCCGGCCACGCTCACCTTCGCCGACGTCGGATTTGCCTACGAACCCGCCGAGGCGCACCTGCCCGGAGCCGAGGTGTTGGGCGAGGTCTCCTTCACCGTGCCGGCCGGCAAGACCGTCGCCCTGGTCGGGCCGACCGGCGCCGGCAAGTCCACCATCACCGCGCTGGCGGTCCGGCTGGTCGATCCGCAGTCGGGCACGGTCAGCATCGACGGCGTGGATGTCCGTGACCTTGCCGCGGACGTACTCGCCGGTACCGCCGCGCTGGTCGCCCAGGTGCCCTTCGTCTTCGACGACACCGTCCGGGCCAACGTCTCGCTGGACCGCCCCGGCGTCGACGACGAGGCCGTCTGGGCCGCGCTGCGCCTGGCCGAGGCCGACGGGTTCGTCGCCGCCCTGCCCGACGGGCTGGACACCATGGTCGGTGAGCGGGGCACGTCCCTCTCCGGCGGCCAGCGGCAGCGACTAACCCTCGCCCGGGCGTTGGCGGGTCGGCCCCGACTGCTGGTGCTCGACGACGCGACAAGCGCGGTCGACCCCCGGGTGGAGGCCGCCATCCTGGCCGGGCTGCGCTCGTCGGCCGGCGGCGGCCCGGGCGCGTCGATCCTGGTGGTGGCCTACCGGCGGGCCACCATCGCCCTCGCCGACGAGGTCATCTACCTGGAGCAGGGGCGGGTGGTGGCGCGGGGCACCCACAGCACGCTGCTGGCCACCGTGCCGGGCTACGCCGATCTCGTCACCGCCTACGAGCAGGCCGAGGTCGACCCTGACCGGCAGCGCACGTACGACGAGGTCACCCCGATGACCTCCGGACTGGAGGTGGACCGGTGAGCGCGAGGAGTGAGCTTGCGAGCCCCGCAGTCGCGAACGAAAGGCGGACCCGGTGAGCGCGAGGAGTGAGCTTGCGAGCCCCGCAGTCGCGAACGAAAGGCGGACCCGGTGAGCGTGGGCTCGGTGACGGTCGGCGAAGCGCCGGAGCAGGCCGAGTCGACGTGGCGGACGCTGCGTCGAGGGCTGGCGCTCTCCCCGGAACTGCGGGTCGGGTTGGCCGGCACCCTCGCTCTGGCACTGGTGTACATGATCGGCCGGGTGGCCGTGCCGGTGGCCGTGCAGCAGGGCATCGACCGGGGCATCGCCGGCGGGTTGGACCTGGACGCGCTGTTCGTGGTGGTGTCGGTCACCGCGGCGGTGCTGGTGGTGACCACGACCTGTGGCTACCTGATGATGCGCCGACTGTTCACGGTCAGCGAGACGGCGCTGGCGGGGGTGCGGGTACGCGCCTTCCGGCACGTGCACGACCTGTCGATGCTGCACCAGCAGTCGGAGCGGCGGGGTTCCCTGGTTTCCCGGGTCACCAGCGACGTCGACCAGATCACCCAGTTCCTTCAGTGGGGTGGGGTGATCCTGCTGGTCAACCTGGGGCAGCTGGTGGTCACCACGGCCGTGATGCTGGCGTACTCGTGGCAGTTGACGCTTGTGGTCTTCGTCGCCTTCGGGCCGGCGGTACTGGTGATCCGGCTGCTCCAGCGCCGGCTCGCCGCTGCGTACGGGGTGGTCCGGCAGCGCACCGGCGCCCTGCTGGGGGCGGTCGGGGAGAGCGTGGTCGGCGCGCCGGTGATCCGGGCGTACGGCATCGCGGGCCGTACCGCCCGGCGGCTGGACGAGGCGATCGACGGTCAGCGGCGGGCGCAGCAGAAGGCGATCCGGATCAGCATCCTCGGCAGCTCGGTCGGTGAGCTGGCCGCCGGGCTGGCGCTGGCCGGCGTGGTGGTGCTCGGGGTGTTCCTCGGCGCCGACCGGACGCTGAGCATCGGTGAGATCACCGCGTTCCTGTTCCTGGTGACGCTCTTCATCCAGCCGGTGCAGATCGCCACCGAGGTGCTGAACGAGGCGCAGAACGCGATCGCCGGCTGGCGTCGGGTGCTCGACGTGCTGGATGTCGAACCGGATGTGGCGGATCCGGGGGCGCAGGGGCGTGAGCTGCCCACCGGGCCGCTGGACATCCGCTTCGGCGGCGTGCGCTTCGCCTATCCGGGCGGTCCGACGGTGCTGCACGACATCAGCCTGGAGATCCCGGCGAAGAGTCGGGTGGCGGTGGTCGGTGAGACCGGTAGCGGCAAGACCACCTTCGCCAAGCTGGTGACCCGGCTGATGGATCCGACGGCCGGGGCGGTGCTGCTGTCCGGGGTGCCGCTGACCGACGTGCGTTTCGACTCGCTGCGTTCCCGGGTGGTGATGGTTCCGCAGGACGGGTTCCTGTTCGACGCCACGGTGGCCGACAACGTCCGCTTCGCCCGTCCGGAGCTGACCGATGAGCAGCTCACCGCCGCTTTCACCGAGTTGGGTCTGGCCGACTGGCTGGACGGGCTGCCCGCCGGGCTGGCCACCGGGGTGGGCGAGCGTGGCGAGGCGTTGAGCGTGGGGGAGCGCCAGTTGGTGGCGTTGGCCCGGGCGTATGTGGCCGATCCGGACCTGCTGGTGCTGGACGAGGCGACAAGTGCGGTGGACCCGGCCACCGAGGTGCGGTTGCAGCGGACGTTGGACGCGGTGACCCGGGGTCGGACCACCCTGGCGATCGCGCACCGGCTGTCGACGGCGCAGAACGCCGACGAGGTGATCGTGGTGGACCGGGGGCGGGTCGTGCAGCGTGGCTCGCACGACGAGCTGGTCCGCGAGCCGGATTCGGTGTACGGGCTGCTCTACGCCTCGTGGCTTGAGCAGACCCGGTAGACGACGCGGAGCCGATGCCATACCCTCCGAGTTAGGTAAGCCTAACCTCAAAGGAGGTCGTGTCATGCGGCCCAGCCCCGCTGAGATCGTCCGGACCCTGGTCGCGGGTCGGTTGCCCGGCCTCGTCCACCTGGCCTGCCGGCCCGGTCTGCACCACGCGCGCCACGCCACCGACCCCGAGGGGCGGGTGTTGCTGCTGGTGCCGGTGGTCAGCGATCTCGCGGCGGCGCTGGGTCCCGGTGCCGGGGACCGCGCCGTCGCGGTGGTGCTCGACGTGCTCGACCTGCCGCCGGCCGCCGGGGCACCGTCACTCGGCCGGGCTCTGGTCTCCGGTTGGGCGCGTTTGTTGGCCGGCGACGAGGCACGGGCCGCCGCGGTGGACTTCGCCGCCGTGGAGCCCACCGGCGACCTGCTCGACGTCGGCACCCGATTCCGGCTCTTCCGCTTCGAGGTGGCCGAGGCGCGTTGGCACCGGGCCGGCGAGTTGCGCCGGATCGACCCTGGGGCGTACGCCGAGGCCGAGCCGGACCCGCTGCACCCGCTCGAGGCGGGTCTGCTCGCCCACCTGGGCGAGGACCACGCCCAGCGGATGACGGACTACCTGCGCCGGCAGCTCGGCCTGGCCGCCGGCCCGGTCGAGCACGCGCCACGGGTCGAGCGGATCGACAGGTACGGGATGCTGGTGAGCTTCGGCCGGCCGGGCGCCCGGCGACGGGCCCGGCTCGCCTTCGGCCGCCGGTTGACCGACCAGGCCGACCTGACCCGGCTGCTGCACCCGGTGTTCTGCGCGAGCTGACCGACCGTCGCGCAGGTCGCTGCCGGTCTCTGCGGTCCCGCCGGGTCGACAGGTCTCCGCCGGATCAACCGGCGAGGTCGCCGGTGAGATAGCGGTGCACGGTCGGGCCGACCGTGGCGATCAGGGTCTCCGGCGCGGCGGAGGCCACCGGCTCCAACCGGATCACGTAGCGCATCAGCGCCAGCCCGACGAGTTGGCTGGCCACCAGCGATCCGCGCAGCGGCACCTCGGCCGGATCGACGTCGAGCTGGTCGAGGACCCGGCGCAGCACCTGGGTGGTGAGGAACTCGCGCAGCAGCCGGGCGGTCCATTCGCTGCTGACCGCGGAGCGCAGCAGGGCCACCCCGGCGGCACCGGCCGGCGAGTCCCAGACCGTGACGAACATGCGTACCAGCCGCTCGCCGAGGGCGGCACGGTCACCGGCGAGCACCTTCGGCAGCAGTTCCCGAGGGTCCACCGGGAACCGCATGGCGGCCAGGAAGAGCTGTTCCTTGGTGCCGAAGTAGTGGTGCACCAGGGCCGGGTCGACCCCGGCCGAGGCGGCGATGGCCCGGATGGTGCTGGCGTCGAAGCCGCGTTCGGCGAAGACGGCCCGGGCCGCGTCGAGAATCGCGTCCCGGGTGCCGGGTTTGCCGGGTCGCCGTCCGCTGCGCCGTACCATCGCCCTCCCTCGCTCCTGTCGGCGGCCGTGCCTGCCCGGCGGGCGCGGCCCACCCGCGCCGGGCAGGCACGGTGCCGTCAGCCGCTGCGCCGGCGCAGGGTGGCCGCGGCGAGGACCAGCGCCAGCACCGCCGCGGCGGCGACGATCGCCACGTCACGCCACATCGTCCCGGTCGGTTCGGCGTGCGCGCCGACCTCCTGCAGGGCCTCGACGGCGTACGACAGGGGCAGCACGTCACTGATCGCCTGCAACCAGCCGGCCATCTCGTCGCGGGGCACGAACAGCCCGCAGAGCAGCAGTTGTGGCGCGACGACGACCGGCATGAACTGTACGGCCTGGAACTCGGTGCGGGCGAAGGCGCTGCAGAGCAGCCCGAGCGCGACGGCGAGCACCGCGTTCAGTGCGGCGATCATGATGACCAGGGCGCTGCTGCCGGCCGTCTGGAGGCCGAAGACCCAGTACGCGACGGCGGAGGCGATGCCGGCCTGCACCGCGCCGGCCAGCCCGAAGGCGATCCCGTACCCGAAGAGCAGGTCGGTCTTGCCCAGTGGGGTGGTGAGCAGCCGTTCCAGCGTGCCGGTGGTGCGCTCGCGCAGCATCGCGATACTTGTCACCAGGAACATGATGATGAACGGGAAGAAGCCGAGCATCACCAGCGCGATCCGGTCGAACGTCGACGGCTGCCCGGGCGGCGCGGGCTGGTCGGCGTACATGTAGTAGACCAGGGTGAGCAGGACGGTGGGCACGGCCACCAGCAGCGCGACGGTCCGTCGGTCGTGGCGCAGCTGCCGCAGGATGCGCGTGACGGTGGCGGAGAGGATGCGCGGGTTCATCACGCCTCCCCGGACTGGTCGGGCTGAGCGGCTCTGATCAGCCGCAGGAACGCCTCGTCGAGGTCGTCCACCCCGGCGGCGGCCCGGATGGCCGCTGGCGTGTCGTCGGCGATGAGCCGTCCCTCGCGGATGAGCAGCAACCGGTCGCACCGGGCGGCCTCGTCCATCACGTGACTCGACACCAGCAGGGTCGTCCCGGTCGCGGCCAGCGCGTGGAAGCGGGCCCAGAGGTCGGCCCGCAGCACCGGATCCTGACCGACGGTGGGCTCGTCGAGCACGATCAGCTCGGGCTCGCCGACCAGTGCGCAGGCCAGCGACGCCCGGCTGCGCTGCCCGCCGGAGAGGGTGCCCACCAGTTGGCTCGCCGCCGAGGCCAGCCCGACGTCGGCCACCGCCCGGTCGGCCTCGGCCCGGTCGCGGCCGTGCAGCGCGGCGAAGTAGCGGGCGTTCTCCCGCACCGTCAGGTCGGCGTAGACGCTCGGCGCCTGGGTCAGGTAACCGACCCGGTGGCGCAGTGGCGGCGAGCCGGCCGGGGCTCCGAGCACCGTCACCGTGCCGGCGGCGATCACCTGCACTCCGACGACCGCGCGCATCAACGTGGTCTTGCCGCTGCCGCTCGGCCCGAGCAGACCGGTGACCGAGCCGCGCGGCACCGTGGCGTCGATCGCGTGCAGCACCCGCCGTCCGCCCCGGTCCACGACCAGGCCCCGGACGGCGATCGCGTCGCCCATCGCCCACCTCCCCAATTCATCGTCTGTTGAAATCAACGGTAGGTGAAATACCGCCGTTTCGGCAAGCACGCGGCGCGGGGTCGCGCCGGGCCCGCCGGTGCTGGGACCCTCGAACGATGGACATCGGTACGCGGGAGCCGACCTTCACCGTCAGCGAGGCGGCCCAGCGGGTCGGCCTGACCACCCACACGTTGCGTTGGTACGAGCAGGAGGGGCTGGTGGCCCCGGTGGGCCGGGATTCCGCCGGTCGGCGTCGCTACACCACGGAGGACGTCAACTGGCTGTTGCTGCTGACCCGGCTGCGCCGCACCGGCATGCCGGTGCGCGACATGCGTCGCTACGTCGAGCTGGCCCGACAGGGTGATGGCACGCTCGGTGCCCGCCGGGCGCTGTTCGAGGAGCATCGCGTACGGGTGCTGCACCGGATGGACGAGCTGGAGGAGGACCTCAAGGTGCTCGACTTCAAGATCGACCACTACCGGCGGGCGGAGCTGGGCGAGTTCGACTGAGTGCGTAATCGGGCTAAACGCCCTCCACGGTGGCAAAGCCAATAGCACGGTCAGTCAGTACCGGATCGGACGCCAGGTCCGTCACCGGTCATTGCACCCTGATCGGACGTGCGGCACGATGGCGCAGTGGATCACGCTCCGTCACCGGACAGTGGGTTCTTCGACGACTGGGCCGCACGGCTGCGGGCGAGCGCCGACCGGCCCGTGGTGGGCATCCTGCTGCGCGGCAGCCACGCGCGCCGAGCCGCCACCGCGCACAGCGACGTCGACGTCGACGTGCTGCTCGGTGGCGCTCCGTACGCGGCACGTCGGGCGTACCTCGCGGAGCACTCCGGCCGGCTGACCCACGTGTCGGTAGCGGCCCGGGACATCCGCTCCTGGGTGACCCGGCTCGGTGAGCCGGCCGACTGGGCGTTCGGTCTGCCGGTGACAGCCCCCACCCGGCTGCTCTGGGCCGACCCGTACTGGCGGCACCGCATCGACCTGCCGGTGCTCTGCCAGCCGGCCGACGAGCCACGGCTGGAGGAACTGATCGCCACGCTCGGCAAGGTGGCGGCGGCCCGGGACGACGAGGACGCGCTCGGTGCCCGGTTGGCCGCTGCCGACCTGGCTCGGCTCTGTCCCTCGGTGCTGCGGCTGGCGAACCCGTCGGTACGGGTGGTCTCCCGCCGGTCGGCCTTCGCCGCCGCGCTCGACCTGCCGGTGGCGCCCGCCGGCTACCGCGAGGACATGCTGCGCTGCCTCGGCCTGCGTCCCGTCTCGACCGGCCAGGTGTGGGCGGCGGCGGCCCGCCTGGTGACCGGCACCCTGCCGCTGATCCGTCCGTACGCCGCCGAGGTCGCCCGGGCGGCCGGGCCGGATCTCGCCGACGCCCTGCTGGACGGGCGCCTGGACCGCTACGTGGCCCAGTTGGGTCGGCCCGGCGGCGGTACGCCTTCCGCCAGCCGGGAGCCCGCTGGGGTACCCGCGCCGCGTGCGGGACAATGGCTCACTGTGCCCGTACCTGACGCGCCGGTGACCGGCGCCCACCCTGAGCAGCCGGAGCGGCCGGGCGGTTCGCAGCGACCGTCACGCCTCGACCCGGCGATCGCCGGCCGCCTGCGACGCACCCCCGACGGCCTGGTGGCCGCGGTGGTCCGCCAACACGGCAGCGGCGAGGTGCTGATGATGGCCTGGATGGACGACGAGGCCCTGCACCGCACGCTGACCACCGGCCGGGCCACCTACTGGTCGCGCAGCCGGCGCGAGTACTGGGTCAAGGGCGCCACCTCCGGCCACCATCAGTACGTCCGTTCCGTCGCGCTCGACTGCGACGGTGACGCGGTACTGGTCAGCGTCGACCAGGTCGGTGCCGCCTGCCACACCGGGCAGCGCACCTGCTTCTCCACCGAGCTCCCGGTCACCGGCGAGGTGGCCTCATGAGCGAGCGAAGCGGAGTGCCGGCATGAGCGACGGTCGGGTGAGCCCGGACGCGAGCACCTTCACCGAA
Source organism: Micromonospora sp. NPDC049374 (assembly GCF_040677165.1). Taxonomy (NCBI): domain Bacteria; kingdom Bacillati; phylum Actinomycetota; class Actinomycetes; order Micromonosporales; family Micromonosporaceae; genus Micromonospora; species Micromonospora sp. NPDC049374. Next base: position 28,893 of record NZ_JBFAQH010000015.1, on the reverse strand, counting down.
CTTGCCGCCCGGTGGCGGGTGGTGCCGGTCACCCGCCGGCTGCTCGCCGACGCGGAGACACCGGTCGGCGTCTACCGCAAGCTCGCCGGTGGCCCGGGGACGTTCCTGCTGGAGTCCGCCGAGCAGGGCGTCGGCTCGTCCGGGCTGGCCTGGGCCCGGTACTCCTTCGTCGGGGTGCGCAGCAGCGCCACCCTTGTCGAGCGCGACGGCACCGCGGCCTGGCTCGGCGTGCCGCCGGCCGGTCTGCCGACCTCCGGGGACCCGGTCGAGGTGCTGCGGGCGACGGTGACGGCGCTGGCCGGCCCGCCCGGCGCCCCGGGTGACGGGATGCCACCGCTGACCGGCGGCATGGTCGGCTATCTCGGCTACGACCTGATCCGCCGCTTCGAGCGGCTTCCCGCGTTCACCGAGGACGACCTGCGCCTGCCCGAGCTGGGCATGATGCTCGCCACCGATCTGGTGGTGCTCGACCACTTCGACGGTTCGGCGATCCTGGTCGCCAACGCGATCCTGCCGCCGCTGGACGAGCCGGGTCGCGACGAGCTGGTCACCGCCGCCTACCACCACGCGGTGGGCCGCCTGGACGCGATGACCACTGCGCTGTCGCGGCCCATCCCGCCGATGGTCGCCACGGTCGCCCGCCCGCCGGCCGGCGAGGTGCGCAGCCGCACCCCGGACGGTGGGTACCCGAAGGCGGTGGAGGCGGCGAAGGAGGCGATCCGGGCCGGCGAGTGCTTCCAGATCGTGCTCGCCCAGCGGTTCGAGCGGGAGACCGACGCCGACCCGTTGGACGTCTACCGGGTGCTGCGCACCACCAACCCGAGCCCCTACATGTACCTGCTGCGCTTCGACGACTTCGACATCGTCGGCTCGTCACCCGAGGCGCACCTGAAGGTGACCGGTGAGGTGGACGGCGAGCGGCGGGCCCTGCTGCACCCGATCGCCGGCACCCGACCGCGCGGCGCGACCCCGGAGGCCGACGCCCGGCTCGCCGCCGAACTGCTCGCCGACCCGAAGGAACGTGCCGAGCACGTGATGTTGGTCGACCTGGGCCGCAACGACCTCGGCCGGGTCTGCCGTCCCGGCACCGTCGAGGTGCCGGAGTTCGCCACAATCGAGCGGTACAGCCACGTGATGCACATCGTCTCCACGGTGGTCGGCACGCTGCGGGCGGACCGCACCGCCTTCGACGCGCTCGCCGCGACCTTCCCGGCGGGCACGCTCTCCGGCGCGCCGAAGGTACGTGCCATGGAGATCATCGAGGAGTTGGAGCCGGTCCGCCGGGGTCTCTACGGCGGGACGGTGGGGTACTTCGGTTTCGCCGGCGATCTCGACATGGCCATCGCGATCCGGACCGCGCTGATCCGGGGCGGCCGCGCGTACGTGCAGGCCGGCGCCGGTGTGGTGGCCGACTCCGATCCGGCTGCGGAGGACCAGGAGACCAGGAACAAGGCCGCCGCGGTGCTGGCGGCCATCGCCGCCGCGGAAACCCTCCGGCCGGCCCGGTGAGCGCGAGGAATGTAGCGCAGCGGAGTCCCGCAGTCGCGAACGGAAAGTAGGTCCGGTGAGCGCGAGGAATGTAGCGGTGGAACCCGGGGGTGCCCGGTCCGTGCCGGGCCGGCGGGAGCTGGCGTACGCCGTGCTGCTCTGCCTGGCCGGCGCGGGGCTGGCGCTGTGGGCGGCGACCCGCACCTGGGTGGTCGGCGCGGTCAGCCGGGCGGACCCGACGCTGCTGCTGGTGGAGGAGGGACGCACGGGCGGGCAACTGCTGCCGTGGCTGCCGGCGTTGGCCCTCGTCGGGCTGGCCGGCGGGGGCGCGGTGCTGGCCACCCGGGGCCGGCTGCGTCGGGTGCTCGGCGGGCTGCTGACCGTGCTCGGCCTGGCCCTCGCGGCCGGCGGAGGCTACGGGCTCGTCGGTGACCTCGGGGACCCGGTCACCTGGCAGTGGCCCGCGCTCACCCTGCTCGGCGGGATCCTCTCCGCCGCCGGTGGTTCGTTGACCATGCTGCGTGGTCACCGCTGGCCGGCGATGGGTGCCCGCTACGAACGTCGGACCACCCGGCCGACCGGCACCAGCGGCCCGATCGAGGGGGCCGGCACCGTCGAGGCGTGGGAGGCGATGGACCGTGGCGAGGACCCCACGATCCGCTGAGCGCCCGGACGTTGCCGTGCGGTCGACGTTGCCGTGCGGCCGGGCGGTGCCGTGCGGTCGGGGCCAATGAGATTCCTCACCGTCATGTCACTGCGACATGAAGATTTGAGGGTGACATGACGGTGAGGAGTCAATCCCCATCGGGCCGCACTCGTTCACGGCCACGGGTAGGCGCTGCTCAGGGCTGCCGCACCACGACCGCGCGGGTGTCGGTGGCACGGTGGGCCGGGAGAACTGGCGGCTCGCGGACGCCCCGGCCAGCAGATGGGCCGGGCGGAGCGGTGCGGTCAGCCGACCGGTTGGCGGGCCCGCGCCCGGGCCGCGGTGAGTTCCGCGACGAGGCGGTCCAACTCGGCCCGCTGGTCGGCTCGGGCCCGGTCGGCGCAGATGGCCTCCCAGGCGTTACCGGAAGCGGTCCGCATCCGGTCGGGCCCGACCACTGCCCGCTCCAACGTGTGGACGACACCGACGGCGAGCGACGCGACGGTGCGCGAGATGGTGGTGAGGCCGATGGTCTGGTGCGGCGCGGAGGTACTCATGATCACCCCGGGGAGAGATCGTCGTGGCGGTGGGGCAGGCGCGTCATTGAGTGTGCCCGAGCCTGATGCTGCTCGGCCCGGGTTTCGTGGTGATGACTGCACCGTCAACTCTGCGGTAGCGGGCTGACCGGCACAGGGACCTTGGTCCTTGAGCTTGGTCACAACATCGATGTGGCCGGATCGCCGACCCCTGCGGGGGGCCTCCGGACCCCCTGGCATGGGTGAACGTCGATGGTCTCGTGACGCAGAGTCACAATCCGTGCGCACAAGTGGGCCATTATGCCGCAGCCCATTTCGTGAGGAGCGCCATACCCCCGGCGGTCGGGTCCAGGTGGGGCCACCTAGCATCGGCCCATGACACCCGGAGAGGGGAGTCCGTTGGTGACTGCTGAACATGCCCACGCGGAGGGGGACGAGGCCGGCCCGGCGGCGCCCGTCAGCGTGCTCGACGAGATCCTGGCCGGCGTCCGGGAAGACGTGGCCCGGCGGCAGGAACAGGTTCCGCTGGAGCGGATCCGTGAACTGGCCGCCGCCGCGCCGCCGCCGCTGGACGCGTACGCGGCCCTGCGCCGGCCCGGCGTCGCGGTCATTGCCGAGGTGAAGCGCGCCTCGCCGTCCAAGGGCAAGCTGGCCGAGATCGCCGACCCGGCGGACCTGGCCGGCGAGTACGCGGCCGGCGGTGCCCGCGCGATAAGCGTGCTCACCGAGGGCCGCTGGTTCGGCGGGTCGCTGGACGACCTCGCCGCCGTGCGGGCCGCGGTGAACATCCCGGTGTTGCGCAAGGACTTCGTGGTCTCCAGCTACCAGGTGCACGAGGCTCGTGCCCACGGCGCGGACCTGGTGCTGCTGATCGTCGCCGCGCTTGAGCAGAACGTGCTTGTCGGCCTGCTGGAGCGGATCGAGTCGCTGGGCATGACCGCGCTGGTCGAGGTGCACGACGAGGAGGAGGCCGACCGGGCCATGGAGGCCGGCGCCCAGGTCATCGGGGTCAACGCCCGTGACCTGCGTACCCTTCAGGTCGACCGGTCGGTGTTCGAGCGGATCGCGCCCGGCCTGCCGAGCAACGTCGTCAAGATCGCCGAGTCGGGTGTCCGCGGCCCACACGACCTGATCCGGTACGCCTCGGCCGGCGCCGACGCCGTCCTCGTGGGTGAGGGGCTGGTCACCCAGAAGAGTCCCCGGGAGGCGGTGGCCGAACTTGTCAACGCCGGCAACCACCCGGCGACGCCCCGCCCGGTGCGCTGAACCGAGCCGGGTGACCGTTTGTGAGCGAGAGGACCCGCGATGAGTGCTGACGCCACGAACACCGAGGTGCCGGCGCAGTTCCCCGACGCCGCCGGCCACTTCGGTACGTTCGGCGGCCGGTTCGTGCCGGAGGCACTTGTCGCCGCGCTCGACGAGCTGGCGTCGGCGCACCAGGCGGCGATGGCCGACGCGGCGTTCCGGGCCGAGTTCGCCGGGTTGTTGCGCGACTACGCGGGAACGCCGTCGCTGCTCTATGAGGCCCGCCGGTTCTCCGCCCGGGCCGGCGCCCGGGTGCTGCTCAAACGGGAGGACCTCAACCACACCGGCGCGCACAAGGTGCGCAACGTGCTCGGTCAGGCGCTGCTGACCCGACGGATGGGCAAGCGGCGGGTGATCGCCGAGACCGGTGCCGGTCAGCACGGTGTCGCCACCGCCACCGCCGCGGCCCTGTTCGACCTGGAGTGCGTGGTCTACATGGGTCAGGTCGACACCGAGCGGCAGGCGCTGAACGTGGCCCGGATGCGGATGCTCGGCGCGACGGTCGTACCGGTGACGACCGGCTCGCGCACCCTCAAGGATGCGATGAACGAGGCGATGCGGGACTGGGTCGCAAACGTCGACGAGACCCACTACCTGATCGGCACCGCCGCCGGTCCACACCCCTTCCCGGCGCTGGTCCGCGACTTCGTCCGGGGCATCGGCGAGGAGGCCCGAGCACAGTGCCTGGACCTGACCGGTGCACTGCCGGACGCGGTGACCGCCTGCGTCGGCGGTGGCTCCAACGCGCTGGGCATCTTCCACGCCTTCACCGACGACCCACAGGTGCGGCTGTACGGCTTCGAGGCCGGCGGGGACGGGGTCAACACCGGCCGACACGCGGCGAGCATCACCGGGGGCTCCACCGGCGTGCTGCACGGCACCCGGACCTTCGTGCTCCAGGACGCCGACGGCCAGACGCAGGAGTCACACTCGATCTCCGCCGGTCTGGACTACCCGGGCGTGGGCCCGGAACATGCCTGGCTGCACGACACCGGCCGGGCCACGTACCAACCGGTCACCGACGACGAGGCGATGGCCGCGTTCGAGCTGCTCTGCCGGACCGAGGGGATCATCCCCGCGATCGAGAGCGCTCACGCCCTCGCGGGCACCCTGGCCATCGCGCCGAAGCTCGCCGCCGAGTTGGGCCGGCAGCCCACCATCGTGGTCAACCTCTCCGGCCGGGGCGACAAGGACGTGCACACCGCCGGTGAGTACTTCGGCATCCTCGACAAGGAGTGAGGCCATGAGCGAGCGGACCAGCCGGATCGGGGTGGCGTTCGACAAGGCCCGGGCGGACGGCCGGGCGTTACTGGTCGGCTGCATGCCGGCCGGCTTCCCCACCGTGGAGGGCAGCATCGCCGCGATGAAGGCGATGGTGTCCGCGGGCGTCGACGTGATCGAGGTGGAGATCCCGTACTCCGACCCGGTGATGGACGGCCCGGTGATCCAGCGCGCCAGCGACATCGCCCTGGCCGGCGGCGTACGCACCCGGGACACGTTGCGCATCGTCGAGGCGGTGGCCGCCACCGGCGCCCCGGTGGTGACGATGACCTACTGGAACCCGATCGAGCGGTACGGGGTCGACGCGTTCGCCCGGGATCTCGCCGCGGCCGGCGGGACCGGGCTGATCACTCCCGACCTGATCCCCGAGGAGGCCGGCGAGTGGCTGGCCGCCTCGGACGCGCACGGGCTGGACCGCACCTTCCTGGTCGCGCCGTCGTCCACCGACGAGCGGCTGGCGATGACGGCCGCGCACTGCCGGGGCTTCGTCTACGCCACCGCGATCATGGGTGTCACGGGTGCCCGGTCACAGACCTCCCAGGCGGCGCCGGTGCTGGTGTCCCGGGTGCGGGAGGTCACCGACCTGCCGGTCGGCGTCGGGTTGGGCGTGGGCACGGGGGCGCAGGCCGCCACCGTCGCCGGGTACGCCGACGCGGTGATCGTCGGCAGCGCGTTGATCCGTTGTCTGCTCGATACACCCGACGAGGCGGCGGCCCTGACCGCCCTGCGCACCCTCAGCGCCGAACTAGCCGAAGGCGTCCACCACCCCACCCCCTAACACCCCCACCCCACCCCCACCCTCCCCACGCCACCCCTGCTCGTCGATCTTGCAGTTTTTGTCGCCGTTCTGCCCTGAATGACGGTTTTGCGGCGACAGGAAGTGCAAGATCGCGGGGGTTGGTTCGGGTGGTGGCTCGGTGGACCGGGGTGACGCCGCAGGGGTCCGCAGCGGTAGCGTGTGCACCCGTGAGTCTCGCCTCGCCGACGTCCCTGGCCGCCATCCCCAGCCCGAGCAACGCCGTGTGGCAGCTCGGCCCGATCCCCATCCGGGCGTACGCGCTGTGCATCCTCGCCGGCATCGCGGTGGCCTGCTGGGTCACCGAGCGGCGGCTGCGCCAGCGCGGCGCGGCTCCCGGCGCGGTGCTCGACATCGCCATGTGGGCGGTACCGGCGGGCATCATCGGCGCCCGGATCTACCACGTGATCACCTCACCGGCCCCGTACTTCGGCACCGGCGGGGACTGGTTCAAGATTTTCTTCATCCACGAGGGTGGGCTGGGCATCTGGGGAGCGGTCGCCGGTGGCGCGGTCGGCGCCTGGATCGCGGCCCGGCAACTGGGCATCCCGCTGACCGTGGTCGCCGACGCGCTGGCGCCGGGTCTACCGCTGGCCCAGGCGATCGGCCGGCTGGGTAACTGGTTCAACAACGAGCTCTACGGCGGGCGGACCGACCTGCCCTGGGGGTTGGAGATCCACCGGATGGACGGCGGGCAGGCGCTGCGCGACGAGGCCGGCCAGCCGATCCTGGAGGAGGGGCTCTACCACCCGACCTTCGCGTACGAGTTGCTGTGGAACGTCGGCGTCGCCGCGATGGTGTACTTCCTCGACCGTAAGCTGCGGCTCGGCCGTGGCCGCGCCTTCGCCCTCTACGTGATGGGCTACACCGCCGGCCGGTTCTGGATCGAGATGATGCGTACCGACGAGGCCAACACGATCCTCGGCGTACGGGTAAACGTGTGGACCGCGGCGCTGGTGTTCCTCGGCGCCCTCATCTACTTCCTGCGGGTGCGCGGGCCACGGGAGTACCTGATCCCGGTCGGCCTGCCGGCCGTCGCCACCACCCCGCCAGCCACCTCCGACGTCTCTCAGGTGGACCTGTCGGCCAAGGGCGCCACCACCGAGCCGGCGGCACCCGAGGGCTACCGGGTGGTCGGCGAGGAGCAGTTCGAGCACTGGCGTCGGACCGGCGAGGCACCACCCGAAGCGGCGGCCCCGGTCGACGCGGGCTCCGAGTCCGCCCCGGACCGGCCGGCTGACGAGGCGTCCGTCCCGGACCAGTCGGACATGGACGACGTGGTGACCCCGTCGAAGCGGGTCGACGAGGCGTCCGTCCTGGACCGGCCGGACGGCGAGGCGACGACCGCCGCCCGGCCGCAGGGTGAGCCGTCCGGAGGGTCGGCTGGCGGGCCCGCCGGGTTGGCTGGTGAGCGCCCCGGGTCGGTTGGTGGGCCCACCGACGGCGAGGAGACCGGGTCGGCGTCGGATTCACCGGCCGAGAGCACGGCGGCCGAGTCCGCCGCTGCGCGGCCCGCCGACCGCGACAGCTGAGGCCGGGTACGGTCATGCGGACCGCGGTGGTGGTCGGCGGCGGGCTCGGGGGCCTGGCGGTCTCCGGTGCGTTGGCCCGCTCGGGTTGGCAGGTCACTCTCCTGGAGCGGGCCGACCGGATCCGCCCCGAGCCGGCAGCCGTGGTGCTCTGGCCCAACGGGGTACGGGCGCTGCGCGCCCTGGGGCTCGGTGCCGGCCTGGACGCCATCGCCACCGCGCTCCCCGACGGCGGGGTACGCCGTCCTGACGGGCACTGGCTGGTGCAACCCCGACCGACGCCGGCCGAGCGTCTCCCGGTGGTGGTGCACCGCGAGGACCTGCACGACGCACTGATCGCGGGCCTGGGCGAGCGGGTCGAGCTGCGTACCGGGGTCACGGTGCGGACGGTGCGCGCCGCCGTCGGCGAACGGCCCGCCGTCGGCGACGGCCGGCACACGTACGAGGCGGATCTGGTCGTCGCCGCCGACGGCACGGACAGCGTGATCCGTCGCCAGCTCGTCCCCGCCTCGGGGGTGGTCAGCTCCGGCTGCGCCGCCTGGCGGGCGGTGATCCCCTGGTACCGCGCGCCGAGCCTGCCCGATTCGGTCGGCGGTGAGATCCTCGGTGCCGGTTACCGTTTCGTGTCCGCCTCGCTGGGCGAGCGAGGCTCCTCCGGTGCCTCCAGCCGTGGCGGCATCTACTGGATGGCCACCGCCGCGGGCGCCGCCCGACCCGAGCCGCCGGAGACCCAGCTGGCGCTGCTCCGCCGCTGGTACGCCGGCTGGCCCGCGCCGGTCGACGAACTGCTGGCCGCGACCGACCCGGCCGACCTGGTGCAGCGGGAGATCCGGGAGCTGCGTCCGCTGCCCCGGGCGTTCGGCTTCCCGGCCGGGCCAGGCGGGGTGGTGCTGCTCGGCGATGCCGCGCACGCCATGCCGCCGCACCTCGGGCAGGGCGCCTGCCTGGCCTTCGAGGACGCCGCGACACTCGCCGTGCTGCTGCGCGAGTCGACCCTGCCGGACGCGGTGATGGCGTACGACCGGGCGCGGCGACCCCGCGCGGCGGCCGTGGTCCGGCAGACCCGCCGGATGTCCGCCGTGCTGCGCACCCGGGGCCGCCTGGCCCTGCGCGCCCGCGACGCCGCCCTGGGCACCATCACCCCCCGCCTGCTCGGCACCGCCGCCACCGTCGCCGCCCAATGGCGCCCCCCTGCCTGACCCCTGACCTCCCCCGCCCCGCTTTCCGCGTTGATCAAGAAGTTCTGGTCAGCAGAAGCGCGGATCTCGACCAAAACCTCTTGATCAACCCGGCGGGGTGCGGGGTGGGGGTGGGGGGTTAGGGGTGTAGGGGGGTGGGGGAGGCGATGCAGGCGGTGCCGATGCGGCGGAAGCCGACGCGCAGGTAGACGCGGGCGATCTCCTCGCTGCCGGCGGAGAGGAACACCAGGTCGGTGCCGGTGTCCAGCAGGGCGCGGGCCAGGGTGGCGGTGACCGCCGCGCCGAACCCTCGACGGCGGGCGATGGGCAGGGTGGCCACCCCGGCGATCTCGGCGACCTCGCCGACCCGCATGGCCATCCCGCTGGCCAGTGGGCCCTCCGTCGCGGTGCCGGCCAGCGCGGAGAGCCGGCTGCCGTCGGCGATGCGGGATCGTTCCTCGTCGACCGCCGCCGCGTCCAACCCGATCGTGGCGGCGTCGCGGTCGGCCGGTCCGGCCTCGCCCCGTCCGGTGCCCGGGGTGGCGAATCCGACCGCCGCCACGGCCCGCCGGGCGGCCACCGCCGCGTCGAAGTCCTCGTCCGCCGGGTCGAGCAACCGCACCGGCACGCCCAGCTCCGCCGGGTCCGGCAGGGCGGCCGGGTCGAGCACCATCAGCGGCGCTTCGAGCACGCACAGGCCGGCCGAGCGGGCCACCGCCAGCAGGGCGGGGGTGGTGTCGTGCACCCATTCGAGGGATTCGGGCAGACCGAGTTCGCGCTGGCGGGTTCGCACCGCCGCCACGTCGGCGAGGGCCGGTGACCCGGTGCCGTCCCGCCGGGGCCGGGCGTAGAACGGCCATCCCGGGCCTTCCCGGACGAACAGCACCAGACCGCCGTGATCTTCCACACGGGCCGCGTCCCGGGGCACCGCGTCGTAGAACCGTTCCAACCGGTCGAGGAGGTCGGTACGCTCGGCATCCACGGCGCGAGACTACATGTCCCAGACTCTGGACGGTGTGATCAATCTGCACTGGCCTTGCGCGCCGGGCCCTAACGTAGACTCAATAGTCCGATACAGGGCCGACGTCGTCCCGACCATGATCCAGCCTGAGCGACGACAGGAGGCCCGGTGGCCCTTGCGTACCCACACCGCCCCCAGCCGGCGCCGCGAGAAGGCCAGGTAGCGTCCCCTGCCGGCCTCCATGACCCCGCGTACGAGCATGACGCGTGCGGCGTGGCCTTCGTGGCGGACCTGCACGGCCGACGCTCGCACACCGTGGTCGCCAACGGCCTCGGCGCGCTGTGCCGGCTGGACCACCGTGGTGCCCGGGGCGCCGAACCGAACACCGGTGACGGCGCGGGCATCATGATCCAGGTGCCGGACGCGTTCCTGCGCGCGGTGGTCGAGTTTCCGCTGCCCCCGGCCGGCGAGTACGCCACCGGTCTGGTCTTCCTGCCCGACGACGACACCGCCGAGGCCCGTGCCCGGCAGGTGGTCGAGAAGTACGCCCTGGTCGAGGGCGCCGAGGTGCTCGGCTGGCGGGACGTCCCGGTCGACCCGAGCGACCTCGGTGAGACGGCGCTGGCAGCGATGCCCCGCGTCCGACAGGTCTTCCTCGCCGCGAAGCGGCTCACCGACACTCCCGCCGGTCCGGCCGGCGCCCCGCTGCACGGCATCGAGCTGGAGCGGGTCGCCTTCTGCGTACGCAAGCAGGCCGAACGCGAGTCCGCCGAGCGGGGGGTGCCGGCGTACTTCCCGTCGCTGTCCGGCCGGACCATGGTCTACAAGGGGATGCTCACGCCCGACCAGCTGCCCGCGTTCTACCCGGACCTCACCGACGAGCGGGTGGCCAGCGCCATCGCCCTGGTGCACTCCCGGTTCTCCACCAACACGTTCCCGTCCTGGCCGCTGGCGCATCCGTACCGCTTCATCGCGCACAACGGCGAGATCAACACGATCCGGGGCAACCGGAACTGGATGCAGGCGCGCGAGGCGCTGCTGCGTACGCCCGACCTGCCCGGCAACATCCGGCGGGTCTTCCCGATCTGCACTCCGGGCGCCTCCGACTCGGCCAACTTCGACGAGGTCCTCGAACTGCTGCACCTGGCCGGGCGCAGCCTGCCGCACGCGGTGCTGATGATGATCCCGGAGGCGTGGGAGAACGACCCCGACATGCGTGCCGACAAGCGCGCCTTCTACCGGTTCCACGCCAGCCTGATGGAGCCGTGGGACGGTCCGGCCTCGGTCGCCTTCACCGACGGCGAGATCGTCGGCGCGGTGCTCGACCGCAACGGTCTGCGTCCGGGTCGCTGGTGGCAGACCGCGGACGGCCTGGTGGTGCTGGGCAGCGAGGCGGGCGTGCTCGACCTCGACCCGGCCACCGTGGTGGCCAAGGGTCGGCTCCAGCCGGGCAGGATGTTCCTGGTCGACACCGTCGCCGGCCGGATCGTGCACGACGACGAGATCAAGACCGAGTTGGCCGCCGCCCAGCCGTACGTCGACTGGCTGCACGCCGGGCTGATCGAGATGGACGACCTGCCGGCCCGCGAGCACGTCGTCTACACCCACGACTCGGTACGTCGCCGGCAGCAGACCTTCGGCTACACCGAGGAGGAGCTGAAGATCCTGCTCGCGCCGATGGCGCGTACCGGTGTGGAGCCGATCGGCTCGATGGGCACCGACACTCCGATCGCTCCGCTGTCCACCCGGCCACGGCTGCTCTACGACTACTTCCATCAGCTGTTCGCCCAGGTCACCAACCCTCCGCTGGACGCCATCCGGGAGGAGTTGGTGACCAGTCTGGCCACCACCATCGGCCCGGAGGGCAACCTGCTCGATCCCGGCCCGGCGAGCTGCCGGCAGATCGTGCTGCCCTACCCGGTGATCGACAACGACGAGCTCGCGAAGGTCCTCTGCATCGACGAGGACGGTGACCTGCCCGGGTTCAAGGCGGTGCGGGTCTCCGGGCTCTACCGCATCCGCGACGGTGGTGCCGGGATCAGGGCCCGGCTGACCGAGATCTGCCGGCACGTCTCCGAGGCGATCGAGGACGGCGTACGGATCCTGGTGCTCTCCGACCGTGACTCCAACGCCGACCTGGCTCCGATCCCGTCGCTGCTGCTCACCGCGGCGGTGCACCAGCACCTGGTGCGGGAGCAGACCCGGACGCAGGTCGCGTTGATCGTCGAGTCGGGCGACTGCCGCGAGGTGCACCACGCGGCCGTGCTGATCGGCTACGGGGCGGCGGCGGTCAACCCGTACCTGGCCTTCGAGTCGGTGGAGGACATGATCTCCACGGGCGTGCTGGCCGGGGTCGAGGCGCGGGCCGCGATCCGCAACTACGTCAAGGCGCTCGGCAAGGGCGTCCTGAAGATCATGTCCAAGATGGGCATCTCGACGGTGTCGTCGTACTGTGGCGCGCAGGTCTTCGAGGCGGTCGGGCTGGACACCCGACTGGTCGAGCGGTATTTCCGGGGTACGCCGAGCACGATCAGCGGCGTCGGCCTCGACGGCATCCACACCGAGGTGGCCGCCCGGCACGCGTTGGCCTGGCCGGCGCCCGGCGCCGAGTCGGTGGACCTGCTGCCGGTGGGCGGCGAGTACCAGTGGCGCCGCGAGGGTGAACTGCACCTGTTCAACCCGGAGACGGTATTCCTGCTCCAGCACGCCACCCGCAGCCGGCAGTACGACGTGTTCCGTGAGTACACCGCCAAGGTCGACGAGTTGGCCGCCCGTGCAGGGTCGTTGCGTGGGCTGTTCCGGTTCCGCAGCGGCGTGCTGCCGCCGGTGCCGATCGAGGAGGTGGAGCCGGCCAGCGAGATCGTCAAGCGGTTCGCCACCGGCGCCATGTCGTACGGGTCGATCTCGGCCGAGTCGCACGAGACCCTCGCCATCGCGATGAACCGGCTCGGCGGCAAGTCCAACACCGGCGAGGGCGGGGAGGACGTCGAGCGGCTGCACGACCCCGCCCGGCGTTCCGCCGTCAAGCAGATCGCCAGCGGCCGGTTCGGTGTCACAAGCGAGTATCTCGTCAACGCCGACGACCTCCAGATCAAGATGGCGCAGGGGGCCAAGCCCGGCGAGGGTGGTCAGCTGCCCGGCAACAAGGTCTGGCCGTGGATCGCCCGTACCCGGCACGCCACCCCCGGCGTCGGCCTGATCTCGCCGCCGCCGCACCACGACATCTACTCCATCGAGGACCTCGCGCAGCTGGTGCACGACCTCAAGTGCGTCAACCCGGCCGCCCGGGTGCACGTGAAGCTGGTCAGCGAGGTAGGTGTCGGCACCGTGGCCGCCGGGGTGGCCAAGCTCAAGGCCGACGTCATCCTGATCTCCGGCCACGACGGCGGCACCGGGGCGTCCCCGCTGAACTCGCTCAAGCACGCCGGCACGCCGTGGGAACTGGGCCTGGCCGAGGCCCAGCAGACGCTGCTGCTCAACAAGCTGCGTGACCGGGTCACCGTGCAGGTCGACGGGCAGCTCAAGACCGGCCGGGACGTGATCGTCGCGGCGCTGCTCGGCGCCGAGGAGTTCGGCTTCGCCACCGCCCCGCTGATCGTCTCCGGCTGCATCATGATGCGCGTCTGTCACCTGGACACCTGCCCGGTCGGCATCGCCACCCAGAACCCGGTGCTGCGCGAGCGCTACACCGGCAAGCCCGAGTTCGTGGAGAACTTCTTCCTGTTCCTCGCCGAGGAGATCCGCAGCTACCTGGCCGAGCTGGGGTTGCGCAGCATCGACGAGGCGATCGGGCGTACCGAGCTGCTCGACGTCGCACCGGCGGTCGAGCACTGGAAGGCCGGTGGGCTCGACCTCGGTCGGGTGCTGCATCTGCCGGAGCTGCCCGAGGGTGCGGCCCGTCGCGGCGTACGCGCCCAGGACCACGGCCTTGAGCTGGCTCTGGACAACGAGCTGATCGCCCTCGCCGAGCCGGCGCTGGGTGCCACCACCGGTGCCGACGAGTCGGTCCCGTTGGTGCGGGCCGAGGTGGCGATCCGCAACGAGCATCGCAGCGTCGGCGCGATGCTCGGCGGTGAGGTCACCCGCCGCCACGGTGGTGCCGGCCTGCCCGCCGACACCATCGAGTTCACCCTGCGCGGCACCGCCGGGCAGTCCTTCGGCGCGTTCCTGCCGCGCGGGGTGACCCTACGCCTGCACGGCGACGCCAACGACTACGTCGGCAAGGGACTCTCCGGTGGCCGGTTGGTCGTCCGGCCGGACGCGGCGGCACCGTTCGTGTCCGCCGACGCCGAGGCGGGCGGCCGCGCCGAGGATCAGATCATCGCCGGTAACACCATCCTGTACGGCGCCACCGCCGGTGAGGTCTTCCTGCGCGGCCGGGTCGGGGAGCGGTTCGCGGTCCGTAACTCGGGCGCGGTGACTGTCGTAGAGGGTGTCGGCGACCACGGTTGCGAGTACATGACCGGCGGCACCGTGGTGGTGCTCGGTCCGACCGGCCGTAACTTCGCCGCCGGCATGTCCGGCGGGACGGCGTTCGTCTGGAACCTCGACCGACGCCGGGTCAACACCGAACTGGTCGACCTGTCCGCGCCGAGCGAGACGGAACGGACCCGCCTGCACGAGCTGGTGCAGCGGCATTTCGCCGAGACCGACTCGGCGATCGCCGAACAGCTGCTCAAGCGTTGGCCGGAGGCGGTGGAGGAGTTCACCGCCGTGGTGCCCCGGGACTACCGCCGGGTGATGGAGATCATGCGGGCCGCCGAAGCCGCCGGCCAGGACGTCGACGACGCGGTGATGAGCGCACTGGCGGCACCGGCGCAGCCGGCCGCCGGCTCGTCCACGCCGGTAGCCCCCGCCCCGCGGGCGGTCGCCCAGGAGGTGGCTCGTGCCTGACCCGAACGGTTTCCTGCGCTACGGCCGGCGGTTGCCGGCCCGCCGGCCCGTGCCGGTGCGCATCAGCGACTGGCGGGAGGTCTACCCGCCGGCCGGTGAGGGACTGATCCGTGAGCAGGCCACCCGCTGCATGGACTGCGGCATTCCGTTCTGCCACGAGGGCTGCCCGTTGGGCAACCGCATCCCGGACTGGAACGATCTGGTCCGTACCGGCAACTGGGACGCGGCGGTGGAGTCGCTGCACGCCACAAACAACTTCCCCGAGTTCACCGGCCGGCTCTGCCCGGCGCCCTGCGAGGCCGCCTGCGTGCTCGGCCTCGGCGGCCAGCAGCCGGTCACCATCAAGCAGGTCGAGGTGGAGATCGCCGACGCGGCGGCGGCCCGGGGGCTGCCCCCGCGCCCGGCGTCCGTGCCCTCCGGCCGGTCGGTCGCCGTGGTCGGCTCCGGGCCGGCCGGGCTGGCCGCCGCGCAGCAACTGGCCCGCGCGGGTCACGCCGTGACCGTGTACGAGCGCGACGACGCGATCGGTGGCCTGCTGCGGTACGGCATCCCCGACTTCAAGCTGGAGAAGCGGCACATCGACCTCCGGCTGGCGCAGCTACGCGCCGAGGGGGTCGACTTCCGGACCGGGGTGAACGTCGGGGTCGATGTCACCGCCGAGCAGTTGCGCGCTCAGCACGATGCGGTGCTGCTGGCCTGCGGCGCGTTGCAGGGCCGGGACACCGACACACCGGGTCGGCAGTTGCGCGGCGTACACCAGGCGATGGCGCATCTGGTGGCGTCCAACCGGGTGGTCGCGGCGGCCGGCGAGGGCCGCCCGGCGCTGGCCACCCTGGCGGACGGTACGCCGATCGACGCGGCCGGCAAGCACGTGGTCATCATCGGCGGTGGCGACACCGCGGCGGACTGCCTGGGGGTGGCGCACCGGCAGGGCGCGGCCGGTGTGCATCAGCTCGACCTGTACCCGCAGCCGCCGCGGGCCCGGGACGAGGGCCGCGACCCGTGGCCGACGTGGCCGTGGATCCTGCGGGAGTACCCGGCCCACGAGGAGGGCGGCGAGCGGGTCTTCGCGGTGGCGGTGCAGGAGTTCGTCGACGACGGCACCGGTGCGGTGCGGGCGGTGCGGATCGCCGAGGTGACCGTCGAGAAGCGCGACGGCCGGCGGATCGTGACGATGGTGCCGGGCACCGAGCGGGAACTGCCCGCCGATCTGGTGCTGCTGGCGATCGGCTTCGAGGGCACCGAGGAACAGCCGTTGCTGGCGCAGTTCGGGGTGACCCGTAACGCGCGGGGTGCGGTCGACTCCCGGGCGGACTGGCAGACCGAGGCCGACGGGGTGTTCGTCGCCGGTGACATGCACCGGGGCGCGTCGCTGATCGTCTGGGCGATCGCCGAGGGGCGGGCCGCCGCCGCGGCGATCCACACGTACCTCGACGGCGTCGGCGTCCTGCCGGCCCCGGTCCACCCGGCCAGCCGCCCCCTGGCGGCGCGCTGACGGCCACCAGACGCCGAGGTCTCCACGAGGCCGCGTCCACGCGGGACGACCGCGCGGACGCGGCCTCGCCTTAACGGCTATTCACTTTATCCAGATGTTTCGATAGCATTACCGACCAGTAACAAACCCTTGGCCACGCGCGCGGCTCTCGGGCTCCACCACCACCCCCGTGAGGTCCGTCATGCCACACCGTCCGTTGGCCCGCGCCCTGACCGCGCTGGTCGCCCTCCTCACCGCCGCCGTCGGCGCGCTGGCCGTCCCCGGCGTCGCCCAGGCCGCCGCCCCGATCCACTACGTCGCCCTGGGCGACTCGTACTCCTCCGGCGTCGGTGCCGGACCGTACGACCTGTCCACCTGCCTGCGCAGCCAGAAGTCGTACGCCCCGCTGTGGGCCGCCGCCAACAACGTGGCCAGTTTCCGGTTCCCCGCCTGCGGCGGCGCGGTCACCGCCGACGTGCTCGACAACCAGTTGGGCTCGCTGTCCGCCACCACCACCATGGTCACCATCACCATCGGCGGCAACGACGCCGGTTTCGCCGACGTGATGACCGACTGCCGGTTCGGCAGCACCTCCACCTGCACCAACGCGGTCAACGCCGCGAAGGCGTTCGCCACCGGCACGCTGCCGGCCCGGCTGGACCGCACCTACGCCGCCATCCGCGAGCGGGCCCCCAACGCCCGACTGATCGTGCTCGGCTATCCGCGGCTGTTCGAGACCCGCTACTGCGGACTGCTGGCCATGAGCACCTACAAGCGCACCATCCTCAACGAGGCCGCCGACGTCCTGGCCACCGTGACCGCCGACCGGGCCGCGGCGGCCGGTGCCACCTTCGCCGACACCCGACCCACCTTCGCCGGCCACGGCGTCTGCGGCGCCCAGCCGTGGATCCGGGACGTCACCGGGATCATCGAGGCGTACCACCCGAACGCCGACGGCTACCGCCACGGCTACCTGCCGGCGCTCAACGCGGTCACCGGCTGACCGTACGCTGCGGCCGACGGTCCGGTACGGACCGTCGGCCGCCGTGCGTCCGCGTCCGCCCGAGGAAGCGGTCCGACACGTCCGGTTCGGACACGTGCCGGTGTCGCCGCCGTCCGTTAGGGTTTCTGCGACCGGACGGCGCTCGGCGGTGAAGGGCAGGGGTGTGGGCAGGCTCGCGTCGGCGTACGAGCAGGCGGTCGCCGCTCACCGGGCCGCACGCGCCCACCTCGAATCCGCCCGCACCGCGCTGAGCGCCACCACACCAGCCGCACCGGTGGTCGACACCGACCTGTTGGCCCGGCTGGCCCGGGTCGGTAGCGCGCTGGCCACCCCGACGCCGGGCACGCCACTGGCCCGCCGACCCGTTCCGGTGCGCGTCGGCGACGCCGTCACCGCCGGCGGCGGCTTCCCCGTTCTGCTGCCCCTGGGTGCGGGACACCACCTGGCGATCGACGGTGACGCCCGCCAACCGGCGGTCGCCGGCCTGCTACGCGCCCTGGTGCTGCGGCTGCTGGCCACCGCAGCGTCCGGCGGTGTCCGGATCGCCGCGCTGGACACGGCCGCCCTCGGCGCCACCTTCGGTCCACTGCGACCGCTGCTCGACGCCGGAGTCGTCGACCCGCCGGCCACCACCGAGGCGGAGGTCGACACGCTGCTCGACGCCGCCGAACGGCACGCCCGCGCCGCGCGGCAGGCCGACCGACCGGACCAGGACCTGCTGGTGCTGGTCGCCGCGTCCGTCCCCTCGCCCCGCGAGGCCGCCCGGCTGGCCGCGCTCACCCACGCCGGCCCGGCCGCCGCCGTCTGTGTGCTGCTCGCCGGCTGGCCGCCGACCGGGCCGGGCGACTCCGCCCCACCGCTCGGCGCCACCACCATGCTGCGACTGACCGACGGGTACGCCCGGGTCGGCGACCCGCCCGACACGCCGTTCAGCGCCGACGGCAGCGGGCTGGCCGCGCCGGTGATCCTCGACGGCGACCCGCCGCCGGCCTCCGTCGCGGCACTCGCTACCCACCTGGGCGAGGCCGCCCGGCGCGGCGAGACGGTCGGCTTCGCCGACCTGCTGCCCGGGCAGCGGTGGGCCGCCGCCGCCCGGGCGGGCCTGCGCACCGTGGTGGGCCGCGCCGGTCGCGACCCGTTCGCGATGGCCTTCGACGACGCCACCCCGCACTGGCTGGTCGGCGGGCGTACGGGTGCCGGCAAGACGGTCTTCCTGCTCGACGTCCTGTACGGCCTGGCCGCCCGCTACTCGCCGGCCGAGTTGCAGCTCTACCTCCTCGACTTCAAGGAGGGGGTCAGCTTCACCGAGTTCGTGCCCACCGAACGCGACCCGTCGTGGCTGCCGCACGCCCGCGCCGTCGGCATCGAGAGCGACCGGGAGTACGGCGTGGCGGTGCTGCGCGAACTGCGCCGCGAACTGCACCGGCGGGCCACCGCACTCAAGCGGCACGGCGTCACCAAACTCGCCGACCTGCCCGCCGACACCCCGGTACCCCGGATCGTCGCGGTGATCGACGAGTTCCACGTGCTGCTCGCCGGCAACGATCCGCTGGCCCGCGAGTCGGTGGACCTGCTGGAGGAGTTGGCCCGCAAGGGCCGCTCGTACGGCGTACACCTGGTGCTGGCCAGCCAGAGCACCACCGGGATCGAGGCGCTCTACGGCCGCGCCGAGGCGGTCTTCGGGCAGTTCGCGCTGCGGGTGGCGCTGCCCGGCGGCGGGGGAGTGCTGGACCACCTCAACGACGCCGCGGCGACGCTGCCGGTCGGGTCGGCCGTGGTGAACACCGCCGCCGGTGCACCCGGCGCGAACACGGTGATCCGCTTCCCCGACGCGCACGCCGCGACCGACGAGTTGACCCGGCTGCGTCACCAGCTGTGGCAGGCGCGCCCGGTGGGGGCCCGCCCGCCGTCGGTGTTCCGCGGCTACGACACCGCCCGCGTCGAGGACGACGCCACCTTCACCGGGTTGCGCCCCGGCGGTCGGCGTCCCCTGGCGCTGGTCGGCCGGACGGTCGACGTGGACGGCACCACCGCGCTGTTCATCATGGACACTGCCCCCGGACGGCACCTGGCCGTGGTCGGCACCTCGCCCGCCGGGACCGAGGTGCTGCGGGCAGCCACCCTGAGCCTGGCCCGTCAGCACCACCCGGGCGAAGCCACCTTCCTGCTCGCCGCGCTGGTGGCCGCCGCCGACTCGGCGGCCGACGATACGGCCGCGACGCTTGCCGCCGCCGGACACCGGGTGGCACGCCTCGACGCCGCCGCGTTGCGCGACCGGATCGGCACCCTCGCCACCGGCCTGGCCGGCGGGCACCGGCCCGGTGACATCCCGTCGTCACCTGTCGGTGACACCACGCCGACCACGCCGGGAGCCGCGCCTGCGGGCCAGGACGGTGGGTCGACCGGCCTGGACGGCGGGCCCACGGCTCCGCGTGGTGGATCGGTGGGGCCGGATGGTGCGCCGACGGGCCCGGGTGACGGTCCGCCGAGCTCCGGCGTCGGGTCGGCCGGGCGCAGCTACCTTGTGGTGTTCGGGATGGACGCCGCCGCGGGCCTGCTCGGCGAGAACGACCCCACCACGTTCCGCTCCGGCCACGACGACCTGCGGGTGCTGCTCCGACAGGGGCCCGGCCACGGGGTGCACCTGCTCGGCTGGTGGCGCGGCCTGCGCCGGCTCGCCGACGACCTCGGCGGTACGCAGAACCGCGACGACGTCGCCTGCCTGGTCGCGCTGAACGTGCCCGGCTCGGATCTCGGCCTGCACCTCGGCGTGCACGACCTCGCGTACACCCCCCGCGCCGATCGGGCGCTGCTGGTGGACCGGCACGACCAGCGGGTCCGGTTGATCGTGCCGTTCGCCCGCGACGGTCACCCCTCCGACGGGCAGGAGTGAGGCGTGTCCACCTTCGACGAGTACGCGGCGCTGGCCCGTCACCTCGCGGTGCAGCACCGTGCCGGGGAGCAGGGCGCTGCCGCCGAGGCCGAACGGCAGCGGGATCTCGGCGCCGCCGTGGAGTACCTCGACCGGCGGCTGATCGCCCAGGGGCAGCGCCTCGACCACCTCGGCCGCACCATCGGCATCGCATCGGGCGGCTCGGCACCGACCGCCGCTGGGCCAGGCGGGTTCATCCCCGGCGGGCCGCCTCCCGGTCCGCCACCGGCCCCACCACCGGTGTCCGGCCCACCGGCCCCGCCCGGCCCACCGCCGACCGGAGCGCCGGTGTCGGGCGCACCGGCCCCGCCCGGCCCACCGCCCAGTGGGGCGCCGGCGTCCGGCCCGCCTGGGCCGCCGCCGAGTGGGGCACCGGCGTCCGGCCCACCGATCTCGGCCGGTGTGCCGTCGAGTCGACCTGGTCGGCCGTCGAGCCCGCCCGCGGCCGCCGCGCCGGTGTCCGGCCCGCCCGGTCGGCCGTTGAGTCCGCCCGGGTACCCGGGCGGTGGGTGGGGACCGGGGACGGGGTCGGACGGCGGCGCAGCCGCCGCCCCGGGGCGGCCGGATGTCGGGGCGTACTCCCCGGTTGGTGTGGGACGGACGGGCCCGGCGCTGCCGGTGGCGGCGAGCGCGACGGCGGCGGGGGTGCCGGCCCCGCGTGCAGTTGAGGTCGACCCGGCGACGGAGTTGGAGCTGGCCCGGCGCTGGGCCGACGAAGCCGACCGGCACGGGCAGCAGGCGGAACTGCTCGCCCAGCAACCGGCGCTGCTGCCGACGTGGTCGGCGCGGGCCCGAGCGGTCGCGGTCTACGCCGGTGCCGCCGGCGTCGCGGTGCTGCTGTTGCTGGTCCTGACGTTCGGCTGGAGCCTCGGCGTGGTCGGGTTGGCTACCTTACTCGCCTGGATGCTCGCCGGCCTGCCCGCCATGGCGCTGATCGGCGGCTGGCTGGTGCTCGGCCGCTGGGGGCGGCCCGCCGTCGGCGCCGCCACCCCGCCGCGCTATCCGGTCCTGGGGTTCCTGCTCTGCTTCCTCGCGGTTCCCCTCGCCTACTGCGGCTACCTGCTGCTTTTCCGCGTGCTGCGCTGACCGCGTAGCCGGTCCACCGAGTCGTCGGCAGGGCGGCTGGCGGGTCGAGACGACGGAGGGTGGGTACATCTGTTGCCGCCATGGCGACAACAACTGCACCCACCCCCGGCGGTGCGGCGCGCTCGGGTGGTCGCGGCGCGTGTGTGGATCTCGTACGCTCCTGTGTGGTCGCTGCTCGTGCGAAGCGGTGACGCCGGTGTGGGGCGATCGTGGGGAGGGCGTGTGAGCGCAGCGGAGATGATCGCCAGGCTGGCGGCGGCGGCGCAGAAGCTGGACGAGGCGAAGGCGAAGACGGCGGCGGCGGCGCAGGACGCGGCCGAGGCCCGTCAACTCGTCGCCGGTGCCCTGCAGGGTGTCGCCGCCGGGCCGTTGATCAACATGATCGACTCGTACCGGCAGGCGCTCGCGCAGGCGTCCCAGGGGCACGAGCCCGCCCGGCAGCACGTCCAGGAGACGATCGCCAAGGTACGCGCGCTTGGCAATTGAGTCGGAACCCGATCGAGGCGGTGGGATGAGCAGCGGCGAGATGCGGGACGGCGGAACGCTTGACGGTTTCCACATCGGGCAGGTGCCGGCCGATGTCGGCGACGAGGTGTCGGACTTCGCCACCGAGTGGGACGACGTACGCTTCGCCAGCCGGGTCTGGGAGCGGCAGGTGCCCGACGGCCATCGCGTGGATCTGCGGGTCCATGTGCTGCGCGGGGACCGGCTGGTCGACCTGACCGCCCTGCGGGACTTCCTCGGCGAGTATCACGAGCGCGACCCCGCCGGGTGGCACCTGAGCGAGTTCGAGCACGGGGACAGCCTCGGTCTGACCGACGGCGTCCAGGCGTTCTGGCTCGTCGAGCCCGGCGTCGCCGTAAACGTGTTGACGACCCCGGAATTCAGTGAGTCGCTCCTGCCGGCCGCCCGGTCCATTCAGGCCGAGCACAGCGACACGGGAGAGTGACGAGGCCGGCCCGGGTGCTTACCGCAGCCACCGTACGCGTTGCTCGACGTGGCGGATCACCTTGCGCCACGCGGTGCTCGCCGATCCCGACTCCAGGGCCTCGAGCCGACGGCGGGCACCCCATCCGGCGACTGGCCGGTCGACGACCCGCATCAGATCGTCGAGTGTGTCGATTGCCGAGCCGGCGCTCAACAGGCCGAGCACCTCGGTAAGTTCGAACGCCTCCGCGATCTCCATGATGAGATCGCGGTTGGTGATGAAGAGTCGAGGAACCCAGTCGGTGACCGGGCGTCTGATGTTGTAGAGAATCAGCCCGAAATCGAACGACCGATCGTCGTCGGCGCTGATTCCGCCTCTGAGAACCGAGTTCATGAAGTCGTCCCAACCGGGAATGCCGGCCAGTTCGTGTGAGCCGGTCTCGG
This sequence comes from Micromonospora sp. NPDC049374, assembly GCF_040677165.1. Classification (NCBI taxonomy): domain Bacteria; kingdom Bacillati; phylum Actinomycetota; class Actinomycetes; order Micromonosporales; family Micromonosporaceae; genus Micromonospora; species Micromonospora sp. NPDC049374. The sequence continues at coordinate 6,414 of NZ_JBFAQH010000015.1, read as the reverse complement.
TCAGGTACCGGTGCAGGGCCTCCGTGGACCGGAAAAGGAGCAGCTCGCCGTCGGCGCCGGGGAAGAAGACTACCGAGCCCTGGCCTTCGAATTGGGCCAGCAGCGTGTAACCCTCCGCGCCATCCGACAACGAAATGGAGATCGGGTGGATGGTCAGCGGCCCGGACAGCTTCGCCGGCTCGTACCAGGGATGAGTCCAGCGGGCCCGGGGATGCTGATGCTCACGCGCTTCCCGCTCGCGAATTCGGGCCAGCCGTTCGGCTTCCGCCCGCTCGCGTACCTCGCGTTCGCGCGCTTCCTGCTCGCGGGCCTCGCGTGCCGCCCGATCCCGGGCCCGTCGTTCGTCTGCCGCCCGCTCCCGGGCCTCCTGCTCGCGTGCCTCGCGTTGCTGGGCTGCCCAGTCGTGGGTCCGCTGCCCACCGCCCGCCCGCTGGCCGCTCGCGTGATCCTGTTTCCGGGCCTGGCGGGCTCGGCGCTCGCGCGTCTCCCGTTCCCGAACGTCGGTGAGCTGTTTGTACGCGTTGTTGATCTGCTGCATCTGCCGGGTCGCTTCGGCGCGAACATTCTCCGGACTCGATTGATGTTTGTCCGGGTGCCAGACCTGCACCAGGATCAGGTAGCGCTCACGAATCTGCGCCAGCGACGCACCCCGGTTGACGCCGAGAAGCACGTACGGATCCTGCTCGTTCGGGGACATCTGTTCGCCGGATCCTCATGGGTGCTGGACGCGTCCGCCGGTGATGCTAACAGCACCCGTCGATGCGAAGGATCAGGCCGCATCCACTTCAACGCTGTAGTGCGGCGACAAGCTCACCAACTGAAGTGGAGGGATTTCCAGCGGGTGGTGGATCGAGTCGCGCTGCCCGCCGGCATGCGTCGTTGACGCCGCTGCGGAAGCTGTCGAAGTCGAGCAGCGTCTTGTCCCAGTGGGGGAGGTGCTTGCGGAGCAGATCCCGGGCCTTCTTGGCGTTCTCGACATAGCCGGCGTGGTGACCCAGATGGAGCAGCAGCCACACCTCGAAGCAAGGATTTGACCAGGCGAGCCGTACCCCCGACTGCTGTGCCTCGGCTGAGGCTTCCTCGGGTAGGTAGTGGTCGACGTCGCAGACGGCCCATGCCTCGTCGTAGTCGTTGTCCCGCTGCCGGCGGTCTGCGCCACGTACCAGGTCGGTGGGGGAGCCGCGCTCGACGGCGACTGCCACTTTGGCGCTGATCCACGGTTCCCGCTTCAGCGCGTCGAAGTAGGTCCGCTCGGTCGATTCACCGTTCGTGGTGATCAGCACGGTCCGCCGTTGTTCCCGGGTAGCCGGCCGCCTGCGTAGATCGGTTTCCCGCCGGCCGGTGCCGACCGTACGGCCTGTCCGGTCTTCAACGCGTCGAGGTGTCATCCACGTCTCCACGGGTGGCGAGTGCCTGCTCGAACAGGTGGCTGGACAGGTCGGGGACCGCGCCGTAGTTGCCGTTGAGGTAGCGGCGTTGGCGGTTCTCACCCTCCTTGCGGGGTTTGAAGTCGGTAAGCGGGTAGAGCGAGGATGTTCCCTGGTCATCCTTCTCCACGAACCAGATCTCATCGCGGCGCAGGATCTCCTCGGCGTCGATGGTGCCGAGCAGCGCCGCGTCGTGGCTGGTGAAGATGAGCTGGCTGCCCAGGGGGTTGGCTTGCGGGCTGCGGAACAGGCTGATGAGCTTGGCGGTCAGGATCGGATGCAGGCTGGCATCGATCTCATCGATCAACATGGTGGCGCCGGTGCGGAGCATCGCGGCGGCGTGCAGCCCCAGGGTGAGCAACTGTCGGGTACCGCTGGACTGGTCGTGAAAATCGAGCAGCGCGGTGCCGTTGGGGCCTTGGTGCGCGAACTGGATCCGGGGATAGCGCGTCAAGGCAGCCGCAGCCGCGGACTTCAGCCGTTGCATGAAGGTGCCCGGCGAGGCTTGTGCTTCAACGCTTGAGTCGGGTCGGACCACGATGTCAACGATGCCCACGTCAGCGGCCTGCAACAGATCGACGACGAGTTGGCGTACCTTCTCGGCGTCCGAACTACCGGCACGCACCAGGGCGGAGAGCCCGGAGGCAGGATCGGTCCGCTGGCTCATCAGGTAAAACCATCGGTAGGTGTCATGCAGCGGCTGCGGGTTTGCCGGATCCGGCTCCGGGCGGCTGTGGCCGAAACGGGCGACGGTGCTGAGGAAGAGCGCGGTCGGGGCGGTGATCTCGGCGATCTGCTCCAAGGGACGCCGACCCGACTCCTCCCCCCACGAGAATTCGCTTCCATCTCGTTCGAAGATGCGCCGCCTGCGACTCAGCGGATAGTGGTAGAGCCATTCGTCGAGCACCCGATCGTCATCGATCGTGAAGCCGTAGGTGTGCCGGACCCCGCCGAGCATGAGGTCCACGACGTAACGCGACGGCTGCGTGGCGGTGTCGGGATCCAGCCGGAACGGCTCCCGGGACAGTCCCACCCCGGGCTCGACCGCCCGATCTGACTCCACGACCATCTGTCGCATGAACCCCAGGGCACCCAGGCAGTTGGACTTGCCGGATGCATTGGCTCCGAAGATGCCAACGACCTGGACCGCCTGCGGAGCTAGCTCGTCCGCCTCGACACCGTCGCCGTAGACGGGCATGAGATTGAGCTGATGCTCGTCGCGAAACGAACGATGATTGGCGAAGCGGAAACTCAGCAACATCAGCGGTGCGCCCCTACATACTAGGCCGTTACAAGCCCATCCTTGCGAGTAAACCACGAGAACGGCACCCAAGCCCTCGAACGAGCTGCTCTGTTTCCCGGTCGAAACTGACTGGATCACCCGCAGGACCGCCTCGGGGCGCGCCGTGGGGGTTAGCGTGCCGGGGGCAGGCGGCCCTCAATGGGAGCGGTCGGGAACCTGCGCCGCGTTGTCCTGACCGAGTCGTTCCAGGGCGTGCAGGCCACCGAGGCGTACCGCCGCGCTGTCGTTGCCGAGCAGTTCGACGGCCCGGGTGTACAGCTCGGTCAGCCGGCGCTCGGCGGCGTCGTGCGCGGCGGCCTCGGCCTGATGTTCCTGGTGTCGCTGCCCGGCCTCGGCGACCGCCTCGACGTGCGCCTGCACCCGGTCGCGGTGCGCCTGGTCGGCGGCGGCGACAACCTCCTGGTGCCGCTGCGCCCGTTCGCTGATCCACTGTCGTCGGGCGGCGAGCAGCAGCGCCAGCCCGCCACCGGTGCCGGCGACCACGGTCAACCCGGTGCGGATGGCGTCGATGCGCAGCGTCGCCCGAGTGTCCGGCGCGGTGGCGCGGTCGGCCTCGCCGAGCAGCCAGGACAGTACCCACCAGCCGAGCAGGGCGGCCAGCAGCAGCCCGACGAGCACCAGCCACCACGGCATGACCCGCAGTCGTTCGTCGGAGGGTGAGGTGCCGCGCACGGCCCACAGCATGCCATCGATCCCTACGTCGCGTAGGGGCCCGGGTGGCCGCCCGGAGGGCTCTCGGAGCCGCCGTCGTGGCGCGCGGGCCGAGATCGGCCGGTGCGCTGTTGTGGCGCGGGTTCGAGATCGGCCGGGGCGGTCTCGTGGCGCGCGGCCGGAGGGCTGCCGGGGAACGGGCGGCCGGAGGCTGCCGGGGAAGCTGTCGCGGGATGCGGCATGCTGCGGCTTCCCGGCTCCCGTGAAGGGCCGTGATGCCGCAAACCGGGCCGGTCGTCCGTGCTGGACTCGGGCGTTGAGCGGTGGCCGGGTGGCGGCATCGCGGCCGGCACCTGCCGGGACGCTGTCGCGGGCTGCGGCCGACACCTGCCGGGATTCTGTCGCGGGTTGCGGCCGGCACCTGCCGGGATGCTGTCGCGGGTTGCGGGATGTGGGGGCTTCCCGTCTCCGGGAAGGGCCGTGATGCCGCAACTCGTGCCGCCGGTCGAGTGCTGGCCGGGGCGCTGTGGGGCCGGTGGGGTTGCGGAGCAGCGGGTGGCCCGGTAGTTCATCATGATGCGGATCAGCCGATGGTCCGGGTGCCGACCCGGCGGCCGGTCGTGAGAGTCGAGGATGGCATGGAGTTCCTGACCAGTCCCGAGCTGTGGATCGCGTTCGCGACCCTGCTCCTGCTGGAGATCGTGCTGGGCATCGACAACGTCGTGTTCATCTCGATCCTGTCCGGTCGGTTGCCCGAGCACCAGCAGGCCCGGGCCCGGACGATCGGCATCTCGCTCGCCCTGATCACTCGCCTGCTGTTGCTGGCGTCGTTGTCCTGGATCATCGGCCTGACCGCGCCGCTGTTCACCGTGCTCGGGCAGGAGATATCCGGGCGCGATCTGATTTTGCTGCTCGGCGGGATATTCCTGGTGGGCAAGGCGACGTATGAGATCCACGAGCATCTGGAAGGTTCCGACCATGCCCGCGAGGGCGGCAAGGTGGTCTCGTTCGGTGCGGTCATCGCGCAGATCCTGGTGCTGGACGTGGTCTTCTCGCTCGACTCGGTGATCACCGCGGTCGGCATGGTCGACGAACTCGCCATCATGGTCGCCGCCGTGGTCATCGCAATGATCATCATGCTGGTCTCGGCCGGCGCGGTCAGCAGATTCGTCAACCAGCACCCGACGGTCAAGATGCTGGCCCTGTCGTTCCTGCTGATCATCGGTGCGAGCCTGATCGCGGAGAGCTTCGACCAGCACATCCCGAAGGGCTACGTGTACGGCCCGATCGCCTTCTCGATCTTCGTGGAGTTCCTCAACCTGCGGGTCCGGGCGCGGCAGCGTCGCCAGCAGGAGCGGCAGCCGGTGCAGCTGCACCCGACGTACGTGAAGCAGGGGCCGACCCGTACCGAGCCGGAGTCGGAGCCGGAGACGACGCCGGCCGGCTGACCAACGCCGACCTGAGCGCCGCACGCACCCACCCGGTGCGTGCGGCGTTCGTCGTACCTGGACGGCCCGCCGGCTGCCGTCGCGGGATGTCGGTTACCGCAATCGCTACCCGCGCGTAACTTTTCATTGACGTTTCTGGATTGTGACCCGCATCATCAGTGCACGGTCGATCGGACATCCCACCGCCTCCACCCGGTAACCCCGGGATCCCCTTGGGAGGTGCAGCGATGCTGCTCCGAAAGGCTGTCCCCGTCCTGGCACTCACCGTCGCCGCCGTCCTCACGGCTCCCGCCGCCGCCAATGCTGCGCCCGACACGGCAGCACCCACCCGCGTCGCCACCACCGCTACCACCGGCACCGCTACCACCGGCACCACCGGCCCTGCTGGCACCGCCATCACCGCCACGTTCGGCGCAACTGGGCCTGCTGGCACCGCCATTGCCAGCATCCCTACCACCAGTGGTGCGACCGCAGTGGCAGGCGTGCCCCCTGCGCCCGGCACCGCCGCCGCGTCTGCCCGCGAGGCTGGGTCCACCCGCGGGGCCCCGTCTGCCCGGGGGGTCGGGTCTGCTCGCGAGGCCGCGTCTGCCCACGGCACGCCCACTGGCGACGCCGCAGCCGACGGCCTGCGGGCGCTGGCCGGTGCCAATCCGGTGATCGTGGTCGGTGGGCTCAGCGGCATCGCCGCCGTCTATGAGCCGCTCGCCGCCCGGCTACGCGCCGACGGCTACCGGGTGTGGATCTACCAGCTGCCCAACCTCGGGCTCGGCGACATCACCGCGTCCGCCGCCGGGCTGCGCGGGTACGTGGGGCAGGTCCGCGCCGCCGCCGGAGGTGCCAAGGTCGACCTGGTCGCACACTCCGAAGGTGGCCTGGTCAGCCGCTACTACATCAAGAGTCTCGGTGGCGGCGATTCCGTCGAACGCTACGTCAGCCTGGGCACCCCGCAGTACGGCACGTACGTGGCCAACATCGTGTCGTTCCTCGGTCTGGGCAGCTGTGCCGGCGTGATCGCCTGCCAGCAGATGACCATCGGGTCGTCGTTCCTCACCGCCCTCAACGCGGGCGACGACACCCCGGCCCCGGTGCGCTGGACCACCGTGCGCACCTGGCAGGACGAACTGGTCCGACCGGTCGACAACGCGATGCTGGCCGACGGGGCGACAAACGTACTGATCCAGTCCCGGTGCCCGTTGCGCGTGGTCGGCCACCTCGGCCTGGTGCTCGACGGCACCACCTACACCGTCGTCCGGCAGGTCCTCCGCGACGCGGCGATCAAACCCAACTGCCTGGCCCTGTGACCCACCGCGGCCCGGCGACCCCACCTCTTCGCCGGGCCGCGTCCCACTGACCCACATCGCCGTGCGGCGGGCCAGCAGGCAGCAACATCACCGAAGTTGTCGGGTCCCGGCCGGGCGCAGGCAGCCCTGTCCCCGAGGTCGCCGCCGCGCGATGTGAGGCGGCGCGGCGCGTGGGTCGGGCCGCAGGCAGCAACATCCCTGAAACTGCCGGGTCCAGATGGGCCGCAGGCAGCACTTTCCCCGAAGTTGCCGGCTCGCGGGGGGGGTATTCTGCCCCGCTTTCG
>NZ_JBFAQH010000014.1:0-211749 GCF_040677165.1 Micromonospora sp. NPDC049374 | reverse complement strand
CCACTGCCTCGCCCGGTTACGGCTGGGGTGATGGCATGGGCCATGGCGCTCGCAACGGTGCCGCCGGCCCGATGGGCTCCGGGGCGATGGGCCGTTGTACATCAACTGCACCCCTCAGCCGTTCGCCTGGCCGTGGTCACACTCAGGGGTGGTCGACCGCAGTGTGGCGATCATGGAGGCGAGTTGCCGGCAGGTGGACTGCTGGACCAAGCGCGTCCCCATGACAGCACGGACGCGCCCGAGGCGTCAGTGACGCGGTGTCACGATCGCAGGGGACATGATGTCACTGTCCGTGTCCGGTGAGCGCCGGATACTGGGTAGTGACTACCCGAACGCCGCGTTACGCCGGAATGGTGGCCATTTTGCCCTTACGCCGGTCGGGCGCCCCACCGTCGCCGGTCTCCCGGTGTCCCGACGTCCCTGACGGGTAGACGTGGCCGAGGGCTGGTCGAGGTGACGAGGAGGCCAGGATGAGCCAGCAGAACCTGACCCAGACGACTGGCGAAATGGCCGAGAACCCCCGCACAAGGCAGCCGTGGTGACGCGCCGCAGCCGACGGGCACCGAACCCGGGTAGCGGAAAGACGTTCCCGGCAACCAGAGCCGGCCGTACGACCTGGTGACCAGCCGGCCCTCTCCGCCAGCACACCACCCGTGGTGACGAGCAACGCCACCGGCCGTCCGCCGGGGCCGTCCGTCCGTGCGGGCATGGTCAGGTCTCCGGGCAGGAGTGCCTGGCCCTGATGAGTGGGGGTTGATGTCGTGCGCATTCCTCGCGTGATGATCGAGGATCTCCGCAGTAGCCTCGTGGCACCGCCGGCCCCGCGCCTGGCGGCTGCCGATCGGGTTGGCGGCCGGCTTGCTCTGCGTCCGGCACGGGATGAGGATCTCCCGGCGATGTCCCGCGCCCATGTCGAGCTGCTTCCGATGGGACTGTTTCCGTCGCTCGGAGCCCGCTTTGTCCGCTGCTGGCACCGCACTGTCTTGAGCTCATCACACGGGGTGGGTGTGGTGGCCGTCGACACCGCTGCCCCGCAGGACGAACTTGTCGGGTTTGTGCTAGGTACGAGTGATCACGCCGGTTACACCATCGAGCTGGCCCAGGACCGACGCGCGATGGCGTCCCTCACCCTCGCCGGGCTTGTCGCGTTGGTGCTTCGGCCCCGTGTCGCTCTCCGTGTCCTGCGAACGCGGGTCCGGCCGTGGGCCTGTCGGCTGGCCCGCCGCCGGGCGGCCGTGGTGACACCGCAGCGAGCCGGGCCTGCTGCGGCTGCACACGTGGCGGTCATGACCGCGCTGGCGGTACGGCCGGACTGGCGCAAGACCGGCATCGGCGTGCTCCTGGTCGATCGTTTCGTCGAACTGGTCCGCGACGCCGGCGCCCGCTGGGCCGAGGCACAGACGTCGACGGGGCCCATGGGGGCGACCGGATTCTACGAGCGGCTGGGATGGGAAGCTGGAACGCAGCGGCCCGCCCCCGACGGTGACCACGTACGGACGTACCGCCGCGGCCTCGGCGCGGAATGAACGGCGGCCGGGTCGGCACTCGCGCCTCACCAACGGCCACCCGGGCAGGTCACCAAGGCCGGCGGCAGCTGGCGCCGCTACCTGAGCAGATCGCCCACCTGTGACGCCAGTGGCATGCTGAGGCCGTGATCGTGCGTGACTGGCTCGTCGGCCTGGCCATCGCGGTCATGCTGCTGCTTGCCTCCTGGGCGCTGCTGATCCTGCTCGCCCGCCGCCTGCCACCCGGCATCATGCGTGACCTGGCCGCCTTCGTCCCCGACTGCGTCACCACCGTCCGTCGACTGCGCACCGACCGGCGAGTGCCCCGCCGCGCGAAGATCGCCGTGCTGATCGCCGGGATCTGGGTAGCCAGCCCCGTCGACCTGATCCCCGAGTTCCTGCCCGTCATCGGCCCTCTCGACGACATCGTCGTCGTCGCGCTCGCCCTGCGCTACGCCGCACGCCAAGTACCTCGACACGTAATCGTCGCGGCCTGGCCCGGCGAACCGCTGCTGCTCGAACGGCTGCTCAGCGCGCCGCCACGCTGACCGAGGAGCAGGCCGAAGGTGAGGTGACCGGCGACGCCGCCACCGGCGAGGATCGGCCGACGCCTTCGGTGTATCAGGAGGCAAGACTGATGCAATCAGATGCGCCGGCGGCGGGTCCTACCCGGTCGGATGGGTGGGTGGATGAGCGACGACGAGTTTGTTGAGGCGATGCATGAGCATCTGGATCTGCTCTACAACCTGGCCCGGCGGCTGACCCGGTCGCGGTCGCAGGCCGAGGACCTGGTGCAGGAGACGTACCTGCGTGCGTTGCGGGGGTGGCGACGCCGGCCACCGGATGACGTGCGGGCTTGGCTGGCGACGGTCTGCCTGAACGCTGCCCGCGCCGGATGGCGGTACGGGTCCGTCCGTCCGGTGGAGGTCCTGGACCCCGACGCCGGGACGACGGTGACGTCGGGTAGCGACACCGCGGGTGAGGCGATGAGTGGGCTCGTCCGTGAGCAGGTGCACCGCGCGTTGTGGCGGCTGCCGGCCGCGCAGCGGGAGGCGATCGCGTTGATGGACCTGTGCGGGTTCACCGCCGCCGAGGTCGCGGCGATGACCGGTGCGCCGCGCGGCACGATACTGGCCCGGGTGCACCGCGGGCACAAGAAGCTCGCGGAGCTGCTGCACCGGCAGGGGGTGACGGCGGAGTGAGGCACCAGTACGACGATGCCACCGTCGGCGGCTACCTGGCCGGTGAGCTGCCAGACGGGAGGCGCGAGGCGTTCGAGGCGCATCTGCTGACCTGCGACGGCTGCTGGGCCGAGGTCGACGCCGGACGTCGTGGCCGGGCGCTGGCCCACCTGGCCCGAGAGTCGGTACCGGTGCACCTGGCCGCCCGACTGGCCGGAGTCGTCGCCGAGCGGCACGTCCCATCGGGCGAGCGCTCCGCGTTCGGCGGGTGGTTGTCCTCGCTCAGCTGGCGCCAGCATGCCCGGCGGTCGTGGGCGCTGGCCGCCGTCGCGCTGGTCCTGGTCGCGGTCCTCGGCGCGGTGATCGTCGGGCGGGACGGCGGGTCCGCGCCGGCACCGCAGCTCTCCGTCGCCGTGGCCGGCTACCATGACGGCCGCCTGCCAGGCACGATCATTCCGGCCCGGTCGGGCCCGGACCTGTCGGCGTTGCGCCTGTCCGGCGCCGGTGCCAGTGCCGGCGATCTGGCCGGACAGCCGGTCACCGGGTACGCCTACCGGGACGACACCGGTCGTCGGCTGCTCGTCTACGTCAGTGACAGACCGTTCCCGGTTTCCCCACGGGCGGAGAACCCGATCGGGACCGACGGTGCCGCGATGATGCACCTCGACGGTGTCGTCGTCCTGTGCTCCCGTCGCCCGCACACCGCGCTGGTGCTCGGCGAGGACGAGGAGCTCGTACGTCAGGCCGCCAAGAATCTCGATCTGATCTGAACCGAGGATCGGTGGGCCACATGCCGACCGGTCGGCAGACACGAATGGAGCATCGATGAAGATACGACAGGCATTCCTTGCCCTGCTGGTGGTCGGCGCGCTGCTGCTGGCCGGCTGCGCGGACGACGCCGGTGACCAGGCGGGCGCGCCGGACAGCTCGACCAGCGGGGCCGCCGACGCGGGGACCGGCAGCTACGACTTCACCGTCGCCACCCTCGACGGCGGCAGCTTCGATGGTCGCAGCCTGGCGGGCAAGCCGGCGCTGCTGTGGTTCTGGGCCCCGTGGTGCCCGACCTGCCTGGCCCAGGCGCGACCGGTCAGCGACCTCGCGGCCAGGTACGAGGGCAAGGTCACCGTGGTCGGGGTGGCCGGGTTGGACACGGTGCCGGCGATGCACGACTTCGTGCGGATGGCCAAGCTGTCCGGGTTTCCGCAGCTGGCCGACGAGCAGGGTGTGGTGTGGAAGCGGTTCACGATGACCGAGCAGAGCACCTTCGTGGTGCTCGACAGCGAGGGAACGGTCGTCGAACGCGGCCGCGCCGACGTCGACAAGCTGCCCGACGTGCTCGACCCGCTGCTGGCCGGCTGAGATGGGCGATGCACCGTTGGGTCTGGCGGTGGCCGCCGGGATGCTCGCCGCGGTCAACCCGTGCGGGTTCGCGCTGCTGCCGGCGTATCTGTCGCTGCTGGTGGCCGGCGAGGCGGAGACCAACCGTGGTACGACAGTCGTCCGCGCCCTGACCGCCACCGCCGCGATGACCGCCGGTTTCGTCGCCGTCTTCGGTCTGTTCGGTCTGGTGCTCACCCCTGTGGCGGGCACGGTGCAGAGACACCTGCCCTGGGTCACCGTCACCTTGGGTGTGGTGCTGGTCGGACTCGGCGGTTGGCTGCTGGCCGGACGGCAGCTCCCGGGCCTGCGGCTGGCGGTCTCGTCCGCCCCGACGGTGCGCCGGTCACTGCCGTCCATGGTGGTCTTCGGCGCCGCCTACGCGGCGGCGTCGCTGTCGTGCACGATCGGCCCGTTCCTGGCCATCGTGGTGAGCAGCTTCCGGGCCGGCTCGACCTTGGCCGGGGTAGGACTGTTTCTCGCGTACGCGATCGGCATGGGACTGACCGTTACGGTCGCCGCGCTCGCCGTCGCCCTGGCCCGCGACGGGCTGCTCCGCCGGATCCGCCGCGCGACACCGCTGCTGTCCCGCCTAGGTGGCGCGCTGCTCGTGGCCGCCGGCGCCTACGTGGCCTGGTACGGCTGGTTCGAGATCCGGATCCTGCGCGACGCCACGACCAACGACCCGATCATCGCGGCCGCCGCCTCCGGCCAGCGCTGGCTGGCCACCCTGCTCGACCACATCGGCGCCGGGACCCTGACGGTGATCCTGGGTGCTCTCCTGGCCGGCGCCGCCCTCAGCTGGTGGCGCCAACGACGACGCCGGGTCCCATCCCACGCGACAACCCACCCCGACCGGCATCGGGAAACCACCTGACTGACCCGTGCCCATTCCCACAGCCCGAGGCGACCACTGGCTTGCACTCCGCGGGCGACGACAGTTGCGCTGAGCGGGCCCATGCCCGTCGGTGTCATTGTGACAGCAGCCATTCCAATGCCCGTTCCCAAGGGGATCAGAGTTCCGCAGCGCTGGGTCCGGCGAGTTCAGGAGGCCGACGGTGGCCAGCGGTGTGTGCGCCATTCGTGCCACGTCGCGAATCCGGCCGGCGGGTCATCGATGGGTTCGCTGCCGTCGAGTTCGCCGGGCGTGGGGATGTCGATGTTGGCGGCCCACTCGGCGAGTTCCTCGTCGGACATGGGCCATGTCGTGTGCGGTGCTTCGGCTTGGCGCCGATCGAGTCGTCTGCGCTGCTCGGCCGGGGTGAGCGCGAAGTAGCGCAGCTCCACCGTCGCGCCGAGGTCCGCTGCTGCCTGCCGTAGGGCGGAGCGCTCGTCTCGACTCCAGAGGCCGTAGTCGATCACGACGTTGGTGCCGAGTTCGAGGGCGCGTAAGCCGATCTGGATGAGCCGTCCTTCGATCACGGCCTGAGCCACTGGTGGGTTCTCGTGCCCGTAGAGCGCCTTCACCCACTCGTCCTTCGTGAGCCGAAGTGCTTGCCGCTCTCGCTCGATGCGCCGCGCAGCAGTGGTTTTCCCGGTGCAGGGGAGTCCCACAGTCAGGAACAGTATCGGTTGCCTCATCGCCCCCCGCTCACGGCCGACGTACCCATCAATGCTGACACCTGTTCATGCCGCCCCCCGCGCGTCACCATAGGTGATCTCGGTGCCGTGACGGGACGGACGGCTTGCGCTACCGCCCAGACCGACTGCGCGAGTCCGGCGCAGGTCGCGTGACTCGCGCCGCGTTCGGCACAGCCGGCGGCGTAGCCGGCGATCCGGCGTGTGGGCTCAGGTTCCGATCCGGATGCTCAACTGAGCACCGAGTTGGCGGAATCCCAGCGCCCGCGCCACTCGGCGCGACGGCTCCGGTCGAGCCCGCCACTGCGGCAGCAGATGGTTCGCCAAGCCGTCCGCGGTTGCGGCGGAGGCAGCGGCACGTGCCAGGCCACGCCCGCGGTAAGCCGGCGCCGTGAGTACGCACATCTGGGCCACCCGCCCCGGCCAGCGTCGGTAGCCAGCCGCCGCGACAACGTGATGCCCGCGGCGCACCACGAACGCTGAAGAGGTGATATCGGCCAACCCGCATTCGTTGGCGTCGTCAGCCGTGACCGAGGCCATCAGCCTGACGAGATCGGCATGGTCCGCAGCAACCACATCCACCGTATCGATTCCGGCCGGCTGGAAGTCGCCTTCGTCGAGGTAAGCCAGGCGTGCCGGCCCCAGCACCTCGGCGACGGGCAGGACAGCGCCCAGCCGGTCCGGGTCGGTCAGAACCTCGACCGGGAGACCCTGCAGGACCGCGCGAACGGTCCCGGCCCGGCTGCCTGCCGGCACGGTGACGATGGCGGCGTCGCCCAACGCGACGATCCCGACCCAGCCCGTCGGACAGAGCCGCGACCCGGCCGAGACAGCCACGCCGACGCCGCCGTCAACGGGAAAGGCCATCGGGACGTCAGCCATCTCGAGCCAGACCTGACGAGCCCGAGCGAGCAACGGATCATCGGCCATGGACGCATCCTCACGCCTGGCCCGGAGTTCACGCCACCGAGTTCGCAGCTGTCAGGGACGGCACCCTCTTCTGGCCGGCTGGACGTAGGGTCCGGGTGTGCCGACTGAGCCTTTCCGTGTCGCCGCTGCCGTGTACGGCATTCTCCGTGACCGGGGTCGGGTGCTGCTGATCCGCCGTGCGTCGACCGGCTACCGGGACGGTCAGCTCAGCCTGCCGGCTGGACATCTCGACGGAGGCGAGGATGCGGTCACCGGCCTCGTGCGGGAGCTGCGAGAGGAGCTCGGGATCGAGGCCGATCCGCACAGCTGCCGTCTTGCGCTGCTCCTGCACTCCGCACCGGAGCGCTCCGACGATCGTGAGTACTTCCATCTGTTCTTCGAGGTGGATAGCTGGATCGGGGAGCCGTTCATAGCGGAGCCCGGCAAATGCAGTGAGCTGTACTGGGCGACGGCGTCAGCGCTGCCGCCGGACCTCGCCGACTACGTGGCAGCGGCGCTGGCAGCGATCGGCCGAGGCGAAAGCCTGCTGGTGCGTGGGTGGTGACGCGTAGGTCTGTTCTTTCTCGCGGTACCGACACGTCACGATCCTCGCAAGTCACGGTGGCCGACACCGATCGATACCATTGAGCGATGAGGTGGCGACTGTCGGTAACCGTCGCAGTTCTACTCCTGGTCCTCGGGGTCGAGGGCTTCCTGGCGTGGCTGTTTCTGCGCATCGGCCTCGGGCAGAGTGATCAGGTCGCGTCCATACTGAGCCTGCTGTTGGCGGTCATCACCGCTGCGGCGACCGTGACCGGAGCGCTACGGCACCAGGACCGAGGCACGAACGCGAACGCCACCCCGATGCCCGCGCAGCTCGAGGCGACCACACGGTACTTCACCGGCCGGGCCGCCGAGGTCGCGCAGCTCGGCCGGCAGCGGCGCCGATCCGCCACCACACCTGCCGTCGTGCTGATCTGCGGGACCGCAGGAGTGGGCAAGACCGCGCTGGCCATGCACTGGGCCCATCGAAGCCGCGCGCACTTCCCCGATGGGCAACTGCACGTCAACTTGCAGGGCTATCACCCCGATCAAGCCGTACCACCTCGGGAGGCCCTGGCCGTGTTCCTCGCCGGTCTCGGTGTCGCCGGCCCGTCGATTCCGGAGGGTCTCGACGAGCGCACCGCGCAGTACCGCACTCTGGTCGCCGGCCGTCGGATGCTCGTCGTGCTCGACAACGCGGCCTCGGCGGACCAGGTCCGTCCGCTGCTCCCCGGCACCGGGCCGACCATGGTTCTGATCACCAGCCGGGACACGCTCGCCGGACTGTCGACCACCACCGACGTCACCCGGATCAACCTGTCCCGGATGCCGGACGCGGACTCACTGGCCCTGCTCGCCAAACTGGTTGGCCCGCGGGCCGGGGCCGAGCCGGACGCTCTTCGCGCGGTGGCCGACAACTGCGCCGGATTGCCGCTCGCCCTACGCATCGCCGCGCGGCGGCTGGCGGAGTATCCCGGCGAACCCTTGGCCCAGCTCACCCAGGAACTCGTCGAGACCACGGCGATGACCGTACTGAGCCCTTCCGGGGACCCGTACAGTGCGATCCGAACGGTCTTCTCCTGGTCGTACCGCCGGCTCCCGGGCGAAGCCGAACGACGCGCGCTGCGCATGATCGGGGTGCATCCCGGGCCCGACGTCGACGCGTACGCCCTCGCGGCGATGACGTCCGCCACGCCGGACACGTCGCGGCACCTGTTGAACGAACTCGCCCGAGCGAGTCTGGTCGAGCCACGGGGCGGTGGACGTTTCGCCCTGCACGACCTGCTCCGCCAATACGCACTGGACCTCGCCGACCAGGAGGACGCGGTGGACGAGGCACGCCGCGTGCTGTTCGATTACTACCGCGCGAGCGCCTCGGTCGCCGTCGGAGTGTCGTACCCGTCGCTACGCGCCACGCTGCCCGCAGTTCCCTCGTCCGGCGTCAGGGTCCCGGACGTGATCGAGCCCGAAACCGCCCGGGCCTGGCTGGATCGCGAGATTCCGGTGCTGGCGCGCGTGGTCGCCACCGCGGAACGCAACCTGCCCCGGCACACGGTCGACCTGGCCGCGATCCTCAGCCGGCACCTGGACACGATCGGCATGCTGTCGACGGCAGCCGTCATCCATGAGGCGGCAGTGCGGGCCGCGACGGCCGTCGACGATCAGGCGGCACTGGGCGCCGCGCTACACGATCTGGCGGGCGTTGAGCTCCGGCGCAGTCGGTACGCCCCGGCGCGCGCATACGGGGAACGGGCGCTGGCCGCCGCGCGCAGGGCGCACGACCGCCGCTGCCAGGCGAGGGCGCTGCTGCTGCTCGGCATGGTCGCCTTCTGGCAGGGCGAGCGGGCGCGGGCCATGCCGTTCTACCGTGAGGCACTTGACCAGTCGGTGATGGCAGGTGACGAGCCGCTACAGGGAAGGATCTGGTACGGCATCGGCACTGTCCTGCATGAACAGCGGCAGTACGCCGAGGCGGCCGACGCCTGCCGCAAGGCCCTCGACCTGGCCCTGCGCCACGGTGACGACCAGGCCGAGGCGGCCGCACACTCAGGGCTGGGCCGGATCGCCGCAGCAGAGCGACGGGTCGACGAAGCGACGGAGCACCACCAGCGCACCATCGACAGGCTGACCCGACTGGGGGACCGGACACTGCTGGTCGGCGCACTCTGGGAGCACGCCGACTCCCTGCGGGACCTGGACCGGCTCGCGCCCGCCCGGGACCAGTATGAGCAGGCGCTCGATCTCGCCCGGGAGCTGGGTGATCCCGGCAGTAGCGCGTTGATCCTCAACGCGCTGGCGGAGACGCTCCTGCGCCAGGGCCGGCGACTCGCCGCGCGGCGGGCATTCCAGCAGGCGGCTGCGGCGGCGGCCAGCTGCCCCGACGACATCGCGCTCGCCGCGGCGTACCACGGCCTGGCACGGGTCAGCGTGACTCTCCACCGGCGGGCGGCCGCCCGCCGCTACGCCGCCGAGGCCCGACGACTCTACGTTCTGCACCGCCACCCTGCGGCATCGACGCTCGACGACTTCATCCGGCAGCGCCTGCAACGGATCGCCACCACGGAGCGAGCAGCCAAAGCCGAAGCGTCCTGACCGGCCCGAACCACTCATCATCGACTGCTCGACAAGCGGCGCTCACGACGCTACGCCGGGAGAGTTGGTCGAACCTGTGGCGGGGCGGGGCGGCCGTGGGTTGTCGTGGTCGCGTGGGAGGGTCGAGGGCGTGTACGAGGAACGACCGTCGACAACGCTGCCGTACGTCGTGGTGTGGCGCAGTGTCACGCCGCCGGGTGGTGGGCCGAAGCGCATTGTGCCGGACGGGTGTCTCGACATCATCTGGCGCGACGGCACGGTGTTCGTGGCCGGTCCGGATACGACCGCCCAGGTCGAGCCGGCCCTGCCCGGCCGTCGGTATGAAGCGCTGCGGTTCGGCGCGGGCACCGGGCCCGGTGTGTTGGGCGTGCCCGCCGACGAGTTGGTGGATCGGCGTGTGCCGTTGGACGCGATGTGGCCGGCGGCCGCGGTGCGGGCCATCGCCGAGGCTGATGATCCTGCCACCGCGCTGTCCGAAGCGGTGAGCCGGCGCTGGCAAGGAGCCGACCGGGCGATGGTGACCTTGGCCGGTGCCGCGTCGGCCGGGTTGTCGGTGGGATCGGTCGCCGTACGGTGCGGTCTGAGCGCCCGCCAGTTGCAGCGGCGCTGCACCGCCGCGTTCGGTTACGGGCCGAAGACCTTGCAGCGGATTCTGCGGTTGCAGCGGGCCCTCACGTTGGCCCGGTCCGGTCGGTCGTTCGCGACGGTGGCAGTCGATGCGGGTTACGCCGACCAGGCTCACCTCGCACGGGAGGTACGGGCGATGGCCGGAG
This sequence comes from Micromonospora sp. NPDC049374, assembly GCF_040677165.1. Taxonomy (NCBI): domain Bacteria; kingdom Bacillati; phylum Actinomycetota; class Actinomycetes; order Micromonosporales; family Micromonosporaceae; genus Micromonospora; species Micromonospora sp. NPDC049374. The sequence continues at coordinate 201,291 of NZ_JBFAQH010000014.1, read as the reverse complement.
TGTCACTGAGCGCCCTACTGCGGTGACGGGGTCCAGGCGAAAAGGTCCACGACGTTGCCGTCTGGATCGCGCACCTGTGCATAACGCTGCCCCCACGGTGCGTCCCAGGGCGCGTTGACCGACGGGTATCCGGCGGCGACCAGGTCGGCGTGGCATCGGTCCACCTCGTCGGCGTCCGTGCAGAGAAAGGCCCAGCCACCGGAGGGCTGTCCCGGCTGGTAATCCGGATCGAAGGACTGCAACGAGGCGTGCGTGTCCCACATGAGACGGATACCGCCCTCGACCGTCGTCTCGACGTGCGCCTCCTGCTCGGCGCCGGCCGGAAACTCCAGGCCCAGCCGGCGATAGAAGGAAAGAGACGCTGCCATGTCGGCCACCGCAAGGCCGATCGCGTTGAAGGTGGGTGCCATGACTCCGACCGTACGAGCATGCGGCCGAAGAAGTCTTGAACGATTCGGACACCGAGCGACCACATGACAGCCCGGTGGCCTGGCCGCAACGTGCTCGGGTTCGCGCTCATGCACGTGCGCGACGTCCGCCTTGAGGAAGCGGAGCGGTTGCGGTTCGTGCCGGTCAGCGTCGCCCGTGTCAGGACCGCTACGACCGGCGCTTCGGAGGCGCCGGTCGTAGGTCCGCTAGCCGCCGGCTGGGTCAGCAGCCGAGGCCGTCCTTGTACTGCTTTGGGACATCACCGTCGGCGACCTTGTCGGCGATCTCCCAGACGACCTCGGGGTAGTCGCCCTCGTCGTTCATGTCGTGCAGCACCTTCCACTGGCGGCTGCTGCGCAACGCGGCTGCTGCCTGCTTGACCGCGTGTTCGTCGCCGGCAGCGTCGGCCCGGATCCACTCGGCGATCCAGTCGCAGGTGACCCTGCCGGTCACTGCGGCGCCGAACTGGTACGGGTCGTTGGCGCCGGCGTTGTCCAGTATCGACACGTCGAAGCCCGGCGGGGACGGCATGTCGGCGAGTATCTTGGCGGCTTCCTCACGGACGTCGCCCGGCGTGACGATCTCCGACGGCAACGCCTTGAGGAACGACTTGGCATCCACCTTGATCACGTGGGTGAGGATCCCGTCGAAGATGGCCCGCGTCCAGTTGCCCCCGGTGCGCAACTCGACGAACGTGCCGTCCTGCGGCTTGAGCATGGCCGACATGTCGTTCTCGCTGTAGGTGAAGATGCTGGCCGGCCGGGTCGCCACGGTGGTCACCTCTGGTTCGCTGACCTGTAGCCGGTCGTCGTAGTAGCCCTGGTACTGCTCGTCCGGGTACCAGTTCATCTGCAGGCTACGGTCGCCGTTGCGGAATTCGATGCTGCCGTTCTCCTCGGCGAATCCGTAGACGCTTGTCGCTATCCAGCCCGGCTCATCGATGAGCAGGCGCGGGTGCTCCTGCGCAGCCTTCAGGTCGAGTTCCCACCCGCTGATCGCCGCCGTGCCGACGCTGGGCAGGCCGGTCGGTCCGGCGTACCCGTCGTCAGGCTGGGCGGACCAGAGCGACGAGGCGGCGATGATGCTGGCCACGGCCGCCGCAGCGGCCGTGGCGCCGGCGAGTTGACGGACGAGGGTACGGCGCGGCGGTCTCGCCGGCACCGAGTCGAGTTTCGGGGTGGACATGATCTCCTCCAGGAGATGCTGATCCGCCCCGTCGAGGCGCTGGATGATCTCAGGTCGATAGGGGTCGGCGTCTCGAACCAGGCGGTCGAGGTGCTCGTCGGTCATCTGCCCTCCTTCGGGACGGGTACGGCCAGGACATCGAGTACATGTCCGGGTGCGTCAGGGTCGTCACCGATGAGTTCGCGCAGCCGGGCCCGCGCTCGTGACAGGCGGGTCCGGGCCGCGGTCGGGCTCACCCCGACCACCGCTGCCGCCTCCCGGGGCTGCAGGCCCTCCCATACGGTGAGCAGCAACATCTCCCGGTCCGTGTCGTTGAGCCGGCGCAGCGCGGCCTGCACGGCAAGCCGCTGCGGCACCTCACTGCCCGGGTCGGGTGTGGACACCGCGGTCAGGCGTTGCCGGAGTCGCTCACCCAACCGCTCACGGCGGGTTCCGCTGCGGTGGTGGTTCGCCAGTACTCGGCGGGCCACCCCGTACAGCCACAGCCGGATCTCATCGTCGCAGGGCAGGTCGGCGCTGCGCCGCCACGCCACCAGGAAGGTCTCCGCGACCACGTCGGCGGCGTCGTCCGGCTGCTCGACACGACGTGACGCGTACGCGAGAAGCGCTTGGAAGTTGCCGGCGTAGACGCGCCGAAACCGGTCCTCAGAGCTCACGTCTACGGCATGTCCGGCACCGGGCTCATCGTGACACCACGGTACCGCCGGCCAGTGGGGTTGCGGGCCCGTGACGTCGGCCGGACCTGGCCGACCTGCGGTGCTGACTTCGGTAGCGCGGTGGTCAATCCGTGATCAGCCGGACGAAGGGCGGCGCGGGCGGAATGACGTCCAGGTCAGCGCGCAGCGTCACCTGCTGATCGGCCCGACCGATCTCGCGGAAGCCGGCGAAGGCATAGGTGATCTGCATCATCCTGTTCCGGCCGGTCTCGACCAGGTCCGCTTGCAGTTCGACGCAGGCGTCCCGGGCCTGCCGCATCAGGTGGCTGAGCACGATCCCCCCGACGCCGCGGGAGATCACGCGGCACGACATCAGCAACAACCGTAGACGCCAGACCTTTACCGACGTCTCGATCAGCACGAGTCCGATCTTGCCGTAGGAGCCGAAGCGGTCGTCGAGGGCGACGACATAGAGACGGTGGTCGTCCGAGGTACGTGACTTGTCGAGGTCGTCGTAGGAGTACGTCCGACCGGTCGAATTCAGCTGGTTGGTGCGGACCGTCAGTTCCTGGGCCCGTTGCAGGTCGGCCCGGGTGGCGGATTCGATCCGTACGACCAGTCCCAACTGGGAGAGGAACTCGTCGGGGGTGCCGACGAATCGTTCCTCCTCGTCGTCGCGTCTGATCTGGTTGCGGTACATCTGGCGGCGTTCCCGCGACTCGTCGGTGATGAAGCGTGGCTGGAACACCGGCGTGCGCATCGCCTCGGCGAGTTCCGCCGGGTCCAGGCAGAGCACCTGCGGACACGCCGAGGCGACCTCCGCCCGCTCGAACTCCTGATCGTCGACGAAGGCGATCGTGTCGAGCCCGATGTTGAGCTTCTCGGCGATCTGCTGAACGGAGTGTGACTTGGCGTTCCACCCGATCTGCGGGCAGAGGAACATCTCGGCGAGACCACTTCGCTCTAGCTGTGTCCAGGCCGCCTGGTGATCGTTCTTGCTGGCGATGGAGTGCAGAATCCCCAACCGGTCGAGCGTCTCGATCGCCTCGACGACCTCCGGCTTCACCGTCACCGTCGCGTCCTCCAGCAGGACGCCGGTCCAGATCGTCTGGTCGAGGTCCCAGACCACACACTTGATCCGGCCGCGACGCTCCTCCTCGGACGAGTCGTCAGTCACCGAACATCCTTCCGGTACGCGTCGGCCGCGATCGTGATCCGCTGGATCTCGTTGCTGCCTTCGATGATCTCCATGACCTTGGCGTCGCGGTACAAGCGCTCCACGAGATGGCCAGGGCGGCAGCCGACAGCACCGTGGATCTGCACTGCCTCGGCGGCATGCCGGGCCGCTGCGGTCGAGGCGAAGTACTTGGCCACCCAGGTGGCCATCAGGGTGTCCGCGTCGCCCTGGTCCTTCAGCCGCCCGGCGGCCTCGTAGAGCAAACGCGCGGCCCGGGTGTCGGTGACCATGTCGGAGAGCTTCGCCTGGATGAGTTGCCTGTCGCGCAACGCGACGCCGGCGACCTTGCGATGCTCGGTGTAGTGGGCGCAGGCGTCCAGGCAGGCCTGGAGGATGCCGACTGATCCGGCGGCCACGCTGTAGCGGCCGAAGTCCAACACACCGGTCATCACCATGCCGGTGGCGAAGCCGTCCGGGCCGACGAGGGCGTCCGGTCCCACCCGCACACCGCTCATGGTGAGCCGGGCGAGCATGCTGCCGCGAGTGCCGAGCATGCCGGGGATCGGCGTCACCGCCAGCCCGTCGCTGTCGCGGGGCACCAGGAAAGCGCCGATGCCGTTGCCGGTTCGCGCGAACACCAGGAACAGGTGCGCCCGTTGGCCTCCGGTGATCCACGTCTTGGTCCCGTCGAGGACCCATCCACGTCCGTCCCGGACCGCTCGGCTGGTCAGATTCACGGCGTCGCTGCCGACGTCCGGCTCGGACAGGCAGAACGCCCCCAGCACCGATCCGTTCGCCAGGCGCGGAAGCCACTGCTGCCGCTGTCCGGGCGTGCCGAACCTCAGCACCGCCCAGGAGACCATCCCGTGCACGGTGAGCAGGCTGCGCACCGACGAGCAGGCGTGTCCGATCTCCTCGTGCACCTGGCCCACGGTCAGCATCGAGGCGCCCTGCCCGCCGTACTCGACCGGGATGAACGGCGCCCACAGCCCGGCCGCGCCGATACCGTCGAGCGTCTCCGACGGAATGCTGCCGGCCTGATCGAACCGGGTGGCCAGCGGTGCGAGGTAGGCCCGAGCGAAGCAGCGGGCCGCAGCCCGATCCATCGGTACGCGTTCGGTGCTCGCAGCCGTTGGTGACATCGCCGGTACCGCCGTCAGACCGTCGCGGTCTGACGGCCGACCAACGCCCCGATCGCGTCGATGCTGCGGAAGCTGTCGATCCGCATCTCGTCGCTGGGCAAGGTGAAGCCGAAAGTCTTCTCCACGAACATCACCAGCTCCAGTGCGAACAACGAGTTGACGAGGCCGAGCGCGAAGATGTCCTCATCGTGGGCGATCTCCACCTGCGGGAAACGCTGCTGGAGGAACGCGGCGACGACGGCGCCGGGGTCGTTGTGGGACATGTGTTCCCCTCCTGTACGGGTAGCCGGGTACTCAGGCGGTCGGGCCGTACTCGTAGAAGCCACGTCCGGACTTGCGCCCGTGCCGGCCGGAGTTGGCCATGGTGCGCAGCAGCGGGCAGGGCCGGTACTTGCTGTCGCGGTAGTGCTGGTAGAGCACCTCGATGCTGTGGAGGATGGTGTCGACGCCGATGAGGTCGGCAGTCTCCAACGGGCCCATCGGGTGGCCGAAACAGCTCCGAAAGACCTCGTCGACCGCTTCGGCGGTGGCGACGCCCTGATCAACCAGGAAGGCCGCTTCGTTGACGGTCAACATCAGGATGCGGTTGGAGATGAAGCCGCAGACGTCCTTGACGTCGATGGCCTTCTTGCCCATCGCATTCAGCAGTTCACGGGTACGCCGAACCGTCTCGGCCGAGGTGTGCTCAGCCGCGATGAGCTCCACGGCGGTCTTCATGGGCACCGGGTTCATGAAATGCACGCCGACCAACTGCTCCGGTCGGCCGGTCACCGCTGCGAACTCGGTGATCGGAATCGCGGACGTGTTGACGACGAACACCGTCGCCGGTTTGCAGATCCGGTCCATCTCCAGGTACAGGGCTCGTTTGAGGTCCCACTTCTCGGGGATGTTCTCGATGACGAAATCCACCTCGGCGAGCGCTTTCGGATTCACGCCGGTGCTGATCAACGCCATCGCCGCAGCCGAGTCCACGGCGGGACCGCCGAGCATCCGGCTCATCCGCATCTGTGCCTCGATCTTCTGGAGAGCCGCGTCGAGAACCTGCTGTTCGGTGTCCACGAGCACCACCCGATGCCCGGTCTGGGCCAGGTTCTGGGTTACGCCGATCCCCATCACGCCGGCTCCGGCAACGCCGACAACGCTCATGGTCGGGTTCCTCTCCTCAGGTTGGCTCACACGTCCGCCACGGGGGCTGGTGCGGTGTCCAGGAACGCCGTCGGGCGTCGGCTGGGCCCGGCTGGGCCCGGCTCCGGTCCGAGCCGGTCACCGACCGTGACGGCACCGGGATCGCCGTCGACCTCGACCAGCACCATGCTCCAGGCGGCCACGGGGCTGGCGCTGATCAGCACGGCCCGCTCACCGTCGCGCAGCCGCCCGGCCCCGATCTCGGTCGCCAGGTTGAGCAGGACGTCGTTCGCGCCGAGATGGCCCAGGTCGCGCAGGTTGTCGTGGCAGGCCGCCGCGATCGTCACGCCGAGCGTCTCCTCGAGGAACCGGAACCCGCCCAGGGACAGGTTGTGGCACACATGCCGGGCGACGTCCGCCGGCGCGAGCCCGTTGCGGTCCAGCAGGCGTCGGTACAGCGCGCCCAGTCGGTCACGGCTCTCCAGCGTCAGCGTGAAGGAGTACTCCTGGAGATCGCGGCACTGCTCGGACCAGCGGGCCGACGGGCGGTCCCGGTAGTCCACCCGGAACAGGTCCCAGTAGTGGCCGTTGGTCTCCTGCAGCACGTCGAGAACGCGTAGCGGCCCGTCCCTCGACACGACCGCGGCCATGCCCCCGTCGCCGCTGACCGTGACCGGGTGCCGGTAGCGCCGCGGCGTGGCCGGCGTACTGCCGTGCACGACGAGGACGTCGCTCAGCTCCGGATCGGCGGCCAGCAGGCCGCGCGCCACCAGCAGCGCCGGCGTCATTGACACGCAGCCCAGCCCGCCGACGGAGAAGGTCAGCGCCCGGTCGGCGCCGAGGTGTGCCTGCAGCCGGGTCTCGGCGGAGCTCATCAGCGTGGCCGGCGCACGGGACTCGACCGCGACCAGGGCCCCGATCTGGTCTGCGCCGAGGCCGGCGGCGACAAGTGCCCTGCCGGCGGCGCCAGCGGCGAGGTGGAACGCGTCCAGCTCCGGATCGGTGCGGATCCGCTCGATCCCGAGGTCGGCGCAGAGCTGCCGCTCGGCCGGCCCCAGATACGCCAGTTCCGGTAGCTCGGCCACCGCGACCGACCGTTCCGGCAGGAACGACGCCACCGTGCGTAGGGCGAACGTCCCGGACATGTCGCCGCCTCTCCCCGGTTTCCGCTGACCCTGCCGACTCTGCCGTCCCCGCCCGGCCGCTGGCAGAGAAGGACGGGCAGAGGCGGGACTGCTGGTGCGGCTCTGGTCCCGGCCCGCCCGTGGGCACCACTCTCGGAACCAATGCCGATGCCGATCGCCGGTGAAGGGGGGCCACTGATGTCGGCCCGAGTTGGTACCGCGATGAACGTCCCGCCGTCGATCCAGCCGGTGCCGCGCACCGGCGTGCTGCGGCTGTCGCCCGGGCAGGAACGGCTGTGGTTCCTCGACCGGCTGCACAGCGGCGGTACCGGGTATCTCATCCGGTCACACATGCGCCTGCGTGGAGCATGGGATCCCGCAGTGTTCGGGCGCGCCGTGACCGAGGTCGTCCGCCGGCACGAGGTGCTGCGCACCCGGTACGAGGACGACGCCGGCGATCCGGTGCAGGTCGTCGATCCACCCGGGCCGGCCGATGTCACGGTCGTGGACCTGACCGGCGGCCCGGTGGGGGATCCGCATGCCGCGACCCGGGCGGCGGCGCTGCTCGACGCGGCGGCGGCCCGGCCGTTCGACCTGCGCCGGGAACACCCGCTGCGGGTCGTCGTGGTACGGCTCGCGCCCACCGAGCATCTGGTCGGGCTCACCCTGCACCACATCGCGGCCGACGGTTGGTCGTGCGACATCCTGATGCGCGAGCTGGATCAGGCGTACCGCGCGCTCGCGGCCGGCCGGCCCCGGCCGGCGCCACCACCGGTGCAGTACGCCGACGTCGCGGCCTGGCAGCGGCGTCGGCGGGAGGCTGCCGGCACGTCCGGCATCGAGTACTGGCGGGACCAGCTCGCCGGACTCGACCCGGTCATGCTGCCCACCGACCGGCCGCGCGATGCCGGCCGCGACCGCCGCGGCGACGTGTTCACCGTCGACGTGCCGCGGCACGTCGCCCGGCTGGTCGACGCCACCGGCGAGCGGCACGGCACGACCGCGTTCATGACGCTGCTGGCGGCGTTCCAGGTGCTGCTGGCGCACCGGACCGGCCGCACCGACATCGCGGTCGGGCTAGCCGACGCCGGGCGGGACGAGCCGGAGACCGAGGACCTGATCGGCTTCTTCATCAACACCCTGGTGCTGCGGACCGACCTGTCCGGCGGGCCGTCGTTTGTCGAGGTGCTGCACCGGGTGCGCGAGACGGTGCTGAGCGCACTGATGCACAACGACGTCGCGTTCGAGGACGTCGTGGCCGCGGTCCGGCCCGGCCGGGACCCCGCCCGCAACCCGCTGTTCGACATCATGTTCCAGGTCCTGCACACCTCCGGTACACCCGGCACGCTCGGCGGCGCCGCGGTGGAGCCACTGCCGACGACTGCCACCGCCGCCAAGTTCGACCTGGTGTTCACGGTCTTCCGCTCCGCAGCCGGCGACCTGCAGTGCATGCTGGAGTACGCCGTCGGGCTGTTCGACCGGACGACGATGCAGCGGCTCGCCGAGGACTACGTGACGCTGCTCGAGCGGCTGGCCGGCGCACCGCAGGTCCGCGCGATCCAGCCGGCCCCGGCGCCCGGCGCGCCGACCACGCCGACCACGTCGACCACGTCGACCACCCCGACGACACAGCCGGCAGCCGCCCCGGTGTCGCCGTCCGGCCCGGTCGAGCAGGCCGTCGCCGGAATCTGGTCGGCTCTGCTCGACGTCGACGACATCGCCGCCGACGACGACTTCTTCGACCTCGGCGGCAACTCGCTGCTGGTGATCCGGGTGCGCGCCGCGCTGCGGCGCACGTTCGCCGTCGATCTCCCCGTGCAGGTTCTGTTCGAGGCCGCCACGGTGGCCGAACTCGCGGCCGCGGTCACCGCCGCTGTCCGCGCCGACGTCGGCCGAATGTCCACCAGCCAGGTGCAGGGCGTACTGCTCCGGGCCGCCCCGAAAGGAACCCGATGACCGAGATGTTGGAGTCGCCCAGCCTGCACGAACAGCTGCTGGAGCGCCGGCTGCATGGCCTGGAGACGCTCACCGAGCCGGGTATCCCTCAGGTGTCACGGGCCGTCGCGCCGCCGCTGTCACCCGCGCAGCGCCGGCTGTGGATTCTCGACCAGCTGCGTCCCGGTGGTGTCGAGTACGTGGTCCAGATCGCGCTGCACCTGGTCGACCATCCCGGCAGCCGGCTCGACGTCGCCGCGTTACAGGCCGCGCTGGACGGGCTGGTGGCGCGGCACGAGGTGCTGCGCACCCGCTACCCGGCCGGTCCTGACGGCGAGCCGGTGCAGCTGATCGAGCCGCCCGCCCCGGTGTCGTTGCCGGTCCGGGACCTCACCCACCTCGACAGCGAGACCCAGTGCACGCTGCTCAACCAGCTCATGTCGGTCGACCGCGAGCCGGTTGACCTGGCTGCCGGGCCGGTCTTCCGCGCGCTGCTCGTCCGGCGCGAACCGGACCAGAACCTGCTGCTGCTCACCACCCACCACATCGCGATGGACCTCTGGTCGGAAAGCCTGCTGGTGGACGAACTGTGCCGCCGCTACACCGCCGCCCTCGACAATCGACCGGCCCCCCTCGCCCCGCTGCCGGTGCAGTACGCCGACGTCGCGGCCTGGCAGGGGCAGCGGATCGCCGAGCTGCGCGGCACCCAGCTCCCGTACTGGCGTCGGCAGCTCGCCGATGCCACACCGGTGGACCTGCCGACCGACCGGCCGCGGCCGGCGGTACGCGACGCCGCCGGCGACATCGTGCCGTTCACCGTGCCCACCAGCGTGGCGGCGGCGCTGGGCCGGCTCGCCCGGTCCCACCGCGCCACACCGTTCATGGTCCTGCTGGCGGCGTACGCGGTCGTCCTCGGGCGGTGGAGCGGCCGGACCGACGTCACGATCGGAACGCCGGTCGCCGGCCGTGGGCACGACGACACGCATGACCTGATCGGACTCTTCCTCGACACCGTCGTGGTGCGGGCCGACCTGGCCGGCGACCCGACGTTCGGCGACCTGATCGACCGGGTCCGTGGTGCCGCGTTGGGCGCGATGGCCCACCAGGAGCTGCCGTTCGATCAACTCGTCGATGACCTGGCACCGGTCCGCGACCCCGCGCGCACCCCGCTGTTCTCGACGATGCTCGTCTGGCAGGAGGCCGGGCCGGGCGGCTTCCAGGCACGCGGCCTGGACGTCGAGCAGGTACCGATTCCGTTCGCCGACGCCAAGGTCGACCTGACCATGTGGGCGGCCCCCGGCCCGGACGGCGCGTTCGCCGGCGCCCTGGTCTACGCGACCAGGCTGTTCGACCGCGGCACGATCGAGCGGTTCGCCGCGCAGATCGGGCAGCTGCTGGCGGGTGTCGCCGCGGCACCCGACACCCCGCTGTCCGCCATCACCATCCTGCCGCCGGCCGAGCGCGAGCTGCTGCTCGACAGCTGGAACGACACCGCGTCCGACGTGCCGGCCGGCACGGTGCCGGAGCTGTTCCGGGCCCAGGTGGCCGCCACCCCGGACGCGGTGGCGGTACGGGCCGGGGACCGCAGCCTGTCCTACGCCGAGCTGGACACCCGTGTCACCGCGCTGGCGCACCGGCTGCGCGCGCTCGGCGTCGGTCCCGAGTCGGTGGTCGGGGTGTGTCTGGAACGCGGCCCGGAGTTGGTGACCGCGCTGCTGGCCGTGCTCACGGCCGGCGGGGCCTACCTGCCGCTGGACACCGAGAGCCCGGCCCTGCGGCTGGAAGACCAGCTCACCGAGGCCGCGGTCCGGATCGTGGTGACCGACCGGACGACCGTCGGTCAAGCCGCGCGGACGCTGGTCCGGCCGGACGCCGTCGACGGCGCCCCGGACGGCCCGGACGGTCCGCTCGGCGCCGACCTCCACCCGGACCATCCGGCGTATGTGTTGCACACCTCCGGCTCGACCGGCCGACCCAAGGGTGTGGTGATCACCCAGCGGGCGCTGGTGAACCGGCTGAGCTGGATGCAGCGCGAGTACCCCCTCGACGGCACGGACCGGGTGCTGCACAAGACGCCGTACGGCTTCGACGTCTCGGTCTGGGAGCTGCTCTGGCCGTTGGTGACCGGCGCGACGCTTGTGGTCGCCCGCCCGGGCGGGCACCGCGACCCGGCGTACCTGGCCGCGGTGATCGCTGAGCACGGCGTGACCACGCTGCACTTCGTGCCGTCGATGCTGCGGGCCTTCCTCGACGAGCTGCCCGGCCGGCTGCCGTCGGTGCGGCGGCTCTTCGCCAGCGGCGAGCCGCTGCCCGCCGAGGTGGCGGCGGCCGTGCAGACGCAGATCGGCTGCCCGTTGTACAACCTCTACGGTCCCACCGAAGCCACGATCGACGTGACCGCGGCCCGGTGCCGGCCCGGGGAGCCGGTCACGATCGGCCGGCCGGTGGCCAACACCCGCGCCTACGTCGTCGATGCGGACCTGCGCCTGCAGCCGGTCGGCGTGCCCGGCGAGCTGGTGCTGGCCGGCGTCCAGCTCGCCCGTGGCTATCTGCGCCCGGCGGACACGGCCGACCGGTTCGTTCCCGACCCGTTCGGCATCGGGGGGCGGCTCTACCGCACCGGCGACCTGGTCCGGCACCGCGCCGACGGCACGATCGAATACCTGGGCCGGCTGGACCGGCAGGTGAAGCTGCACGGCAACCGCATCGAACCGGGCGAGGTCGAGGCGGTACTCACTGCGTACCCGGACGTCGCGGCCGCCGTGGTCACCGTGCACGACGACCGGCTCGTCGCCTACCTCGAAGGCCCGGTCGATCCGAACGGGGTCGCGGCGTACGCCCGGGCCCGGCTGCCGCTGAACCTGGTGCCCACGCGCTGGATCGTCCTCGACGCACTGCCGTTGACCGCCGCCGGCAAGGTCGACGTGCGGGCGCTGCCGGCACCGCCTGCGCACGTCGGGCCCGCCGAAGCGGAGCCGCTCACCCAGCTCGAGCGGCTGCTCGCGGACGCGTTCACCGACGCGCTGGGCGTCGACACGATCGGCCGGCACGACTCGTTCTTCACCCTCGGCGGTGACTCGATGCGGGCGATCCGGGCCGTCGGTGCGCTGCGGGCAGTCGGCCTGCCGGTGTCGGTGCACGACCTGTTCAGTCACGCAACGGTGGCCGAGCTGGCCGAACTGGTCGGTACGCGGGAACCGGCCGAGCCGACCGCCGGCCCGTCGGCCGTGGCGTCGTTCGCGCTGCTGTCCGACGCCGACCGTGCGCTGCTGCCGCCGGGCCTGGTGGACGCGTACCCGATGGGCGAGATCCAGGCCGGGATGGTGTACGAGATGCTGGCCGCTCAGCGACCGGTCTACGTCAACGTCAGCTGCTACCGCATCGACGACGAGCTGCCGTTCGACCTGGCCGACCTGCGCGCGGCCGCGGCGTTGCTGGTGCAGCGGCACGAGATCCTGCGCACCTCGTTCGCCCTCACCGGCTACACCCGGGCGCTGCAGCTGGTGCACGGCACCGCCGAGATTCCCGTGGAGCTGGACGACCTGCGCGACCTGCCCCCGGCCGCGCAGCGCCAGGTCCTGGACGAGTTCCTGATCGCCCAGCGCGACGTGCCGTTCGACCTGGCCATGCCGCCGCTGCTGCGCTACACGGCGCACCGCACCGGAGAACGCGAGTGGTGGCTCACCCACGTCGAGTGCCACGCCATCCTGGACGGGTGGAGCCAGACGTCGGTGGTCGGTGAGCTGATCCAGACCTACCGGACGCTGCGCCGGGGCGGCACCCCGCAGCCGGCGCCGCCCCCCGCCGTCCGGTTCGCCGACTTCATCGCCGCCGAGCAGGAGTCGCTGGCATCGGCCGCCGATCGGGACTTCTGGACCGCCACCATCACGGCCGCCGACAAGCTGGAGATCCCGGCCGGGTGGGGCGATCCGGAGGCCGGCGCGGACCGGACCGACGACGCGCCGGACTCGATCGACGTCGGGTACGCCGACCTGGAACCGGCGCTGCGCCGGCTGGCGGCCGACGCGGGTGTGTCGCTGAAGAGCGTGCTGCACGCCGCCCACCTCACGGCCTGGGGCGTGGTCACCGGGCGGCAGCGCTTCTCCGCCGGGCTGGTCGTCAACGGCCGGCCGGAGGCGCCGCGCGGTGACGAGGTGATCGGCATGTACCTGAACACGGTGCCGTTCCCCGCCGATCTGACCGTCGCGAGCTGGCCGGACCTGGTACGGGCGGTCTTCGCGCAGGAGGCCCGGCTGTGGCCACACCGGCGCTACCCGATGGCGGCGATGCGACGCGACGGTCGGCACCTCTCGGCACTCGTCGACGTCAGCTTCACGTACCTGGACTTCCACATGATTGACTGGAGCTCCGGCATCGGTTTCGAGTCCGACTTCAGCCCGAGTGAGCTGCCGTTCTCCGCGGTGTCGTTCCCCGGCCGCCTGTGCCTGGTGGGCCGACCGAGCCGGATCCGACGGCCGTACCTGGAACTGGTCGCCCGCACCTACCGCCAGGTGCTCGCCGCGATGGCCGCCGGCCCGGATCGCGACCCGGCTGCCCTTCCGGACGCGGCACCGGCCACGGGGCCGCGCACCGTGACGCTGGCACCGGTCGACCGCGACCGGGTCCTCGTCGCGCCGAACCGCTCCGACCGAACCTGGCCCTCCGACGAACCGGTGCACCGGCTGATCGCGCGGCAGGCCCGGTCCACACCCACCGCGGTCGCGCTGCGGCAGGGCGCCGTCACGGTCTACTACGCCGAGCTGGACCTGCGCGCCAACCGGCTGGCGCACCGACTGCGCGCGCTCGGCGTCGGCCCGAACACCGTCGTCGGCGTCTGCCTGCCGCGCACACCCGACCTCGCCGTCAGCATCCTGGCCGTCCTCAAGGCGGGCGGCGCGTTCCTACCGCTGGACCCGCAGTACCCGGTCGAGCGGCTGCGGTTCATGCTCGACAACGCGGCGGCCGCAGTGGTTCTCACCGCCGGCCCGCCACCGGCCGGCCTCACCGGGGCCGGTTCCGCGCAGGTGCCGACCGTCGACGTGACTCACGAGTCCGCCCTGCTGGACCTGCCGGTCACCGCGCCGCAGGAGACCGTGTCACCGGACGACCTGGCGTACGTCACCTACACGTCCGGCTCGACCGGGCGCCCCAAGGGCGTCGCCGTGCCGCATCGGGCCGCCCGCAACCTCCGGTACGCCCAGCAGGAGATCTTCGACGTCCGGCCGGGCGACCGGATGCTGCAGTTCTTCTCGGCGAGCTTCGACGCATCGGTGTCCGAGTTGCTCGCCGCGCTCACCGCCGGCGCCGAGCTGGTCCTGCCCGGGGTCGGCCGCGACCCGGGCGACCTGCGCGGCGAGGCAGCCAGCCTCACCCACATCCTCCTGCCGCCGTCGATGCTGAGTCGGTTGGACCCGGCGGACTTCCCGAAGCTGCGGATCACCCTCGTCGGGGGCGAGGCGTGCCCCGCGGCGCAGGCCGACCGGTGGGCGCGGCACGCCGCGTTCGTCAACGTCTACGGCCCCACCGAAACATGCGTATATGCCACTTATGCGCCGGTCCTCGCCGGCACGCCGGACCGGGTACCGCCGATCGGCACCCCGCTGGCGAACGTGCGTTGCGACGTCCTGGACGCCGAGCTGCGACCACTGCCCGCCGGGGTGCGCGGCGAGTTGTACGTCGCCGGCGCGGGGCTGGCCCGCGGTTACCTCGGCCGACCCGGCCTGACCGCGGACCGGTTCGTCCCGGACCCGAACGGAGCGCCCGGCAGCCGGATGTACCGCACCGGCGACGTGGTGTCCCGCGCGGACGACGGCTCCCTGTACTTCCACGGCCGCGGCGACCAGCAGGTCAGCGTCCGCGGTTTCCGGATCGAACTCGGCGAGGTGGAGCACGCGTTGCAGGTGCATCCGGCCGTCGCCGCCGCGGCGGTCGCGGTCGCCGCGGCGGGCACCGAGGACGCGACGCTGGTGGCGTTCGTCCGGCTCACCGGCGGCACCGGCGGCGCTGCCCCCTCGGCTGCCGAACTGCGCGATCACGTCCGCCGCCGGCTGCCGGCACACCTGGTGCCGACCCGCTGCCACATCGTCGCCCAGTTCCCGGTCAACGCCTCCGGCAAGGTCGATCGCGCTGCGCTGGTAGCGGCCGAGCCGGAGCCGGTCGCCGCGCAACTGGAGCGGGTGGCGCCGCGGACGCCGCTGGAGCGGGCGATCGCCGGTGCCTGGGAGCAGGCGCTGCGGCTGGACCGGGTCGGCGTCGACGACGACTTCTTCGACCTCGGCGGCCACTCGATGGCGATGATGCGAATCATCTCGCTGCTGCGGGAATCGCACGGCGTGGAGCTGACGTTCCGCGCCTTCCTGGAGCACCAGACCGTCGCGCGGCTGGCTGCCGCGATCGTTGACAGGGTGGTCGGCGTCCCGGAGCAGCCGGCCGAGGCCGGTAGCCGCAACTGCGCGATGCTGTGGCTGCGTCGCGGCACCGGCGCGCCGCTGTTCTGCATCCACCCGGGCGGCGGCAGCGCCCACTGGTTCCAGCGCTTCCTGCCCTATCTGGACCCCGAACTGCCGCTGGCCGCGTTCGAGTGGCCGAAACCGCACGGTGACAACGCGAGGATCCCCACCGCCGACGAGATGGCCCGCCGGCACTTCGACGAGCTGCGGGCCGTCCAGCCGCACGGGCCGTACCGGCTCTTCAGCTGGTGCGGCGGCAGCACCATTGCGGCGGCGCTCGCCACCATGCTGCTCGACGCCGGCGAGGAGGTGATCTTCATGCTTCTCGACCCGGTGCTGGACGCAAAGACCAGGCCGAAGTTCTACGAGCAGATGGGCTTCGTGCGCCGGCTGGAGCAGCTGGTCCTGGAGATCGACCGGGGTGGGCCGCAGATGGACACACCCGAACGCCGCGCCGAGATCATGGATCTGTACGGACGGGTCGCCAACGACATCGACGACAGCGAGGGTATGGCGCTGCCCGAGCGCGGCGTCGGCACCGCCTGGCCGCGGATGGTCCGCGTCTGGCGGGAATCGCTTCAGGCCCTGATCGAGTACCCGAACCCGGTCTACGCCGGCAAGCTGCACCTCATCGTCAGCGACGCGCTCGCCGACAGCCGACACGTGGTGACCTCCGGCCAGGCCTTCAGCGACTACTACGCCCGGTGGGAGGAGCTGATCGACGGTGGCATCGAACTGCACCGGGTACCCGGAGACCACATCGGGATCATGAAACCGCCCCTGCTCAAGCACCTGACCGACGTGATCGGCGCGGTGCTGGGTGGCTCCCGATGATCACGACGACGACCGGCACGGCCGCACTCGGGCCTACCGCGCAGCAGCGGGCGTGGAACGCCACCAGCCGCGGGTTCACCGCGGACGGCCCCGTGCACCGGCGGTTCGAGGCACAGGCCCGGCTCCGACCGGACGCGGTGGCGGTGCGCTGGGCCGGCGGCACGTTGACCTTCGCCGAGCTGGACCGGCGTGCCAACCGGCTGGCGTGGGCACTGCGCGACCGCGGGGTCGGACCGCAGACACCGGTCGGGATCCGGGTGCCGCGCGGCCCGCAGCTGGCGGTCGCCGTGTACGGCGTGCTGAAGGCGGGCGGCTACTACCTGCCGGTGGAGCCGGCCCTCCCGGCCGAGCGGGCACACACCCTCCTGGCCGAGGCCGGCGCGCGGGTACTGGTCGTCGCGGCCGGCGGGGACAGCTGGTCGGTACCGGCCGGGGTAGCTGCGGTGGCCGCCGACCACCCTGTCCCGGACCGCCGTGAACTGTGCGGCCCCGAACCCGGCACCGACGCCGACTCCACCGCCTATGTGGTCTTCACCTCCGGCACCACCGGCCGACCCAACGGCGTCGAGGTGGCGCACCGGTCGCTGCACAACCTCTTCGCCTGGTGCCAGCGCACCCACGGTTTCGGCCCGCACGACCTCGGCCTGTCGGTCGCCTCGTTCAGCTTCGACCTGTCCGTCTTCGACCTGCTCGGCCTGCCTGGGTACGGGGCCGGCGTGTACATCGCCGACGATGCGCAGCGACGCGACCCGGAACTGCTGCTCGACGTCCTGCTACGCGAGCCGGTGACGTTCTGGAACTCCGCACCGACGACGCTGGCCCACCTCGCGCCGTTGCTCGACGGACACCGCGCCGACGCCGGGACGGGCGACCTTCGCCTGGTCTACCTCGCCGGCGATTTCCCACCGCTGACCCTGCCGGACGACGTGCGGTCGGTCTTCACCCGGGCGACGATCGTCAACCTCGGCGGCACGACCGAGACAACCGTGTGGGCGAACTGGTACGAGGTCGGGGCGGTCGACCCGGCCTGGCGGAGCGTCCCGTACGGTCGGCCCATCGACAACGCCCAGTATTGGGTGGTCGACGAGAACCTGCGGCCGTGCCCGGTCGGCGTCCCGGGCGACCTGCTCATCGGCGGCGATGTCCTCGCGATCGGCTACCACGGCCAGCCGGAACTGACCCGGCAGCGGTTCATCCCGGACACACTCGGACCCAACCCAGAGGGTCGGCTGTACCGCACCGGCGACCGGGCGAGCTTCGGCCCCGACGGTGTGCTGACCATCCTCGGCCGGGTCGACGGGCAGGTGAAGATCCGCGGCGCGCGGGTCGAGCTCGGGGAGGTCGAGCACCGCCTCCGCGGGCATGCTGAGGTGCGGGACGTGGTGGCGCTGGCCCGGCCGGACCGGGACGGCGACCGGGTGCTGGTGGCCTACATCCAGCCGGCAGCCGGCTGCCGGCCGACCGTACGGGAGCTGCGTCGGCACGCGGCGGCGGCGCTGCCGGACTACATGGTTCCGGCGGCGGTCGTGTTCGTGGACGGCTTTCCCGCCACCGCCAACGGCAAGCTCGACCGCGCCGCACTGCCCTGGCCGGCGCGGACCGGCAGCACCCACACGCTCGGTGCCCCGGGGTGAGCCCGTCGGCGCGGCCCGGGCCGGGTGAGCGACAGGACAGGGCCTAGCTTGATCTTTAACCTGTGGTCGGTTTGTATCGGCCCTGGCTGATCATGGCCGCAGCCCTTGGTTGATCATTCTTCTTGTCTAGGGAAGAAGATCAGGACCAAGGGCTGCGGGATGATCAGTGTGCATGACGTCGGGCGCGCAGGCGCGGTGGGGGACCTCGCGACGTTTCGTACGGAGTTGCATCGTTGTCTGACCGCCAGGGCTGAGGCGTTGTTCGAGTTGGCTGATGCGGTGTTGTGCAGCTGAGCGGGACTGACGTTCATCCGGCGCCGATGAGGGACCAGTCTTGAGGAAATACGGCGTGCAGCAGGTCGGTGATATTGGCGGGTGGGAAGTCCGGCCAGGAGCGTTGCGGGTCGTGCCGTCGGTTGAGACGTCGATCAAGGAAACGCTGAGTCCGTATGAGTCCCTCGGTCGCCTCACCCACGCTGATGGCGCCGTCTTGCATGGCCGCGGCGTACTCGTCGAGATCCAAGACCCGGTAGGGATGGTCGCCAGGTCCCACGATCACGTCGATCCACAAGTCGTCAACCGTGACTACGCTCCCATGATCAGCGACTCGCACCAGGTCGCAGTACCACCAGCCCTGCTGCTCGGCTGGAAATATGACCGGCTGATTGATCTGGAACCCATCATCGAGCAGCACGAAGCTGCGCTGCTCATACGGTCGATTGTCGAGGTGAAATCCCCAGTCGTAGACGATGGCGTCGCCAAGACGCAGCCCCGCCGCGCGCAGCTTCCCGTCGCGCACCACGGTCACAGGCGTCGGTTCACGCTC
This sequence comes from Micromonospora sp. NPDC049374, assembly GCF_040677165.1. Taxonomy (NCBI): domain Bacteria; kingdom Bacillati; phylum Actinomycetota; class Actinomycetes; order Micromonosporales; family Micromonosporaceae; genus Micromonospora; species Micromonospora sp. NPDC049374. The sequence continues at coordinate 182,775 of NZ_JBFAQH010000014.1, read as the reverse complement.
GGAACCATCAGTCACACGCAACAGCTTCGCAGGTCGACGACTCGACGATCAACCATGATCGGCAGGACAGGCCCTAACCGGTTGACGTGGGTGCGGTGGGTAACAGTTCCAGGAACGGCGCAACCGGGCGGAGGCGGCCGTCGGGGGAGAGCTGCGGTCGGGTCGGGCAGGATAGCGGGTGGCGGTGGGCTTGGACTGGGCGAGCTTCGAACGGGTGCTGGTGGACGATGTCGCCTACCACCAGCCAAGCCGGCTCGGTGACCTGCTGGGCTTCGCAGTCGGCGCCGGCGATCGCGAAGATCCCGTGGGGAGACGCGACTCCGTAGCATTCGCGGAGACGTCGCGTGCGCAGTGGCCCCGCGGCCTGCGCGGAACTGCAACCCACGGAGGACAGATGAATTCCGACGACGAGGCGTTTCTCCGGCAGGCGATCGACATCGCCGACCGAGCCGGCGCGGCCGGCGAACGTCCGTTCGGCTCGCTACTGGTCGGACCCGACGGTGAGGTGCTGATCTTTGACCACAACACGGTGGTCTCCGAGGCCGACATCACCGCCCACCCCGAGCTGAAGCTGGCCCGCTGGGCAGCCCGGGAACTCGACCCGGACGTGGCGGCCGGCACCACGATGTACACCAGCTGCCAACCCTGTCCGATGTGCGCCACCGCCATCGAACGCTCCGGCCTGGGCCGGGTGGTGTTCGCGCTCTCCGCCGAGCAGTTCGAGAGCGTCAAACCGTCCACCCCGGCTCCGGCCCCGGTCCGGTACGACGGACCGGCGCTGTTCGCCGAGGCCCGTCGACCGATCGAGGAGCACTACTGATCGGACGGTGAGTATGCAGACACCTGGCGGCGGGCCGGCTGCCGGGTCAAGCAGAGCAGGAGGACGCGGTCGCGGCCTCACCCGCTCCCAACTGGTCCCGGGTGCGCGGGCGTACCCCGATGGCGGACATCGCATCGCCGTAGCGCCGGTACGCCTGGTCGGCTTCACCGTGTCGACCTGCTGCCACCAACGTACCGATGAACTCGGCGTGCACCCGCTCGTCGTGGGGTTCCACCTCCAGGGCGCGGCTGAGCAGCCGCACGGTCTCGTCGAGCTGACCCAGCTGCCGCGCCAGCGACGCCAGCGTGCGCACCACCCGGAGGTAGACGCGACGCGCCTGGTCCCGGGTCGACGTCGCCCAGTCCTCGTACGCGGTGTCCTCCAGGAAGTCGCCCCGGTAGAGCTGCTCGGCGAGCAGCAGCACGGTGCGGGCGTCCTCGACGGCCCCCTGTTCGGCGAGTCGGAGGCCGTAGGCGGCATCGGCCACGAACTGCTCGATGTCGAGGTCCACGTGACCGAGATCTAGGGCCAGGCTGGCGTGCGCCGCGACGACGAAGTGGTCCGTCGGTGCGCGACGGTCGGGATCGAGCACCGAGCGGAGGGTGGACAGGGCCACGGACAGTCGGTGGCTGACCCGGCCCGGATCCTGGTCGGGCCAGAGCAACTCGCCGAGTTGCTCGCGCGGCACCGGCCGGCCGCGTCGGGCGGCGAGGATCCGCAGCAGGTCCTGCGCCTTGCGGGACTGCCATGCCGTGGCCAGCACCGGCCCCCCGTTCACCCGCAGCTCGAACCTGCCGAGGGTGCGGATGCGGACCCGGACGGTGTGGTGCCGACTGTCGATGCCCGGCGGAGGTACGCCGACCGCCGTCAGCCGCTCGGCGGCCAGGTGACCGCCGGCACGCTCCTGCGGACCTGTCCCGGGCAGCCGACCGAGCAGCACCGCCAGCCGGTCCGCCGCCACCTGTGCCTGGATGTCCCGCAGGATCATCGCCGCCTCCCGCCAGGCCCGGCGCGTGTCGTCGAGGTCGGTGGCGGCGGCACCGCGAAGTTCCAGTGCCTCGGCCAATGCGGCGTGATCACGGTGCCGACGGGCAGCCTCGGCGGCCGTCGACGCGACCTCGACCGCCCGATCCCGGTCACCCGTGGCCAGCGCCACCCAGCCGAGTGCCAGCCGGGCGGCGGCGGAGTCGGGTCCGCGTTCCAGGGCCACCGCACGTTGGGCCATGGTGATCGCCGTGGCAGCGTCCTCGGTGGCCAGGACCCGGGCGAGCCCGGCGAAGGCGGGCACCTGGGCCTGGTGATCGTTCACCGGTTCGCTGGCCCGCAGCGCCTCCTCGAAGGCCGCTCGCGCCAGGCTCCCACGGCCCCGCAGGGCGTGGATCTCACCGATTCCCACCAGGGCGTACGCGACCTTGTGCGACCCCATCCGTTGCAGGATCGGCACGGCCCGCTCGTAGCAGGCGGCGGCCTGTGCCAGTTGTCCCAGATGGAAGTACGCGGTGCCCTCGTTGCAGAGGGCCAGCGCGAGCATCGCCGCGTAACCGTTGGACTCGGCCAGTTCCACCGCCGGCCGCAGCTGGGCCAGCGCCTCCGCGTAGCGGCTCTCGCCCACCAGTGCCGACGCGCGATTGGCGCGGATCCGGGTCACCTGCACGGTGTCGCGGGCCGCCTCGGCGGCCCGCAGCGCCTTCTCGTGATGCTCGTCGGCGGCGCAGCGGTCCCCGCTCAGTTTTGCCGCCAACGCCAACGCCGCGTGCGCGGCGGCGAGTGCGTCGTCGCCACCGACCGCGACCGCCGCAGCCAGGGCCCGGCGGGCATGGTCCCGGCAGGCCGTGGCGTCTCCGGTCGTCCAGTACGCCGCCGCGGTCCAGGCGAGCAGGCGCACGTTGTCGGTGGACGCAAGCGGATCGAGTCGGCCGCGCTGGAAGATGTCGAGGGCGCGTCCCGGCTCGCCGCGCAGATAGTGCACGAGCCCGTACCGCCAGGCGAGCGCCGCGACCAGCCGCGACTGTCGCGCGGCGAGGGTGTCGTAGGTGGCGAGGGCCGCGTCGAAGTCGCCTCGGATCTGGAGGGCCTCTCCGTGCAGCAGTCGTAGCGGCGGCGTGAGCACCCGTCCGGGCAGTGACCGGCAGGCTTCGGCGATGGTCGCGGCTCCGCCCGAGGCGAGCATCGTGGCGCCGTGCTCGGCGAGCAGCCGGACGGTGGTCTCGACGGCACCACTGCGACCGGACGACCGCAGTGCCGGCACGAGGTGTCCGCGGTCGGCGTACCACGTCGCCGAACGCGCGTAAAGCCGGGTCCGCCGCGCCCCGGTCAGCGGCAGGCAGCGCCGGACGACGTCGGTGACGACCGGGACCTGGCGGTACTGCTGCCCGTCGACGGCCGTCGGAGCGACGATGCCGGCGCGGGCGAGCCAGGTCAACAGATGGCAGGCCCGCCGGTGCCCGAGATGTTGACACAGATCGGGGTGGACGGGGTCGAGGTGAGCGGCGTCCCGCAGCAGCCGCTCCGCCTCGGCCGGCAGGCCGGCGAGCACCTCCCGCATCAGGTAGGACTCCAAAGCGGTACCGGGTCCGGCCAGGTCGTCGAGGTCGGCGCCGCTGATGCCGGCCGACTTCGCCGCCAGCGCGACCAGCACCGGCCAGCCGGCGGTGGCGGCGTGCACCCGTGCCGCGAGCGTCGGGTCGGCCGTGCCGTGGTCCGCGACGAGGAGGCTCGCCACCTGTTCGGCGGTGAGCGCCAGGTCAGCTGGGCCGAGTTCGACCAACAGACCCGTCGGACGCCGGGGCATCGCCGGCGGATGGCGGGTCAGCACCGTGACCCGCAGTCGGTGTGGCAGCGCGTCCACGGTGTCGACGAGAGCCCGTAGCTGGCGGTGGGACAGTGGGGGTACGTCGTCGAGGACGAGCCAGACCGGATCGTGACCGGCCTGGTCTTCCGCGCATCGGGCACCGAGGTCGGCGAGCCGCCGAGGGTGGTCGGTGACCAGCGGGCCGGCGTCCGCGCCGTCGAACCAGTGCACCGTCCGGTCGCGCAGCCGTGCGCGTACGAAGCTGGTCTTGCCGTAGCCGGCGGCGGCCACGACAAGGGTGCACCTGTGGTTCAGCAGCCGACCTTCTCTGCTCATCCGACGCCTTCCGGTGAGACTGGTCCACCTCCATTTGGCGCCTGGCGGGACGTGGTGGGTACGTCAGCGTCGCCGTTGCGACAGCACCGATTGACGTCACCTTGACGGCGCTGTGAACCCCGCCTCCGACCATGGGTGCCGCAGCGGGCCGTCCGGTCCGCGTACCGATCAACGGAGACGAGGAGTTGTCATGAGGAGCCTGCTGTCGGGCCGTGCGGTGCTCGCCGTGCTGGTCGTCCTGCCGACCCTGGTCGCGGTGAACGCTCCGACCGCCTCGGCCGCGCCGACTGCCGCCGATCCGAAACCGGGGGCGTACGCCGAGGAGCCGGAGGACCGGGAGGTCGAGCTGGCCCGGCTGGCCTATCGCAACGGGGTACGGGTCACGTTCTCCCGGGACGAGGAATCGGGGGACTGGGGCCTGCGCGAGGATGGCCAGATCGACCGGAACGGGCCGCTGGTCAGCGACGACGCGACAAGCATGTTGGCGGCGTACCTGAGCATCACCCCGAAGGACGTGCCGGTGCCGCGCGAGTTGTTGTCGGAGCCACTGCCGGGTACACCGACTCCGCCGGGACTCAGTGACCGGCGCATCGTGCCCTCGCCGGTGGTCGCGGAGAACCTCGCCGTGCCGTCGTCGGGCGGCGCGGCCACGGCGGCGGTGTCGACCTGCTGGGACCTGTACTGGAACTCGTACCACTGGGCCGAGCTGCCCGGTTACCCCGACCCGGGCTCGGTGTGGCATCCGCAGCGGACCTACTACTCGTCAGACTTCGGCGGCATGGCCAGGTACTCCCACAGCTATCTGGCCAACTGCGGCGGTTACGCCCGTCACCGGATCTACTACAAGCAGGCGGGTTCGTACAAGAAGCACCACGACCACGCGGTGCCGTCCTGGCACTGGCAGAAGGTGAAGAAGGGCTCGGTGCACCGCTACCGCAAGGTGCTCTACGACGCCACCTCGGGTGACACCCGTAACGGCAAATACACCGGGTAGCGGGCGGATTCGTCGCCGGTGCCGGGCCACCCCGAGGGGTGGCCCGGCACCGGTGTTGGCGTCAGCGCACCTGGTCGCCCTCACCGGTACGCGCCTGGGCCTGGTCCACGCCCTTGTCGATGTGCTTGTCGTACTTGCCGCCGGTGCGCTTGTCGGCCATGTCACCGGCCCGCTCCAGCCCTTGGTCGACCTGCTTGTCGTGCTTGTCCGCGAGGTCCTTGGCCTTGTTCATGAAGTCACCCACGAGGATCCTCCTTCTTCTAGGGGGTCACCGTTGTCAGTTCCCCTGGCCCGGCGCCACAAACGCCGACAGGTCGGACGAATCGCCCGGTGCCGCCCATGACTGCCCATCTACCACTGGCCGCTCACTCGCCGGCGCGGAGCACCTCGCTCAGCCGGTCACGTCGCCGCAGCGCCGACTCGACAGGTACGACCGCGGCGGCCGCCGCCAGCAGCGCCACGCCCATCAGGCCGAGCAGCCACCACGGCAGGACCGCCGCCGGGTCGACGGCCTGGCCGGTGAGCAGCCGTAGCTCGAGCGGGCCGAGCGTCAGGCGGGCGAGCAGCGCCCCGAGCAGCGGACCGCACACCGCGACGACCACGACTGGCGGCAGCAGTTCTCCGGCGGCTACCCAGCGGGCGTCGCGTGGCCGCAGGCCGAGGGTCCGCAGGCGGCCGAGGGTCTGCCACCGCTCCGACGCGCCCGCGGCGGCGGCGAGCGTGAGGCCGAGCAGCCCCAGCGTCAGCAACACCGCGGCGGTCGTCCACGCCAGCCGGAGGATCCCTGCGGTCAGCGGAGCCACCCGCTGTGCCCGCAGGACGTCCGCGCGCAGCACGACGTCGTCGGCGACGCCGCTGTTCGACACCGCCTGCGCCGCGCCGGGGCCGGTCACCCAGACGGTATTGGGTACGGCGGGCAGCCCTGCGCCGGCGAAGGCAGCGGCGTCCACGATGACGACGTCGTCGGCGCCGCCGACGGAGGGCGCGGTACCGACCACGGCGAGGCGGATCGCCGGGGCGTCGTCCCGGGTCAGCTGCAGCCGCGTGCCGGCCGGCAGGCCGCCGTCGCTCGATCGGACCAGCACGGGGACGTCCACGGTGCCGGGACCGGGTGTCGTGAGCCGGGCCAGCGCTGGCGCGTCGGGCAGCGGAGTGGTGGCCAGCAGGCGCTGGAACGCGGCGGCGTCCACGACGACCAGGCGTGGGGTGAGCAGTGTCGATTCGGTGAAGATGCGCGACGAGTCGGTCACCTGCGCGACGACGACCTGTTCCACCCCGGGTGCGGCAGCGATGCGCTCGGCGAGTGCGGGCGTCGCGGCCTCGGCGTCGGCACCGACGTCGAGGCGGGCGTCGGCACCGACGGTGTTCCAGGCGCCGTCGGCCAGACCCCGGGCGACGGTGGTGCCGACGACAAGCGCGAACGACGCGAGCGCCGTGGCGCTGACCAGAACCAGCAGCGGCAGCGCGCGTCCGGCCGTGGCGGCCGCCCGGGCGGCACCGAACACGGCCAGCGGGCGGCGCGAGCGCAGGGCCTGTCGGAGCGCGAACCGCACTCCGACGGGCAGCAGCCGCAGCAGGACGAGCGCGCCGGCGAGCACGCCCAGAGCCACGGCGCTGATCGGTAGGACCAGGTCGCCGGCCAGTTCGCCGGTGTCGCCGTCGGCGGCGACGGGAAGCAGCCCGCGCTGGTGCAGGGTGACGAAGGCGGCGACCGCGGCGATCAGCACAGCGGCCTCCAGGGCGGCGCGGCGCAGCTGGCTGGTGGCCAGGATCCAGCGCCGAGCGGCCGGGTTGGCGGGTTGGTGCCGGCCGTGGCCGGCGCTGGCCGCGGCGAGGGTGCCGAACGCTGGCCCGGCGACGGCACCGGCCAGGACCACGGGAACGGTCCAGGTCCAGGAGGCGTCCGGTGCGGCCGTGCGGGCGAGCGCGAGCCCGACCGCGGCGGCCGACAGGGACACCACGGTGGACTCGATGATCAGTTCCGCACCGAGGTCGGGTAGCGCCGCTCCACGCTGCCGGGCGGCGCTCAGCGCCGGGGTACGACGGCGGGCCAGCAGGTCGGCGGTGAGCAGCAGGACGAGTACCGTGGCGGTCAGGATCCCGGCGAGCAGGACCGCGGCCTGCGTGGAGGCGGCGTTGATCTGGGTACGGGCGTCGCGCAGGACGGCGTCGAGCTGCGATTCGTACCGCAGGGACTGATCGCGGACGCCTGATGCGCCGGAGGCTGCCTTGAGCTTGACCACCTGGTCGCCGAGCGTCGCGGTGGCGGCCCAGGTGAGCGCGTCGGGTTCGGGGGCGAAGTGGACGGTGCGTCGCAGTTGGTCCTCGTCGAAGGCGAGCCGGGCGTCCGGCAGCGACTCACGCGACAGCAGGCCGGCGAACCGGGTGGTGCCCACGCCGTCGGCGCCGGGCACGGGGCGCAGGAGCGCCGGGGCGAGTCGCCAGGCTGGGTCGCCGCTGTCCGCCGGTCGGTAGATCCCGCTGATCCGGACGTCTTTGTCGCGACCCTGGCCGTCCTCGACCGGTATGCGGTCGCCGGGGCCGAGGTCGAGTTCGGCGGCGTCCGCCTCGGAGAGGCCGACCTGCACCGGCCAGGGCGGCCCGTCGTAGGGGATCTCGATGGACTCTTCGGGGATGGCGGGGCCGGGCGCGCTGCCGGCGATCCAGGTCACGTCCGGGCCGCCACCGTCACCGGCCAGGTAGGTGAGCTGGAAGGTACGCGGCACGCTGCCGTCGGTGATGTTGAGGATCGGGCCGCTGACCACGGTGGTGGGCGGGAGCAGCGCGGCGTCCAGGTCGGGCCCGAGCGTGTATGTCGCCCGGTCCCGGAAGTTGTCGACGTCCTCGGCGAGGCGCGGCATCCGGAACCGCCCGCCGGTCGGGCCGTCGTCGCGCTCCCAGTTGGCGCGTACGAGGACGTTCGAGTCGTGGCCGGCGCGGCGGACCGTGTCCTGGACGGCGTTGTCGGCGGCGGCACGCAGCAGCGCCGGCACGGCCCCGGCGAGCAGCGCGACGACCGCGATGACGGCGGCGGTGAGCAGCAGCGGTCCGGCGTCGGTACGGCCACGGCCACGGACGCTGGGCCAGTGCGGCGCCGGCCACCGGCGGGTCAGCCACCGGTTCACGGCGCCACCCGCAGGTGCGCGGCGTCGGCCCGGCGGACCTGGCCGATGACCACGACGGCGACCGCCAGCAGGCATCCGGCCAGCAGTACGGCCAGCAGCGCGGCCTCGGCCGGCCACGGCCAGTGTGGCTGGACGGGCGGGACAGGCGCGGCGCCGGTGTCGGAGCGTACGAGCAGGGGAGCGACGATGCGGGTGGCCAGCGCGCCGACGGCCGCGCCCGCCGCGAGCAGGGGCAGCAGAACGCCGACGTGCTGGCCGGTCAGCACGGCCCGGATGCCGCGCCGGGACATTCCCAGGCCGCGTAGCCGCGCCACCTCGACGGCGCGGACCTGGAGATCGTAGGTGACGTGCAGGACGACGCCGGCGAGCAGCAGCAGGGCCGCCGCCGGGACGATGAGCCGGAGCGCGGCCGGTAGCGCGGCGTGCAGCGGGCCGCCGGTGAGGCGGGCGGTCTCCGCCTCGCGGGTCGTGACGGTGCCCAGGTGCAGGGCGGTGGCCCGCTCGGCGACACCGGGACCGGCTGGGTGGCCGACCCACCAGGCGTCGACCGGGAAGGTCAGGTCGCCGAGGAGGGCGCGTGCGCGGGACAGCGTGTCCAGGTCGGCCAGGACGGCGACGGCGCCGGGGGCGGACGGTACGGTCGGCACGACCTCGGTGACGACGATCGAAACAGGCGTGGTGCCGACCGTGACGCTGAGCTGGCTGCCGCTGTCGGCACCGACCTCGCTGGCGAAGCGGGCGGAGACGGCGACCGGCACCGGGCCGGGGTCCGGGAAGGCGGTGGCGACGAGGTTGCGGGCGGCGTCCGGGGCGCCGCCGAGGTCGACGGTCGCCGCCATCCGCAGCGTGGTCCCCGTCGGCGTGGCGGCGAGCACCACGGTCGGGTCCCGCAATTTGCTCGGGACCGGCGGCGCGGATGTGGCGGTCCAATCCGATCCATCAGCCGATCCGGCGGGCGGCACGGTGAGGGTGACGGCTATGGCGGTGCGGCCGCCGACCGCGGACCCGGCCGGGTCCGTCGTGACCGGCAGGGACACCGCGACGAGGCGCAGTCCGTCGGTGGTCGCGCATGCGGGCAGCCGGTGCTCCCGGCCGTCGAGCGGCACCGGGGGACCGGTACACGGTATGCGCAGACCGGTGGCGTCCTGCAGCAGCAGTTGGGGCGTCACGGCGAGCGCCGTGTCGCCGGTCGCGGTTCCGCTCAGTACGAGCGGGGCACCGGCGGCAATGGTGAGTCCGGTGGCGCGGGTCTGTGGGGCGAGCATCGCTGCCACGTCCGTCCAGGTGCGGTCGTGGTCGAGCCGCCCGCGTAGCAGCGCGTCGGCGCGGGTGGTGTCGACGGCGACCAGGCGCGGCGCATCGCCGGCGGTGCCGAGCCACTGACCGACCGCGGTACCACGGTCGAGGGCCGGACTCACCGCCCCCGCGGTGGCCGCGCCGACGACCGCGCCCTCTCCGGCCACCGGCGCCGTGCTGAGGGTGAGTGCCAGGTCGGTGCCGACGGAAACCGCGGCCTGGTCGCGCTGCGACTGGTGCCATGTGGTGTGGAAGGCGAGGCCGAAGGTTGCTGTGGCGCAGGCCAGCCCGACGAGCAGCCCGGCGGCGACCGCCTGGGGCCGGCGGGCGGCCTCGGCGACCGCCAGCGGAAGCGCCAGTCCACGGGCGCGGTACGCCAGCCGGTCAGCTCCGCGCAGGGCGGGCAGTATCACCCGCAGCGCCAGGGCGGCACCTGCGGTGAGCAGCAGCGCCGGTGCGAACACCCGGACCGCGTCGGCGCGCGGGCTGGCGGCGGAGGGCTGCGCGTACAACTGCCACCATCCGGCGGCGGCGAACACCGCGAGCATCACGTCGGCGCCGGATCGGGCCAGCAGTTCGCGGCGGGTGCGCCGGTCGCCGGCTGTCGGGCCGGGCCGGATCGCCAGGACGGTGAGGACAGCGGCGAGTACCAGCGCGCCGCCAGCGACCGCGAGGACCTGGGCACCGGTGATGGCCGGCCGGACGGTCAGACCGGCGCCGTCCAGCGGAGGAAGGTGGGTCAGGCCGGCGTGCAGGGCCGACGAGGCCGGTAGCGCGAGCGCGGCGGCGACAGTGGCGACGAGCCCGGCATCGAGTGTCGCGGTGGCGGCGAGTTGGCGGCGACTGGTGCCGAGGGCGGACCGCAGGGCGGTCTCGTCGGCGCGGATGCCCGCGGTCAGCCGGCCGGCGAGGACGAGTGCCGTCGCGGCAAGCACACCGCCGAGGACGGCGATGGCGAGCACGACGGCGGCGGTGACGTGCCGTTGGTCGTCGGCGGACCGCAGGGTCAGCGGCAGGTCGGAGGCGACCCGTGCGAGCCGGACGCGGTCGCCGAGGGTGCCGGCCAGCCGGCGGTCGGCCCTGCGGACGGCCCCGGCCACCGTCTCCAGGTCGCCACGGTTGGCGTGGGACAGGTCCGGATGGGCGGTGACCTCCATCCGGTCGACGGTGGCACCGGTGGTGACCAGGTCGGCGAAGTCGACGAGGAACGGGCCGTAGGCGTTGACCGGCTGCCGGAAGCGGCCGTCCTGGTGGCCAAGGGCGGAGCCTGCCGCGGCCAGCGGGTCGCGGTCCCAGCCGCGCCCAGGCAACGGGCGTACCACACCGACGACGGTGACGTCGATGGGCGGGACGGGCGCGTGGGCCAGTTCGGCGCCGAGGCGCACCCGCTCGCCGAGGGTGAGGCCGAGCAGGTGGGCCGTGGACTCCAGCACCACCGCGTCACCACGGTCGTGCGGCCAGCGCCCGGTGACCAGCTCGGCTCGGGCCGGCAGATCGTCCAGCCCCGACAGGTACGCCTGTGCTCCGACGGTGGTGCCCGGGGCGAGTGCGGGCGGCAGCGCCCGCAGCACCGTCGACGCCCGCGCGGTGGTGGTCACCGGGAACGGTGCGAGCGCGGCAGCCACCACGGTGCGGGTGTCGGCGGCGACGGACAGCGCGTCCCGGCCCTCGACGGTGCCGGTGTAGACGGTCACGTCGACCGCGGTGGGGGCGGCGCGGGCCATGGCGACCTCAAGCGCCCGCTCGGCGGTTCGGGTGCTCAGCAGGGTGCCGGTGCCCAGCAGGGTCGCACCGACCGTGACGACCCCGATGAGGGCCGCCAGCAACGGCCACTGCGCGCGGGCACGCCGGCAGACCAGCCTCAGCATCGGCACGTCACCTGGCGTCCGGCACGGGCTCGGCCGGTTGCCCGGCTGCCTCCTCGTCGAGCTCGTCCAGCTGCCCGTCGTGGATGTGGATCACCCGGTCGGCCAAGGCCATCATCACCGGATCGTGGGTGGACACGAGTGCGGTGACGCCTTCGGATTCGACCACCCCGCGCAGCAGGGCCATCACCGACAGGCCCGTCTCGGCGTCCAGTTGCCCGGTGGGCTCGTCGGCGATCAGCAGCCGGGGTGAGGCGGCCAGCGCGCGGGCGATCGCCACCCGCTGCTGCTGGCCGCCGGACAGCTCCGCCGGCCGCTGCCGGGCGTGGTCGGCCAAGCCGACCAGCTCCAGCAGCAACTCGACCCGCCGCTCGCGCTCGGCCGGGGCGACGCGGGCCAGCCGCAGCGGGGCGGCGACGTTCTCCGCGGCCGACAGCACCGGGATCAACCCGAAGCTCTGGAAGACGTACGACACCTTCTCGCGCCGCAGCCGGGACAGGCCGTCCTCGTCGAGCGCGGTCACCTCGGTGCCGTCGACGTGCACGGTGCCGGCGTCCGGGCGATCCAGGCCGCCGACGGTGTTGAGCAGGGTGGTCTTGCCTGAGCCGGACCGGCCGACGAGCACCACCATGGAACCGGCGGCCACGTCGAACGACACGCCGCGCAGGGCGTGTACCACCGTCGGTCCGGTGCGGAAGCGCCGGTGCACGTCACGCACGCGCAGCAGCGGCTCGCTGCTCATTCGCCGCTTCCCGAGGGGCGGATCGTGATGTGGTCGGGTTCCAGGGCCAGCCGGACCCGTCGGGTCAGCGCCAGCGCCTGGCGGAAGTCGCGGGGCACCTGCACCCGCCCGGCCCGGTCCATCACGGCGTACTCCTCGGCGATCGTGTGCGTGTCGCCCACCTCGTTGGTGGTGGTGCGGCGCAGCACCTCACTGCTGGTGCGCCCGTCCCGGATCGCGACGGTCCGTTCGACCTGACCGCTGACCTGCGGGTCGTGGGTCACCACGACAACCGTGACGCCGTAGCGCCGGTTGACGTCCCGCAGCACGCCGAAGACCTCCGCGGACGTGGCGGCGTCCAGCTCGCCGGTCGGCTCGTCGGCGAGCAGGACCCGCGGCTGGTTGGCCAGCGCCACCGCGATCGCGACCCGCATCTGCTGCCCTCCGGACAGTTGCCCGGGGCGCCGATCGGCGCAGTCGGCGACACCGAGGCTGTCCAACAGTTCGGCCGCGCGCTCCCGGCGCTCCTCCTTCGCGGTACGGGCCGCCGTCATCGGCAGGTCCACCATCTCCCGTGCGGTCAGGTAGGGGATCAGGTTGCTCGCCGTCTGCTGCCGTACGAACCCGACGGTGTGCCGCCGGTAGTCCACCCGGTCCGCGCGGGACATCGCCAGCAGGTTCCACCGGTCGACCCGGACCCGCCCGGCGGTGGGGGCGTCGATGCCGGCCAGGATGGACAGCAGCGTCGACTTGCCCGACCCGGAGGCACCGACGACGGCGACCAGCTCACCGCTCTCCACCGCCAGGTCCAGCCCCTGCAGTGCCTGCACCTCGATCGAACCGCTCTGGTAGATCCGCACCAGGTTCTCACAGACGATGAGCGCGTCCCGGCCGAACTCGGGCGCCCGCGCGGATGGCTGCGGCAGGGACAGCGGTGTGCTGGACATTGCGTCCTCCGTCCGGTCGTGCCGACGCCGAGCCAGCCTCGGGTAGCGGTCAGGCCCGATCGGACACGTCGTGTCGCCAGGCCGGAACGCATGGTCACCTGATGCGTCAAGAGCCTCGATTGCCCGTGCTGACGCAGATTGAAGCAGTTTCGCAACCGCTGGCCCCGTTGACCATGCCCCAGGGCGGCTTTCCTGTTCCCACCGTCGCAAACACACCACGGCACCGCCGACCCCGCCTGGCCGCCGCCCCGCCGTACGTCCTGGCTGCACCACGGCACGTGGTCGACGGGGCGGGCGGTGTCGGGTCAGGCCGCGACGTCGAGGAACGTCGTGCCGGGCTGGTAAGGGGTGATCTCGACTCTGGTGACGAGCCCTGCGTCGATGCGGAAGCGGATGAGCGCGTACGCGTGTCCGCCGGGTGCGATGACCGCACCGGGATGACCGGCGACGAGGATCGGGACGGCGGCGGCGATCCGGTCGGCGAACGCCCTGGTTTCATCAGCGATCGCTGCGGCACCGTGGACGGTGGTCTGCCCACCCGGTGGCAGAAGCCGACGGTCGGCGGTCCGGACAGCGTCGGGCGCCAGCAGGGAGACGAGCCGGGTGAGGTCACCACCTCGCGCGGCCGCCAGAAAAGCCTCGATGATCTCGACGTGTTCGGCGCTCCGGCCGGGCTCGTCCGGTGGAGCCTGGCGGATCCGGCCGCGCGCACGGCTGGCCAGCTTCTTCGCGGCGACCGCGCTCGTGCCCAGCACGGCGGCCACCTGGGCAAAGGGCACCGCGAAGAGATCGTGGAGCACATACGCCACCCGCTGCCCGGGGGACAGTTCGGCAAGGAGCACGAGCAGCGCTCGGGACACCTCTTCGCGGCGCAGGTACGCCTCGTCGGCGCTCAACTGTTCGCTGGGCAGGTCATCGGCGATCAGCGGAAGTTCGCCCCGTCGTTCGCGGCGCCGCAGCAGGTCGAGGCACAGCCGCGCGGTCACCGTGGTGAACCAGCCCTCCGGGTTGATCACCTCTGCCGGGTCGGCTGCCTGAACCCGGGTCCACGTGGTCTGGACCGCGTCCTCGGCATCGTGTTGCGATCCGACGATTCGGTAGGCCAGCGACATCAGCCTGGGCCGGGCCGCCTCGAACTGGTCAACGAGTTCCACGGACGGGTCACCTTCCATACGTGCTCAGCGTCAGGAGTGGCGAGAGAGGTCCACTACCCGACAGGCACGCCCGTAAGGAGCCACCATGAGCCTACAGATCGTCCGATTCAACACCGAGGCCCCGCAGGTCCCACGTGTCGAGGAGGCACTCAGGAAGCTCTTTGCCGCCATCGAGGCGGCAGCGCCGACCGGTATCGACTACACGGCGGTGCGGGTGGGTGACGGCCCCGAGTTCCTGCTGACCCTGCAACTGGCTGGCGCCGGCGCCAACCCGCTTCTGGACATCCCGGAGGCCCTCGCCTTTCGGACCGAGATCGCGCGATGGGCGAACGGTCCGGTGCCGCCACAGCCGGCCACCGTACTGGGGCGGTACTCCCGTTGACCGACGTACTCGACAATGGACTGCTCGTCGCGACCGTGGGCTGCATCCTGGCCAACACCTTCGAGGGGGAGTGCCTTCCGATCTGGGATGCTCTGGCTTGTCGAAGATCCGCGGTCGGCCGCACGGACGGGCACGTGCCGATTGAGGGCCACCGGAGCATGCGCGGAGCTCATCGTGAGGGCCGACGGGCGGGGCGTGGTCGGCCATGCCGGCGCTCGTCTCCTCGCTGACGTCGCGAAGGTGACCGGCCCGGCAGGTGGTTCACCGACCTTTGCCGAGGCCAGGCAGTCCTCCGCGGCGTACCCGCGTATCACGGCCAGGCCCGAACTCGATGTCGTCGGTCGGCGGTTTGTCATCCATCTCCGCCATCGCGAGCTCGATCCGTTCCGCGCGAATCCGCGTGTCGCGTCGCTCGCGTCGTTCCGCCACCTCGTCGCTCAGTTGACGCGGGTGCCGGTGACCCTTAGCACTCATAGCGAGTAAGTGTCGCTACTCGGCGGCATGCCCTCAAGAGCCAACTGGGCCAGCACGCCTCGTCCTTCCGGCAGCCGAGTCCCTGGTCGGCCATCCGCTGTCAGCCGCCGATGAGCGCGCTACCCGACGTCGTCAACCTGGTTGGCACCGGTTGGCCGAACTGCCGCGCTGGCACCAGGACCGTCTGGCGGCGGAGGAACGGAGGCCGTCGCCGTTCTCAGGCCGGCTGCTGCTGCATGACCCAGATGGACAGGGGCTCGGTCAGGGCATGTACGACCTGCCATCCGGCACGGCGGTACATCTCGACGTTGGCCGGATTGCTGGTCTCCAGGACCGCGGGTAGACCGTCCGCGGCTGCTCGGCTGAGCCCAACGCCCATGACAGCGCGGCCCCACCGGCGACCGGCGCTGTCGGGGTGAGTGCCCAGGACACCGAGGTACCAGAACGGGTAGGTCGGTAGGGCGGCGTGCACGGCCCGGTCGTAGGCGCGGACGCGGGCGAGCGCGTCGGCGGGCAGGTGAGCGGAGAGGGCGTCGTCCGAGGACGCGTCTCCGGCTGTGGGAGGTTCCCAGATGGCGGTCGATGCGCCGTGCTCTATCGTCCAGATAGTTCCCTTCTGGACACGCTTGTCGAAGAGGTGCCCGAAGAAGGTGGCCGCATATCGCGGGTAGGTCCCCTCGTCAGGGAAGAGATACCGCAGGACAGGGTCTTCGGGGAACGAGGCGACCAGCGAGCTGAGGACACGCGCACGGTCCGCCACGGTCGCAACGGTGATGTCAGGTGGTCGCACAGCCGCTGACTCTATTCACTCCGCCGTCGCACGCCGACCGATTATCGACTCCGCCGGTGGGCGGACTCGCTCGTGTCACTGACCGCACGTCGCGCAGCGTCTCGGTGGCAGGACCACGACGGCGAGGCGGACCTTCGGGGGCTGAGGCCGGCCAGTGGGAGTTCAGCGGGCTGCGCCGCTCGCCGCTCGGTCTTGCCGATGACCGGGCACGCGGTCCTGCCGGTAGCCTGGATTCCGGGGCTACCGTGGTGCGGAGGACGCGATCGACATCGCCGACCGGGTGGGCAGCCCGGGAACTCGACCCGAAAGTGGCGACCGCACCGCGAGGTATATCCCTCGCCTGCTACTAATGATCAAAGACCCGGCCACCTGAAGGATGTCTGCATAACGGCACCCCGATGATTTACCGGGATTGACAGGCCCGGATGCGGGCCGGTAATGTCTGCCGCACCGCGAATGCAAATGCGCATGTGCACAGTCTCTGTACGCGCCACCATGGACCGCGTCCAACATGTGGATGTCTGTTGACGGACCGCCGTCACGTCGATATAGGATTCGCTGGATACTATTTTTACGTCCACTCGATGTGGATTTTGCTGTTCGCCAGAGAGATTCGGGGCACGTTGGCGTCGCCCCGCCGGAGTGAGTCGAATGTTCATCCGGAATGCTCGCCTGCCGTGAATGAGGCTGCGGCGAGTCCTTTCTGAACGTCGCGGTGGCGGCGTGTCGTTCGTTTCGTGTCACGGGGGAAGAGTCGAATGCCGTCCGAGTATGCGGTGGCAATTGTTGGTCTGGGCTCGAGAGGATGCAGCGTCTTCGAGCGTATCGTCGCGCTCGCCCGACTCGGTGTACCCGGTGCGCCCACCCGAGTGGAGATCATCGACCCGCTCTCGGACGGTCAGGGCCTGCACGGCACCGACCAGCCGGATTACCTGCTGCTCAATACGCTCTGCGGTGAGATATCCATGTATCCCGACGACGAGTCGGTCGGGTCGTACTGCGGGCCGGTCGGCCCGGATCTGCACAGCTGGGTGACCGAGCGTGGCCTCCGGCTGGCCGAGGACGGGCACACTCTCGGGCCCGCCGGCCGCCCGGTCCGGGCCACCGATTTCCTGCCCCGACGCGTCCTCGGCGAATACCTGCGCTGGTTCTTCGACGAGGTCCGCCGCGGCGTTCCCGACGGCATGCGGGTCACGGTGCACCGTTCGGCCGCCGTCGACCTCGACTCCGACCAGCGCGGCGGCGTGACCATCACCCTGGCCGACGGCACCCAGGTCCGCACCGACTACGCCTTCCTGACGATCGGACACACCGGCAACGAACCGCCGCCGGACGGTGCCGAGGAGGCCGGGGCGCACCGCCGGATCACCGACCCGTACCCGCTGCCCCGGCGGCTGGACGTGATCGGCGCGGACGAGACCGTCGCGGTCGCCGGCTTCGGACTGTCGGCCATGGACGTCATCGCCACCCTCACGGTCGGACGCGGCGGGAGGTTCGAGCGGCAGAGCGGCGCTCTGCGGTACCAGCCGAGCGGCGCCGAACCGCGGATACTGCTGTACTCCCGATCAGGCATGCCCTTCCGGGCCCGGCCGGACCGGGCGGGGATCTCCACCGCCTTCCCACCGATCGCGCTCACCCGGGCCGCGGTGCGCCGACTGCGCGACACCGGGCCGATCGACGTCGACCGGGCGATCCTGCCGCTGCTGATGATCGAGATGCGGATCGCGTACCACCGGTGCCGCACCCTGCTCAGGGACGGACCGGACGCGCAGGAGCAGTTGGCCGCCGGACTGGCCGAGGCCGCGGGTGACGGCAAGCTGGTCGCCGCGGTGGACTCGCTCGACCGGCTGCACGGCGGGATCGATCCCGCCGAACTCTGGGACGGCGCAGCCGCCGCGCGCCTGGACGACAGCGACACGTACCAGCGGTGGTTGCTGGCCACCGTCCGGGCCGACCTCGACGAGGCCGACCGGGGAGTGCTGGGCAGCCCGGTCAAGGCCGCCCTGGAGGCGGTCCGCGACGTCCGGGACTTCCTGCGCGACGCGGTCGCCGCCCAAGGGCTCACCCCGGGCTCCCGGGAGCACTTCTTCGGGCAGGTCGTGCCCCTGATGAACCGGGCCGTCGTCGGCCCGCAGAAGGATCGCCACCACGAACTGGTCACCCTGGCGGAGGCCGGCCTGATCCGGTTTCCGCTGGGGCCCGCGCCGCGCACCGCCTTCGACCCCGGCACCGGTCGCTGGGAGCTGACCTCCACCCGCCTGGCCACGGTGCACCGCGAACACGCCGACTGGCTCTGCGCCGGCAGCTCGCCCTGGCCGACCGTGCACTCCTCGGCCAGCCCATTGGTGCGCTCGTTGTACCGACGAGGACGCCTGCGGCGGCACGCGCCCGCAAGCGCCGTCGTGCACGCCGCCGACGTCGACGCGAATCTTCATCCGGTGGGCGAGGGCGGTGCCGATCCCCGTCTCTGGTTGATCGGGCCGCTGTGCGAGGGCGCCACCTTCTACAACCACCTGATCCCCACCCCGGGATACTCCCGCGCTTTCGTCGACGCACACCGCTGCGTCGCGGAGATGTTCCACAAGCAGAAAGGACTGCAGTGATGAGCACCCTGGCCGAGGCCGACGAGGCTGCCAAACACCAGTGGAACGAGGCCTATCAGCTCGACGGGCACCCCAACCTCTGGGGCGATCCGCCAGTGCCGTACGTGGTGAACGCCGCGAAGCTCTTCGCCGACCACGACGCGATGGTCGTGCTGGACCTCCCGTGTGGCGACGGACGGAACCTGTCCCCGTTGGCGCAGGCGGCGACGGTGGTGATCGGCGGCGACACGTCCGTCAACGCGATGAACCTCGCCCGTCGGGTGATCGCCAAGGCGAACGCCGACAATGTCGTCCTCCGCGCGGTGGACGTCTTCGCCACCGGACTGCCCGACGAATCCGTGGACGGCATCTTCTGCTGGGACCTGCTGGGCCACCTCACCGAGCCGGTCAAGGCGCTCCAGGAGCTGTACCGGATCTGCCGGCCCGGCGGGCACATCGTGGCGAACATGTGGACCATGAACGACTGCCAGGTCACCGACCCCGGCATGGTCGAGACCGGGCCCAAGGAGTACCTCGACCACGCCGATTTCTACTGCAAGTTCTACGACCGCGACGATCTGGCGGCGTATTTGTCGGCCAGTGGGGTCAGCGACGAAGTCGCCACGGTGGAACTGCTGCGCTGGACGGAGCCTCCGCACGCCGGTTACCGGCCCTGGTTCCACGAGCACGAGAGCCTCGCCTTCACCATTCGGAAGCGGGCCAGGCGGTGACGGGTCCGCGCCGCGCAGTGCGCGGATAACCTCGGCCCCACGCGAGCAGGTCGGCGCCGCCCTTGCCGGTGTCGACCGACCGCGCATCCTGCATTTCACCGACAACTGACACCAATCAAACGGGGACTCGATGTATCTGGGGAAGGTAACGGGCTTCGGGACAGCCAACGGAACGTTCGGGGAACTGCTGCAGGGTGTCCTGCCCGAGGAGGAACGCCACTTCCTGGTGACCCTTCCGATGGACGGGTGGGCACACGCGGCATTCCACTACCTCCCGGACAGCCCGGAGGTCGAGGTGCGGCCGGCGCACAAGACCAAGGCCCGCCGGCTGGCGACGCGCCTGCTGCGGACGTACGGGATATCCGGCGGCGGCGTGGTGGAACTCGGCGGTGCGCTGCCGGAGGGCAAGGGCCTGGCCAGTTCCTCGGCCGACCTGGTGGCCACCGCCCGGGCCATCGCCGACGCCATCGGCATTTCCCTGGACGCCGCGGCGATCGAGGGTTTCCTGCGCGACGTGGAGCCCTCCGACGGGGTGATGCATCCGGGCATCGTCAGCTACCACCATCGAGAGGTGCGGCTGCGGGAAGAGCTCGGTTTCCTGCCGCCGCTCACCATCGTGGCGCACGACCTCGGCGGCATGGTCGACACGATCCGGTTCAACCGGGCAACCGCCCTGCCCCCGATGCGGGTCCGCCACGAGTACCGGGCGCTGCTCGACGAGCTGGCCGCCGCCGTGCGCACCGGTGACCTGACCACGGTCGGCCGGATCGCCACCCGCAGCGCCGAGTTGCACGTGCACCAACATCCCCGTGCCGACTTCGCGCAGATGCGTCGGCTGTGCCGTGAGGTCGGCGGCCTAGGGCTGGCCATCGCACACAGCGGTACCTACCTCGGTATCCTGCTCGGCGAACACCGAGAGGGCGAGGAGCGGACCGCCGCCGCCCTCGCCCGCTGCGCCGAGCTGCCCGGAAAGGTGCGGGTTTTCCGCACCCTCGGCGCCGCCGACTATCCGAGCGTGCCCGCCGCCGTCGGGCGCGTGAGCCGGTGCGGCGAAGGGCTGACCGAGCTGCGCGAGCAGGTACGCGAAGGGATGCCGACGTGAGTACGACAGGCACGATCGCGGATCGGAGTTGGCCGCGGGCGCGTACCGCCGTCCTCCGCGACGCGGTCGGGGTCGGCGTGGCCGTCGGCGCGCTCGGGCTCTCCTTCGGCGCGCTGTCGGTACTGGCCGGCTTCTCCGTCGCGCAGACCTGTGCGCTGTCGCTGCTGATGTTCTCCGGTGCGTCGCAGTTCGCCGTGATCGGGGTGATGGGTGCCGGGGGTGGGGCACTGACCGGCGCGGCGACGGCCACCCTGTTGGGGGTGCGGAACAGCCTCTACGGCCTGAATCTGGCGTCCCTGCTGCGGCTTCGCGGGGTACGGCGTCTGGTCGGCGCGCACCTGGTGCTCGACGAGAGTTCGGCGATGGCGATGGCCCGCAACGACCCGCGCGAGGCCCGTCTGGCGTTCTGGGCCACCGGGATCTCCGTCCTTGTCCTCTGGAACATCGCCACGCTGGCCGGTGCGCTCGGCGCACACGTGCTGCCCGACCCGGAAGCACTCGGACTCGACGTGGCCGCACCGGCCGCGTTCGTCGCCCTGCTGCTGCCGCGACTGCGCGGCCGGCGGCTGTGGGCACTCGCCGTCGCCGCGGCGGTGATCGCGCTGATCATGGTGCCGTTGGTGCCGGCCGGGATGCCGGTACTGGTGGCCGGGTTGACCGCCGTCGTCGCGGCGTTCGCTGCCCGCTCGGCGGGTGACCGCTGATGTGGACCGCGATCCTGCTGGGCACCCTCGGGGTGTACCTGCTCAAGCTCGTCGGGCTCTGCGTACCCAGGTCGGTGCTGGAGCAGCCACAGGTGCAGGAGGCCTCGGCGTTGCTGCCGGTGGCGCTGCTGGCTGCCCTGGTCGCGGTGCAGACCTTCGCCGCCGGCCACGACCTGGTGATCGACGCGCGCGCCGCCGGATTCGGCGTCGCCCTGGTGGCGGCGTTGCTGCGGGCACCGTTCCTACTGGTCGTCGCGCTCGGCGCCGGTACCGCGGCCGTGCTGCGTCTGATCACTTAGCGCCACCGGGTGTTTGTCCTCGGTGTCCACCGCACGAATAATCGTGGTGCAGATGACCACACGAGTGCTGAAGGGGGACGGAGTGGCGGGCCGCCGACGGTCGCCCTCCCCATCAACCTATGGGTATTGATCACCACGGCCGGACCCAACGGCTGGACTGGGCAGACGTCACACTCCGCGAATGGGACTGCACGGTCCTGTCGTCGGATCCGGCGGATCCCGACCACGGCATCGTGCTGGACCGGTCCGCGTTCTATCCCGGCGGTGGCGGTCAGCCGCCGGACCACGGCGTGCTGATCTGGCAGGGCGTGCAGACGCGGATCGTCGGCACCCGCAAGGGCGACGACCTCTACCTGTTGCCTGCGCCCGGGGATCCGGTGCCCCCGGTCGGCACCACGGTGACCGGTGCGATCGACGACGACCGCCGTACCTCGCTGATGCGCACCCACTCGGGCCTGCACGTGCTCTGTGGCACCGTCTTCCGCGACTTCAACGTCCTGGTGACCGGTAGCAACATGGAGCCCGGTGAGGCCCGGATGGACTTCAACCTGCCGGAGATCCCGCCGGGCTTCAAACAGAGCCTGGAGGACGCGGTGAATGCCGAGATCGCCGCGGACCGCAAGATCGTCGTTCGGATGCTCTCCCGGGAGGAGGCGAACGCGACTCCCGACCTGGTGCGGACCCAGTTCAAGGCACCACCGGAACTGCCTCAGGTGCGGGTGGTCGACATCGTCGGGCTCGACGTGCAGGCCGACGGGGGCACCCACGTGGCGTCGACCGGCCAGATCGGGCGGGTGAGCGTCACCAAGGTCGAGAGCAAGGGCCGGCAGAACCGGCGGGTCCGGATCAAACTGAGTTCCTGACGCCCGGAGTTGGGCCGGTGGTGGTGACGCCACCGGCCTTCGCCGTCGACCGCTGCTGCGCCAGCAGCATCGCCCCAACCGCACACCGGTCAGCGGGCGTCGGGCAGTTCGCGCCGCAGGATCTCGGGCCACTGCCGCGGATCATCGCCGAGGTAGCCGTGGACCCAGTGCAGCCAGCGGTCCATGCCGAAGCCGACACACGCCGACGACGCCGTCGCTCCGGTGGCTTCGGTCATCGCGAAGCCCTGACCGAAGTGCTGTTGGTGCAGGTTGACGGAGCTGACCGCGACAGCGGCACCGCTGCCCACCATCCGCCCGCACACCTCCTGCTTGAGATCCCAGGTGGCCTGGTAACCGGCGAGGTCGGCACGGCTGTCGGTGAAGAACGGGTCGTTGGCCGAGCCGACCCGTGCCGGCAGCCCCAACTCCCGGACCACCTCGGTGAGATCGGTGAGCGCCCGGTCGCGGAAGCGGCGGGCGCCGGCCCGGTCACCCACGTAGACCACCTCGCGCATGTCGAACGACCAGAGCCGGGTGGCCTCGGCCGTGGTGCCGGCCTCATACCGACCGCACGACTGACGGGCGGTGGCGATCAGCGGCTCGCTGAGCCGGGTGCCGCCGAGCGCGGCGAACAGGTGCAGGCACACGGTCGGTGCCACCGCCACCGGCGCCTCCCGCAGCTCGGCCCGCCGCTCGGCGGCGGTGCGGGCCCGGGCGAAGCGGTCCAGTGCCGGCAGGTCGGAGGCCACCACCGCGCAGGTGGTCAGGTGCTGCGGGAAGGTACGGGCGTAACCGGCCCGCTCGATGGTCTCCCAGGCCACCAGATGGGGGACCAGGTACTCCTCGGCACCCCAGCGCCGGGCCAGGCGGAGAAAGAGCCCGTCCAGGGCACGGACGAGCCGGGCCGAACCTGGACCGTGCACGGCCAGGCCGGGCCCGACGGCGAAGCGGGGCGGGCCGCCGTCGGCACCGGCGACCGGGGCCACGTCGGCGGACCAGGCGTCGTACACGACCCGGGCCTGCCGCGCCGGCACGACGCGGGCCCGCTCCAGGGCCTCGGTCAGCCGCTTACCGACCTTCTCTGCCACGCTGTCGTCGACGTGGTAGACCACAGTGAGCTGGTCGGCGTGATCACATTCCCACGACCATGCCTCGTCGAGGCAGTAGGGGAGCAGATCGTCGAAACACCGCCGGCCGTCCGGCGTGAGGCGGACCTCGGCCTGCCACACCCGTGGTGCCGGCGTCACGATCGGGGCGCTCATCGTCGGCTCCGGGGCCGACAGTCCAGCCGCAGTCCGGTGGCGGCGCGGAAGCCGCGTCCGCGTACCGCAGGGATGGGACCGAGCGGGTGCACCTCCGCCACCCGCTCCACCAGCGCCGCCAGCACGACTTCCAGCTCGGCCTGGGCGAGACCCATGCCGAGGCAGACGTGCCGGCCGGCACCGAAGGCCAGGGACGGTCGGTCCCGGCGGGTGTGATCGAACCGGTGCGGGTCCGGATAGATCCCCGGGTCCCGGTTGGCGGCGGCCAGGCAGACCTGGACCGGAGTGGCCCGTGGAATCGGTACGCCGGCCAACTCGACGTCGGAAGCCGCGAACCGCAACGTCACATGCAGCGGTGGCTCGTGCCGCAGCGTCTCGGCGACGACCGCCGGGACCAGTGCAGGGTCGGCGGCCACCCCGGCGTACAGCGCGGGATCCCCGGCCAGCCGGGCGAAGAGGTTGGTGATCGCCGCCGCGGTCGTCTCGGTACCCGCGGCCAGCAGCAGGATCGCGTTGTTGACGACGTCGGCCTCCGTCAGCACCTCGTCGGCGGCGAGGACGGCGAGGATGCCTGCGTGATCCGTGCCGGCGGCGATCCGGCTGCGGAAGTACGCGGCGAGTTCCCGCCGCCGCTGCACCACCGTCGCCAGCGGCACCGGCGCGTGGTCGACGTACTCGACGAGGGGTCGCATGGCCTCGTGCAGCCACTCGGCGTCCCCGTCGGGCAGCCCCATGAAGCGGCACACCACCCGCATCGGCAGGGTGGTGGCCAGCCGGTCGGCGAGGTCCGGGCGGGCGTCGGCCAGCAGGTCGTCCAGAGTCGCCGCGGCCAGCGGAGCGATGATGTCGCGGGCGAACTCGGCCACCTTCCGGGGACGCAGGACCCCGGCCGTCGCCGCCCGAGCCCGGGTGTGCGCCGACCCCTCCTGGTCGAGCATGGACGGCCCGAACGCCCGCCGGCTGGTGCGGAACGGGTGGTAGACGGTGAAGTCCGGCGAGGTGACGACCCGGCGCACCAGGTCGTACCCGACCACGAAGTACGAGTCCAGGGCGGGAACGAACGACACCGGTTGGTGCTCGCGGTGCCAGTCGTACAGCGGCCAGGGATTGGTCTGGAAGACCGGATCGGCGAAGTTCAGTTCACCGGCCGGCCCGGCGGTCAGATCGACCGTCGGCATGGAACCCTCCTCAGGGTGTGAAGCCCAGGTCGCCGGTGCCGTCCAGGAAGTCGCCCAGGTGGGTCAGGTCGGCGAGGGTCTTTCCGTCGTCCTGCATGGCCTTCTTCAGCGCCTCCTCGCGGTCGCGCAGGACCGCACCCGCGGCGAACACCGCGCCGACCCGGTCGGCGGGAAGCAGCAGGAAACCGTCCGGGTCACCGAACAGCCAGTCGCCGGGGCGCACGGCCACGCCGGCCACCTCGACGGTCTGCGGCAGGTCGGTGACGCGTTGGCTGGTGGTGCGCGCCGACACGAATGTCACCTGCGTGGAGAAGACCGGCATGTCGATGGCGGCGAGGTCGGTCAGGTCGCGTACGGCGCCGTCGACCACGATTCCGCCGAGCCGCTGCACCGCCGCGGAGGTGAGGAAGATGTCGCCGACGATCGCCTCGGAGCGCGTGACGGTGTTGTGGATGAACAGCACGTGCCCGGGCGGTGTCTGGGCCAGTGCCTGCAGCGCCGGGAGCATGTCGTCGGTCGTGGCCACGGGGAAGACCGGCCCGCAGATGCGTGGCCGGCCGTTGCGCGGCACCGCCGGCAGGTGCAGCGGCACCACGAACTCGGGCGCGGCGTCCGCGAGCTGGGCGCAGCCGACGGTCGCGAAGCGACGACGGATCCGGTCGATGTGTCCCTCGTCGGTGGGCCGCTGCTCGGTGACGGTCATACCCGTTCTTCCGTTCCGGCGACGACGTCGTACAGGCCGCGGAGGGTGTAGAAGGTCTCCAGCTCGTGGTCGGCGAGATCGACCGCCACCCCGGTGGTCTCCTCGACGAAGACGATCATCCGGATCATCGAGAAGGAGTTGACCAGCCCGAGATCGAACAAGTTGTCGTCCGGATCGATGTCGGCGGGCGGGGGGTTCGTGCCCGCCTCGGAAGCGGTTCGGGTCAGGAACCCGACCACCTCACGGTAGAACTGTTCTCGTTCCATCTGCTGCCTCCCGGTCATCCGTTGAGTACGTTCCACAGCGTGTCCACGCCGGCGCGCAGTTGATCAGCCGGCACCGTCAGCGGCGGTGCGATCCGGATCCGTTCACCGTGCCGGCCACCGGCGAACACCAGGACGCCCGCCTCGAAGGCGGCCGCCACCAACGCACGGCTGGTCCGTTCGGTCGGGCGGAAGGACAGCGCCGGGCCGGTGACGTGCACCTCGTCGGCGAGTCCGGCGGCGGCGAGCCGGTCGGCCAGATCCCGCAGCGGACGCTCGACGGCGGCTGCCATAGCGGCGACGTCGTGACTGTCGAGATAGGCCGCGACCGCGATCGCCGCGGCCGGGCCCATGGTCCCGGTCTGGAAGGTGTGCGCCAGGTAGACGGCCGCCGCGTCCCGCTCCAGGTGCTGCTTGTAGACCACGGCGGAGAGCGGGTACATCCCGTTGGTAAGTGACTTGCTGAACAGCACCACGTCCGGGTCGAGGCCGGCGGTGGTGGACGGGCTGAAGGGGCCGTGCCGGTGGAAGCCGCACTGGATCTCGTCGGAGATCAGCAGCACCCCGGCCGAGCGCGCCGACTCGGAGAGCCGGCGCAGCCAGTCGACGTCGAGCGGCACGTAGCCGTTGGCACCCTGCACCGGTTCGTAGATGACGCAGGAGACGCCGGACCAGTCCTCGGGCACCTCCCCGGGAGTGAGGTGCCCGACCTCGGTGTCGAGCAACTCGACGAAGCCGGTGTCCTGCAGGGAGAACTCCCGCTGGACGGTGGTGACGGCGGCCGCGTCGACGCCCAGCCCGTGGAAGGCGCCTCGGACGCCCAGCACCCGGCCGGGACGGTGCCGGCGGGCCAGGGCCAACGCGGTGGAGACCGCGAAACTGCCACCGATCTGGAACAGGACCCGCCGATCGGCGGTGCCACCGAGTCGGCGGCACAGCCAACGCGCGACCAGTTCGGCGTCGGCCGTCTGGAACGGGGCGGCGAGGTCCGACGGCCGTCGCATCGCCGCCACGATGGCCGGATTGCGGTGGCCGAAATTGACCGCGGCGAACGCGGACATGAAGTCGGTGCAGGACCGTTGCCGCCCGGCCGGGTCCGCCAGCCGGAGCGTCGCGTTCTCCGCGTCGACGAGCAGGAACCGGCCTGGTAGGACGCCGCCTTCGTCGAGCCGGCTGAGGTATGAGGTGGTCTCACGGTCCAGTACGGCGTTGCTCACAGGCTCAAACTCCTCGAAGAGGTCCCGGACGCAGTGGCACGCGGCGACGCGTGGATGCCGGCGACGCTGAAGGTCAGCAACCGGCGGACGGGCTCAGCGGGACCCGATGGTCCGCAGCTGGGCAGGGCACGTTGGCCGGCTGAGGTCGACGCAGAGCTTGGGCCGCACCCGACGCCGGCGCGGATTGCGCGCCTGGCCGGTGCTAGGAGATGACCGCCCGTTATGAACGCGAAGTCGTGGTGTTTCCCCCGAACCACCCGAACACGCGACAGACGCTAGACCAACCCGGCGCGTACGGTCAACCGAAATGCTGTCGCATTTCCGCGGTCTCTTCGGTTCGCTGAGCGCCTTCGTGGTGGCCGTCTCCGCACCACCGCCTTTTCGAGATCAGGATGGACTGCCGCGTCGCGGGCGGTTGGTTGCCGGCGCGGACTGCGTAGCGCCTTCCGGAAGTGTCCCGTTCCAGCATGCGGACACCGCAATGCTGGCAGAGCCACAGGTGAGAGGCGGATTGGCGGACAGCGAACGTCAGCAGCATTGACACCCGTCAGGCCGCTATCCCACCATGGGAGCGCGCCCACGGACGGCCATCGCTCGTCCGTGAGCGCAGATGTGCTGGTCGTCGATGGCAAACAGGCGACCGGTGCCGAACAACGGGGGTTTGCTGCGAACGCGTCGCGACGATCTCGTGGCCGGGTGTGCGTGCCTCCGTGTCGGTGAGCGCCACCCACTCTCCAACTCCGTTCTGACCGTCGTGCCTGCTCGGCCGTACGGGTCCGCGGTGAACGGCTGTGAGTTGTGCCCGATGAGGAGTTCGCGTGCCCATTGACAGTGCCAAACGGCAGGTTTGGCTCGTGCAGCAAGGCGTTTGGGACACGCCGATGGAATCCATGCCCCTCGCCGCCGGATACCTCAAGGCCACCGCGCTCGCCGACGAACGGATTGCGCGGGAAACCGAGATAGAGATTCGAAATTACCGGGGCGGGATGAAGCTTTCCGCGCTCTCCCAAGATCTATTCCGGGACGGCGCGCCCGATGTCCTGGCGTTCTCCGTGCTCGGCTGGAACTACCGCGAGTTCGGAGTCCTGGCCGAGACGTTCAAGCAGCTTCGCCCGGACGGCTGGGTGATCTTCGGAGGCACCCACGTGGCCAATCGGGCCCAGCGGACCTTCGCGATGGTTCCCGAGGTCGACGTGGTGGTCAACGGTGAGGGCGAGTTCGTCTTCACCGACCTGGTCACGGCCTACCTCGATGGGCGCTCGCCGCGGTCGCTGGGCGACATCGACGGAATCTCCTTCCAGGATCCGGACGGCGCGGTGGTGACCACACCGGACCGGCCGCGCCTGGAGGACCTGGACGTCATCCCGTCACCCCTGCTGACCGGAGCCATCCCGCTGCTCGACGACGCCGGTGAGTTCCGGTACGACGTCGCGCTGATGGAGACCAACCGGGGATGCCCGTACAAGTGCTCGTTCTGTTACTGGGGCGGCGCGGTCGGCCAGCGGGTGCGGGCCTTCTCCCGCCAGCGTCTCCGCGACGAGTTGGAGTTCCTCGCCCAGCACAAGGTGCACACGGTGGTGCTCTGCGACGCGAACTTCGGCATGCTGCCGATCGACGCCGAGTTCGTCGCGGACCTGCTGGAGATCCGTGAGCGCTACGGTTACCCGCGCACGCTGGAGACGTCCTGGGCCAAGAACAAGTCGAAGGTGTTCTACGAGATCGTCCGGGACATGAAGAACGCCGGGATGCGCAGCTCGTTCACCCTGGCCCTGCAGACCCTCTCCGACGACGCCCTCAAGCTGATGAACCGCCGCAACATGAAGGTCAACGACTGGCGCGACCTCGTCGAGTGGCTCAAGGCGGAGGAGTTGGACTGCTACGCGGAGCTGATCTGGGGAGCGCCGGGGGAGAGCCTGCAGTCGTTCCTGCGGGGGTACGACAGCCTCGCCGAGCACGTGTCCCGGATCGCGGTCTATCCGATGCTCCTGCTGCCGAACACCGAGTACTTCGACAAGAAGGAAGCCTACGGCTTCGTGACCGTCCGAGGTGACACCGACGACTTCGAGTACGTCCTGGCCCACCACACCATGCCGCTGCGGGAGAATCTCGAGGCCCGCCGGTTCATCTTCTACGCCCGGGTGCTGGCGGAGAACCTGGTGCTACGGCACGTCTGGGCACCGGCCCGGGTGTACGCCGGGCTCAGTCAGTCCACGTTGCTGCTGAACTTCGCCGACTGGTTGGAGCGCCAGGACGACACCGACTCGGCGCCGCTGCGGGAGGCCGCAGCCAATGCCGCCGCCGAGTTCGGCGCGGTCAGTCCGGCGCTGGTCTACATGTACGGCGACCCACGCGCCAAGACGGTGCTCAGCCGGTGGTGGCAGGAGGCGGTACGCCCGCTGGTGCCGGAATCGGCCCGCCGGTGCCTGGACGAGGCCTTCCGGTACGACATCGTCACCCAGCCCACCTGTGCCGAGCCGGGCAGCCCCGAGGCGGCCGGGTTGGACCTGGTCGACGTCGACGGCGAGGCGTTCCTGCGTGGCGCGCCGGTCGAGTTCGAGTTCGACGTGCCGCGCCTGGTGGAGGCGATCGGACGCGGCGACACGGTGCCGATCGAACCACGGCGGCTGGTCACCTCCTTCTACTACAAGGTGGGTTTTGCCGCGTTCGTGGCCACCACGAATCACGAACAGTCGGCCTACTTCCTCGGCCGGCCGGAGCGGGACGTCCTGGGCGGCCGGCTGGCCCAGGACGTGGCCGGATGACTCGAGCGATCGGAGAGACACATGGACCTGGGTATGCGGCACGTGACGCAGCTGACCGTCGGCACCTGGCAGGCGGAGGTGCTCTACACCCTCGCCGAGCTGGACGTCTTCACCGCGCTCGCCGACCAGCCGGCCACCGCGGCGGAACTGGCCACCGCCCGCGGATGGCACCCGGAAGCCACCGAGGCGGTACTCGACGCCGGCGTGGCACTGCGGTTGCTCAGCCGCACCGGAGCGGTGTACGCCAACACTGAGCTGTCCAGCCGGCTGCTCACCGGCGACACCGACGACTGCCTGGTCGAGTGGGTACGGACCATGGGCCGCTGGGCCCGGGCCTGGGCGCGGCTGACCGATGTGGTCCGCAACGGCGGGCCGGCCCTGGGCCACGACATCCGGCTGACCGAGGACCCGGCCTACCTCGCCGACCTGGAGGTCGGCTTCTTCCGGTACGCCACCCGACTCGCCGAGGAACTGGCGGTGTGCGTACCCGGCCCGCTGGAGGGTGCACTTGTCGATCTCGGCGGGGGCTGCGGTGCCTACTCGATGGCCCTGTGCCGGCGGCACCCCGGGCTCACCTCCGTCATCTGGGAACTGCCGGACGCGGTGCCGCTGGCCAGCAAGGTGATCGCCGAACACGGAATGGCCGACCGGGTCAGCGTGGTCGGACGCGACTACACCCGGGAGGAGTACGGCACCGGCCTCGCGGCTGTGCTCATGTCCAACATGCTGCACTCCGAGCGCCGGGAGACCGCCGCCGACATGCTCCGGCGGGCGCACCGTGCGCTCGCGCCGGGCGGCCGGCTGATCGTCAACGGCAACCTGCTCAACGAGGACCGCACCGGGCCCCTCTTCTCCGCGCTGCACAACGTCTCGTCGATGGTGCTGTGGGAGGGCGGACGGGACTTCAGCGTGGCCGAGCTCAGCCGGCTGATCATCGACAACGGCTTCGGTGAGCCTCAGGTGGAGCCGATCGCCGGGGCCTCGTCACACGTGCTGATCGCGCGCAAGCCGGAGTGACGGTGCTCCACGAACCGGTCGTCACCGATCCCACCGAGCTGTACCGGCTCCGCGACGGCGTGTACGCCGCCGACCTGCTCATCGTGGTCGTCGCGGAGCTGGACCTGTTCACCTGGCTCGACCGGTACGAGCGCGAGCACGACGACCCGGCCGGGGCCGAGCAGGTGTGCGGCGCGCATCAGCTCGACCTGCGGGCGGCCGACGTGACGATCACCTACCTCGTCGCGCGTGGGTTGCTGGCCCGCGTCGGCGACCGGATCGTGCCGACCAGGGTCGCCCGGGAGCATCTGGTCGCCGGCTCGCCGTACGACCTGCGGGCCTACTACGCCTCGCTGCGGGAGCGGCCCACCTGCCGGGACCTGCTCGCGGTCCTTCGTTCCGGACGCCCCGCGGCGTGGGCCGGTGCCGGCGGCCA
Organism: Micromonospora sp. NPDC049374; assembly: GCF_040677165.1. NCBI lineage: Bacteria > Bacillati > Actinomycetota > Actinomycetes > Micromonosporales > Micromonosporaceae > Micromonospora > Micromonospora sp. NPDC049374. The sequence goes on along the minus strand of NZ_JBFAQH010000014.1, from coordinate 151,982 downwards.
AGAGGCGTGGTCGGACCGGCTGGCGTCGCCGGAGTTCGCCGCGTCGATCACGGCCGCGATGGACGCGCGGGGCGCCTACCTGGGCCCGGCCCTGGCCGAGGCGATCGCGGACCTGCCCGCCCGCGCGGTCCTGGATGTGGGCGGTGGCTCCGGGATCTACGGCTCGGCGCTGGTGCAGCGACTGCCCGGCCTGCGGGTCGATGTCCTCGAACGGCCGCCGGTGGACGGCGTCGCCCGCACTCTGCTGGCCACGCGCGGCTACGCGGACCGGGTCGGTGTCGTGCCCGGCGACATGTTCGCCGGCCTGCCCGGTGAGTACGACGCCCACCTGTACTCGCACGTGCTGCACGACTGGGGAGCCGGCGAGATCCGCCGGCTCCTGGCGAACTCGGCCGCCGCCCTGCCGCCGGGCGGTTGGGTGGTGGTGCACGACACCCACATCAATGACGACCGATCAGGGCCTTTGCCGGTGGCGGAGTACTCGGTGCTGCTCATGCACTCGACCCCCGGCAAGTGCTGGTCCGTGGCGGAGCTGCGGGCAATGTTCGCCGAGACCGGCTTCGACTACGTGGATTGTCGGCCGACCGCAGCCGATCGCACCGCCGTCATCGGCCGGCGGGCCCGTCGATGACCGAGAGGAAGTTGGTGGCCGTGTCTCCCACCCTGACCGAACGCGTACGCGGTTGGACGCGACCGACCCGGGAACGGTGGTCGGCCATCTTCCGGCTGCTGCCCCGGGCCGGTGCCGGAGTGATCATCGCCGCGGTCCTGCTCAACCTGCTGATCGGCGTACTGCCGATGGCATTCATCATCTGGACCGGCCGGGTACTCGGTGACCTTCCGGCCGTCGCCGGTGGTGCTCCGGAGGCCTGGCGCACCATCGTGCTCAGCCTGACGATCGCGGTGGCCGCCTTCGTTCTCCAGCAGATGCTGGTGCCGTTCCAGTCGGCTCTGGGGGAGGTGGTGATCCGGCGGGTGGACGGCTTCTGTGCCGGGCGGCTGGGCCGCGCGGCCCTTGCCGAAGCCCCGATCGCGGTGCTCGAGCGGCCCGACATCAGCGGCCTGCTCGGTGAGGCGCGGGGCGGCTACGACCGGGTGCTGCCCACGCCGGGCGACGCGGTCGCGGGCGCGTTGGCGTTGATCGCGCGGTACAGCCAGCTCACCGGTGCGGTCGTCCTGGTGGGGTTCGTGCTCTCGGTACCCGCCGCGCTGCTGATCGGGGCGACCGCGTTGATCGTCCGGTACGGCCAGCGCGGTTCCCTCGGCCGCTTCGGCGCACTCTGGGTCAGTCTGCTGTCGAGCCGGCAGCGGGTGATGTATCTCCGCTCCTTCGGTACCAGCATCAAGGTGGCCAAGGAGATGCGGATGTTCGGGCTGCTGGACTGGTACCAGCGCCGGCATCGGGCCGACTCGCGCTCCTACCTGGATCCGCTGTGGGTCGGCCGCCGCCGGATCCTGCTGCGCCCGTTCCTCGCGTACGCCGCCGTCGCGCTTGTCGGCGGCGCGACCGTGTTGTATTGGCTGGCCGGGGCCGCCGGTAGCGGCACGCTGACGCTGACCCAGTTGGGTATCGCCATTCAGGGTGTGCTGATCCCGATCCGGTTCGGGGTGTTCTTCCCGGAGTCGGACGTGCAGACCCAGTACGGCATGCAGGCGTACCAGGCGTTGACCACGTTCGAGCGGACCGCCGCCGAGGGCCGGGCCGGCGTCGCCGGTGACCGGCCGGTGCCGGCCGGGCCGGTCGGCCGGATCCGGTTCGACGACGTGGTGTTCCGGTACGGCGAGGCCGGCAGCCCGGTGCTCGACGGTGTCTCCTGCACCCTGCCGGCCGGGCGTAGCACCGCCATCGTCGGGCTCAACGGTGCCGGCAAGACCACGCTGGTCAAGCTGCTGGCCCGGCTCTACGACCCGACCAGCGGCGCGATCTCGGTCGACGGCGTCGACCTGCGCCAGTATTCACCGCGGGACTGGCAACAGCGCCTCGCCGTCATCTTCCAGGACTACGTGCACTACGAGCTGGACGCGGCGGCCAACATCGGCCTGGGTGCGGCGGACCACCTCGACGATCGGGAAGGTCTGCTCGCCGCCGCCCGCCGGGCGGGAGCCGAGGAAGTGATCGACGCCCTGCCGCACGGCCTGGACACGATCCTGTCCCGACAGTACGCGGGCGGCACCGACCTCTCCGGGGGCCAGTGGCAGCGGATTGCCCTGGCCCGGGCGCTGTTCGCGGTGCGGCACGGCGCGTCCGTCCTGGTGCTCGACGAACCCACGGCCCAGCTCGACGTCCGCGCGGAGGTCGAGTTCTACGACCGGTTCCTCGAGCTGACCCGCGGACTCACCACGGTGATCATCTCGCACCGGTTCTCGACCGTACGACGCGCCGACCAGATCATCGTCCTGGACGGTGGGCGGGTCACCGAGCAGGGCAGCCACGACGAGCTGATGGCGGCCAGCGGCCAGTACGCCGAGCTGTTCCGGCTACAGGCGAGACGCTTCTCCGACGACGACGAGCCGGTCGTGGAGGTGACCGCATGATAGGGCTGCTGCGTACCGCCCGCTTCATGCTGGGCCTGGCGGCCCGCCTGGACCGTGGCCGGCTCATCCGGTCGGGCGTGTTGATGCTCCTGGGGTACGCCGCGACCCCGTTCATCGCACTGGGCCTGCGGGATCTCACCAACGCCGCGCTGAGCGGCGACGTCTCCGCAGCCACCATCGCCGCGCTGGTCGTCGCGGTGCTGCTCACCTTCGAGCTGATGCTGGGCCACTTCGCGCACCTGTCGTACTTCGAGGTCGGCGAGCTGGCCGAGGTGGCACTCAACGAGGAACTGCTACGGCACGTCAACGCGGGCCACGGACTGGAACGGGTGGACGACCCGGAGTTCGCCGACGGCGTGACGATGGTGCAGGAGGAACTGGTCCGCACCCGGGTCGCGCTGGAGGCGGTGCTGCAGCTCGGCGGCCTGTTGCTTCAGGTTCTCGTCACGACCGTCGTGCTGGCGATGCTGAACCCGTGGTTGCTCCTGCTGCCCGTCGCGGCTCTTGCGCCGGTGTTCATCGGCAAGCGGGCCCAGGCGACCATCGACGCCGCCAAGGAGAACGCCGCGGAAACCACCCGCCAGGCACGGCACCTGCTGGAACTGGCCACCACTCCGGCCGCGATCAAGGAGATCCGCCTGTTCCACGGCGAACAGGAACTGCTGCACCGGCACGAACGGGCCTGGTCGGCCTCGACCCGACTGCTCTGGCGGGCGCACCGCCGGGCGGCGACGCTGCGTTCCGCCGGTCAGTCGGTGTTCGCGCTGGCGTACGGCGGCGCGGTGGTGCTGATCATCTCCCAGGTACGCGACGGGCGAGCCGACGTGGGCGACGTGGTCCTGGTGATCACCCTGGCGGTGCAGGTGGCGGTGCAGGTGGCGAGCGCCCTCAACCTGCTCGCGCTGTTGCAGGGCGTCGGCAGGACGGTGGCGCGGCTGACCCGGCTGCGCCGCTCGGCCGGCGGAGCGACCAAGGTGGACGCGGCGTCGTCCACGGTGCCGGAGCGCCTGAACGACGGCATCGTGCTGGACAACGTCAGCTTCCACTACCCGGGAACGGACCGACTCGTGCTCCGCGACATCAACCTGCGGTTGCCGGCCGGGGGATCGGTTGCCATCGTCGGTGAGAACGGCGCCGGCAAGAGCACACTGGTCAAGCTCCTCTGCGGGCTGTACCAGCCGGTGTCCGGGCGGATCCTGCTGGACCACAGCGACCTGTCCGACGTGCCGGACGAAGAATGGCGAAAGCGGGTGGCCCCGCTGTTCCAGGACTTCGCACGCTTCGAACTGCTGGTGCGGGAGAGCGTCGGGCTCGGTGACGTGACGCGCGTCGACGACCGCGACGCGATCGCCGACGCCGTCGACCGGGCCGAGGCCGGCGGCGCGGTGGCCGCGGTACCCGGCGGCCTGGACGGCCTGCTCGGGAAGGGGTACGGCGACGGCGCGGAACTCTCCGGCGGTCAGTGGCAACGGCTCGGGCTGGCCCGGACGATGATGCGCGACCGACCGCTGCTGCTGGTCCTCGACGAGCCGGCGGCGGCCCTGGACGCGGCCGCCGAACACGCCATCTTCGAGCGGTACCGGGACTCCGCCGGCCGGGTGGGTGCGGTCAACGGCGGCGTCACGCTTTTCGTGTCGCACCGGTTCTCCACCGTACGCATGGCGGATCTGATCGTCGTGCTCGACGGTGGTCGGGTGGCCGAGAGCGGCAGCCACGCCGAGCTGATGGCGCGCGGCGGTCTGTACGCGGAGCTGTTCGGCATGCAGGCGCGGGTGTCCACGTGACCGCGCCGATGACCGTGCCGTTCGCCGGCACCCGTACCGCCGAGGCGGCGTTGAGCTGGGGGCAGGAGTCGATCTGGCGGACCGTACGCTGGCTCGACGAGGACGACCCGTACTTCAACATCCCGTACGTCCTGCCGATCGACGGCGACCCCGACCTGGACCGGGTCGGTGACGCGCTGCGCCGGCTGGTGGAGCGGCACGAGGCGCTGCGCACCACGATCACGGACACCCCGGACGGCGCCCGACAGACCGTCGTGGCGGCCGGCGAGCTCGTCGTCGACGTGCACGAGGCCGGCGACGACGCGTCGCAGGTGGCGCAGCAGGTCGCCGCCGACCTCGCGGCTCGCGCCTTCCGGTACGCCGAGGAGTTGCCCTTCCGCTGCGCGGTGGTGCTCCGCGACGGAGTGGCCACCCAGTTGGCGCTGGCCCTGTCGCACCTGGCCGTGGACGCCTGGTCGATCCGGGTGCTCACCGACGACTGGGCCGCCCTGGTCGCCGGCGCCGACCCCGGTGACGTGCCGACGCAGCCGCTGGACCGGGTGGCGTTCGAACGCGACGGTGCCGGGGTCGGCCGGGGAGCCGAGTCGGTCGAGTACTGGGCCCGGACGCTGGCACAGGCACCACGGACGCTGTTCGACTTCCCGCCACGGGAACCGGAGACGTTGCGGTTCGTCCGGGTCGGCATGGAGTCGCCGGCCCTGGCGGTGGCCGCCACGGAACTCGCCCACCGGTGGGGGGTGAGCACGGCCAGCGTGCTGACCGTGGCGTGTGGCGTCCTGCTCGGGGTGCACACCGGCCACGACCGCGTCGCACTTCAGCTCATCGTCGCCAACCGGCACGACCGGCGGTTCCGCACCATGGTCGGCCCGGCGGCCCAGGACGGCCTGCTCCTGCTCGATCTGGACGGGGACTCCTTCGCCGACACCGTGCGGCGGGGCCACATGCAGGCGATGGCGGCGTACCGGTACGGGCACTACGATCCGGCGGCCGTTCGCCAGCTGCGGGAACAGGCCGGCCTGGCCCGGGGCGCCCCGATGGACCTGTCCGCCTACTTCAACGACATCCGGGCCTCCGGTGCCTGGCCCCGGCTGCCGGCCGCGCCCGACGGCCCGCGCAGTCTCAGCTCGCGGACCCGCACCTTCGTGGTCGGTTCGCACGCCAAGGTGGACGCCAAGGCGTTCTTCGCCACCGGCGCGGCCCCCGACACCGGCCAGCTGTACCTGCTCGCGGACACCGCACACCTGGCCCGCGACACGGCGTTCGCCCTGCTGCGCGCCGCCGAGGAGATCCTGGTCACCGCCGTGGAGGCCGACGATCTGCGGATCTCCGACCTCGCCGCGGTCGCCGGGCTCACCGTGGTACGACGCGGGCCCGGCTGGACCCGCAGCGGTCCGGACTGGGTACGCCTCGAAGCGCCCACCGGAGCACCGCAGGACACACCCGAGATCGTGCAGAGGTCTTCAACCACCGGAGGCGCCGTATGACCGCTGTGACCGAACTGACCTGGGACGACGAGATGCGGACCGCGGTGGACCGCCTCACCCACACCGCCGAGGAGAACTACTACAACCCTTACCAGACGTTCGAGTGGCCGGATCACATCGACGAGGGCATTCCGTGGATGAGTGCCGACCTGATGACCGTGCACGGCACCGAGGCGGCCGCCGACCTGTCGCCGGCGCAGCGACTGGCGCTGTCCAAGTGGGAGAGCATCCACTTCTACAGCCTGAACGTGCACGGCATCCGGGACCTCATGACGGAGGTCGTGGCGCGGATACACACTCCCGGATTCGAGATCCCCACCCCGTTCTTCCATCACTTCCTCGGTGAGGAGAACGAGCACATGTGGTTCTTCGCCGAGTTCTGCCTGCGCTACGGCGGGAAGATCTATCCGGACCGGACGATGGCCTTCCCCCGCGAGCCGGCCAGCCCGGTCGTCGACCACTTCATCGTGTTCAGCCGGATCCTGATCTTCGAGATCATCGTCGACTACTTCAACAGCCGGATGGCGGCCGACGCCACCCTGCCGGAGACGATCCGGGCCATCAACCGGGTGCACCACCAGGACGAGTCACGGCACATCGCGTTCGGCTGCCACCTCGTCCGGGTCCTGTTCGACCGGTTGCAGGCCACCTGCGAGCCCGCCGAGGTGGAGCAGGCCCGCCGGTACGTGGCCCGGTACATCGAATCCTCACTGCACCAGATGTACAGCGTGGACGCCTACCGGGACGCGGGTATCGACCGGCCCGCGGCGTTCCGGCAGCGACTGTTGGCCGACCCGGGACGCCGGGCGGTGCACGACGCCTTCGCCGGGCGCGCGTACAGCTTCTACCGACGGATCGGGGTGCTGGCATGACCGCGGGCCCGACCGAAGCCCACCCGGGCACCGTGCCGGCGTTGCGCGACCCCGGCCCCGGGTTGATCGTGCTCGACCCCGACCAGGCTCGGCTCTTCCACCTCCTCGACGGGCTCTTCGTCGAGGTGGCGGACCGGTTCGGCGCCGCACCCGTGGTCGGGCCGCCGCTACTGCCGGCGGCGGACCTCGCCCGACTCGACTACTTCCGCAACTTCCCGCACCTGGGCGTGCTGGCCGCCCGCCTGACCCCCGAGGCGACCGCCGAGGCCGCCGCCGGTGCCGACCCCACCGCGCTGACCGCCGTGCCGACCGGCTACCTCCTACCCTCCGCGACCTGCTACGGGCTGCTCACCGCCATGACGGGCGTACGCCTCGACGCCCCGGTACGGCTGACCGCGACCGGCCGGTGTTTCCGCAACGAGGAGCGGTTCGAGGGCCTGCGTCGGCTCTGGGGCTTCCACATGCGGGAGATCCTGTTCGTCGGGGACCAGGACGGTGCCGCCGGGCACCTGGACGTCTCCCGCGAGATGATCCTCGACCTCGCGAACCGGCTCGGCGTGCCGGTGACGGTGGAGGCCGCCAACGACCCGTTCTACGACCGGACCGGATCCCGGGCCCGGCTGGCCATGCTGGACCCGGTCAAGCACGAGTTCGTCACCGTGGACGGCACCGCCATCGCCTCGGTGAACCGGCACCGCAACTTCTTCGGTGAGCGGCTCGACATCCGGATCGGTGCCGACAACGCGTACAGCTCGTGCACCGCCTTCGGGGTCGAACGCTGGGTTCACGCGATGGTGTGCGCGCACGGGTCGGTGCGGGCCGCGCTCGCGGTCGCGGAGCGGGCCAGTGGCTGACGTCCCGGGCAGCGTCGGCGTGCTCGGCGTCCGGCTGCCTCTGGTGCAGGCCGGCATGGGCGGGGTGACCGGCCCCGCCCTGGCCGCTGCCGTGGCCGAAGCCGGTGCGTTGGGCACGGTGGCGCTGTACCGCTTCGCCCCGGCTGCCGCCGCCGCGCTGGTCCGCCGCACGGCGGAGAGCACTGCGGCCACCTTCGGCGTCAACGTGATCCCGGAGGTCGCCGGCGCGACGCTGCCCACGCAGATCGCCGCGGTGCTGGACGCTGCCGACCGCAAACTGGTGATCAACGTGTACGGCCTGCCGCCGTCGTGGCTGATACCCCGGGTGCACGACGCGGGGCACACCGTGCTCGTCCAGGTCGGGTCCGCCGCCGACGCGCAGCGGGCGGTGGCGGATGGCGCCGACGTGCTCGCCTTGCAGGGCGTCGAGGCCGGCGGACATCATCTGGGGGACCGGCCGGTCGCCGAGCTGCTGACCGAGGTGCTTGACCGCGGCGTGCCGGTGCCGGTGCTGGCCGCCGGTGGTATCCAGCGCGCCGACCAGGTCGCGGAGCACCTACGGGCCGGCGCGAGTGGATGCCTGTGCGGCACGGCGTTCGTGGTCGCGGCGGAGGCGACCGCGCATCCGGACTACCAGGCCGCCATCGTCGGCGCCGGCGACGACGCGACCACCGTCACCGACCGGTTCGCGATCGGCTGGCCGGGCCGCCGGCATCGGGTGCTGCGCTCGGCCGTCACGCAAGCGGCGGAACCGCCGGCCGGCCGGTTCGTCGCCTGGACCACGGTCACCGGCCGGCGGTTGCCGGTGCCGTGCGGGTCCGCTGCCGTGCCGACCGTCGAGACGCAGGGCCGGATCGCCGAGATGGCCCGCTACGCGGGTACCGGCTCACGCTGGGTGACGGCGGTGGAGCCGGCCGCGCAGATCGTGTCACGCCTGACGGGAACGCCGGCCACCGGTGAACCCGTCGCCCGGGTCGGGGGTGCGCCGTGACCCGCACCGCGTCGCCGGGTTCACCGGACGGTCGGGACCTGGCGGGCCGAGGTCCGCAGCGTGGGGATCTGCCGGACCCGGATCTCGACGGTCGCGGTCCGGGCGGCGGCCCTGCCGAGGCACTGCGCCGGCTGGTCGGCGGTGCACCGGACGTCGGCCTCGACCTGGTCGCGGTCGAGCGGGTCCGGCGGGCGATCGACGACCACGGCGACCGCTGGCTGGCCGACATGTTCACCGGGCCGGAACTGCAGCAGTTGCGACTCGTCCGCGGCGACCTACCCGAACGGGCGGCCGGCCGGGTCGCCGCCAAGGAGGCGGTCGTCAAGGCGTTGCGCCCGGACGACCTCGTGGCCTGGCACGACATCGAGGTGCTGCGGCTGCCGCACGGCGCTCCAGTCGTGCGGTTGTCCGGCCGGGCCGGCCGGCACGCCGAGCACCGCGGCGTGCGGTCGGTTGCGGTGAGCATCACCCATCAGGACGGCTGGGCCGCCGCGATCGCGGTGGCCGGGTCCGCTGACCCCGACTCGATCGAGGAGTACCCACATGGATGAGATCCGCGAGTGGATCCGGAGCAGGAACCCGTCGCTGACCGGCGACATCGGTGAGGACGACGACCTCATCGAGGCACGCTTGATCGATTCGCTGGACTTCCTGGACTTCGTCTACCTCCTGGAGGAGGTCTCCGGCAGTCCGATCGACCTGCAGCAGTTGAGCGTCGACGACTTCCGGACACTGGGGCGGATCCGCAAGCGGTTCCTGCCGGCCGAATGAGGCCCGCCGCACGGGGGGACGACAAAATGCCGGATTGCCTTCTCGTCAGGGTGTCGGACGAACGGACCGTCGAGGCGGAAGCGACCTGGGGGCAGCGGGCCATCTGGTCCTGCATCCAGTTCATGGGGGAGCACGATCCGTACTTCAACGCGGGGCGGGTTCTGCCGGTGCCGCAGCGGTGCGGTCTGACCGACGTCGCCGAGGCGCTCGGTGAACTGCTCCGCCGGCACGAGACCCTGCGGACCGTGTTCGAGTTCGCTGACTCGACCCTGCGGCAGACGGTGCAGGGCTGCGGCGAGCTGCCGGTCGCGGTGGAGCCGTTGTCCACCGCCGGACACGCGTCGGCGGACGCGGCCGCCTGGACGCGGATGTACCAACTCGCCGGCCTGGTGTTGCCGGTGCACGAGTGGCCGGTACGGATCGCGGTGCTGACCGAGGACGACCGACCGCGGTTCGTGGCGGTGGTGTTCAGTCATCTGGCGGTCGACCACACCGGCGCCGACCTGGTCATGGCGGATCTCGCGGAGCTGTTGGCCGGGAAACGGCCGCCGCTTCCCGAGTGCCGGCCCGTCGACCAGGCCGCCTACGAGCGATCCGAGGCGGGGCAGGCCACGAGCGCGACAGCCCTGCGGCACTGGGCCCGTACCTTCCGGACCATTCCCGCCTCCATCTTCGACTACCGCACCCACGACACCGGCGAACACCGGTTCCGTCGGGTGATCATGTACAGCGAGGCGGTCACCGCCGCTGCCGCCGCTGCCGCCGTACGCCTGCGGGTCACCTCGTCAGCGGTGCTGCTGGCGGCGCAGGCTCTCGTGTTGGGCCGGTACACCGGCCACGACGTCGTGCCCGTGCAGCTCATCTGCGCCAACCGCGACGCGGAGCGGGAACGGCTGGTCGGCACGGTCGCCGGAGACGGCATAGTCCGGGTCGACCTGGCCCAGGACTCCTTCGCGCGGATCGTTCGGCGGACCTTCCTGGCAGGGGTGGGCGCGTACCGGTTCGGTTACTACGATCCCGAGGCGGCCTGGCACCTGAGGGCGGCGGAGCACCTCGCCCGTGGCGCGGTCCTGGGCATCGGCGTCTACTTCAACGACGTACGCGACAGCGTCCCGTCGGGTGTGCCGACCGACCCGGCGGACGAGCGGACGATACGCCGACTCGCCGCCGCCACGAGGATCGAGCAGGCCGGCGGTTGGGACCTGATGGACGCCCGGGTGTTCCTGACCGTGGCCACCGCCGGCGCGGCGACCCGGCTGTCGATGCTCTGTGACACCGCGTACGTGCCGACGGACGACATCGTCGCGCTCCTGCACGGCATCGAACGGGTGGTGATCGCCGCGGCGACCGACGACCTCACCGCGCAGCTGATCTCCGAGGCCGTGGGGGTGCCGTCGGTCGCACGCGGCCCGGACTGGGTGCGCGGCCCCGACGGATGGGTCGACCTGGCCGGCACCCGCGCACTGTGGCGCGACCTGCTTCCCGAGGGCGCCGTGGGCGGGGTCTTCCCGGACGAGGACCCGACCCTGACCGGTTCCGGGTTGGTCGGCTATCTCGCCGGGCCGCAGATCGGCGACCTCGGCGACCTGCACGAGATGTTCGTCGCCGCGCTCGGCGAGCGGACGGATGTACGCGCACCGTCCCGCTACGTCCGATGCGCCCACGGGCCGGATGATCCGGACGACCGGCTGGCGTGGGAGAAGTGCCCGGTGCTCGTCGAGGAGACGGGACGGCGGGCCGAGGGCACCACCGGTCGGCTCTCGGTCGATCCGGCGGTTCGTCGCGCGGCCTGGGTCGCGGCCGGCGCTGGTTGCTGACCGATCCGGGCCACGACCGGGGAACGGTCGTGGCCCCGGCGTCACGCCAGTGACTCCATGAACCGGTGCATCCGGTCGAGCGCCTCCGTCAGGCGGTCCGGTGTCTGGGTGAACGACAGCCGGACATGGCCCCTGCCGTGCCGGCCATAGCTACTGCCCGGCATGACGGCGACTCCCGTCTCGGCGAGCAACCGCTGAGCGAAGACCACGTCCGGCAGACCCGCGTCGCTGATGTCGGGGAACGCGTAGAAGGCACCCATCGGCGGGGTGAGTCGCACCGCGGGCATGTCGAGCAGCCGGGCCACGGTGAGGTCACGGCGAGCGCGGTACTCGGTGGCGTACCTCGCCGACCAGATGGCCGTCTCGGGCGCGGTCAGCGCCGCCGGCAGCGCCCGCTGGACGAACGCCGGCATGCAGCAGTTCGTGTTGGTCAGCAGTACCGTGAAGTCGGCGGCGAGGTGCGGGGGAGACACCATGATCCCGGCCCGCCAGCCGCACATGGCATGGCTCTTCGACAACGTCTCCGAGACGATGACGCGTTCCGGTGGCAACTCGGCGAGCAACGCATCCGTGTCCACACCGGACCAGTCCAACCCTCGGTACGCCTCGTCGCGCAGCACGTAGAAGGAGTGCCGCCGGACGAGGTCCGTCAGCTCCCGGGCGGTCTCCGGGAGCAGGACGGCCCCCGTGGGATTGTGCGGCGAGTTGACCACCAGCAGGCGGGTCCGGGCGGTGACCCGGGCGGCCAGGTCGGCGATGTCGGGGACGAAGCCGGCCGCACTGCGCAGCGGGTAGCCGACCGGCACTCCACCGGCGAGCCGCACCAACTCGGCGTAGACCGGGAAACCCGGATCCGGCAGCAGCACCTCGTCACCGGGGGCGACGAGGGTCAGCAGGGCGAAGTGCAGGACCATGTTGCTGCCGGGCACGAGCAGCACCTGGTCGGCGGCCACCGGCATCCGCAGCAGCCGCGCGTAGTGTCCGGCGAGGTGCTCGCGTACCTCCGGATCACCGGCCGGCGCCGTGTAGTGCGTCCAACCGTCGCGCGCACTGCTGACCATCGCCGACACGATGTGGGCCGCCGTCGGCAGGTCGGGCTCGCCGAGTTCGAGGTGGATGACGTCCCGACCGGTGGCGGCCAGCTCGTCCGCCTGACGCTGCACCGCGAACGCCGAGTGTCGCCGCAGATTGCGCAGCGGAGGCTGCGCCACCGCCACGCGGGACGGCGGCGGCGCAGTTGCCAGCGTACGCAGGGCCTCGGTCATTCCGGCTCGCCCAGCACCCGCTGCACCTCGGCGCGAATTCGTCCCTCGGTCGGCCACATCGCCTCTTCGAGCGGGGGAGAGGACGGCACCGGAACGTCGGGCTGGCAGACGAACCCGATCCGTCCACCGGTCGCGGCCGCCACCCCGGGCTCGTCGAGCAGCCGGGACAGGATCTGCGCGGGCGCGCCGGAGCGCGGGCCGTCGTCGACGAACACCAGCCGCCCGGTACGGCGGACCGAGGCGGCCAGCGCCGCAGTGTCCAGCGGGACCAGCGTGCGGGGGTCGAGGACGTCACAGTGCACGCCGTCGGCGGCGAGCGCGTCGGCCGCGTCCGCCGCGACCTTGACGGCTCCACCGATCGCCACGATCGTGGCCGCATCGCCGTGGCGCAGGTGCGCGGCCTCGCCGAACCGTAGGGGCGCGGCGGCGAGCGCGGCACTCAGCCCGCGCTGACGGTTCAGCTCCGGCGCGACGAAGTACAGGACCGGGCCGGGCCACCGCGTCGCGCCGCGGAGCAACGCGCACGCGTCCCGCAACGAGCCGGGTACGACCACGGCGAGACCCGGTGTCTGCATGAAGATGCCGTACGGACACTGCTCGTTCTGCGGGCCGAGCTGCTGTCGCCCGCGGGTCGCCGACGTCACGATCATCGGCACCTGATACTGGCCGCCGGAGAGATAGTGCATCCGGCCGGCGTGGTTGACCAGTTGGTCCATCACCAGCATGGCGAAGGAGGCGCGGTTCAGGTCGACGATGGGCCGCAGGCCGCTCATCGCCGCGCCGACCGCCATGCCGGTCATCGCCTGTTCGGAGATCGCGCAGATGCGCACCCGGTCCGAGCCGAAGCGCCGACGTAGCGACGCCGGCGAGTTGGTGGCCAGGAACACCAGATTCGGATCCCGGGTGAACTCCTCCTCGAGGACGAGATCCAGCAGACCGACTTCGTTCACGATCCCTCCGCCCAGACATGCGTCGCCGCGTCCTCCGGTGCCGGCCACGCCGAGCTGCGGGCGGTCTCGACGGCGCGCTCGACCCGCTCGCGGGCCTGCTCCCAGATGGCCTCGACGTCCGCGTCCGACAGCCTGTCGCGCAGGGGCGGACTCTGCCGAGCGGTGTCGATCGGATCCCGCGCCCGCCATGCCGCCATCTCGTCGGATGGCCGCACCTCCGACGAAGGGCGCTCGAATTGCAGGTGGAACCGGGTCAGGTAGGTCCTGGCCTCGATGAACGTCGGACCGCCGCCGCCACGGGCGAGTTCCACGGCGTCGCGGGCCGCCGCGGCGACGGCCGCCACGTCGTTGCCGTCGACTCCCACCGCGCGGACCCGGTGCGCCTCCGCCAGGCGCAGCAGCGACACCTCGGGGTAGACCTCCTCGGTGCGGTTGCCGGCCTGGTATCCGTTGTGCTCGCACACCAGCACCAGCGGCAGCCGTTGCACGGCGGCGATGGTGAGGGTCTCGTGCACCGCCCCGCTGCCCAGGGCGCCGTCGCCGATGAACGCGACGCTTACCGCCGGCTCACCGCGTACCTGGGCGGCCATGGCGGCACCGGCGGCGACGGGTACGCCCGCGCCGACGATGCCGCTGGACATCAGGAGATTGGTCCGGCTGTCACTGATCAGCGCGGCCGCCTTGCCGCCGCACAGGCCGGCGGCACGGCCGAACAATTCCGCGGTGAGCGCGTCGAGATCCACCCCGCGGGCGATCGCATGCCCGTGCCCCCGGTAGTGGCTGACCAGGGAGTCGACCTCGGCCATCGCCGCGCACACCCCGACGGCGATGGCCTCCTGGCCGACGTACGGATGCACCGGCCCGATCACCTCACCGGCGGTGCGCAACTCCATCATCCGCTCCTCGAACACCCGGATCAGCACCATGCTGGTGAACATCGCGACCGGGTCCGGCGCGGCCGGTCCGGCGCTCCTGGCCGGGGCGACGGCCATGGTCATAGGGTCTCCTCATCTCGCCTGTCGTACGGAAGGTCGCCTCGTCTGGTGCTGATGGTCAGGCCGGTGCCGGCCGCGATCCGCGCCGAGACGAGCCGCGGGTCGTCGGCCAGCGCCTGCTCCACCCGCAGCACCGCGGCGCGGTGCTGCGGATCGGTGTAGCGCCCCAGGTCCATGTCGTCGACGAGGAGCAACCCACCGGGCGCCAGCGCGTCGATCGTCAGGTCGAGGCCGGTCCACTTCCCCGCGACGGCGTCGGCGAAGATGAGGTCGAACCGGCCGAGCGTGGGCAGCAACGCCTCGGCGTCACCCGTGTGGATCGTGACGGTCGCCGGCCAGTCGTCGGCCCGGACGGCCGCAGCCAGGGACTCGTCCAGTTCGACCGTCTCCAGCCGGGCGTCGTCGCGCCGGCCGAGCCCCTCGGCCAGCCAGGCGGTGCCGACACCCGTACCGGTGCCGAGTTCCAGGATCCGACCGTTGGGTGGGACCGCAGCCGCCAACGTGGCCAGCAGCGGGCCCACCGGGTCCTCGCAGGCGCCGTGGAAGCCGAACTCGGACGCGCGGGTGAGGGCGCGGTGCACCCGGGCGGGTACCGCGCTGCGGGTCGTCATGGCGCCACCTCCGACGCGTCGGGACGGGATTTCGCGTGCCACTCGTTCCGTACGGGTGTGATGACGTCGGACACCAGCCGACGTAACAGCGCCGGCGACGCCTCGGGCGGCAGGCTGAACACGACGTGCCGGGCTCCGGCGGCCACCAGGCGTGCCGTCCAGAACCGGGCGGCGAGCAGATCCCCGGCTGCGACGTGCAGTTGCGCCGACAGGGTGATCTCGGCGGGGTCGCGTCCGGCGTCGACACAGTGCTTGGCCAGGATGTCCCGACCCCGACGCAACGTGCTGACCTGACCGTCGGCCACATTCCAGACGTCGGCGTGCCGGGCCACGACCTTCAGGGCGCGCGGTCCGGAGGCCCCGAGGACGAAGCGGGGCCGGGTGGTCGGGCGCGGATTCAGACCGGCGCCCTCCAGCTGGTAGTACCGGCCGGCGAAGTGGACCGTGTCCTCGGTGCAGAGCCGGTGCACGACGGTGCATGCCTCGTCCCAACGGGCGAGCCGTTCCGCCGGGGCGGGCAGGGGTATGCCGAGCCGCCGGCATTCCTCGGCATGCCAGCCCGCACCGAAGCCGAACTCGACCCGCCCGGCGGAGACGTGGTCGACGGTGGCGAGCATGTGCGCCAGCACGGCGGGATGCCGGTAGACGTTCCCGGTCACGAGGACGCCGATCCGCAATCGTGTGGTCTGGGTCGCCAGCGCGGCCAGCAGGGTCCACGCTTCCAGGCAACTGCCCTCGGGTGCGGCGTTGACCGGCTGAAAATGGTCGTAGAGCCAGGCATCTTCCCAACCGCCGTCGGCGTCCGCGGCGGACCAGAGCCGTTGCAGATCCGACCAACTGATCAACTGCTGGGCGACCTTGAAGCCGAAATTCAGCTGTGCGGCCGTCACGGCAGAGGCCATCGCGTACGGATGGTGGACTGACTCATCGAGTGCTCCTGTCCCGCGGGTCGAGGCACACGGCACGCACCGCCGGCCGCACGAATATGGCAGCACCAGACGGCGGCAGGCCGTTCCCGACGGCGGTCGCGGTGTCATTTCCGGGTGGTGGCGACCGACGACGCGAATTGTTTCCTAGCGTCCGTTCAGTTCGCACAGATTTGTCGTCAGGGCGCGCACCGGCGCACCTGACGTCACGTCCAGGTAGTTGCTGACCAAGCCCTCGTTGCGGTCGCCAATTGTGGTGCGACGGCATGGGCGTACGCGATGTGTGCTATTTGAATCCCCCGTTTAACGACCGGTGTGGCGTCGCCTGAAGACGGTAGCCACCTGTCTCTGTTGAGCCTCCGGTGCGACGTCGTGACAATCGGTCGAGACGCCTCGATGATGGAACCGTGGCCGGCGTCGGGTCGTCAACCAGCATCCCGCGCAGTGAGAAGCACCTATCTCTAGGGCGGCCCGGGGTCACGGAAAAGCATAGTGGACCGCCGCTGTGCCTTGACGAGCTGGCTATTGTCATCCGGGAGCCCGCGCATCGGTCGGTCCGCACCGCGGCAGGCAACGCTTTACGTATCCAGCCGCTATCATCGGACGTCGCGCGCGCTTTGACAGATCGCTTTCACGCCGACGGGGGAACGAAGGCGCATGATCAACAATGCTGGGTCGCGCAATACCACCGCGGTGCTCGACGACGGTGCCGGCCCGCCGTCGCTCAGCCGACTGTCGGACGCGGACCTGTCGTCCATGCTGCTCATTCGGCATTTCGAGAAAAACCTGCTCAAACTTTTCGAGCAGGGATTCCTGCACGGCACGACACACACCTGTCTCGGGCAGGAGTACGTGCCCGTGGCCCTGACGTCCCTGCTGCACGACCACGACCACGTCTTCAGCAATCACCGTGGCCACGGCCACTACCTGGCCCGGTACGCAGACCCCGAAGGGCTGCTCGCCGAGTTGCTCGGCCGCGCCGGTGCGGTCTGCGGCGGCGTCGGCGGCAGCCAGCATCTGCTCCGCGAACGATTCCTGTCCACCGGCGTGCAGGGGCAGAGCCTGCCGGTCGCCGCCGGCGTGGCATTGCACCTGAAGCGGTCCACGCCGGGAGCGCTCGCCTGCGTCTACACCGGTGACGGCACGTGGGGTGAGGGCGCCGTCTACGAAGCTCTGAACATCGCCGCCCTGTGGGAGCTGCCGCTGCTCGTCGTCACGGAGAACAACGGCATCGCCCAGTCGACACCGACCGGGCAACAGATGGCGGGCGACATCGGCGGCCGGGCGGCGGCCTTCGGCATCGCGTACGAACGGTTCACCGGCTCCGATGTGACCCGGCTGCGAGCGGCCCTGCGGCCGCTGGTGGAGCAGGTGCGCCGGGCGTCACGGCCGCTCGTCGTCGAGTTCGTCACCCACCGCCTCGGCCCGCACAGCAAGGGAGACGATTCCCGCTCCCCGGCCGAGTTGCGCGCGGTCCGCGCGGCGGACTGGGTCGTCGGGTACGCGGCCGGGCATCCCGAGCAGTTCGAACGGATCGACGCGGAGCAGTCGCGGCGGGTCGAACGGGTCGTCGCCGAGGTGCTCGCCCGGCCGCTCACGGCGTGGAGCCCGCGGTGACCGCCCCCCGGGTGGCCGGCGATCTCAACACCGCGCTGCACCGGCTGTTCGCCGAGGACGAGCGGGCCATGCTGCTCGGCGAGGACGTCTGCGATCCGTACGGTGGTGCCTTCAAGGTCACGCGCGGACTCTCCACCCGGTATCCCCACCGGGTGCGCAACACACCGATCAGCGAAGGCGCGCTGGTGGGGGTGGCCAGCGGGCTCGCACTGGCCGGCGACACGGCCATTGCGGAGATCATGTTCGCCGACTTCGTCACGCTCGCCTTCGACCAGTTGGTCAACTTCGCCAGCAAGTCGACCGCGATGTACGGCCGCGACCTGCCGCTGCGTCTGGTGGTGCGGTGCCCGACCGGTGGGAATCGTGGCTACGGGCCCACCCACAGCCAGACCCCGCAGAAACATCTCATCGGAGTACCCGGGCTGGCCCTCTACGAGGCGTCTCCCTTGCACGACAACCACACGCTGCTCACCCGGATCCTCGACGACGGCGTACCCGCCGTCCTGTTCGAGGGCAAGGTCCTCTACGGCGAACGGATGTTCGCCGGCGGCGTGGTCGACGACCTCTTCGGCTACGACCTCACCGACGGCGTGGCCCGGATCCGCCTGCACGACCCGGTGCCGCCGGACTGCGTACTGATCACCTCCGGCGCGATGGTGCACCGCGCCGTCGAGGCGCTGCGTGAGCTGCTTCTGCACGACGAGATCGTGGCCGAGCTGCTCGTCGTGTCCCGGCTCTACCCGGTGGACCGGGCACCCCTGCTGGGCTTGACCGCAGCGGCACGGCGGGTGGCGGTGATCGAGGAGAGCACCGCCGGGGGCACGTGGGGTGCCGAGGTCGCTGCGGCTCTGTACCCACCACTGTGGGGCACCCTGGCCGCGCCGATCCGTTTGATCCATTCCCTCGACAGCATCATTCCCGCCGCAGCCCACCTGGAACGCCAGGTGCTGGTGCAGAGCGACACGATCCGGCACGCCGTCAAGGAGCTGGTCCATGGTTGACATCCGAATCCCCCGGCTGAACACGAACGACGCGTCGTACGTGCTGGTCGAGTGGCTGGTCGATGACGGCGCAACGGTGCAGAGCGGCGCGACGGTGGCGACGGTCGAGACGTCGAAGGCCCTGGAGGATCTGGTCTCCGAGCACACCGGGGTGCTGAACCGCCGGTTGCCGGCCGGCGCCGACTGCCGGCCGGGGCAGGTCGTGGCGGTACTGACGCCGTCGTCGCAGCCGTCGCCGTCGCCGGTCACCGACCCGGGCCGGGAGGAGGCCGACGTTACGCCGCAAGCCCCACGGGCCACGCCCGCCGCCCTGGTGATCACGGAACCCGCGCGGACTCTCATGCGGGAACACGGTCTCGACGAACAGGACCTGGCCACGCTGGGCCGCGCGCTGATCCGCCGCAGCGACGTGGAGGCTCTGCTGGCCGGTGGTCCGGTCGGGCCGCCGCTCGACGCACCGGAGACCACCGCGGCGTCGCGAGGGGACGGCCATGCCCGGCCCGCCCGCTGACCACGACCCGGAGCAGCCGTCCCCCGGCTGGGAGAGCGTCCAGGTGAACGTGGCCGGAGCGCACCTCGCCGGTGCCGTCTGCGCGGACCTGGATCACCGCACCTTCCTGCACCCCGGCCCGCCGCTGGACGTCGCGGACGCGCCGGCACCGATGCGGTCGGCCATCGTGGGCGCACTGCTTCTCGAAGAACAGGCCGACAGCCCGGCCGCCGCCGAGCGGCTGATCGACCGCCGCGAGGTGCGGCTGGTGCCCTCGGTCGACGCGGGTGCCGTGGTGCCGATGACGGGGGTGCTGTCGCCGTCCATGCCAGTCGTCGTCGTGACGGACACCGACGGGCGGCAGGCGTTCGGGCCGCTGGAGAACGGTGCCGGCGCGTGCCTGCGCTTCGGCTGTCACGAGCAGCAGGTACTCGACCAGATCCGGTGGATCGCTGAGGTCGTCGCACCGGTGCTCGACCAGGTGGCCCGGCTGACACCGATCAACGTGACCCGCATCATGGCCGAGTCCCTGCGACGCGGCGACGAATGTCACGCCCGCACGGTCGCGGGCAGTTCCCTCCTGCTGACCCAGGTCTTCGCCACCCTGCTGGGGCGACAGCTATCGGGCCCGGACGTGGCCCGCGTGGCCCGCTGGTGCCGCGCCAACCTGCACCTGTTCGGGGCATTCGCCACGCCTGCGGCCCGCCTCCTCGCCGACACCGCACACGCCCGCGAGCACAGTCCGATCGTGACGACGCTGGCCTCCAACGGCAACGAATTCGGCATCCGGGTCAGCGGTGCCGGCGACAAGTGGTTCGTCACCGAAGCGCCGGTGGGCGAGGTCGTGCTCTTCGACGGGTACCGCCCGGCGGACGCCCATCCGATCGCGGGTGACTCCTTCGTCATGGAGGTCGTGGGTCTCGGTGCCATGGCGCTCGCCACCAGCCCCGTCGTCGCCGTGCAACTGGGCTGGTCGGCGGCGGATGTCGCGCGGCACACCGCCCGGATGCGCGAGATCACCACCGAGCCGGGCGACCGGTTCAGGTTGGCCGGCGACGAGTTCCGAGGGGCCGCCACCGGCATCGATGTGCACCGGGTGGCGCGTGCCGGCTTCGGCCCGTCGGTCAACACCGGCATCGTGCACCGCCGGCCGGGCGTCGGCCAGATCGGCGGCGGCATCGCCGAACTGCCCACCGCGCCATTCCACCAGGCTTCGGCCGTGCTCGGTGCGACCACGGGGGTGTCGTCGTCGCCCGGACGTTAAGGTCCCCTCGGGAGGTGCGGTGATGAGTTTCCGGCTGGCCGCGTACGCCGTGTGCGTCGAGGATGATCGAGTGCTGCTCGCCCGTCACGTGTCGCCGGCTGGTGAAACGACCTGGACCCTTCCGGGCGGCAAGGTGGAGCACGCGGAGGATCCGTTCGACGCGGTGATCCGGGAGGTCGGCGAGGAGACCGGCTACGACGCGGTGGTCGCACGTCTGCTGGGCGTGGACTCCAGAGTCATTCCCGCCACCGAGGCGTGGTCAGGGCAGGAGCACCAGAACGTGGGCATCTTCTACCAGGTCCGCATCACCGGGGGCGTCCTCCGGCCGGAGCCGAACGGTGCGACCGCCGAGTCGGTCTGGACGCCGATACCGGACGTGGTGCACCTGCGCCGGTCCTCCCTCGTCGACATCGGTCTCGCCCTGGCGTGGACGCGTCCGGAGACCGGTCACGTCCCTGCGGTCCCGGCCGGCGGGCTCATTCAGCACTGAGCACTGCTCAGTCGAGACGGGCGCGAGCCACCCACATCTGCCCTGCCGTGCACGGGAACCCTTCCCCCACGCGGATCCGAGCGATGTCCCTGATTCGAGCAGGAAGGTGGCGCGCCGCACGGCTACCTGACAGAGCCCTGACAGATAGCCGTGGTGGAGCAACCTCGCGAGGCTGCGTCCGAGGGTCGGGCGGAGTCAGGCGTGCAGGGTAGGTCGGTAGGTGAGTTCCTGGGTGCGGCCGTCAAGGGTCCGGCTCTCGATCAGTTCCAGGTCGAAGTCGGCCGCACCCTGGAAGATCGGCTCCGTACCGGTCTGACCCGTGATCACCGGGAAGATCGTCACCTGGACGCGGTCAACCAGACCGGCGGCCATCAGCGCCCGGTTCATCGACAGGCTGCCGTGCGACCGCAGGGGCACGTCGGACTCCTCCTTCAACCGGGCGACGACGTCGACGGCGTCGCCGTGCGCGATGGTCGCGTCCGGCCAGTCGAGAGGACCGTCGAGGGTGGTCGACACCACCGTCGCCGGGAGGTTGCGCATCCGGGTGACCCAGGCGTCCCGCACCTCGGACTCCTCGGTGCTCTCGGCCAGCAGCCGCGCGAACACCCGGTACGTGTCGGCTCCGAGGACCATGCGCTGCTCTGCGCTGTACTCGGCGAGGCGGTGCGCGAGCAACTCGGGGCCCTGCTTGCCCCAGTAGCCGCCCCAGTCGCCACTTGTGGTGCCGTAGCCGTCGAGGCTGGCGAAGACGTCGAAGGTGTAGGTGACGGTCATGATGGTCTCCTCGTACGGGTGAGTTCGGTGCGACGCCGCTGTAGAAAGGCGCGTTCGGTCTCGTTGGTGGCCAGCGCCATGGCCTCGTCGTAGGCGGCACGCGCCGCTGTGTCGCGGCCGAGCCGGGCCAGCAGTTCGGCGCGGGTGGCGGGCAACCGGTGGTAGCCGGGGAGGTCGATGTCCGCCAACGCGGCGAGGGCCACCGCCGGTCCGTGTACCTCAGCCACCGCGACCGCACGGTTGAGCGCGACGATCGGGGTGGGCGCCAGCGCGAGCAGTTGGTCGTACAGTGCCAGGACCTGTCGCCAGTCGGTGGCGGCGCCGTCGGTGTGCACCGCGCTGATCGCGGCCTGGATCTGGTACGGCCCTGGCCGGTTGCGCCGCAGGCAACGACGGACCAGGTCGTGGCCCTCGGCGATGAGGGTCCGGTCCCACAACGAACGGTCCTGCTCGGCCAGCGGGACCAGTTCGCCGGTCGGGCCGAGCCGGGCCGGGCGGCGTGCCTCGGTCAGCAGCAGCAGGGCGAGCAGGCCGAGCACCTCCGGCTCGTCGGGCATCAGCGCGGCGAGTTCGCGGGCGAGCCGGATCGCCTCGGCGCACAGGTCCGTCCTGATCAGCGGCCCGGCGGTGGTCGTGTAGCCCTCGTTGAACATCAGGTAGAGCACGGTGAGCACGGGCGGTAGCCGATCCGGCAGTTCGTGTTCGGCGGGCACCCGGTACGGGATGCCGGCGTCGCGGATCTTCTTCTTGGCGCGCACGATCCGCTGGGCGACGGTCGCCTCCTGGATCAGGTACGCCCGGGCGATCTCTGGTACGTCGAGGCCGCCGAGGAGGCGGAGCGTGAGGGCGGTACGCGCGTCGGGGGCGAGCGCCGGGTGGCAGCAGGTGAAGATGAGTCGCAGTTGGTCGTCCCGCACCGGTCCCACCTCCTGGGGCTCGTCCTGTTGGTGCAGTAGCAGGGATTCGGCGTGCCGGGCCTCGCGCGTTGTCTCCCGGCGGAGCCGGTCGACGGCCCGGTTCCGGGCGGTCGTCACGATCCAGGCGCCGGGATTCGGCGGCAGGGTCTGCCACTTCTGCAGCGCGGTGGTGAAGGCGTCCTGCACCGCCTCCTCGGCGAGGTGGATGTCGCCGAGGAGGCGGGCCAGAGTGGCGACGCAGCGGCCGTACTCCGCGCGGTAGACGCTCGCCAGGTCCATGTCGGGTGACCGGCCCTGATTCAGGCCTGGGACAGGTCGTCGAACGGGCGGACCTCGATCGGGCCGCAGGCCGCGGCGCACTTCTCGGCCCAGGCGAGCGCCTCGTCCAGGTCGGCGCACTTGATGACCCAGAAGCCGGCGATGTGTTCCTTGGTCTCGGCGAACGGCCCGTCGCTCATGGTGGTGGCACCGTTCTCGATCCGCACGACGGTGGCACTGTCCGGTGTGCGGAGCCCGCCGCCGAAGACCCAGGCACCGGCGGCCTGCATCTCGTCGTTGACCCGACCGGTCTCCCTGAACATGGTCTGCATCTCCTCGTCGGACGGCTCCGGCGCGCCCTCGACGAAATGCACGGACAGCAGGTACTGCTTCATGACGATCCTCCGGTAGCTCGATGGGTGGGTGTGGTCAGGCGGCCAGGCGGCGCGCGACAGCGGGGATCACGATCGCGGCCGCGACCAGGTGGGTGAGCATCAGCAGGGCCTTGGTGGCCGGACCGGCGTCGACGATCACATCCGGCACCAGCGACAGCACGGTCAGCACCACCGTCGTTCGGACGAAGGTGCGCCGCGGACGGCGGGCGAATCGGGACAGCAGCGTGGCGAGGACCACGCCGATCAGCGAGAAGACGGCGGTCAGCACGCCGAACCCGGTGACCGGGATCGGGGCGCCGCCGATGTCGAGGCTGACGCCCGCCGCGTTGCCGGCGGCGGCGACGGCCATCGTGGCGGCGCTGGCGGCAGCCGTGGCGGTGACACCGGTCCCGATCAACGCACCGATGGCCGACATGGTGGTGCGGGTGCTGTTCGTGGTGGTGCTCATCGTGCCCTCCAGGAGGCGTATCGCCCGGCTCGGTGCCGGGCTCTCACCAGAGCTACGAAGACGATCAACCCCGATCGACAGGTACGCCAGGATTCTTTGAGAAAGTTCAGTCCGGCGCGGGTTGCGGCCTGGCTCTCTGCGGATGGAACGTCTCGTGACGGGCCAACATGGCGACGAACTCGCCGATCTTCCGTTCCTGGTCCCGCTTCCGGGCCTGCCCGTCGATCCAACCGAAACACAGGGCCTCGTCGACCGCCTGCTGCCAGGTCAGAGTGGTGACCGAGCTGCCCTTCCTGGTCAGGGCCGGCCAGACGCCGGGTGACGTGGCGTGGTTGACCGACAACCAGGCACGCAGGGCGTCGGCGTCCGGCACGATCAACTCTCCAGTTCAGTGCTCGCCATGGCAGCAGACTAGGGCGGTTCGCCGACCTGAGGCAGGCGGGGCGCAGCGCGCGTCTTCCGCAAGTGCGGGCGGATTACGTCTGGCTGACATGACGCCTGCCGGCCGTACGGTGTCGTCCCGCCGGAGCGGCGGCCGAGGTTCTGACGAGGCGGCACGGGTAGCGTCGGCAGCATGTCGTTGGAGGCCGTCGGGGCGCTGCGGGAGCCGGTGCGCCGGGCAGTGTACGAGTACGTCGTCGCGCGGGCGGAACCGGTGAGCCGTAACGAGGCTGCCGAGGCGGTGGGCATCGGCCGTACCCTGGCCGCCTTCCATCTGGACAAGCTGGCCGAGGCGGGGCTGCTGGAGACGGCCTACGCGCCGCGCAGCGGTGGGCCGGGTGCGGGCCGGCCGGCCAAGCTGTACCGCCGGTCCGCCGCCGAACACGCGGTGACGCTGCCGCCGCGCGACTACCGGCTGTTGGCCGATGTGCTGGCGGCTGCGGTCGAGCGGTCCGGTGTGGAACCGGCGGTCCATGCGGCGGCCCGCGAGGTGGGCGCGAAGCTCGCCGGTGGAGAGGTGTTCGAGCGCCTGGGGACGCTCGGCTACGAGCCGTTCGTGGACGCCGATCGGACGATCCGGCTGCGTAACTGTCCGTTCCACGCACTGGCCCAGACGTACCCCGCGCTGGTCTGCGGTCTGAACCTGGCACTGCTCGACGGTCTGGTGGATGACCGCTGGGACGTTCGGCTCGACCCCGGACCGACCGGGTGCTGCGTCGCGATCCAATCTAAAGACAATAAGGATTGACATAGAACGTAGGCTTGGTCGCATGGCCGACCATCACGTGGCGCAACTGAACATCGCTCGGCTGCGCGCTCCTCTCGACAGCCCCGAGCTTGCCGACTTCGTCGCCCTGCTCCCCGAGGTCAACGATCTGGCCGAGCGTTCGCCCGGTTACGTCTGGCGACTACAGGACGAGTCCGGCGACGCGACCGCGCTACGGCCCTTCGAACCGGACATCATCGTGAACCTGACCGTGTGGCAGTCGATCGAGTCGCTGCGTGGCTTCGTGTACCGGACCGCGCACCTGGAGCCGATGCGCCGACGGCGGGAGTGGTTCATCCCGCTCGACCGGCCCCACCTCGTGCTCTGGTGGATTCCCGCCGGCGTCCTGCCGACACTCACCGAGGCCGCCGAACGGCTGGAACTGCTGGGCAGTGGCCCGTCGCCGGAGGCGTTCACCCTCCGCGAGCCGTACCCCGCGCCCGGCGAGCGGGCCGCGTGAGCGCCTGGGCAGACGGCGGCGAACAGGGTCGGTGGCGGCCCGCACCTCATGATCGTGCGTCGAACTCGGAGCGGGCCTGGAAGACGCGGTCCATGTGGGTCTCTGCCCAGGTCTTGATCGCGACCATCAGCGGAAGCAGGTCGTGTCCGATCGGGGTGAGGGCGTAGTCGACGCGGGCCGGCACCGAGGCGGTCACGGTACGGGTGAGCAGACCATCGCGTTCCAGCGTGCGCAGGGTCTGAGTGAGCATCTTCTGACTGACCCCGGCGATGCGGCGGGCAAGTTCGCTGTGCCGCTGCGGACCACCGGCGAGCGCCGCGATGACCAGCGCCGCCCACTTGTCGGTGAGCGTGCTCAGCAGTTGCCTGGTCGGGCAGGCCGCGAGGAAGGCGTCATAGTCGCGTTTGGCCTGTTCACGTCGTTGCTCAGCGGTCGTCGTCGCCATCACCCACCACCTCACCGGTGCCCTAGGAACTTTCAGGTACCTACTTTCTGACAGTGCCCAAGGGTACCTACCGTGGTGGCGACCAGGACATTGAGCGGAGGCACGGCGATGCGCGCAGTCAGCTATGCACAGTTCGGAGGGCCGGAGGTTCTGCGGGTGGTGGCGGATGTGCCGGTGCCGGAACCGGGACCGGGGCAGCTGCGAGTACGGGTGGCCGCATCCGTGCTGCACCCGGTCGACCTCATGATCCGCTCCGGTCGATTCCCGGCACCGCTGCCGGTCGGGCTGCCGTACGTGCCCGGCTGGGATGTGGCCGGGACGATCGACGCGATCGGCCCGTCGGTCGGCGGCTTCACTGTGGACGACGAGGTCATCGGCTTCTCACCCTGGCTGCGGACCACGGTCGGCGCGCACGCCGAGTACATCGTCCTCGACGCCGCCTGGCTGACCACCGCACCCACCGGGATTGCCGCCACCGAGGCCGCCACCCTGCCGACCAACGGCCTCACCGCCGCGCAGGCCCTCGATCTGCTCGCGCTTCCGGCGGGCTCGTCCGTGCTGGTGACCGGTGCCGCCGGGCAGGTCGGCGGATTCACCTTGGCACTGGCCCGAGTCGCGGGCCTGCACGCCACCGGGTTGGCGGGGGTCGACGACCGCGAGTTCGTCGAGTCGCAGGGAGCGGCGTTCGTGCCACGCTCGGAGGATCCGGCCCGGGCGGCGGCGGGCAGCTTCGACGCGGTCGTCGACCTGGCGGTGATCGGGCCGTCGCTGATGGAGCTGGTCAGTGACGGCGGCGGTTATGTGGCCGCCTCACCCCCGCTACGCCCGGAACCGGTACGAGGGATCCGGACGTTCGCACTTGAGGTGCTTCCGGACGGCACCCGGCTCGGCGAACTGGTGAAACTGGTGGAACGCGGCGAGATCCCGCTACGGGTGGCCGGGGTCTACTCGTTCGCGGAGGCGGCGGCCGCGCACCACCGACTGGCCCAGGGTGGCGTGCGGGGCGGCGTCGTGATCGTTCCCTGACCCCGCCCGGAATCACCACCCCACTCCGACCTCGCCTCGAATCTCGGCTGAGGAGCGGGCACCTGGGCGACGGCCGGGAACGGTCTGCTCCACCCCGCTGAGGCGGGTGCTGTCAGTCGATGTGGCCGCTTCGAGCGCGACGTGAGGCGCGGGCGTCGCGTGCGGCGCTCAGCCGGGCAGGTCCGGTCTTCGATCAGGTGATCGGCGCGGGTAGCGTGAGGCGATGGAGGGCGCAGGGCCTCGACGTGGCGCTGACCAGAACGTCGTGCGCGAGGTGAACAGATCGCTCGTGCTTGCTGCCCTCAGAGCGGGCGGACGGATCTCGAGAGCCGGCATCGCGCGGGTCACGACGTTGGCCAAGCCGACCGTTTCCGCGATCATCGACGAGCTGATCGCCGACGGTCTGGTCCGGGAGGTCGGCCGAGGGGCCACCGCGGTCGGTGGCGGCCGCCCACCGATCCTGCTGGAGTTCAACGCCGCCTCGCACCTCGTCGTCGGCGCGCACATCGGCGCCCGGCGTACCACGGTGGCGGTAAGCGACGCCGACGGGCACGAGCTGGGGCGCAGTGAGTTCGACACTCCGACCGGCGAGCCCGAGACGGTGCTGGGAGAGGTTGCGGCGCAGGCGACGCGCGTCGTCGGGGCGGCGGTTCCGGACGGGCGGATCGCCGCCGTCGGTGTGGTGCTGCCCGGGCTCACCGACTTCCACCGCGGTGTCTGCCTGCTGGCGCCGAACCTCGGGTGGCGCGACGTACCCGTCGGCGAGGTGTTGACCGCCGCGCTCGATGTGCCGGTCTACCTGCACAACGCCGGTCAGGCGGCGGCGGTCGCGGAGCATCTCGAAGGCGTCGGCGGCAAGGTCGGGGACCTGGCGTTGCTGTACGTGGGTACCGGCCTGTCGGCGGCGGTGCTCTGCGCCGGACAGGTGCTCCACGGTACCGGCGGCACGGCCGGCGAGATCGGACACTGCCGGATGCCGGGCGGTACCGTGCCGTGCAACTGCGGCAACGTGGGTTGCCTGGAGACGGTGGCGTCCGGGCCGGCGCTGGTCCGGCTCGCGCGGGAGACGATCGCGGCCGGCCGGGTGTCGGTGCTGGACGACGGCTTCGACGTGCGGGACGTGGCCGCCGCCGCACGCTGCGGTGACGCCGTGGCGACCGAGGCGGTGACGGAGGTGGGTCGAAATCTGGGTCTGGCCGCATCGTGGGTCATCAACGCCTACAACCCGGCGATCCTGGTTCTCGGCGGTGGCCTCGCCGCGATCTCCGATCTGCTGCTGCCCCACCTGCGGGCGATGGCGACGGAGTGCGCGCTCGGTCCGGCTCGGCGTGCTGTGGAGATCCAGGTTTCCACCCTCGGCCGTGACGCGGAGGTACGCGGTGCGGTGCTGCTCGCGTTGCAGCACTCCGCGACGTACGACCGGGTGGTGCTCCGGTCCTGAACTCGCGGACCGGCATCGCCCGACCACTTTGGAAGGTCATTGAACTAACTGGTTCGTGCCCGTAGAGTCGGCCGCGACAGCATCGCTCGAGTGCCTCGACCCACCGGCACCGGACCCCTGTGGAGCGTGCGATGACACTTGTTGCCGGCGTCGACTCGTCCACCCAGTCGACCAAGGTCGTGGTGTGCGACGCGGACACCGGCGAGGTGCTCCGCGAGGGTCGTGCCCCGCACCCCGACGGGACCGAGGTCGACCCGCACCTGTGGTGGGCCGCCTTCGAGCGGGCCAGCGCCGGGCTGCTGGACGGCGTGGCCGCGATCGGCGTCGGCGGGCAGCAGCAGGGCATGATCTGCCTCGACGAGGCTGGCGAGGTGGTGCGCCCCGCGCTGCTGTGGAACGACACCCGCTCGGCGCGCGCCGCGGTCGACCTCACCGGCGAATTCGGAGGTCCGCAGGCGTGGGCCGACGCGGTCGGGCTGGTGCCGGTGGCCAGCTTCACGGTCACCAAACTGCGCTGGTTCGCCCGCACCGAGCCGGAACTCGCGGCCCGGACCAGCACGGTGCTGCTGCCGCACGACTGGCTCACCCACCGGCTGCGCGCGGGCGGGGGAGAGCCGACGACCGATCGCGGCGAGGCCTCCGGCACCGGGTACTGGTCACCGGCGACCGGAGAGTACCGGCGGGACCTGGTGACGCTCGCCTTCGGCCGGGACGTGGCGCTGCCCCGCGTCGCCGGGCCCGCCGAGACGGTCGGCGAGACCGCCTCCGGTGCGATACTCGCGGCCGGCACCGGCGACACCATGGGCGCGGCACTCGGCGTCGGCCTGCGACCCGGCGACGTGGTGGTGTCGCTGGGCACCTCGGGGTGCGCGTTCGGGGTGAGTGAGGTGCCGACCGCCGACCCGAGCGGGCTGGTGGCGGGTTACGCCGACGCGACAGGTCGGTTCCTGCCGCTGGTGTGCACGCTCAACGCGGCGAGGGTGCTGGTCGCGGTCGCCGACCTGCTGGGCCGGTCGCTGGCCGAACTCGACGAGTTGGCGCTCTCGGCGCCGCCCGGCGCGGACGGGTTGACGCTCCTGCCGTACCTGGACGGGGAGCGCACCCCCAACCTGCCCGACTCCCGCGGTCTGCTCGCCGGGCTGACCCGGGCGAACGCGTCGGCGGCGAACCTGGCGCGGGCCGCGGTGGAGGGCATGCTCGGTGGCCTCGCCGACGCCCTCGACGCCCTCCGTGCCCAGGGCATCCCGGTCGACCGGGTGCTGCTGATCGGCGGCGCGGCCAGGTCACGCGCGGTACGGGCGGTCGCACCGGCACTGTTCGGCGTGCCCGTGTGCGTACCGAGCCCCGGCGAGTACGTCGCGCTCGGCGCGGCACGTCAGGCGGCCTGGGCACTGTCCGGTGCAGCCGATCCGCCGCAGTGGCCGGTCGCGGCCGAGGAGGTGGCCGCCGCCGGCACCCCGGAGGTGTACGAACGCTATGTCGACGTCCGCCAACGGGCACTTCGGCTGCTGACCTGACGGAAAGCGCCCGCTCGTCGAATCGGCGACGCCTTTTCATTCATCACCAACAATGACGACGCCAGCCTCGGTGCGGGCGATCGTACTATACGCGCTGGCTCGATTTGACAATCGTCTCATGGTTCTGGACGGCAGCGGGTGTTAATTTTGCACACTTGCCACGAGGGCTGACCAATCCGCGCACCGAATGTTGACAGCACTCGTGCTCAGAAGCGGGTCGAAACCCCCTGACCAAGTCATTCGTAGGTGGTAGAAGATGCATTGACAGGTTTGGTGGCCGACGCTACTGTTTGCAACTGGGTTGGTACGGCACCACGAGGTGCCGCGGCGGTCGCAGTGTGTCCCGACTTCGGGGAGCGTTTTTGGACATCCGCGAAATGCTGCCACACATCAGCCGACGCCCCTCGCGCAAAATGTTGTCGCGACGGATTCAACTCACCTTTTCGGTCGGGCAGGGTCGGCGCTGACGCTGCTATTGGACACCACGGCGAGCTGCTTCAGGGTGCCCTCCATGACGGCTCGGTGAGCCTCGTCATGGCTTGGTCGCGATGCCCGTCGGTGTCTTCCGGGTCATGACACATGCCGGCATCACCCGTACCGAAGTGTTGCGTGCGGAGCTGGCCAAGACGGAAGGATGGGGATGAGATCCTCAGTGTTGGAGGAGATCACCGCGGGAGTCGAACAGCCGCAGATCGTCCGACTGGGGCCCAACCTCTTCGGCGTCGTGTTCGCCTTGATGAAGATGATCCCGGCACGCTACATCCTGCGGCAGGCTGTCGCGCGCGGCGACATCGGTCCCGACACGCTCATCGTGGAGACCACCTCGGGCACGTTCGGACTCGCCCTCGCCATGCAGGCCGCGCTGCTGCGCCGACGCCTGATCCTGGTCAGCGACCCGGTGATCGATGACGAACTCCACCGGCGGCTGACCGACCTCGGCGCAACGGTGGAGATCGTCCGGCACATGGCGGCAAGCGGCGGCTACCAGGGATCGCGACTGGAACGGCTCGCCGAGATCCGCGCCGAACACGACGACTCGTTCTGCCCCGAGCAGTATGCGAACCCGGACAATCCCCGCTCCTACCGCCTGGTGGCCGAGTTGCTCACCGAGGCCCTGCCTCAGGTCGACATGCTGATCGGACCAGTCGGGTCGGGCGGATCCATGTGCGGCACCGCGTCCTTTCTCCGATCGGTCAATCCCGACCTGCGGCTGATCGGCGTCGACACACACCGCAGTGTGCTCTTCGGCCAGCCCGACGGAGCGCGATCCCTGCGCGGTCTGGGAAACAGTCTGATCCCGTCCAACCTCGACCACACCGCGTTCGACCAGGTGCACTGGTGCAGCGCTGGTCAGGCATACCGGGCCACCCGGAAACTGCACCGCGAGCACGCCGTCTTCCAGGGGCCGACCAGCGGTGCCGCCTTTCTCGTGGCCGAGCGTACGGCGATGACGAACCCCGACGCGGTGACCGTGGTCATGCTGCCCGACCAGGGCTACCGCTACCAGTCCACCGTCTACGACGACCGGTGGCTGGCCGAGCAGGGGCACTCGACCGACCCGAGCGGGGACCGGCCGGTGGAGACGAACCACCCCCGTGCCGAGCACGCGGAGTGGTCCTGGTTCAACTGGGGACGACGGAGCCTGCGCGAGGTCCTCGAACACCACGGCACCAGCAGCGTGGCGGCGCGATGAGCGACACCGGCCGGATCAAGGAGCCGATCGGCCTGCGGACGCAGCGGCAGATCTACGGTGAGCCGACGCCGGCCGAGATCGCCGAGGAACTCGACCGCACCACGCTGGTGGATCTGGCTCACGTGGTCATGCTCCGCGAGCGGCGGCTGATCGAGCCCGAGGCGGCGGTCGCGCTGGCGACGCTTATCGAGCAGCTACGCGACAGCCGGTTCGCCGCCCTCGCCGACGCCCGCATGCCGCGCGGGCTGTATCTGGCCTACGAGCAGTACCTCACCGCGGAACTCGGCGAGGACGTCGGCGGCGTACTGCACACCGGACGGTCCCGCAACGACATGAAGGCCACGGTCACCCTCACCCGGTTGCGCGAGTGGCTGCTGACCTTCCTGCAGGAGACGACGAGGCTCGTCGCGGTGCTGCTGAGCCGGGGCCGCGAGTACCGCGACGTCGTGATGCCGGTGCACACCCACTACCAGGCGGCAATGCCGATCACCTACGGCTACTACCTCACCGGCGTCGCGGCCGGGCTGACCCGGGAGATCGAGTCGGCCTGGGACTCGGCCAGGGGACTACGGCGCTGCCCGATGGGCGCCGGTGCGGTCGCCGGAAGCGACCTGCCGATCGATCCGGCGCGGGTCGCCGCGCTGCTGGGATTCGAGGAACCACCGGTGCACGCCCTGGACGCCATCGCCAGCCGGGACGTGTCGCTGCGGCTGCTGGCGGACGCCACCGGCGTGGCCGTCGTGCTCAGCCGGCTCGGCACCGACCTGCAGCTGTGGAGTACCGAGGAGTTCGGCTTCATTCAGTTTCCCGACCGCCTCGTCGGTGGCAGCTCGGCGATGCCCCAGAAACGCAACGCCTTTCTGCTGGAACACGTCACGGCCGCCGTGGGGAGAGTGAGTTCGTCCTGGGTGGGCGCGGTCACCGCGATGAAGGGCGCACCCTTCACCAACTCCATCGAGGTCGGCACCGAGGCGGTCGGACTCGCCTGGCCGGGTCTGCGAGCCGCCACCGACGTCGTACAGCTGGGTCAGGTCCTCGTCAGCGGCGCCCGACCACGTCCCGCCCGGATGCGACAGCGGGCGGTGGAGGGGATCACCACGGCCACGGCGGTGGCCAACCGACTGGTCCACGACGGCATGCCCTTCCGGACCGCGCACCACACCGTCGGCGCGGCCATCCGGGAGCTGCTGGCCGACGCCGATGGCGAGCCGATCGGCTCCGACTGGGTGGCGCGGCGGTTCCCGGCCGCCGCCAAGGTCGCCGACCCGGCGGTCGCGGTGAGCCTCACCGACGCCGGCGGTGGCCCCGGTGACTGGCAGCGCGGATTCGACGACGTGTACGGCAGGTTGCGGGTCCTGCGCGACGGGACTCTGCGGGAATTGACGCGGCTGACCGCCGCGCGCGCCGAACTGGCCAGCGCCGTTGGTGCGCTGCGGTCCGGCCGGACCGTACCCGACCGGCAGAAGGAGGATCGGTGGACACCTCGGCGGTGATGGTGTTCGTGGAGAGCAACACCACGGGGACCGGACGGCTCTACTGCCGCGCGGCGCGGCACCGGGGTCTACGTCCGGTGATGCTCGCCCGCGATCCGTCCCGGTACCCGTACCTGCACCAGGACGGGATTCAGTCGCTCGTGCTCGACACCGGCGACGTCGAGGCGGTCGCGGGCGCCTGTCAGCAGCTGGGGTCGGTCGCGGGCGTCACCTCCAGCTCCGAGTACTTCGTCCCGGTGGCCGCCGGGGCGGCACTGCGGCTGGGTCTCACCGGCCCCGATCCCGTCGCCGTCGAGCGGGCCCGGGACAAGGGGCGGCAACGGGAGGCGCTGCTGGCGGCGGGCGTACCCGTGCCCGACTTCCGCGTGATCCGTACTCCGGCCGAGGCGAAGGTGGTCGCGGCCGAACTCGGCTGTCCCGTGGTGGTGAAGCCGGTGCGGGGCTCGGGCTCGGTGGGGGTGCGGCTGTGCCGTACCGACCGCGAGGCCGTCGAACACGCGACCCGGTTGTTCGCCACCAGGGTCAACGAGCGGGGTCTGCCGGTCGAGCCGAGAGTCCTGGTCGAGCGCTTTGTCAGCGGTCCCGAGTTCTCCGCGGAGTTCTTCGACGGTGAGCCGGTGGGCCTGACCGCCAAACACCTCGGCCCGCCGCCACACTTCGTCGAGACCGGTCACGACTTCCCCGCGGAACTGGAGCCGGCGGCGGCTGCCGCGCTGACCGGGTGCACCCGCGCCGCGCTACAGGCGCTCGGTCTCACCTGGGGCGCGACGCACACCGAGCTTCGGCTGAGCCCCGACGGCCCGATGATCATCGAGGTGAACCCACGCCTCGCCGGCGGTCTGATCCCTGAGCTGGTGCGCGCGGCCCTCGGCATCGACCTGGTGGACTGCGTCATCGCGCGGGCAAGCGGCGACCTGCCCAAACTGCGTCCGCTGCGCCACGGGCACGCCGCGATCCGATTCCTGATCGCGCCGGCAAGCGGGGAGATAGCCGAGATCGACGGGGTCGAGCCGGCAGGACGGGCCGCCGCGGTCCGCGCGATCAACATCGGCGTGACGGTCGGGGATCGCGTCACGGTGACCGGGGCGTTCACCGACCGGATCGGCTCGGTCATCACCGCTGCCGACACCGGCCCCGAGGCCGCCCGCCAAGCCGACACGGCGCTGAGTCAACTGACCGTACGGCTCGCCGAACAGTCCGAGGACTGAGTGACCGCGGCCCGGTCCGCCGACGCCCCACGCACCGACGGGACCGGTCTGGGTGGGCGGTACCCTGCGGCTACCGGGGCGGACCCGGCCCGGCCGGAGAGGATCGCGCAGCTCGTGGATGACATCGTTTCGCTGGTCCGGCCAGAGATCTACGCGATGCGGCCCTACAGTTCGGCGCGCGTCGAGGCCGAGCAGGCCACCCGGATCCACCTCGACGCGAACGAGAACCCCTATCCGCCGTACCCGGGCGGGGCCGAGCAGGAGGGCCTCAACCGGTACCCGGAACCGCAACCGCCGTCGCTGCTGGGCCGCTTCGCCGAGATCTACGGACTGCCGGTGGAACAGCTCTTCCTGTCGCGCGGCGCGGACGAGTCCATCGACCTGCTGGTCCGCGCGTTCTGTGCGGCCGGTCGGGACGGCATCCTGATCACACCGCCGACCTTCGTCATGTACGAGACGGCCGCGGCCATCCAGGGCGCTGCGGTGTGCCGGGTGCCCCTGGTGTCCGGGTCGTACCAGCTCGATGCCGACGCGATGCTGGCCGCCTGCGACGCCGACCCGGGGATCAAGCTCGTCTTCGTCTGCTCACCGAACAACCCGACCGCCAACCTGATGGACCGGGCAGCGGTACTGCGGCTCGCCGAGCGGCTGCGCGGCCGGGCGATGGTGGTCGTCGACGAGCTCTACCTCGACTACTCGGGACAGCCGTCACTCGCGGGCGACATCGCCGAGCATCCCAGTCTCGTCGTCGTGCGCTCGCTGTCCAAGGAGTACAGCCTCGCCGGTGAGCGCTGCGGCATCACACTCGCCCATCCGGAGGTCATCGGAGTACTGCGCCGCATCATGCCGCCATACCCCCTCACCGTCACGGCGATCCGCGCGATCGGCGCGGCGATCTCACCCGCGGGCATCGCCCACGGCCGGCGCAACATCGAACGCATCCTCGCCGAGCGGGATCGCGTGCGCAACGCCCTGACGCAGCTGTCGGCCGTGATCGAGGTGTTTCCGTCGGACGCGAATTTCCTGCTGCTGCGGACCGAGGAGCCGCAGCGGCTGTGCGCCGCCCTGGCCGCGCAGGGCATCAGGCTGCGGGACCGCAGCAGCGTGATCGACGGCGGCGTCCGGCTGTCGATCGGCACCCCCGAGGAGAACGACGACCTGCTCCGGGCCCTCAAGCTGCACGGCTGAGGGCCCGGAGCAGGTCGACCCGGGCTCCGGCTGCCCGCACCGGACCCGGAGATCGGGCCGGTAGCGGCGAGGGCGGGACCGTCGTGGCGGCGGCCACGCCCTCACCGGCCGGGCTCAGGCCGCGGTGGGTTGCCGCAACGCCTGCCAGGCGCCGAAGCCGCCGAGCAGGTCGGAGACGTCGGTACGGCCGGCCTCCCGCAACAGGCTGGCCGCGACCGAGGAGCGGTAGCCCCCGGCGCAGTGCACGACGACGGGCCGGTCGTCGGGCACCTCGTCGAGTCGCCGGGGCAGTTCGGCCAGCGGGATGTGCAGCGACCCGTCGATGGTGCCCTGCTCGCGCTCGCCGGCGTTGCGCACGTCGAGTACGCGCGGCGGCTCGGCCCGGTCGAGGGCGTCGCGCAGCTCGGTGGCGGTGACCCGGCTGGCCGGGGTCAGCTCGGCGACCATCTCGCGGAACGCGTGCTCGGGGTCGCGTAGGTAACCGGCGACATGGTCGAAGCCGATCCGGGCGAGGCGGGTCACGATCTCCTCCTCGCGGTCCTGGTGGGCGACGACGAGGATGGTGCGCTCCGGTGCCACGACGCTACCGGCGGTCTCGGCGAAGCGGCCGTCGGCGGGGATGTTGATCGCGCCACGGAGGTACCCGGCGGCGTACTCGTGCGGGTCGCGGGTGTCGACGACGATGGCGCCGTCGGCCCGGGCGGCGAGGAACTCGGCGGGGGTGAGCGGCCGGGCGGCGCGGGCGTGGTCGAACAGCTCGCGGGCCTTGCGGTTGAGCACCGCGTCGAAGGCGAAGTACCCCGGTGCCGCCGGCTGACCGCCGGTGACCAGCGCGACGAACTGTTCCTCGCTCATCGGCGCGCAGGCGTAGTTGGTGCGGCGCTGCTCGCCGATGGTGGACTGCCGTTCGGTCGACAGGTTCTTGCCGCAGGCCGAGCCCGCGCCGTGGGCCGGGAAGACCCGCACCTGGTCGGGCAGGTTCATGAGCTTGTGGTGCACGCTGTGGTAGAGCATGCTGCCCAGCTCGTCGGCGGTGACGCCGAGCGAGGCGAGCAGGTCGGGCCGGCCCACGTCACCGATGAACAGCGCGTCACCGGTCAGCACTCCGTACGGGACGGTGTCGTCGGCGTGTTCGTACACCAGCACGCTGATCGACTCCGGGGTGTGGCCGGGTGTTTCCAGGATCTGCAGGGTCACCTCGCCGAGGCTGATCCGGTCGCCGTCGGTCAGCTTGCGGATCGGGTACTCGGTCTCGGCGCGTCGGCCGTACCCGATCCAGGCGCCGGTCGCCGCCGCCACCTCCAGATGGCCGGCGAGAAAGTCGGCGTGGAAATGGGTGTTGATCACTCCCTCGATGGTGAGCCCCCGGGACCGGGAGTCGGTGAGGTACTCCTCGACGTCGCGGCGCGGGTCGACCAGGACCGCCCGGCCGGTGGTGTCGTCGGCGATCAGGTACGACGCCTGGGAGAGGCAGTCCAGGTAGTACTGGGTGAACAGCACGGTCAAACTCCTTCACAACGAGCACGGTTGATGGGTTCTCTTCCTGTATACCCCCGGGGGTATGCAGTGGGCAAAGTGCTACGGTCCGGTCTCCGGCGGGGTCACCTCCGCCACGAGTTCGGGTGCCCAACACTGGTGGCCGCAGCGACCCGCGTGCACGGCGAGGATGCGGGTGCCCGGCAGCCGGGCGGCCAACCGGGACAGGCCGGCACGCAGTTGGCGATGATGCTCGGCCACGCTGACTGGGTTCCCCGCGCAGTCGGAGTGCGCGGCGACGACAAGCGTCGCGCTGCCGTGGGCGCGCTGGGAGACCCGCACCTTGTCGAGCAGGGCGTCCAGTCTGGCCTCACCCGTGGTGGCCAGCACCGCCTCCGGTCCGGGCTCGGTGATGGTGTCGAGGTACTCGACGTCGAGATGTTGTCGCACCCACTCGTCGAGGGGGCGCTGGATGCGGCCGTCGATGCAGCTCAGCAACGTGGCGAACCGGTCGGGCACGGCTAGAACACCTCCTGTGGTGACGGCGGCCGTACGGGTGTGCCGGGCACCGGCTGCGTCACCCCGCCGCCGGTGGCCGTCAGCGCTGCGGTCAGGTCAGGGTGCACCTGACCGGCGCCATGCACCGTCTGCCACACGCCGGCCCGCCCGAGCAGGTCACGCACCGGCCCACGGACCGTTGCCAGGTGCAGCGCCACGCCCCGGGACGCGAGACGTTGGTGCAGCTCGGCGACGGCGTGGGCACCGTCGACATCGGTGTCGCTGATCGCGCTCGCGTCGAGCACCAGTGACGTCAGTTCCGGCCGTTGCTCGGCCAGGCTGAGCAGCCGGTCCTCCAGGAACTGGGCGTTGGCGAAGTACAGCGGCCCGTCCACCCGGACGATCGCGACCCGGGGGTCGGTGACCAGGCCCGCGTAGCGCGCCACGTTGCGGTACGTCTGCGTGCCCGGCACCCGGCCGAGTTCGGCCAGATGCGGCCGGGCCGAACGCCACAGGAAGACCGCCAGGGCGAACGCCACGCCGGCGGCGAGACCGGGTTCGACCCCGAACAGCAGGGTGACCACGAAGGTGAGCGCGAGGGTCAGGCCGTCCGAGCGGCGGGTCCGCCACGCGGTCACCGCCGACCGGCGGTCGACCAGCCCGAGCACCGCGACCACCACGATGGCGGCGAGCACCGCCTTGGGCAGGTGGTGGAAGGCCGGCGTCAGGAACACCGCGGTCAGGGCCACCATCAGGGCGGTGACCACACTGGCCAGCGGGGTACGTGCCCCGGCGGAGAAGTTCACCGCGCTGCGGGAGAAACCGCCGGCCACCGGGAACGCCTGGAACAGGCCGGCCGCGACGTTTGCCGAGCCGACCGCCGCGAGTTCCTGGTTGGGGCTGATCTGCTGGCGGCTCCGCGCCGCGAGGGACTTGGCCACGGCGATGCCCTCCATGTAGGCGACAAGTGCGATCGCCACGGCGGCGGGCAGCAATGCCGTCACGTCCGAGCCGCCCAGGGCGGGGACGGCCGGGGCGGGCAGCCCGCCGGGGACCTCGGTGAGGATCCGTACGCCGTGCGTGCCGAGGGCGAATGCGGCGCTGGCCACGGTGACGCCCGCCACCACGA
Source organism: Micromonospora sp. NPDC049374 (assembly GCF_040677165.1). Classification (NCBI taxonomy): domain Bacteria; kingdom Bacillati; phylum Actinomycetota; class Actinomycetes; order Micromonosporales; family Micromonosporaceae; genus Micromonospora; species Micromonospora sp. NPDC049374. The sequence continues at coordinate 113,692 of NZ_JBFAQH010000014.1, read as the reverse complement.
GCAGGGCGCCGGGCAGTTTCGGCAGGTAGCGGCGCAGCAGCAGCAGACCGGCGACGCTGGTCAGCGAGACGAGGACCGTCAGCGGGTGGACGGTGGTGGCCGAACGCCAGAGCGACGCGGCGATCTCCGGAAAGGTCTCCGCGCGCCCGGCGTCGAGTCCGAGCAGGTCCTTCACCTGGCTGGCCGCGATCACGATCGCGGCGGCGGAGGTGAACCCGGACAGCACCGAGTGGGACATGAAGTTGACCAGGGCACCGAGCCGGAGCACACCCATCAGCACCTGGATCGCGCCGACCAGCAGGGCGAGCAGGCCGGCGAGGGCGGCGTAACGGGCGGGGTCGCTGCCGGCGAGAGGAGCCAGTGCGGTGCCGGTCATCAACGCGGTGATGGCCACCGGCCCGACGGCCAGCGATCCGGAACTGCCCAGCAGCGCGTAGACCAGCAACGGCACGATCGAGGCGTAGAGGCCGGTGACCGGGGGCATACCGGCCAGCGCGGCATAGGCCATGCTCTGCGGCACCAGCATGACCGCCACGGTCAGACCGGCGATCAGGTCGTGGCGCAGGGTGTGGCGGTCGTAGTGGCGCAACCATCCGAGCAGGGGCACCACCCGGGCCACGCCGGAGCGGTCCTGCCGGACGTCCGTACCGTTCACGCCTGTTGCCGTTCGTTGCGCAGCCGCGCCAGGGACCGGTCGACGTCGCAACCGGCGCCGCGGTTGTAGGGCAGCCGGGACAGCATCGCGCCCATCGCGCAGGTGTCGGTCAGGGCGGCGAAGGTCAGGCCGGCGCCGATGAAGCCGGCCACGAATCGGGCGGCGGGCACCCAGACACTGGCGATGACGGCGAGCAGCACGACCCCGCCGGCGACGAGGCGGACCTGGCGTTCCAGACTCCACCGCTGCCGGCCGCGCTCGACCGCCCCACCCGCGGCGACCCAGGCGTTCATGCCGCCGGTGATGACGGTGGCGTCGGTCAGACCGGCGTCGGCCAGTCGGGTGCAGGCCGTCGTGGCCCGGTTGCCGGACTGGCACATCAGCAGGATCCGGCCGCCCGCGTCGTTGACGATCCGACCCAGGTGCGCGTCGACCTGGTCGAGCGGCAGGTTGATCGAGGCGGGGACGTGCGCGGTCTCGAACTCGCCCGGGGTACGCACGTCGACGATCAGCACGTCGGGGTTGTTGGCGATCAGGGCTCGTGCGGTGGGCACGTCGATGGTCGGGGAACTGCTCCTGGCGGTCACGGGACACTCCATCCTCAGGCTCGGCTACATACCCCTGGGGGTATCTTGCCTCGAGTATTGACCAAGAATCGGTGAACCGCAAATGACCCCCGGGTCGCTCGTGGTCAGCCGGCGGGAAATACCCCCCGGTGTACTGTTGTTCGACGACGTGGGAAGGGGTGGGGAATGCAGGTCGACGAGGATGCGGTCGGTGACGTGGTCAAGCGACTTCGCCGTGCCGAGGGTCAGATTCGCGGCGTCATCGGCATGCTCGAAGACGGCCGGGACTGCGCCGAGGTGGTGACCCAGCTCGCGGCGGTCTCGCGGGCGCTGGACCGCGCCGGCTTCAAGATCATCGCGAGCGGTCTGGAACAGTGCGTCAGCGGCTCCGCCGGGGAGGACCGCAAGGCCAACCTCGAACAGATGGAGAAGCTCTTCCTGTCGCTGGCCTGAGTTCCGCCGTCGAGCCACCGCGCCCGATGGCCTCAGATCCGCGCGAGGATCCAGCCGGCGAGGGTGTCCAGGTAGCCGTCGGCGAAGGTGCCGTCGGCACGGAGCAGCCGATGATCGGCACCCGGGAAGACCTGCACGGTAAGCGTCGCCCGGGGATCCCGGTCGGTGCGGCAGGCCGCGCCGCCGAACAGGTGGACGCTCTCCGCGACCGGCACGATCTGGTCGGCGCCGCCGAACGTGGCCAGGTGTGGGCAGCGCAGCCGCACCTGGTCGGGGACCGGGTCGTGGTCCTGCTTGCGCTTCATGAACTCCCACAGCCGCTCGTCCACGTCATGCCAGTACGCGGGCAGGCCGGCGGGCATCTCGGTGCGTACGATCCGGGTCGCCTCGGCGAAGCTGGCGCCGCGCCGACCGGCCGCCACGAGCCGGTCGTGCAGCGCCAATACCCGGTCGATGTCCGCCTCCACCACCTGACCGACCTGCCGCAGCAGGTTGACCAGCGCGTAGCGGTCCTGCACGGCCGGGGACATCCCCGGGCAGCCACTCGTGACCACGAACGCGACATCGGTCACCAGCGCTGCGGCGGCCCGTAGCCCGACCCACCCGCCCTCGCTGTGGCCGACAATGCCCACGGCCCGCCCCTCGATCGCGGGCTGGGCCCGCAGGAAGCGGACGGCCGCGTCCGCGTCGGCCGCCAGGTCGTCCAGGGACGAAGCGATCCAGTCGCCGGACGAGGCGCCGACACCGCGCTTGTCGTACGACAGCACCGCGATGCCGGCCTCGAGCAGATGCTGACGGATCGGTGGGAACAGCACGTCGTTGTGGCGATCGGCCGGCCCGGAGCCGCCGATCATGACGACACCGGGCCGCCGGCCGGGGTGATCGGGCACGCTCAGGGTGCCCGCCAGCCGGACGTCACCGTGGTGGAACGTCACCTCACAGGTTCCGGTGCCAACGCCCATGGGACGCAGTGTGCTGGGAGCCGTCAATGCCGGCCCGCCCCCCGCCGCAGGCCCCGCAGTCGACCGTAAGGAACGTCGCTCGCTGCGTCAGCGGAAGCCAGCCAGCAGGAATGCCGCGAAGCCAGCCAGCGCCAGTGGCAACGCCACGGCGAGGGCCAGCGCGCGTTGCCGGTTCGTCCGCCCGGCCAGGGCGAGCACCAGCAGGCCGAGCGCGATCCTGATCAGGGCGTCCCAGATCGGGTCGTCGCCGTAGTTCGGGTGGCCGATCCGGCGGATCTCCAGTCCCGCCTCGGCGAACAGCACCGCGGCCGGCAGCGCCGGCCCGACGATCTGTTGCCAGCCGGGCCGGTGTGCCCACACTCCCGCGACGCCGAAGAGCACTCCGGCGAGGACACCGAAGCACATCCAGAGCAGGGACGTCGGTGCCCACAGCACGGCCCAGTCGTCGCCCTGCACCAGGGCCGCCGTGGCGTAGTAGCCGGGCACCGCGACCACGAGCGCGACGGCGGCGCCCACCGCCGCGCGCAGCCGGCCCGACCGGACCCAGAGGCCGAAGAAGAACGCGGCGACCGCCCACACCGCGCTGGAGTTGCCCAGGTCACCGACGGGATACGGCACGTATTTGATCCAGATGAAGTCGAGGCAGCCGAGCAGCAGACCGCCCAGTACCGCCGCGAGCGCCACCTGCCGGTTGTCGGGTTCAGGCCGCATGCCGGGGGAGCATACCGGGTATGCACCGGCCCCGCACATCGCGGGTCAACGCGGTGCGACGCCGTTGCGGTAGGCCCAGACGACCGTCTGGAGCCGGTCCCGCACGCCGATCTTGGCCATGGCGCGGCCGAGATGCGACTTGACCGTGCTGGTCTCGATGAACAGCTCGTCGGCGATCTCGACGTTCGACAGGCCGTGGGCGAGTAGACCGATGATCTCGACCTCCCGCGCGGTGAGCTGATGCGCGGCGGCGGCATCGGTCGCCGGTGCCGGGGTACGGCGGGCGAACTCGGCGATGACGCGTCGGGTCACGGCCTGGTCGACGAGCCCCTGACCGTCAGCGAGGCGCCGCACCGCCTCGATCAGCTCCTCCGGCTCACAGTCCTTGAGGATGAAGCCGCTGGCACCGGACTCCAGCGCGCCGAAGACGTACTCGTCGAGGTCGAAGGTGGTGACCACCAGCACGGCCGGCGGCGACCCGACCGCCTCGGCGACGATCCGGCGGGTCGCGGTGAGACCGTCACCGCCGGGCATGCGTACGTCCATGCAGATGACCTCGGGTCGGAGCCGGCGGGCCAGTTCGACGGCCGCGGACCCGCTCGACGCCTCACCCACCACCTCGATGTCGCCGGCCTGTTCGAGGATGACCCGGAAGCCGGCCCGTACGACGGACTGGTCGTCGACGAGCATCACTGTGATCATCTCCGGTTGTCTCCGTTCGCGTTCGCGGTCGCCCCGGTGGCGCGGGCATCGTCCCCGGTCGTCGGCACCGTCACCGCGACCGACCATCCGCCGGTCGCCGTCGGGCCGGCGGTGAACTGCCCGCCGATAAGATGTGCCCGCTCGCGCATGCCCACCAGCCCGACCCCGCCGGTGGTCGACGACCTCGGCTCGGCCCGCCGGATCGACCGGCCGTTGTGCACCTCCACCGACACCTTCCGGGACCGGAAGCGCAGCTCCACGCGTACCGGTGCGCCCGGGGCGTGCTGGCGGGCGTTGGAGAGCGACTCCTGGACGATCCGGTACAGCGCGACGTCGGCGATCGGCGGCACGTCGCGATGCGGCCCGTGCCGGACGAACTCGACCGGGGTGCCGAGCTGCCGGGCACCGCGGACGAGATCGTCGAGCATGGCCAACCCGGGCACCGGATCGTTGCCGTCGCTGTCACCTGGGCGACCACGCAGCACTCCCACGACGAGCCGGAGATTGTCAAGCGTCTCCTTGCCCTGGGACCGGATCCACGCCACCGCGGTCTTCGCCGCCGACGGGTCCGGGTCGATCAGCCGCTCGGCGGCCGCCGCCTGCACCACCATGCCGGACAGGTGATGGGCGGCGACGTCGTGCAACTCGCGCGCCATCCGAGCGCGTTCCGCGCCGATCGCCGCGCGCACCGTGGCCTGCTGCGCCCGCACCGCCTCGTCCGCCCGGACCCGCACCAGTTGCAGGTAGCGCCGGTAGGTGGCCACGTAGCTGCCGACGAAGACGAGACCGAGATAGGTCAACGCGCTCGCGGCGAGCTGGCCGACGCTCGTGGCGAGCGGCCCGGAACCTGGTTCACCGACGGCGAGTTCGGCCGCGCCGGCGGTGCGTACCGCCACGGCCGCGCTGGCCGTCTCAACCACCACGGCGGCGCCGGCAGCCAGCAGCGCCGGACGAACCGGGAGCAGCGTGCCGACGGTGTACGCCGCGACGAACGGTGCGATGCCGCGGATCGTCGCCTCGGGCACCGACAGGACGATGACCGGCACCTGGACGCCGACGACGAGCGCGAGGCAGAGCAGCGGCCGGACCCGACGCAGGCACAGCAGCATCGCCTGCCCGCTGCACAGGGCGATGACCAGCCAGGCCCGCGCCGGGCCGAAGGTGAGACCCTGCGCCGGTGCCACGATCCGGAACAACAGCGTCAGGATCAGGAACGTCAGCACGGTGAGCAGCGCCGCGAGCAGGCAGTCCCGCGCGAACCGGCCGGTCACCCCGACCCGGGTCAGCCGCTCGTCGAACCACTTGGTCAGCCGGGGTGGGCCCGGGACGTCGACGGCGTCCGTGACGGTGCCGCTGTGGTCGGACATGCGATGGCCATCCTCGCTCCGGATCGTTCCGGTTCGTGTCGGTCAGTAGGAGATGCTAGGGGCCAGCAGCATGAACTCGACGGCGAACCAACCCGTGCCGGCCAGCGCGAGCAGCACCGCCACGCTGCCGGTGATCCGGTGCCAGCCGGCCCGGCCTCGGATGTCGTCGACCAGCCGGACCGCGGCCGGCAGCACCCCGAGCAGGCCGATCAGCTGCAGCAGCTGCACCACCCGCAGGCTGGTCGCGGAGACGTCCTGCAGACCCATGATGCTGACCAGGCTCACCGCCCAGCCGGCGAGGGCGAGCAGTGTGCCGCCCACGGCGACCCGGGTGAGGATCCGTGCGGTCCGGCCGGCCCGGTCCCGGGGCGCGCGGCCGAGGCGGCGGCGGACGATGGCGCGTACCGGCCACGAGAGGGCCACGAGCAGCAGGACCACGGTGGATGCGGCGAGCACCGTTAGCACCAGCGCCGAGTCGCGTTCGGACGGCACCGGCAGCAGCGCGAACGCGGAGTCGAAGCTGATCGCCTCCACCCGGCCGTCGGCCACCCGCATCGCCACGGTGCGCTGCCCGCCGACCTCGCGCCACACCCACGGCGAGACCTCCTCGTACAGCGCGGGGGAGTCGGACAGCGGCGCGGGCTCGAACAGCAGCCGGTCACCGTCGGTGACGCTGACGGTGGTACGCCCGACCAGCCCCATCATGGTCAGGAAGTTGCCCCGTACCGCCCGCGAACTCTCGTACGTCCCGGCGGCCAGCGCGGCGTGCTCGGCGGCGGAGGCCGGGTCGACACCACCGGCCGGCTGTGTGCTTCCGGCCGGTTGCGTGCCTGCGACCTGTTGCGTGGCCTCGGCGGGGAAGTAGCGGTCGGCGAAGCCGTTCAGGGCGGCCTGCCGCAGCTCGTGACTGTCCAGCGCACCCTCCCCGGTGCTGTTCAGCGAGAGGTAGATGCCGGTCCGGTCGTCGGGGTAGAGCTGCAAGTGGGAGTGGAAGTAGAGGGTGTCGCCGCCGTGGCCGAGGATGCGGTGCCCGTTGCGGCTCTCGTCGAAGTAGCCGAGGGTCATCCGAGGGCCCTCGGCGAGCGTGCCGAGCGACGTTGAGTCGAGTGCCGGGCGCTGCATGAGTTCCCGCGTCGGCGCGTCGAGCAGCGGCGCCGCACCCACCCGCTCGCCCAGTTGGGCGAGCATGAACCGGGCCATGTCCGTTGCCGGGGCACTGAGCGCGCCGGCCGGGGGAGTGCTCACGATCTCGAACGGTGCGGCGGGCGCACCGGCGCGTTCGTACCCGTTGGACATCCGGTCGGTCAGGTGCGGGGGCAACGGCTGTTCGAAGGTCGACGACGTCATGCCGGCGCGGGCCAGCACGTTGCCGGCGACGTACTCCTCGAAGCGGACGCCACTGGCCCGCTCGACGATGTAGCCGGCCAGCGCGTTGCCGTAGTTGGAGTAGGCCGGCACCGTGCCCGGCTGGTAGATCTGCTCCGGTGGGTCGTCGGTCAGGGCGGCCCGCAGGTCGACGTCGTTGCCGGTGGTGCCGATGAGACCGGCGATCCGCTCCTCGAACCCGGCGGTGTGGGTGAGCAGGTGCCGCAGCGTGACGTCCTGCGGGTAGCGGCGGGGCACGGTGAAATCGAGGTACTCGGCGACGTCGGTGTCCAGCTGGAGCTTGCCGCTCTGCACGAGTTGCAGCACCGCGGTGGCGGTGACCAGCTTGGACACCGATCCCACCCGGAACAGGTGCCGGTCGGGATCGACCGGTACCGCATCCGCGTCACCGCCACCGGTGTCGGCGTGTCCGTATCCCCGGGCGGTGAGCATCTCGCCGTCCCGGACCACGGCGACGCTCGCGCCGGCGACGCCGGTACGCGCCAGTGCGGCCGGCAGCAGCCCGTCGAGCCAGGCGTTGACGTTCGCGCCGGTCAACGCGGCGGGGGCGGCCGATGCTCCCGGGACAGCCGGTGCGGAACCGGGCGGTGCCGGGTCGGCTTGCGACGTGCCGCACCCCATCACCGTCGCGGCGACGGCGACCGCCGTGGCCAGGGCCGCGCCGACTCGTACGCGGCGCGACCGGGATCGGGTTGGGCGAGGTCGGGTAACGGTCTCGTGGGTCACGGTCCGCTGCCACCTTCCGGGCCGCACGGGTGTCCGGAAAGCTTCCGTACGGCGTCACCCGGGGCCTGGTGCCAGCCTGCGTGAGTGCCGTCGGCGCGACATCTGGCGCAGGACGGCATTCGACTTACGACCTGAGTAGCAACCCGGGGCGGTGTCGCATACCCGCCCGCCCTGCCGGGTACGTCGATCAACGAGGACGTTCTGGGGGCGGTGCGCCGACCGTCGACGAGGTGGACCTGGGGGTGCGTGGTGCGTGCCCGCACGGCCGGGATGGGGGAGCGAGGATGTCGATGCGAAACTGGTTTGCCGGCGTGGGGCTGGTGGCGCTGGCCGTGGGAGCCGCAGGTTGCGGTGGCACGAGTGCCACCGACGAGGTCTCCCCGTCGCCGACGGCCACCAGGACGCCGATCGCCGAGGCCACCACGGCGGTGCCCATGCCCACGGCGTCGGCGCCGACCAGCCCGGTGCCGACCGCCACCCCGGCGGAGTTGTCCGGTACCCGCCAGATCACCATCACCCGGGTCGACGGCTTCGAGGCGGGACTGTCGTTGACCGACGACGGCCGCCTGGCCGAGGTGGACGACGACAGCGGTCGGCAGTTGTTCGTGCCGACCCCGCTGAGCGGGCAGAACTTCCTGATCCGGTCGTACCGTGGGGCCGGCGGCGGCCCCGGCACCGGTGAGCCGGTCTGCTGGCAGGTCCGCAACCCGGGCGGCGGCCGACCGCTGGTGGTGGAAGGTGCCGCCTGCCGGGAGGACGAGCCGCGCCAGCAGTTCACCATCTCCGCCGCCGACGCGGACGAGGGGTTCCTGATCAGCAACAACTCCGCCTACCTGCGGACGTCGCGGGACTCCGGGCTGATCCTGGAGGAGTTGGGCGACGCGCCACCGGCGAGCAGCTTCCGGTTCAACGACAACGGCCCGGCACCCGACCGAAACTGATCACTTCACCGCGCGGCTCCGCACCGCGGCTCCGCGATTCCCACCTTCGTCGGGGTCGCCGCGGATGCGGTCCAACTCGGCGAGGTACATCGCCTGCATGCGGTCGTAGTGCCGGACCAGCAGCGAGACCTCCTCGACGCTGTAGCCCTCGATGAGCCGCTCCGCCCGCTCGGCGAACCGCTCGTACGGTCGCGTCAACTCGGCGATTCGCTCGGGCCGCAGGGTGACGATCACCCGCCGCCGGTCCGCCGGATCGCGCTCGGCCGTCACGTAGCCCGCCTGCTGGAGCCGGCGGAGCATGCTGGTCACCGCCCCGGTGGTGAGGTTGGTCCGCTCGGCGACCTGCCCCGCGGTGGCGGAGCCGACATCGGCCAGGTGGTCCAGGCACTCCAGGTCGCTCACGGTGAGGCCCAGCCGCTCCGCGATGGCGTACCGGAACACCATGGACAGCCGCGACGTCTCCCGCCCGGCGCGCATGAGGTCGGCGATCGCGGAGGCACGGGCCGGCTCGTGGGACATGACGCCATCATGCCTCCGGTACGGTCACCCGGTGCAAGCGAGGTAACACGCGGGTCAGCACCCAGTGCGGTGCGGCGGCGCCCCCGGTGAGTCGGCGCATCAGCCTGGCGGCGGTGTCGACGGCGCGGAAGGCGTACGGCACCATCTCGTTCTGGTAGCCGGCGATCGCCTCCTCCACCGGCGTGCCGTTCGTTCGGGCCTCGACCAGCCGTTGGCCGAGCAGGGCGGCGTCGCGGAGCGCGGTGTTGCCGCCCTGAGCACCGAACGGTGGCATGACGTGCACGGCGTCACCCATCATCGTCGCCCTGGGCGCCGCCCACTGGTGTGGGCGTTGGCCGGTGGCGAAAAGGTTGAGCACCGTGGCGTCCACCTCGGCCGTGTCGACCAGCCGTCGGATGAGCGGGTGGAAGTCCTCGCTCATCACTGCGGCCTGTTTCCAGAGCGCCAGCAGGTGCCCGCGTACGTCGATGGGCACCTCCTCCTGGCGGAGCAGCAGGGCCCACATGACGTAGTCATCGCCGGTGGGCGCGTAGCTGCCCGGGGCCAGACGCGCGAACGCCTCCCGCGGGCGCTCGCCGAACCGCATCGAGGTGAAGAAGAAGGCGCGGCCGGGCCGGTCGGCGATGGCCAGGACCCCGCTGGTACGCAGCGCGTCCGGAATGACGCTCTCGCCGTTGCGCCGCAGGGGCGACCGGCCGTAGATGCCGACCATCGGGGTGTCCGCCGGATGCGCGTCCGGCATCAGCTGCGCGCGCAGCGCCGAGCCGACGCCGTCCGCGCCCACGACGACGTTCGCCGCGGCGGCTCCGCCGTCGGAGAACCGCAGCCGTAGCCGGGCCGGGTCGTCACTGTCCACCGCGACGGCGGTCTTGCCGTAGTGGATGCGCCCGTCCAGCCCGGACTGCAGGATCGACCGCAGGGTCAGCCGGTCGACCTGGCGGGTCGCGTACGGCTCGTCCTTGAAGGTGATGGTGAATGCGTCCCGCAGCCGGCTGTCGGTGAAGCGCAGCTGCCCACCGGGCTCGTCGCCGGTGGTAAGCGCCAGGCGGTACAGCGGGCGGGGCAGGCTCTCGCGCAGCGCCGCCAGACCGTACCGGTCGAGGATGATCCGGTAGCCCTGCCGCCGGACGAAGGGGCCCGAGTCCTGCTCGTAGACGTGCACGTCGATGCCGGCGCGCATCAGGTACTGGGCGAGACAGAGGCCGGAGAGGCCGGCGCCGGCGATGGCCACCGAGAAGTCAGTCGATACGCTCATGCAGTTATCTTAATGACTAAGATAATCTGGGCAAGCTTGTCAGCCCGGCTCTTGCCCGTACCGTCAAGTGCCGGTTCGTGGTGTCGCTGGTCCGGCTCGACCCTCAGCAGTTCCTCAGATGTTCCCCAAGCTCCGAAGGTGTGGGACCGGGAAGCTATGGCTGGGTCTGACGTCGCAGGCCCCGGTTGCCGAGGAAGGCCCCGCATATGAGAACGGACCAGGCTTCCGTTGCCGATGTCGATGCCACGAATGGCGGCCCGGTGGGCCGGACCGACGCGGGGCCAGCGACGACGCGAGGATCGCGGTGCCCCTGACATGACGGACCGACAGGAAGACGGGATGACTGCTGTCTCTCAGCCACCGATGTCGACAACTTTCCACGCCACGAGTGTCGCGCGCGTCGCGACCACGGTCTTCCTCCTTGTCAACGTCGTCGTGATCCATGCGATGTTCTTCCTGGCCGGGCCGCCGGCGTACAACGTCCTCGGTGCGATAGGCCGTCTGCTCGGCCTGTATCTGGCCTTCGCGATGGTCGTGCAACTGCTGCTGATCGCGCGCCTGCCGTTGCTGGACCGCGGTTTCGGCATGGACCACCTCACCATCTGGCACCGATGGACCGGTCTCACGACTTTCTGGCTCGCCGTGTTGCACCCGGTGGTCGTGCTGCTGGGATTCGCCACCTACAGCAACGTCTCGTTCCTGAGTGAGACGGTGACCCTGTCCCGGCAGCTGCCGGTCCTGCTGGGCATGATCGCCGTCGCCGTCATGCTCGTCGTTGTCGGGTTCTCGGTGCAGGCTGCGCGTAAGCGCCTGCCGTACGAGGTCTGGCACGCGATTCATCTGCTGCTCTACGCGGCGGTCCTGCTCGCGGTGCTGCATCAGGTGTACAAGGGAACCTCGTTCACCGGCAACGCGCTGAGCCAGATCTACTGGTGGGGTCTCTGGGCCTTCGCCATCGGCGCACTGCTCGTCGGCCGGCTTTTCCTCCCGCTGATCCGCAACGCCCGGCACCGCCTGCGGGTCGCCGCTGTGGTTCCCGAACCGGACAACGCGGTCTCGGTGCACATCACCGGCCGCGACCTACACCTGCTGCCCGCCCGCGCCGGGCACTTCTTCCTGTGGCGTTTTCCCGGACACAACCGTTGGTGGCAGGTCAACCCGTTCTCCCTGTCCGCCGCCCCGGACGGCCGCTCCCTACGGCTGACCGCGAAAGGCGTCGGCACCACCAGCTCAGGACTACGTGGTCTACGGGCCGGCAACCGGGTCTTCGCCGAAGGACCGTACGGCGCACTCACCGCGTCGCAGCGTGTCCGTGAGTCGACCCTGCTGATCGCCGGCGGAATCGGCATCACGCCGATCCGTGCCCTGCTGGAGGACCCGGACCTGACCGACGTGGTCATCCTCTACCGCGTCCGGGACGCCGCCAAGGCCGTTCTGCTCGGAGAGTTGCAGAATCTCGCCCAGGCCCGCGGTGCTCGACTACACCTGCTGGCCGGGCGCACCGGACCGGACAACAATCCCTTCGCGCCGGCAAACCTCGCCAAGCTGGTACCCGACGTCACCGAACGGGACGTGTTCATCTGCGGTCCACCGCCGCTCACCCTGGCCGTGCTGGATACCCTGCGTCGGCTCGGTGTCCCGAAGCGCCAGGTCCACGCGGAACTCTTCCGCCTCGCTGGCGGGTGACCTCCCTGGTACACCGCAGGGCAGCCGCGCCCCCATCAACAAAGAACTGCCGGGACGACAAGGGCGAAGGGAAAGCGTACGGGTGACTGTGGTGGTGGGTGTTGACGGGGCCGGGCGCACCCGCCGGCTCGGTGAGGTCGCCGCAGCCTCCGGGCGGCCCGTCCTCCCGGCCGCCGCCACGTCCGCCGAGGAGTTGGCCACCCTCGTCGCCCGGGCCCGTACCGAAGGCGCGATGGTCGTGGTCGACGACGCGCACCGGCTGCCGGAGGAAGTGCTGCTGATGTTGGCCGCCGCCGCCCGTACCGGGGTGCCGATGGCGATCAGCCGCCGCCCCACGATCAAGGGGCCGGAACTGGCTGACCTCGACGAGGCGGTCGCGGCCCTGGGTACCGTCGAACACCTCGGCCCGCTCGCCCACGACACCCTTGCCGCACTGGTAGCCGCCGTGCTCGGCCGTCCGGTGACGGCCGAACATGTGGCCGCGGTCCACGATGCCTCGGCAGGGTTGGCCGCCGTGGCCGAGGCGGTGGCGGCTACCCCGGATGGCACGCCACCCGCGCTTGTCGCCCGTCTGCAACGCCGACTCGCCGGTACCGGGCGCGACACCGCCGAACTGGCCGCGATTCTCGCGCTCGGTCTGGATCTCGATGACGATGTCGTCTGCACGGCCGCTGGGCTGAGCCCGGCGCAGGCGGCCGCGGCAACACGCTCGCTGCACGATCAGGGGCTGCTGGTGCCCGGCGGTGAGCGGATGATCCCGGCCGTCGCTCGCGCGGTCCTCGCCGACCTGTCACCGCCGGAACGTCGCCGGCTGCACGACACCGTGGCGAGGGCACTGCTGGCCGGCGGTGCCGACCCGGTTCGCGCCGCAGAGCAACTGCAGGCGGCCCGCGCCCGTACCCCCACCGCGGCTACCGTTTACCAGCAGGCCGGGGACCAGCTTCGCTTCGCCACGCCCGACCGTGCCTTGTTCTGGTACGACGAGGCGCTCGACGCCGGCGCCGACCCGGCCGCCGTGGCCGCCGGCAGGGCGGAGGCGGCGATCCTGCTGGGCCTGCCCGTGGACGTGGACGCCGCCACCGGGTCCCCGACGGATGCCGCTCGACTGCGGCTTGTCGCCGGTGTCGCCGCGGCCTACGACGGTCGCCCGGGCCGCGCTGCCAAAGCGCTGACCAGTGCCAGCCCTCCCGGTCCGGTCCTGGCCGTCCCGGCACTGATGGCGACCGGCCAGCCGGAACCGGCGCGATCTGCGGCAACGGGTGAGGGGCAGCTGCCGTTGCGTCTCCTCGCCGAGGCGGCGCTGGCGATCGGCAGACCCACCGATGCCCTGCCGCTGCTGATCGAGGCCGCCGAGGCCTACGAGCAGGCGCCGCCAGCGGTTCCGGTTCCCGATCTGCCACACGCGCTCGGTGCGGTGGTCGCGGTGACCGCCGGTGACGTCGCCACCGCCGAGCACCTGCTGGAGCGGGCGTTGACCGCGGGGCTCGGCGGACCGGCGGCCCACAACCGGCACCGGACACTCCTGGCCTGGGCCCGGTTACGGGCCGGCCGGTACGACACCGCCCTGGCCGAACTCCAACGCCTTTCCGGTGTGCCGTTGCCGGGCCGGGAACGTCTGACGTTCGCGTGTCTCACCGCCGGGATCGCCCGGCGCCGGGGCGACATCGCCCAACTCCGCGCGGCGTGGGCGTACGCCGAACCGGTCCTCGCCCGGCGTGCGGTGGATCTGACGCACCTGGAGATGATCGAGGAGATTCTGGTCGCCGCAGCGCGACTGCGGCAGCATCGGCGGATCACACCGGTTCTCGACGACCTCGAGGCGGTGGTGGGCCGGCTCGATCGGCCGCTGGACTGGGCGGTGTCGCTCGGCTGGATCCGACTGCAGATCGCCATTGTCGGCGAGGACCAGCGGGCATCGACTGCCGCTGCCAGTCACCTCGGCAGCCTCGAACCCTTGGGCAGCCGGCAACAGGCCCAGTGCCGGGCCGCCATCCGGTGGAGCGCCGCATTCGCTGGCGATGTTTGCCCGGACGGTGTGCTGGCGGACGCCGCTGAGCTCGAAGCGGTCGGCCTGCCGTGGGAGTCGTCCCGGCTGCTCGGTCATGCCGCGATCCGGACCAGCGACCCTTCGGCCGCGCGTCGTCTGCTGGAGCGCGCTCGGGAGCTGTCCTTTGTGGAGGTCTCTGTGGCTGGCTCGGCTCAGGACGCGGGTCGGGGCAGCTTGTCCGACCGGGAGGTGGAGGTGGCCCGGTTGGTGCTGGCGGGCCGTACCCATCGGGAGATCGGTTCGCAGCTGTACGTCTCCCCGAAGACGGTGGAGCACCACGTCGCCCGGATCCGGGCCAAGTTGGGGGCCGGAAGCAGAGCGGAGATGATCGCCGCCCTGCGCAGCCGTCTTCCTGCGGAGCCGTAGCCAACTGAGGCCTGGCGGAATCGGTCCCCTAATCCCCGGCGCCGAGAACGGGGATAGCCCCGATGCGAGGCACCGGCCGCGAGCCGCAAGCTTCTAAGCGTCCGGCCGGTGTGACCGGCCCCGAGCAGAGCAGGAAGCCATGTCTACTGTGGAAGTAACTCCGTTGATCATCGAGAACATCCGGGCGCTCTTCGAGAAGGTCTTCAGTAGCGAGGCGGAAACCGCGAAGTTCCTTGCCGATCCCGCCGGATCCTTCGCCGCCAACGACATCGACGCCGCATCCCTCGCGGCGGTAGATGTCAACCAGATCGTCAACGAGGCCGCCTTCGGCAGCGGTGGCGGCCCCGCCGGCGGTGGCGGCGGCTTCAGTGGTGGCGGTGGCGGCGGTTTCAGCGGTGGCGGTGGCGGGGGTTTCAGCGGTGGCGGGGGAGCCGGCGCGGCGGCCTCGGCCCCGGCCGTGCAGACCGTGCAGCAGGTCAGCAACGTCACCCAGACCTTCACCACCCAGAATGTCGTGGACAACTCCCGTACCTTCACCGACAACTCCAGTGACATCGACAACTCGGTGGACCTGGATGTGGACGGCGAGGTGCTCGGCGACATCGACATCGACTCCACCAACCTCAACCAGGCCGGCGACGGCAACGTCGGCAGCACCGGGGATGGCGACGTCAACGCCGCCACCGGCGACGGTGCGGTCGCCCAGCAGGGCGATGGGGATCAGGTCGCTGCGACCGGAGGTTCGGTGGCGGCGGGAGACGACGCCTTCGCCGCCACAGGCGACAATTCGTCGGTGGAGTTCGTCGACGGGGACAAGGTCACCGCAGGCGACGGCTCGGTGGTCGGCACCGGCGACGGCGACGTGCTCGGCGCTACCGGCGACGGTGCCTTTCTCGGCACCTCGAAGAATGGCGACGTGGTGGGGAACACCGGCGACAACGCGGTGACGGCGGGTGACGACATCGACGGCGTCGTCAACACCGGCACCAACTCGGGCGTCCAGGCCGACGGCGACGTCGACAAGGCGATCCTGGGCGACAACTTCGGCATCGTCGGCGACGACGTCGACAAGGCCGTGGTGGGGGACAACAACCAGACCGCTCAGCTCGACATCGACACCAGCGGCGGCGCGGGCGGCACCGCGGGCGGCAGCGGTGGTGCCGGCGGCACCGGCGGTGCGGCATCCGCGGACGGCGGAAGCGGCGGTGACGGTGCGGCCGGCGTCGGGGTCGGCACCGGCGTCGGTGTCGGTCTACGCGGCAAGGGCAGCGGCAGCGGCGAGGGAGAGGGTGACGGCGGCGACGGCGGGGCCGGCGGCGCGGGCGGCACCGCCAGCGGTGGGAGCGCCGCCGGGGGCGATGGTGTCGGCGGCAACGCCGGCGGCGGGGCCGGTGGCGCCCTGGGGCCGATCAACTTCAACTTCGGTGGGGGCAGCCAGCAGAACGTCAACGCCGATGGTGTGAAGGACTCGTCGCTGTCCGCCGGCGGTGACGCCGCAACCACGCAGGACTCGTTCAACGACCAGTCGAACAACGACTCCTTCAACGACCAGTCCGTCGACGACTCGTTCAACAACGACGACTCGTTCAACAACGACGACTCGTTCAACAACGACGATTCGTTCAACGACGTGGACGCGTTCAGCAACAACGACACCACTGTCGGAGACTCGGGCGACGGCCCTGAGCCGGCCCCCAGCCTCGGCGCCTGAGCCCGAGGCTCGGACAGCACTTCGTGAAGACCGTACGGCGAGCCGGATGAGGACATCGTGGCGTGGTGGGTGCGTGAACCACCACGCCACGACCGTGGCAACCGATCGACCGAGCTCGGTGCGCCGTACCCCTATGTGACGGGTAGGAACGACGTTGACCGCAACCATTGCGTCACCTGACGCCGACGGCACGCTGCGGCAGGCGACCCGGATCGTCGACCTCGCGCACCGCGCCTGCGAGGCGTACGGCCGCGCGGACCTCGCCCGCAGGCTTGCCGTCGTCCGTGCCGGCCTGGCCGACCCGGTGGTACACATCGTCGTGGTGGGCGAGTTCAAGCAGGGCAAGAGTTCGCTGGTGAACGGGCTGGTCGGGCACGACGTCTGCCCGGTCAGCGACGATGTGGCCACCGCCCTGCCGACCTACATCCGATACGGCGAGAAGACGTCCGCTCAGCTGCTGTTCGACGAGATCCCGCCGCGACGCGAGCCGGTACCGCTCGACCAGGTACGGGAGTTCGTGCTGGAGAAGCAGACCGCAGACATGGTGGCCGGCGTGACCGGGGTAGAGATCCGGCTGCCGCGTCAGCTGCTCTCCAGCGGCCTCGTCATCGTCGACACTCCCGGAGTCGGCGGCCTCGGCTCCGTGCATTCGGCGGCCAGCCTGACCGCGGCCTCGATGGCCGACGCGCTCCTGTTCGTCACCGACGCGGCGCAGGAACTCACCAGTAGCGAGTTGCAGTTCCTGCGCCAGGCCCAAGAGGTGTGCGGTACTGCCGTGTGCGTACTGACCAAGACCGACTTCTATCCGCACTGGCGCAAGATCCGCGATCTCGACGCGGGACATCTGAGCGGTGCGGGGGACACGCCGATCATCGCCGTCTCCTCCGACCTCCGGCGGCGCGCCGTCGCCCGCGGCGACAAGGAACTCAACGTCGAGTCAGGGTTCCCTGACCTGGTCAAGTTCGTGGCGCAGCGGGTCGCCGGCGGAGCAGCCAGCAGGGCCGCTGCCCAGGCGGGAGCCTCGGTCGTCGGGGTCTGCGAGCAGATCGAGAGCGAGTTCGAGGCGGAACGCGCCGCGCTGGCGGACCCTGCCGCTGCGGCGAAGGTGATCGACGACCTCGCTGAGGTGAAGCGGCGGGTCGAGGCGCTCAAGACCGCTGCGGCGAAGTGGCAGCAGACGCTCAGCGACGGCATCGCCGATCTCAGCTCCGACATCGATCACGACCTGCGCGGCAGGTTTCGTCGGCTGGTCGAGGAAGCCGACGCGCGGATCGAGGAAGGCGATCCCGCCGATGTCTGGGAGGAGACGGAGCGATGGCTACAGGCCCGGGTTTCCGATGAGCTGCTCGCCAACTACATGGTGCTCCGGGACCGGTCGATCGTTCTCAGCGACGACGTGGCCACCCACTTTCAGGAGGCCGCAGGTCAGGCTCTTCGCCAGGTGGCGGTCACCGACCCGGTGTCGGTGGCCGGCGCCGCGCAGTTCGAGCACAAGATCGAACTGGCGAAGATGAAGGTCGGGAAGCAGGCGATGGTGGCGCTCAAGAGCGCCTACGGTGGGGCGTTGATGTTCACCATGCTCGGCACCCTGGCCGGCGTCGCCCTCGGCCCGATCGGCGTCGGAATCGGTCTGGTGATGGGCCGCAAGGGTCTGCGCGAGGAGAAGAAGCGGCAACGGACGAGCCGGCAGAACCAGGCCCGCAACGCCATCCGGCGCTACTGCGACGAGGTCAGCTTCGTGATGACCAAGGACTCCCGGGACACCCTGCGCCGGATCCAGCGGCAACTGCGCGACCACTACAGCGGCCTCGCCGAGGAGTTGTCCCGGTCCAACACGCGGGCACTGAGCGCCGCGGCAGAGGCGGCACAGCGCACCAAGACCGAGCGCGAGACCCGCCTACGCGATCTCGCCGCGGAACTCGACCGGCTGCGGCAGGTGCGAGAACACGCAGCGGCGATCGTGTCCTGACCTGGGCCGACTCGGATCGACAGGTGACAGGACCGGCGGGTCGCCCTCGGCCAGGAGCCGCCTCGCCTCGACCGTCCGTCGGCGGTCGCTCTCAGGTGCCGTCGATGTCGTCGATCTCCGGTGCGTCCTCGGGCAACGCGAGGGTGGCCCACGGATCGCCGTCCACCGCCGGCTCGTCGTGCGCCACCGGCTCGTCGAGAGTCGTCCGCTGCGGCGTATCGACATTCCCGTCCGGTGCTGACTCCGCCGCCACGGCATCGAATGCCATCTCGTCCGCCCGCTCCATCCGGGTGGTGTCGGCGCCAAGGCCGAAGCCGGTGTCCGGCGGCACGGAGGCGGGTCCGCTCGGCACGTCCTCGGTGTCGTGTCCTTCCTCATCGAGTAGATCCGCCGGGTCCGGGCCGCCGTTATCGGCAGGCGCGTCGATATCCGACATCTCCCGGGGAGAGGTCACGTCTGGCTCCGCCGCGGGAGCGGTGGCGAGCAGGTCGGTCAGCTGTCCGACGTCGCCCGCCGCGGCGTCGCCGTCGGCGATCGGACCGTGTGCCGTGACGAACGGGGCCAGATGCTCGGCGATCTCGGCCGGGGCGGTGTCGGCGAAGCTGACCACGGCCTCGGCGACGAGATCCGGTGGCAGGTCCGGATGGCCGTTGGCCCGCAGGACGGTAGCGAGATCGCCCGAAGTTCCGGCATCGCCGGTCAACCCCGTGATGATCTCATGGAGGGATCGCGCCGGTGCCATGTCACCACAGTAGGAAAGCATCACCGGCAATGGCAGGGGGACATCCCCAGACGTTCCCCTATCGCCCGAGTTTCCACCCTGGGGGCCGCGAGGGGGATTACCCCGATGCCCCGTACCGGCTCCCGCTGGCACCCTGTCGGGGTGCTTCGGCGTCAGTGGCCGGTGCCGCTGAGCGGAGAGCCCACGGGGGCCTGGTGCGCCACGAGCGAAGAACAGGGACGGCGGAGGACGTGATCCATGCGATGAGCGAGCCCGCCCTGGGTGTCTGGTGTCGCACATTGGATCCGCCCCGGCCGGTCACTGGTCGGTGATGTTGCGATGCCGCCCCCCGGCGGGGCGCTGCCCTGCCGGCAGCGCCAAGCTCGCGCGGCCGCCCTGCACAGACATGCTGGCCACCGGGCTTCCGGGTGGTCCGGTTCGGTCGCTGACCGACAGTCCGTTACGGCAAACGATTCATCTTCGACGAACTCCGGAGCATTGGGATGTACGCACTCGGCATCGACCTGGGAACCACATACACCGCTGCGGCCGTCTGGCGCGACGGCCGCGCAGAGATCGCTGCACTCGGGAGCCACTCGGCGGCGATTCCCTCGGTGGTGCTGCTTCGCGCCGACGAGACGTTCCTGACCGGCGACAGCGCCAACCGCCGGGGGCTGAGTGAGCCGAACCGGGTGGCCCGGGAGTTCAAGCGACGCCTCGGCGACTCCACGCCGATTCTGCTCGGTGGGGTGCCGTACTCGGCGGAGGCGCTGATGGCCCGCATGTTGCGGGCCGCCGTCGACGAGGTGGTGTCCCGCGAGGGCGGAGAGCCGGCCGCGATCTGCGTCTCCCGCCCGGCCAACTGGGGACCGTACAAGATGGACCTGATGCATCAGACGGTCCGGTTGGCCGGCATCGAGCAGCCGGTCACCTTCACCACCGAGCCGGAGGCGGCGGCCGTGTTCTACGCGCACCAGCAGCGGCTGGAGCCGGGTGCGGTGGTCGCCGTCTACGACCTCGGTGGCGGGACGTTCGACGCGGCGGTGCTGCGCAAGACGGCGAGCGGTTTCGACCTGATCGGTGCCCCGGAGGGGATCGAGCGGCTCGGTGGCATCGACTTCGACGCCGCGATCTTCGCTCACGTTGCCGCCGCCATCGGCGACAAGTTGGGGGAGTTGGACGAGGACGACCCTTCGGTGATCGCGGCGGTCGCGCGGCTGCGTGACGAATGCGTGCAGGCGAAGGAGGCGCTCTCCGCCGACACGGATGCCTCGATTCCGGTACTGCTGCCGAACATCAACACCGAGGTCCGGCTGACCCGCGCCGAACTGGAAGCCATGGTTCGCCCGGCGCTGCACGGCTCGATCGAGTCGTTGCGGCGAGCGGTCCGTTCCGCGGGGGTGGCCCCGCAGGATCTGCACTCGGTGCTACTGGTCGGCGGCTCGTCGAGGATGCCGATTGTCGCGCAGTTGGTCGGCTCGGAGTTGGACCGACCCGTGGCGGTGGACGCCCACCCCAAGCACGCCGTCGCGCTCGGTGCCGCCTGGCAGGCGAGTACCGGGATCGCCGCTCCCGGCACCGCGCACGAGGTGCCCATTCCTGCGGCTGCCCGGTCCACGGATGCGGACGTCGCACCCGCGCCGACCGCCACGATGCCCGCGTACTCCAATCGGGCCCCGGCGGTGCCGGAGCGGCCCGTCCGGAGCTGGCCACCGACCGGGTACGGGGCCGCGACCGTGCCGGGCACCGCGACGACGCACGACGTCGACTCCACCGGGCGGATTCCCACTGCGCCGTCGACCGCGGGCGGAGGCCGGCGACGCGGTCCGCTGCTGGTCGCGGCAGCCGTGGCCGTGCTCCTGCTGGTCGGTGGCGGAACGGCCTGGGCGCTGGTCAACCGGACCGGTCAGGAGAATCAGGACAACGCTGGCAACGATCTCGCCGCCGCTGCGGGCCAGCCGAAGAACGAGCCGCCGGCTGCAGACGCGCCGCCGGCCGGTGAGGTACCGCCGGACGAGGATTGTACGGAGTTGAAGCAGAGCACCCGCTGGGTCTGCATCACCAGGGCGACGGTGCAGGACGGCACCTTCACGGTGTGGTTCGACGCGGAGTGGAACGGCAGCAAACCGGACATCAACAACGGCTTCCACCTGCATCTCTACGGCGGCGATGGCACGACGCCCGACGAGGACACGATGGGCAGCCAGGCCACCAGCCACGGCGTCTACTACTTCGAGGACCAGCAGCCCTCGATACGCCGAACCTCGGACAAGGACTTCCAGGCCGTCGGTGACGCCGAGAAGATCTGTGCCCGGGTCGCGCGCAACGGGCACCAGTTGGCCAGGGCCTACGACGGCAGCTACCACACCGGCAACTGTTTCCCGATCCAACGCTACTGATCGGCCGAACAGGAACGGCGAGCGGGCCTGACGATCGACTCGTCGGGCCCGCTCCGCGCCACCTCGGCGTTCCGGGCGGACCGGGCGCACGTTCCCTACCGCGACCGGTGTCGGTCGGCGATCATGCCTTCGCAGGAACGGACGGCAACCCGGGCGGCGACCGCCATCGGTGGCGAGGTCAACGGGTTCTCGGCGCGGCGCTGCCAACGCGCCAGCGCACCGTCGGTTGCCGCGTCCAGCTCGGCGTCGGAGGCATCCGGCGGTAGCCGGAGCCGCTGGTGGGGTGCGGCGCCGCTGCCGCCGATGAGCTGTTCCAGTTCGGCTACGACGTCGGGCTTTCCGGTCACCCAGCCGGCCCGCAGGCCGGAGAGCACTCGAAGCTCGTTGAACGGGTGCGCGGAGGCGATGATCTCCTCCACCTTTCCCGCGACACTCCCACTACCTGACCGCGGGTGCAGGCGGGTGACCTCGGCCAGTGCGAGCAGGGCCGACCTCGACTTGAGTACGTCCCGACGTTCGAGGAACAGCGACCCGAGGACCTCTCGCAGCTGCGCCAGCCCGCTGCGTTCGGTCAGTTCCCGGGCCAGTTCGGTGGCGGTGCCGCAGGTGCCGTGTCTGAGCAGGGCGGCGGAGAGGCGTAGGCCGAACATGCCGAAGCGGGCAAGCAACTCCTCCCGTTCGATTGAGGTCATCCCCAGCTCGGGCATGGACTGGACGAATCTGTCGGCGGAGAGCAGCAGCTGCTCGGTCTCGGCGGCCGGCAGCTCCGAGATGCGGCGCAGCCGGGCGAACTCCACCTCGGTGAGGGTCGCTGCGGTCTCGGCGAGCAGACCAGCCACGGGAACGACGGACTGGACCAACTTCCGGACGCTCGGGTCGGTGCCCAGCCGGCCGGCGATCCGACGTGCCGACGCCATCGCGTCGAGCCGGCCAACGGCGATCTCGTCGGCCCGAGAGAGGACCCCGATGGCGTTGACCGGGTTGGGTCGGGACACCTCCACATCGTGGAAGGCGCGGAGGAAGTCCACGTCGTTGCTGTGTAGGTGCCGCATCAGGTAGATCACCGCGTCCGCGGGAGTTTCCTGGTCGTCCGGGACGAGCAGGTCCCAGGACCGTTGCGAGACCTGCTCGGACAGCGATCCGATACCGGGTGTGTCGATGAGCGTCATGGGTCGCAGCGCCTGCGAGGGCCAGCTGACCTCCAGCTGTGCCACGTCGTCCGAGCTGAGATCGCCGAGGTCGATGTCGATGGCACCGGCTTCGCGGCTGAATCGGACCTGTCGTGGCAGGCCCTGGTGGGGATGGGCCACGATCTGGTAGGTGTGTCCGTCCTGGTACCAGGTGACGACGCGGGTGCACTCACCCGCGTCGGTGGGTGCCAGCCGTTCCCCGACCAAGGCGTTGAGCAGGGTCGACTTTCCCGCCTTGATGCGGCCGGCGATAGCCACCCGAAGTGGTTCGTCGAGCCGGTCGCGCAGGGCGTCCAGTCGCGCTTCGTGCGGCGTGCCGCGGTATACGTCGACGGCGTGGTCGAGCACCGCCCGCGTACGGTCGACAAGGCTCATGCGTACCCCGCGTGGGGGTGCGGTTCGAGCAGATGGATCCAGACCAACTCGGACCCCACATCCTCACCTCGTCGTTGTCCGGACTACGTTCCGTGCTCCTGCCGACGTCACCACGACGACCGTCGCTCACCCGGGTCGGCTGCGTCTCTTGAAGCATCGGCTCGCTGCCGAGTCACCACTTGGCGGAAGTCTGAGGTTTGCCTGACGAACCTCTGAGCCCGCCAGGCGCGCGGCCGGCACGCGTCACGGATCTGCGGCCGGGGGGAGTTGTCGTGGGGCCGTCATGGAGTTCCGGCCGATGCGGACAGTACGCTCAGCGCACTGTGGGAGAGACCTATCGCTTCGGTGACTACGAGCTGGATGCGTTTCGTCACCAGCTCCGCCGGGCCGGTTCGGCGGTGCACGTCGAGCCGCGCGCCCTCGATCTCCTGTTGCACCTGGTCAGACACCGGGACCGAGTTGTCACGAAGAACGAGCTGCTCGACGAGGTGTGGGGTAACCGCTTCGTCAGCGAGGCCGCCCTCACCACGGGGCTGCGGACCGCGCGACTGGCGGTGGGTGACACGGGCAGCCAGCAGCAGATGATCCGCACTGTTCATCGGCGGGGCTATCAGTTCGTTGGCCCGACGACCCTGCTCGCGGCCGGACCGACGGTGGGAACCGTTCGGGGCTCGGACGTCGCGCCCGGACCGACGGGACCGTTTACCGGCGTGGAAAGCCAGACCATCCGGTTCTGCAACGCGGACGACGGCACCAGCATCGCGTACGCCACGGCCGGCTCGGGCCCACCACTGCTCAAGGCCGCCAACTGGATGACCCACCTCGAACTGGAGTGGGCGACCCCGGTGTGGTCGCACTGGCTGAACGGTCTCGCGCGTGATCGGCAGCTGATCCGATATGACGAGCGGGGCTGTGGCCTGTCGGACTGGGTGGCGCCGAGCTACACCTTCGACGACTGGGTCGATGATCTGGAAACCGTGGTCGACGCGGTGGGGCTTGACCGGTTTCCGTTGCTCGGTGTCTCGCAGGGTGGCGCGGTGGCGGTGGCGTACGCCGTCCGTCGTCCCGAACGTGTCAGCAGACTGATCCTGGCGGGCGCGTACGCGCGTGGACGTCGGGTCAGGGCCGGTAGCGTCGCCGAGGCTGACGCGGCGGCACTCGACCTGAGCCTGGCCCGGGTCGGCTGGCTCCATCAGGATCCACGATTCCTGCGGGTCTTCGCCTCCCAGTTCCTGCCCGACGGAACGCCTGAGGAGTGGCAGGAGTTCACCGCCTTCCAGCGGCAGACGACCTCACCGGAGAACGGGGTCCGCTTCCTGGAGGAGTTCGCCCAGATCGATGTGTCCGACATCGCGCACCGGGTGCAGTGTCCGACTCTGATCATCCACTCCCGTGACGACGCGCGGGTACCGGTCTCGCAGGCCAGAGAGCTGGCGGCACTCATTCCGGACAGTCAGTTGGTGCTGCTGAACAGCCGGAATCACCTGCTCACCGCTGCCGAGCCGGCGTGGCACGAGTTTCTGTTCCACATCGAGGAATTCCTTGGCGAATAGTCACCGGTTCTCGTCCTCGCCCCCGGTGTCCGGGGTCGGCCCACTGGCCGCACGCGGCCGCGCGAGCCAGCGGCGCGGGTACCGGTCCGCAGCGGACGAGCGGCGGGCGGCCAGCAACACCCGGACGGCCATGACGGGGGTCATCAGAGATTCCGGGCGCGCCAGCAGGTTCTGTACCCGCAGCACGCGCAGGGTCACCGGTACGGACGTGTGGCATGCCCGGATCACCGTCGCGATGTAGCGGTTGACGAGGTCGGTGCCGCGCGGCCTCACCCCGCTGGTTCGGGGATCGGCGAAGTCGGCGGCCGCCGCGATCCGCCATGGCACGTCGACAACCTTGGCGGCCCGTCGGTAGAAGTCTTTCGGCAGCGCCGGTGAGGTGGGGCCGTGCCGCTCGATGGCCCGACCGAGTGCACTGGCCTGGAGAGCCGACGACGACATTCCCTGTCCATAGACCGGATTGAAGCTGCAGATCGCATCGCCCAGCACCACGAATCCGGCCGGGCTGCGTCTCATCCGTTCCACGTGGCGGCGCTGGCTGGTGGGCATCCGGAGCGTCAGTACCGGGGTCAGGGCCTTGGACCGGGTCAGGATGTCGGCGAGTACGGGCGCCGGCAGGGCACGGGCGAACTGCTCGAACTCGGCCTGGTCGGTGGGCGGCGCATCACCGTGGAACGCGCCGAGGGTGACGATCCATCGGTCCCCCTCCACCGGCACCAGGGTGCCGATCCGGTGGCCACCGGCCGGATCGGCGACGACAAGCGCAAGGACGCTGTCGTGCTGATCCGGGTCCCGGCGCATTAGCCGGGTTCCGTAGGCCATGTCGAGGTGGATGGCCGAGACCTCGGGTACGGAAAACCCGTCCTGGGAAAGGTGGTCCAGGAACCTGGTATTCCGGCCGGTGCAGGCGACGACCAGGTCGGCCCGGTGCTCCGTGCCCTCGCAGCGGACCCCGATCACCCGCCCGTCGGCAACGATGAGCCTGTCCACCGCCGTCTGGTCGGTGACGGACACGTTGGGCCTGTCCCGCACGAGCTGTCGGCGGATCGAGCCCTCGAGCAGCGGCCGACTCATCGAGATGCCCGGGTGGCCGGCGTCGGGCATTCGCCAGTAGTCACCGCCCTGGTGCCAGAGCAGGTCACCGCTGCGTACGGGGACCGCACCGCCGGACACCAGATCATCGACCAGGCCGGGTAACCAGTGACTGAACAGCCGCATACCCGCGGCCATCAACACGTGGGCGTGACGGCCCTGGGGCACGCCTCGCCGCACGACCGGCTCCTCGGGCAGGCGGTCGCGTTCGATGATGGTCACCTGGTCGAAGTGGTCACTCAGCACCCGCCCGGTCGCCAAACCCGCGATGCTCGCTCCGATGACAACGGCCCTACCACCTCGGCGCTCGATCATCTCTAGCCACTCCGCCTCGTCCCGGACCCGGCCGGGCGGCCGGTCGCTTCGAGCATCCGTCCAGCTGCGGAGCCGACACTTGGTGAAGGTCTGAGGCTTCGCTGAGGAGAGGGCACCCGACCGTGGTCAGGCCGCGAGGAAACTGTTGACGTGGTGCAGGAACTGGGCCCAGGCCGGTTCGGAACCGGTGAGCAGATGGTTGCGGCTCTCGAGCAGGACGAGGCGGTTGTCCGGGATGAGGGAGGCCAGTTTCGCGGCCTCCGCGACCGGCACTCGTTGATCTTCCCGGGAGTGAATGATCAGTGTCGGGCACCTCACCTGGTGGGCGAGGGCCGAGACGTCGATGTGGGCCAGGGCCTCCAGGAACCGGACCCCGTTCTCCGCGGAGGTGGTCTGTCGCTGTAGGGCCACGAATTCGTCCCACCGCTCCGGAGCGGCGTCTGCCTGGAACTGGGACGCGAAGAAGCGCAGCAGACTGCGATCCTGGGTGAGCCAACCGAGCCGGGCGACGTCCAGGTCGACGGCTGCCGCGTCGCGTTCGTTGTCGTCAGCGGCGCGGACGAGCCGCCCCCTGGCGTAGGCGCCGGCGAGGATCAGCCTGCTGACCCGCTCGGGACGTTGCGCTGCGTACGCCAGCGCAACCGCCCCGCCCTGCGACACGCCGAGCAGGGGGATCCGGTCGAGTTCCATCGCATCGATCACCGCGTCGAGGTCGGCGATCCAGTCCTCCACCGTGATGCCCGGTGAGGTCCAGTCGGACAGGCCGGAGCCGCGCTCGTCGTAGCGGATCAGTTGGCGATCCCGGGTGAGGCCGTCGAACCAGTGCGACCACATGTCCACTGTTCGTTCCACGTCGATGCGGGTCAGCCAGTTGGCGGTTCTGACCAGGGGCGGACCGTCGCCGCTGACCGCATAGGCGATGCGGGTGCCGTCCCTGGCCCGGCAGAAGCGGATGACCTCGCGGTCCGCGCCGGACGCCCGCGACCGGGCCGGCGGGCCGGGGACCGAAACGGTGGGGCCGGAACCCGTAGCCGCGCCGGCCGGGCCCGGTGTCGTGGGAGCGACGAACTGGTAGCCGCGTCGTTGGAGGGTGCGAATGAGTCGCTGTCGGCTGCCGTCGTCACCGACCGCCCGGCGGGCCGTGCGGAGGGCGGTGGTGAGCGCGGCCTCGGTGACGAAACGCCCACGCCACACCGCATCGAGCAACTCGGCCTTCGTCACCACTCGATCACGATTCTGGACGAGATGACAAAGCAGGGCGAAGGCGCGCGGTTCGACATGGATCGGTTGGCCATTGCGGCTGAGCCGGCCGCGTATGACATCCAAGTCGAATGATTCGAAGCGGAACACGCCGTCAGTCATCGTTTACAACTATAGATTGATCGGCAGATAACGATTAATTGAGCCTTTTCGGTAACTGGTCGGAGACCCGGGGTGGGCGGGCTGAGTCATCGGGTCAGGCGCGCCGCGAGTCTGCATGGCCGGGACATGTCACGAACCGTCGGGTTACCGCTCGGCGAAGGTTCCCTCGGGCGGTCCCCGACGACGAGACCCACCGCGGCATTCTCCAGTGTCGGGAGAACCGGGTCCGCAACGCCGCGCAGAGGTTGGTCAGGTCGGCGGCACGGTCGTCGTGATCGGCCGAGGCCGCCGCCGACCCGGGTGGGGCTCGTCGTTGCCCGCCGCGCGCTCGTCGACGCGACAGCCGCCGCTGTGGGACCGTCCGCGTCGACGATGAAAAGGTTGTCATCGGTGAGCAGTTCGTCGTATGGCGACAGGTTTTCGGTGGTCAGGGGACGCAATCCTCACCGGTTGCTGGTGGTGTCCTGGCGCCTGTCGAACCCGCTGGGCGGACCTGCTTACCCTTCCGTGGAACTCGTCCGACAGTCCTGAGGAGTGACCGGCGCTCTCCTGAGTGGATCAAGAAGTGGCAGCAGTCCTCATGGCATCGGGTGGCGCTCGGCGAACCGCCACGCGATCTCGCTTGCGTCGGGGCCCGCGCGGTCGGTGTATCTGCCGTCGCCGTCCGGGCCCGGCCAGGCGTGCCCCATGCCCTGGACGTGGTACGACTCGACGATCGACGAGCCGTCCGACGCGGTGATCGTCGTGTGCGTGTACGGGTGTCGTCCCGCAGCGGCGGGAACGGACACGGTCTCCTCGGTCGAGCCGAGGCTGTCGTTGGTCAGCCCGTCGTCGATGAGATCGCCCACCGCGGTCCAGTGCGTGGCGAGTCGGGTGGCGACCAGGGGCGGCACGACCTCGTCCTGCTCACCCTGGATGATCAGCAGCGGCACCCGCCGGGCCCGCTCGCCCATCTGCGCCCAGGCCTGACGTGCCGTGTCCACCGGCGATGTCGAGTCCGGGTGGTCCGGGTCGACCTGGTTGAGCCCGTACTCGCCGCCGGCGACCGAGGTCACCGTGGCGAAGACGTCGGGGTAGGTCGCGGCGAGGATGACGGCGGTGCCCGCCCCCGACGACGCGCCGGCCACGTGCACCTGATCCGGATCCGCGTGGTACTCCTCGACCACCTGGCGGGCGACACCGGCCAGCAGCGCGGGTTCGCCGGTGTGCCGCTGCTGCTCGCGGGGATCAGCCGAGTTCCAGCAGGCGATCACGTTGCGGGAGATCAACTGCGTGGGGTAGACGACGATGAAGCCTTCCCGGTCGGCCAGGCTGTTGAACTGCGTGGTGGCTTTCATCGAGTTCCACCCGTAGCCGGTCATCGCGCAACCGTGGATCGCCATGACGACCGGCAACCGGGTCGTCCCGTCGTATTGGGGCGGGAGATGAACCTGGTAACGCTGCGAACCAGCGGGGCCCTGGTAGACGTGGTTACGGTCGCCCTCGCCCATCTGCCAGGGCAGGCCGAGCTGGAGAGCGGCGACGCCGAGACTGGCGACGGCCACGACGGTGACGAAGATGCCGGAGAGGATCCGCAGCCACCGCCGGGGGCGGCGGGGCACGATGTCGGCATTCCTCGCGGGCTCGATGGCAGGGGTGGTGGACATGTACCCATCACAGCGCGGACGCGGCCGAGGCGTCAGTGGCGTGGTGTCATGACCGCATGTGACACGGTGTCACTGGTCGTGGCGGTTGGTCCTCGGCGTCGGCCGCCGGTTCACATGTTCATGATCGGCAGCTGTGCGTCGCTCGGCTCCAACCGGGTGAGCAACTGCTCGGGCTGCCCGGTCACCATCGACAGCGCGTGCAGTGCCACCGACCGGTCGCCCTGGTCGGCCGACACGACGGCCACGGCGATGGCGAGTCCGCTGGCCACATGCGGGCTGCGCTCCTGCGCCAGTCGGGCGGCGTCGGCGATGTCCCGCCACGCGTCGTCGTGGCGGCCGGTGCGGCTGCGCGCGATCGCCCGGTTGGCGAGCAGCATGACTCGCACGATCGGGGTGCACTCGCCGGTGAGCTGGCGGCCCATCAGCTCGGCGGCGCGCTGGTAGTCCCTGGTGCGGAACGCGGCTGCCCAGCCGGTGCGGTCGGTGAGCTGGATCAGGTCGATGACCCGGCCCTCCTCCGGCCAGGTCCTGCGGTAGCTGAGCTGGAAGCTTATCCAGCCGTTCGAGTCCAGGGCGGGCAGCAGTGGACGGATGTCGGTCGCGCACTGCTCCGGGCTCGGCGGACAACGAAGGAAAACCGGCTTCGGGTCGGCCGCCATCGCCCGACCCTCGCGGTCGAACAGCCAGTTACCGCGATGCGCGTCGCCGTGCAGGATGTTGCGGGAATGCAGGAGAGCCAGCGCGTGGCCGATGGCGTAGCCGTCGGTGTCCGGCGTGAACCGGCCCGGCTCGGCCACCCACAGATCCCGGAACTCCCGGTAGTCGGTCACCACCGGCCGGGCCTCGTACGGAAATGGCGGCGGTGGCATGCGGTCGGCGTAGGAGCACAGGTAACGGATGCTCTCGCGTGGGCCGATCACCAGCGGATAGCGCGGTCCGCCCGCGCCGGTCAGGATGGACAGCGGCACCGCGGCACACTCACCGACCGACTCGACGATGTCCTGTGGCCACTGATCCGTCTGGCTGTCTGCGGGCACCTCGTCGCGGAGCAGGACGATCTGGCCGCCCGCCACCAGGTCGCGTACGGCGCAAAGGTCTGTTCCGGTGAACTCGGTAGCTTCGACGCCCGTCGAGCCCAGCATCATGGGTCGATCCTAGAATGGACGCCGTGGCCGCAAACGGACAGAATGTGGCGCTGGTGACGCAGACACTGATGGCCAACGCCAGCGGCGTCCTGTCCCGGCCGGAGGCGCTGACCCTCCCCAGGTTCCTCGATCTCTGCTCGCTCTGCGAGGCCGCGGTGCTGCTCGACCGCATGGAGGCACTGGGTGCCTCGAACGAGTACGTCAGTGGCCTCAGCAGCCAGCTCGCCCGGGAGGGACTGTACCGGACATTTGTGCCGAAACTGCCGCGCGACGAACTGCGCCGGATCGCGCTGCGACTGCCCGACGAACTCGCGATGCGGGTGGCCGACGGCGACGGCGACGACCCGTCCGTGGCCGGCGAGACCGGCGCGGTGACCGGTCTGGACTACACGACCGGGCTGAACAATCTTCTCGCCCAGCTCGACGGGCTCGGCAGCTTCGCCAGCGCGGGCGAGGCCGTGGCCAAGGAGCGGATGTACCGGGGCAACGGCTACCTGGTGGTGGCCGCCGCGCACGGCCTCGACTACTTTCCCGACTTCGACCGCGTGCCGTTCGTCGCCGGCACCCTGCAGAAGACCTACCGGTCGCTGCCGCGTCAGCTGTACGACAGGATCGCCGAATCGCTCCAGGAACCGCTCACCGGAGGCGACGTCGTCGCCGAGTGGACGGCCATGTCGACGATCCCGATCCCGCCGATCGCCGCGCTCGTGCTGTCCCGCGCGTCCGGTCTCGACGACATTCCCGAGCAGGTGCTCCGAGTCCGCGACGAGTTCAGTGGATACCGCCGCTACTTCGCTGACTTCAAGGCCGAGTTGCAGGCCGCCGACACGATCCGCGAACGCCGCAAACTGCTGACCCGCTACCGAACCCTGCTGGAGGAGGCGAGCGGCCCGGGGCGCGAGGCGGTCTCCGTGACCGAGATGCTCAACCTGACGGAGAAGGCGGTCGCGGTGGCCACCGCGCCGACCGTGCCGACAAGCTACGGTGCACTGCTGCTGACGCAACCGATCGACTGGATCAGCCGCTGGTGGCGCCGCCGCCCGCTGGCCATCCTGTTCCGCCTGGACAGCAAGATGCCCAAACTCTCGGAGTACCAACAGTTGGCCGCCCGCCTGTGGGGGCCCGGGCCCGCTGCCCGCCTGCACGACCGGGCCGTTGCGCACGGCAGCGCCGTGCAGAGGCTCCTGTCCGAGGTCGAGACCACCGTCCAGTGAACACGCGTCACGCGGCGCGCCTGGGACGCCGCCCGTCACCCGTCCGCGTCGCGCCCGTCGGGTAGGCCGGCCAGGCGTCGCTTGTCGGGCTTGCCGGCGGCCGTGACCGGTGCCTCGGCGATGAAGGTGATCTTCCGGGGAGTGCAGGGCTCGCCGAGCTGCTTGTGGACCAGCTCGCGTAGCACGTCCGGATCCGGCTGCCGGCCCGGCGCGGGCACCACGAAGGCGTGCACCGCCTCGCCGGTCTCCTCGTCGGGTGCGGCCACCACGTACGCCTCGACGACGTCGGCGGAGCTGGCCAGGACCCGTTCGATCGGGCCGGCGTACTGGAGGTCGGCGTTGACGATGATGACGTCCCGGGCCCGTCCCAGCAGGTGCAGGTAGCCGTCGCGGTCCAGCCGTCCGAGGTCACGGGTGCGTACCCAACCGTCGGTGAAGACCTCGGCCGTCTCTGCCGGGTCGTTCCAGTAACCGCTCGCCTGGGACGGGGTGCGGACGAAGATCTCCCCCTCGACCCCGGCCGGGACCGGCCGGCCGGCGGTGTCGCGGACCTGCACCTCGACCGCGGTCGGCGGGCGGCCCACCGAGGCGAGCAGGGCCGGTGCGGCGAGCATCTCCGCCGGGGTCAGCATGGAGATCATGCCGGTCTCGGTCTGGCCGTAGCCGTGGTAGACGACCGGCCCGAGCACGGAGAGCGCCTCGTCGAGCCGGGCCGGGTGCAGCGGGGAGCCCGAGACCAGCAGGGCGCGCAGTGCGCCGAGGTCGGCCGGTGCGGCGCGCTGGGCGGCGACCAGCTTCGCCAGCCGGGGCACGGTGATCACACTGGCCGACGCCCGGTGCCGGACCAGTGCGTCGGGGAAGAACGGCTTCCCGGCCCGGGGTGCTTCGGCGATCACCATGGTGCCCCCGGCGGCCAGGGTGAGAATGCCGTACTCCAGCATCACCTGGCTGCTCAGCGAGCCGAAGACCAGGTAGCGGTCGAGGTTGCCGGCGAGGTCGCGGACCGCCGGTGGCCACCGGTCCGGGTGAGCCGCCCAGGCGGCGTCGAGTGACGCGTACGTCTGGAGGCAGCCCTTCGGGTTGCCGGTGCTGCCGCTGGTGTAGACGACCCGGGCGATGCCGTCCGGACGTCCGGCAGGGAGCGGCGGGGTGACGTCGGCCCGCGTGGCGGTCAGGTCGGGTGTCCCGTCGACCGGGCCGATGCCGAGCAGGGCAAGGTCGGCGGTGGCCGACCGCAGCTGCGGGGTCGCGGTCGAGCGGTCGACGAGCACCGCCGAGATCTGGTGGCCGAGCAGGTGCCGGAGGTGATCGGGAGGGAGTCCGGGGCGCACCCCGGCGACCCGGGCGCCGACCACCTGTGCCGCGACGATGGCGGCGAACGCCTCCGGAGACACACCCAGCGCCACCGCCACCCCGACACCGGGACCGATTCCCGCCGTCCGTAGCCCTGCGGCGATCCGGGCGACCAGCTCGGACAACTCGTCGGCACCGACGGTACGCGAACCGTGCTCGATGACCGGGCGGACCCGCCCGCTGTCCAGCAGGTCGAGGATCGCCTGCGGATGGCCCGGTTCGGCTCCCGTCGTCACCCGGATGCTCCCGCCGCAGGGGCGACACCGGCCAGGGACTCCTTGACGAAGACCGCCAGCGGCTGCTGGTGCACGGTGGGCAGGTTCCACTCGTTCTCCAGGTTCTCCGCCAGGTGGTGCACGGCCACCACCTGCCCGTCCCGGTAGTGCCGCACGACCGGGTGCAGGTACGTGGCCCGGTGCGCGGCGTACGCGTCGTTCTCCGCCACCCGGGGCACCGAGATGTCGAACGGGTCGACGGAATCGTGGTCCGGCCCGTACTCGAGGGTGACGGCGAGCGCCCAGCCGGCGCCCAGCCCACCGTCGGCGAG
The DNA here is from genome assembly GCF_040677165.1 of Micromonospora sp. NPDC049374. Classification (NCBI taxonomy): domain Bacteria; kingdom Bacillati; phylum Actinomycetota; class Actinomycetes; order Micromonosporales; family Micromonosporaceae; genus Micromonospora; species Micromonospora sp. NPDC049374. The sequence goes on along the minus strand of NZ_JBFAQH010000014.1, from coordinate 80,758 downwards.
GTACGCCATCGGCACCTCCTCGTGGTAGTACGCGGTGTCGTCGCGGACCGTCACCACGTCGCCGAGCACCCCGAACTGCTGCCAGAGCGCCGAGGAGCGGTTGACCCGGGCGATGATCGCGTCGGTGATCGCCTCGGGGGTCGCCGCCAGGCGGGTGGTCGGCCATTGCGTGTCGTGGTAGCGGGAGGCGAGGATGCGGTGCAGCGCCCGTACCCCGTACCGGAAGCCGTGGATGAAGCCGCTCGTCGATTTCTTGAAGTCGCGCTGCTGGGTGACGGTGCCGGCGAAGTAGAGGTCGGGGACCGTGGTCGACTCGTACGCCGAGGTCTGCTCCGGGAAGCGGTCGTCGATCACCAGCCGGGGTCGGCAGCTCTCGTCGAAGATGCTTGCGTCGAAACGGAATCCGGTGCAGGCGATCACCCGGTCGTAGCGGATCTCCCGGACCGCCTCGACCGTGCGGGCGTACCGGAAGCGGACCAGGTAGCCGCCCTCGGGCCGACGGTGGATGCTCTCCACAGTGCCGTCAAGCACGGCGTTCTGCGACTTCAACTGGTAGGTGTCGAGGAAGTTGTTGTTCACCGCGCGCAGGTGCCCGACGTAGTGTGACTGCCAGGCGAAGCGGACCGAGCGGGGCCCGGCCAGGTGCACCACGGCGGCGGTCTCCATCAGCGCGTCGGCGGTCTCGAAGCCGGAGTTCCCCTTGCCGATGATCATGACGCGTTGGTTGACGAAGTCGGCCGGGTCGACGCTCACCGTGTCGTACCGTTCGGCGGTCTCGATCCCGTCGATGGCCGGCAGGTGCAGCTGCGAGACGCCGGTCGCGACGACCAGTCGGCGTCCCCGCCAGGTGCGGCCGTCGGCGTCGAGGGCGTGGAAGCCGTCGTCGTCGCGGCCGATCCGGACCACCCGGGTCCGGTAGCGGACCCGCACCCCGGTCGCCGTGGCGAAGTCGGCGAGGTAGCGCAGCAGGTCGTCGGCGGCCGGGAAGTACCGCTGGCTGTACCGGCTGAACCGCAGCTCCGGATCGTCGCTGAGCAGCGAGTTCCAGTCCATCCGCAGGTTGAACTCCGGATCGTCGCAACCGGTGTGGACCTTGTTGATGGAGATCAGCTTGCGGTGTCGCGGATAGCGGCGGAAGAAGGTGCCGGGCGCGGCGCCAGCCTCCAGGACGACGTAGTCATGACCGTCGCGTTCGAGCAACGCGCCGAGTTGCAGTCCCGCCGGCCCGGCGCCGATGATCAGGTAGGCGTGCGTCATGCGCCGGACGCTAGCGACCGGTCATCAGAGATAACTCAGACCGCTCTGAGAATCCGCGGCTACGGTCGGCCCGATGACGACCCCCACCGCGTCCGACGCGGTCAGCCCGATCGACCTGGCCCGTCCGCTGCGGGTGGCAGACCTGCGCCGGGCCGCGACAGAGGTCACCGTCGACATCACCGCCGAGGTACGCGACCGGGTGCGCCGCTCCCGCGACCACCTGCGAGCGGTCCTCGGCGACGACCGTCAGGTCTACGGTGCCACCACCGGGTTCGGCGCGCTCGTCGGTTTCGCCGGCCGCGACGACGACGCGGACCAGTGCGACAACACCCTCGCCCACCTCGGCGCCGGTCAGGGCCCGGACATCGACCCGGAGGTGGTCCGGGCGGCGATGCTGGTCCGGGTCTGGTCGCTGGGCCAGGGCACCTCCGGCGTCTCGCTCCGGGTCGTCGAGGGGCTCGCCGCGATGTTCGGTACGCCGTTCGTGCCGGCGATGCCCCGCCTCGGGTCGGTCGGGGCCAGCGGTGACCTGATCCCGCTCGCCTACGCCACCCAGTCGCTGCGGGGCCGGGGCTGGGCCTGTCTGGACGGTGACCGGATGCCCGCCGCCGAGGCGCTCGCCACGGCCGGTCTGACACCGCTGCTCCTGGACGGACGCGACGCGCTGGCGCTGGTGAACGGCACCTCGGTGACCACCGCCGCCACCGCGCTGGCCCTGGACGACATCCGCCGCGCGCACCGGGCCGCCCAGCTGCTGAGCTGCCTGCTCGTCGACGTGCTCGGCTGCGACCCCGGCCAGTTCCTGCATCCCCGGCTGCTGGCCGCGTACGGGCATCCCGGCGCGGTCGACGTCGGCGCCCGGATGCGGCAGTGCCTCGCCGGTGCGGTGCCGTCGGGTGGGCGTCCGCTCCAGGAGGCGTACAGCATCCGCTGCACCCCGCAGTTGCTCGGCGCGGCCGAGGATGCGTTGCGGTACGTCGACGGCGTGGTGGAGTCGGATCTGCGCAGCGTCAGCGACAACCCGCTGTTCTTCCCCGACGACGACCTGGTGCTGCACGGCGGCAACTTCTTCGGCCAGCCGGCGGCCTTCGCCGCCGACGTGCTGGCGACCGTGGCCGCGCAGCTCGGCAACCTGGTCGAGCGCCAACTCGACCTCCTGGTCGACCCGGTCCGCAACGGTGGGCTGCCGCCGATGCTCGCGGCCGGGCCGGGACGGCAGCACGGGCTACAGGGTGCCCAACTCGCCGCGACCGCGATGGTCGTGGAGATCCGCCGGCAGGCCACCCCGGCCGGGATGCAGAGTCTGCCGACGAATCTGCACAACCAGGACGTCGTCCCGTTCGGTACCCAGGCCGCGCTGCGCGCCGTGGACCAGGCGCGGCTGCTGCGGCTGATCTGCGGAACGCTTGCGGTGGGGCTGCGCCAGGCGGTCCACGTCGGTGCGCGTACCCCTACCGCACCGGCCTGCGTCGCCCTGCTGGAGCGGCTCGCGGAGATCGTGCCGGCGATCGACCCGGACCGCCCGCTCGACGACGATGTCCGCCGCGTCGCCGACCTGCTCGACCTGCTGACCGAGCCACCGGGCTGATCGGCATCGACGGCGACGACCGCGTCCCGGGCTGATTTTTCTCTGAGTTCGCCTTCGTACCGTCGCCTGGTGACCGGAGAGATGCTCGACTATCTGATCATCGGGGCGGGGCCGGCCGGACTTCAGCTCGGGGCGCTCCTCGAACGGGACGGCCGGCGGGACTACCTGGTACTGGAGTCCGCCGAGGTTCCCGGCGACTTCTTCACGCGGTTTCCCCGGCACCGTCAACTCATCTCGATCAACAAGCCGCACACCGGTTCCGACGATCCGGAGCTGAACCTGCGGCTGGACTGGAACTCGCTGCTCAGCGACGACCCGGCGCTGCGGTTCACCCGTTACACCGAGCGCTACTTCCCGGACGCCGAGGTGATGGTCCGCTACCTGGCGGACTTCGCGGCGGCCACCGGGGTCCGGGTCCGCTACCAGACCCGGGTGGTCCGGGTCGCCCGGTCCGGCGACGGTGGCTTCGTGGTCACCGACGAGGCGGGTACGACGTACCGGGCGCGTCGGGTCGTCGTGGCGACCGGGGTCGCGCAGCCGTACGTCGCGCCGATCCCCGGCATCGAGCTGGCGGAGCGGTACGACGAGATGCCGGTCGACCCGCGCGACTTCCTCGACCAGCGGGTGCTGATCATCGGAAAGGGCAACTCCGCTTTCGAGACCGCGGACAGCCTGATGGAGACCACCACCCTGGTCCATGTGGCGGGGCCGAGTTCGGTCCGGATGGCGTGGCGGACCCACTACGTCGGACACCTGCGGGCGGTGAACAACAACTTCCTGGACACCTACCAGCTCAAGTCGGCGAACGCGATCCTGGACGGGCACGTGCGCGGCATCGAGCGGGACGGCGACGGCTACCGGGTGACCTTCGGTTTCTCCCGGGCCAACGAGGTCACCAAGGAGTTGCGCTACGACCGGGTGCTGGCCTGCACCGGTTTCCGCTTCGACCCGTCGATCTTCGCCGAGGACTGCCGCCCGACGCTGGTGATCAACGATCGTTTCCCGGCCCAGACCCCGGCGTTCGAGTCGGTGAACGTGCCGGGTCTCTTCTTCGCCGGCACCCTGACCCAGGAGCGCGACTTCAAGAAGTCGACGAACGGCTTCATCCATGGATTCCGGTACGGGGTGCGGGCACTGCACCGCATCCTGGAACACCGCTACCACGACAATCCGTGGCCGGCGGAGAAGCTCGACGCGACCGCCGAGGCGGCGGCCGACGCGATCATCGAGCGGGTCAACCGTTCCTCCGGCCTCTGGCAGCAGTTCGCGGTGCTCGCCGACGTGCTCACCGTCGCCGGGCCGAGCGCCCGCTACCACGAGGAGCTGCCGGTCGACTACCTCGGGCAGGCTGGGCTGGCCACCGCCGACCATCCGGTCGAGCACGCGTTCGTCGTCACCCTTGAGTACGGTCCCGACCACGACCAGGTCGACCCCTTCGACATCTCGGTGAGCCGGATCGCCCAGGACACGGCCGGCCAGGCCCACGACGCGGCGTACCTGCATCCGGTGGTGCGCCACCACCGCGGCGGCCAGGTGACGGCGGAGCACCACCTGGCGGAGAACCTGGAGAACCAGTGGAACAAGCCGCAGGTGCACCGGGCGCCGCTGGTCGCCTTCCTGAACCGCTGCCTGACGACGACGGTGGGCTGACACCGTGCCCTCAGTGCCGGCGCAGGTGACCCCGTGCCATCCAGCCGTGGCCGATCCGGGTCCCCTGCACCGTCTCGGCGATCTGGAGGCGGAGGCGCGGCTGCGGCTCGATCCGGTGCACCGGGACTTCTTCGCCGGTGGCGCCGGGGACGAGCGGACGCTGCGGGCCAACGAGACGGCCTTCGACGCGTACCGGATCCTGCCCCGGGTGCTCCGCGGCGGCGGCGAGCGCGACCTGCGGACCGAACTGTTCGGCGAGACACTGCCCATGCCGGTGTTGGTCTCTCCGACCGCGTTTCACCGGCTGGCCCACCCGGAGGGGGAGGTGGCGACGGCCCGGGCGGTCGGGGCGGCCGGCACCGTCCTGGTGGTGAGCATGGCCGCCACCACGCCGATCGAGGCGGTGGCCGACGCCAGTGACCCGTCGCACCGACCGGCGCGGCTTTGGTTCCAGCTCTATCCACAGCCGGATCTCGGCTTCACCGCCTCGGTGATCAGGCGGGCTGAGGCGGCCGGCTGCCGCGCCCTGGTGGTCACGGTCGACTCGCCGGTCTTCGGCCGCCGCGACCGCGACCTGCGCAACGGCTTCCTCGACCTGCCGGCCGGCTACTGCTGCGAGAACATGCGTGATCCGGAGACCGGCCGGATCCGGGACATCGTCATGGACGCCACCCTCGACTGGGCGCGGATCGAGTGGCTGCGCGGGACGACCCGGCTGCCCATCGTGCTGAAGGGGATCCTGCACCCCGCCGACGCCCGGCTCGCAGTCGCGCACGGCGTGGACGCCGTGCTGGTCTCCAACCACGGGGGGCGGCAGCTCGACGGGGTACCGGCGAGCATCGACGCCCTGCCGGCGGTGGTGGCGGCGGTCGGTGGACGCATCCCCGTCCTGCTCGACGGCGGCATCCGCCGGGGGACCGACATCCTCACCGCGCTGGCGCTCGGGGCCGTCGCGGTCGGGATCGGCCGACCGGTGGTCTGGGCGCTGGCGGCCCGGGGACAGCACGGCGTCGGACAGCTGCTCGACCTGCTCCGCGCCGAGCTGGCCCGGGCCATGACGCTTGCCGGTGCGGTCCGCCCCGCCGACCTCACCCGCGAGCTGATCCTCGACCGGGTGCCGGGATGACCCGCCCGCTGGTGCTGCTGTGCTGCCTGGCCGGTCTGCTGGCCGTGGGGTGGCTGCTGCCGCGCCGGCTGCCACCGGCGGTGATCCGGCTCCGTGAGTGGATCTTCAGGCGGGTGAACGGTGCCGAGGGGATCCCGGTGCCCGGCCCCGGGATCGGGCCCGAGCACTTCGTTCGAATCTACTCCCATCCGGCGGCCAGCGGGCGTAGCCGGGGCGCCGGCATCTCCGACCTGTTCTGGTACTGGCTGGCGCCCGGGCCGCAGATGCACCAGGAACACCTGGAGCCGGGCGAGCGTTACCGCACGGTCGCCCGGACGACCAGGCGGGTGGTCGCGGTGTCGCACCGGCGCTCGACCGAGTTGGCCGGCGCGGCGACCCGACGGATCCTCGACGAACTGCCGGCCGGCCGGACCTGCCACGTCCGGCTGCGGGACCTGATGATGCCGATCTGGGCGGAGGTGTACTACGAACTCGTCTTCGGCGCGGCGTGCCCGCCGGACGTCCGGGCGCTGATCGTGGCCAACGCCGACGACGTGGTCACCGCGCTCAAGTGTTGCGGGCTGCGGCACCTGGACCGGCGCGACCGGCTGACCCGCTATCTGCGGGCCCGGGTCGAGGCCGGCACCGCGCCGGTGACGCTGCCGGAACCCTTCACCGCCGAGGAGACCGCGTGGTACCTCCAGGGCACCTTCTTCAACACCGCCGTCGTGCAGATGTCGGAGGCGATGGCGCACCTCCTGCTCGCCGTGGCGCAACATCCGGCGGTGCAGCGTGACCTGGTCGCCACCCTCGACGGTCCCGACGGTGACGCCGCCCTGGACCGGGTGATCGACGAGACGCTGCGGGTGCATCCGCTCTTCGGGGTGGCGCACCGGATCACGTCCGGTCCGATCGAGGTCGACGCGGGGCTCACCATCCCGGCCGGCTCGGTGCTGCTCTTCAACTACCTGGCCTACCAGCGCAGCGGACCGGCGGCCGACGACGCTTTCGAGCCGGCCCGCTGGCTGACCCTCGACCGCCGGGCCGCACACTTCGTCCCCTTCGGTGTCACCGCCAACCGGGCCTGCCCGGCACGCGGCATCGCGCCGGTGATGATGCGCGCGGTGACCCGGGAGGTACTGCGCCGGTACGCCCTGGTCTCCACCGTGCGGCACACCCGGTCGCTGCCGAACCGCGGACCCTGCTTCCTCGTCCCGACCGGCGCCCGCCCGCCCGCACGGGCCCGGCTGTCGGTGATGCGCTGGGGCGACCTCTGGTCCGACGTGTGGCGCAGCCTCGTCCAACTGGCGCTGGGCACCTGGATGGTGCTCGACGCCCGGCGCCAGCGCCTTTGCGCGAGCCACGTCGAGGAGGTCCGACGCTGACCACGGAAGGTCGATCGGGACGGCGGCGATGCCCGATCGAGACAACATAGAGACATTGGTCACAATCGATGTCGAGGATCGGTGTGGGATTCTCGACATGTGCTACAGGTAAGCGGGGTATCACCAGGCGTGCACCGGCTGCTCCTGGTGGAGGACGACGCGGAACTCGCGGACATGCTCACCGAGGTGCTGGCCGACGAGGGGTACGAGGTCGACGTGGCCCGGGACGGACAACGGGGCCTGCATCTCGGGCTCACCCGACCCTACGACGTGATGGTGATCGATCGGCTGCTGCCGGCGCTCGACGGGCTCAACCTGCTGACCCGGCTGCGTTCCCGCGCGATCGGGGCCCGCGCGTTGCTGCTCACCGCGCTCGGCACCGTCGACGACCGGGTCGCCGGCCTGAACGCGGGCGCCGACGACTACCTGATCAAGCCGTTCGACCTGGACGAACTGAGTGCCCGGATCCGGGCGCTCTGCAGACGTACGTCCGACGGCGCCGAGGCGCTGCCGATCGGTACCGGCCGGCTCGACCTCGGCCTGCGGGACGTGGTGCTGGCGGACGGCACCCGGGTGGCACTGTCCGCCCGGGAGTTCGAACTGCTCCGCGTGCTCGCCGTGCGCCCCCGGGCGGTGCACACCCGCTCCGAGCTGCGCCGCCGGGTCTTCGACGAGGCGGCGGCGACCTCCATCGTCGACACCTACGTGTACTACCTGCGCCGCAAGCTCGGCCGGACGGCGGTCCGCACCGTGCACGGCCTCGGCTACCGGCTCGGTGAGCTGTGATGCCGTGGCGGAAGGTGCGGCTGCGGCGGCCGGCACGGGCCGGCCTCTCCTGGATGGTGGCCGAGCGCATCGTGGTGGCCCGGGCCCGTCGCCGGGTCGGCGTGCTGGTCGGGCTCGCGGTGACCGTCCTGGTCACGGTGGTCGGCGTGCTCGCCTACGGCATGCTGGTCCGTGGCCAGGAGCGTCAGATCAAACGGGAACTCGCCTACACCGCAAGCCGCAGCGACCCGTCCGGTCCGCCCGGTTGCACCTGGCTGTTCCTGCTCCGCGACGGCGAGATCAGCGGCGGTACGGTGCCGGCGCCGGCCGGGTTCCCGCTGGCGACGGCGATGACCACCACGGCCAGCACCGGAATCCCGGCGGAGACGACGATCACGCGCAACGGCACGGTTTACTTCGTCCTGACCGAGACCCGCGGCGAGGACGTCGTGCAGGCGATCTTCGACGCCCGGTACCAGCTCGCCGACCGGCGCCACCTGCTCGTCGCGCTCGCCGTCGCGGAACTGCTCGGGCTGGTCGTCGCCGTCGCCAGCGGGTCGGTGGTGGGTCGGCTCGCCGTCGCGCCGCTGGCCGACTCCCTCGCCCGGCAGCGCCGGTTCATCGCCGACGTCAGCCACGAACTGCGTACGCCCATCGCGCAGGTGCACACCCGGGCCCAACTGCTGGCGCGGCGGGCCGGCGCGGCCGACCTGCCCGTCGAGTACCAGTCGGAGCTGAATCGCCTGACCGGCACCACCAGACGGCTCGGCGAGGTCGTCAACGACCTGCTGCTCTCCGCCCGGCTGGCCGCAGCACCGGGTGACCGGCCGGCCGCCGACCCGGTGGACCTGGCAGCCCTCGCCGAGGCCGCTGTGCTCGCCGAGAACGACCGGGCCGGCGAACAGGGGGTGACCCTCACCCTCAGCCGCCCGGACGTGCCGGTCCCGGTCGCCGGGGTGGAATCGGCGCTGCGGCGGGTGATCAGCGAACTGCTGACCAACGCCCTCACGCACACCCCGGCCGGCGGGCGGATCGACGTGACAGTGCGCCTGCCCGCCCACGAGGTGGCGGAGTTGATCGTCGCCGACACCGGCAACGGCTTCGATCCGGCCGACCGCATCTTCGACCGGTTCTACAGCGGTGCGGGCCCGGAGCGGCGGCACACCGGACTCGGCTTGGCGCTGCTTCGGGAGGTGGTCACCGGGCACGGGGGCACCATCGACGCCCGCGGCCATCCTGGTCGGGGCGCCCGGTTCGCCGTCCGGCTGCCGGTCGGGACGATCCCGCAACCGGCCGCGTCGACGCTCGCGCCGCCGACGCCCGCATCGGTCCCCGGCGACGGCTGACCGGGCAGGGCATCCAACCGTTCGGGACGTGCGGGACGACACCTACCGCCGGCGTCAGCGGGAGCGCGCGGTGGCCTCCGGGGTCTCGGATATCTGCCGGGTCACGTGGCAGGCCACCTCGCGCAGGACGTCGATCTGGCTCGCGGTGAGGCCGTCGATGACGTAGTGACGCACGGCTGCGACGTGCCCGGGCGCTGCGGCGACCACCAGGTCCCACCCGGCGTCGGTGAGCGTGGCCACGGTGTAGCGGGGGCTGTCCGGGTCGGGCGCGCGGCGGAGCAGGCCCCGCTGTTCGAGGCGCTTGACGACGTTCGACAGTCGGGAGAGCGAGCAACTGATCTGGCCAGCCAGATCACTGAGCCGCATGGTGCGTCCGGGCGTCATGGACAGGCCACTGAGCACGAAGTAGTCGAACAGCGTGAGGTGGTTGTCGCGCAGAAGTTGGGCGTCGAGGGCGCTCGGCAGGTTGAACATGAGTTTGGCCAGCGCAAGCCAGGCGTCGCGCTCGTGGTCGGTCAACCACCGAGGTTCGTCAGGCATGCCGCAAGCGTACGTCCCGGCCTGACCTGCGAGAGTGTGGGACGCCTGCTCCGTCAGCCGGTCGACCCGGAGTGACCGGGGTCGTCGGTGTCGAGCAGGGGAGCGAGGGTCTCCCAGTTGGCGCGGGTGGCGGCTGCCGCACCCCCGACATCTCCGGCCTCGCACAGCGCGATGATCCGGTCGTGCTGGGCGACCGACTCCCGGCCGCTGAGTGAGGAGAAACGCACTCGCTCCAGGCGACGCAGCACCGGGGTGAACTGTTCGAGCACGTCGCGCAGGGCCTGGTTGGTGCTGGCCTGCACCGCGACGGCGTGGAAGTCGTCGTCGGCGGCAACGGCCGCGTCCACGTCGTTGCGCCGCAGCGCCTCGGCGAACCGTGCGTTGGCCTCGCGCATGACGTCGATCTCGTCGGTGGAGAGGTTGGGCAGGGCCTCGCGTACCGCCAGTTCGTGCATGGCGGCCGTGACCGACTGGGCGTTTCGGGCGGCGCGGACGTCCAGCGGGCTGACCATCGTGTAGCGCCCGGGTTTGGTCTGTACGAGACCCGCCTGCTCCAGGCGTGCCAGCGCCTCCCGGACCGGGGTGCGGCTGACGCCGAGCCACTCGACCAGGTCGCTGTCGTTGAGGCGTTCGCCGGGGGCCAGCGTGCCGCCGACGATGGCGTCGCGGATCGCCCGGTAGGCCTCGTCGCGAAGAAGTGACCGGGGAGCGAGTCCGGGCCCCCGTGGAACAGGCATGCGATATGTTGCACACCGGGTGCTCCCGCTGTCAACCAGGCTCGCCTCGCGGTGCTCTGACACCTCGGCAGTCGGACCCTTGCCCGCATCGGGAGCCGGCCGGCCGGTCACCGGGTCAGCAGGCCCCGCTCCGCGAACTGGGCACGCACCCGGTCGAGCAGTTCGGGCGTGGGGGGCTCGGTGTCGCCGCAGGGAAACGGAAGCCCCAGCGCGCGGTACTTGTGCTCGCCGAGCCGGTGGAACGGCAGCACCTCCACCCGCTGCACGGTGGGCAGCGTGGCGACGAAGTCGGCGACGCCGGCCACGTTGGCCGGGTCGTCGGTGAGGCCCGGCACCAGGACGAAGCGGATCCAGATCGGGGTGCCCCGCTCGGCGAGACGGCGGGCGAACCGCAGCGTCGGCGCGACCGCACCGGTCCGGGTGACCCGGCGGTAGGTCGCCGGGTCCCAGCTCTTGATGTCCAACAGCACCAGATCCGTCGCGTCGAGCAGTTCCGGGGTGGCGCGGTCGCCCAGGAAACCGCTGGTGTCCAGTGCGGTGTGCAGGCCCATGTCCTTGCACCTGCGCAGCACGGCAGCGGTGAACCGCGCCTGTTGCAGCGGTTCGCCGCCGCTGAGCGTGACGCCACCACCGGCCACCTTGATGAACCGTTCGTACCGCCGGATCTCGGTGACCAGCTCGTCCACGGTCATGGCCCGTCCGCTGCGCTGGAACCAGGTGTCGGGGCTGTGGCAGAAGCGGCAGCGCAGTGGGCAGCCGGCGAGGAACGCGACGAAGCGGGTGCCGGGCCCGTCCACTCCGGTCGACGTGTCGAAGGAGTGGACGGACCCGACCACCGCACCGGCGGGGACGACGTGCGGGCGCGACGGCCAGACGATCGTCGTCATCAGAGCCGGCCGTGGAAGGTGCGGGAGATGACGTCGCGCTGCTGCTCGCGGGTCAACCGGACGAAGTTCACCGCGTACCCGGAGACCCGGATGGTCAGCTGCGGGTACCGCTCGGGGTACGCCATGGCGTCTTCGAGGGTGACCCGGTCGAGGACGTTGACGTTGAGGTGGAAGCCGCCGGCGTCGGCGTAACCGTCGAGCACCCCCACGAGATTGTCGATCTGCTCGTCGCGGGTGCGGCCGAGCCCGTCCGGGGTGACCGTGGTGGTGAGCGAGATGCCGTCACGGGCGCTGGCGTACGGCAGCTTGGCGACCGACAGCGCCGCCGCGACCAGGCCGTGAGTGTCCCGGCCGTTCATCGGGTTCGCGCCGGGAGCGAACGGCTCGCCGGCCCGACGACCGTCCGGGGTGTTGCCGGTGTGTTTGCCGTAGACCACGTTCGACGTGATGGTGAGCACAGACAGGCTCGGCTCGGCACCCCGGTACGTCGGCTGCGCCCGAACCTTGTCCATGAAGCGCTCCACCAGGTCGACGGCGATCGCGTCGGCCCGCTCGTCGTTGTTGCCGAAGGCCGGGTAGTCGCCGTCGACGGTGTAGTCGGTGACCAGGCCGGTGCCGTCGCGCAGCACCTTGACCTGGGCGTGCCGGATCGCCGAGAGGCTGTCCACGGCGACGGAGAGCCCGGCGATTCCGGTGGCGAGGAAGCGGTGCACCGGGTGCTCGTGCAGCGCCATCTCCAGCCGCTCGTAGGCGTACTTGTCGTGCATGTAGTGGATGACGTTGAGCGCGCGTACGTAGGTGCGGGCGAGCCAGTCGAGGGTCCGGTCGAACGCGGCCAGGACGGTGTCGTAGTCCAGCACGTCGTCGGTGACGGGCGGGGTCGCGGGCGCGACCTGCTCGCCGGTGATCTCGTCCCGACCGCCGTTGATCGCGTAGAGCAGGGCCTTGGCGAGGTTGGCGCGGGCGCCGAAGTACTGCATGTCCTTGCCGACGCGCATCGCCGACACGCAGCAGGCGATCGCGGTGTCGTCGGAGTACACCGGCCGGATCAGGTCGTCGTTCTCGTACTGGATGGCGCTGGTGTCCAGCGACACCTGCGCGCAGAAGCGTTTGAAACCGGTGGGCAGGTCGGCCGACCAGAGCACGGTCAGGTTCGGCTCGGGCGCCGGACCGAGGTTGTACAGCGTCTGCAGATACCGGAAGCTGGTGCGGGTCACCAGCGGCCGACCGTCCGCGCCGACGCCACCGATCGCCTCGGTCACCCAGGTGGGGTCGCCGGAGAACAACTCGTCGTACTCGGGGGTGCGCAGGAACCGGATGATCCGCAGCTTGATCACGAAGTCGTCGATCAGCTCCTGGGCGGCGGACTCGGTGAGCCGGCCCTCGGCGATGTCGCGGTCCAGGAACACGTCGACGAAGGTCGAGGTGCGGCCCAGCGACATGGCGGCGCCGTTCTGTTCCTTGGTGGCGGCCAGGTAGGCGAAGTAGAGCCACTGGATCGCCTCGCGGCCGGTGGCGGCGGGCGCGCTGATGTCGTAGCCGTAGCCGGCCGCCATCTCCTTGAGCTCACCGAGGGCGCGGATCTGCTCGGCCAGCTCCTCACGGTCGCGGATGATGTCCTCGGTGCAGGGGTGATCGTCCAGGGACGCCTTGATCGCCTGGCGCTCGGCGACGAGGCGGTCGACGCCGTAGAGCGCGACCCGCCGGTAGTCGCCGATGATCCGGCCACGGCCGTACGCGTCGGGAAGCCCGGTGACGATGTGCGAGCGCCGCGCCGCCAGCACGTCGGCGGGGTAGGCGTCGAAGACTCCGGCGTTGTGGGTCTTGCGGTACGTGGTGAAGATGCGGCGCACCAGTGGGTCCATCTCGAAGCCGTACGCGGTCAGCCCGTTCTCCACCATCCGCAGCCCACCGTTGGGCATGATCGCCCGGCGCAGCGGCGCGTCGGTTTGCAGCCCGACGATCAGCTCGGAATCCCGGTCGATCCAGCCGGGCGCGTGCGAGGTGATCGTGGCGGGGGTATGCGGGTCGACGTCGTAGATCCCGCGCTCGCGTTCGATGACGAACAGGTCACGCAGCCGGTTCCACAGCTGCGTGGTGCGGGGGGTCGGCCCGGCGAGGAACCGGGCGTCGCCGTGGTACGGGGTGACGTTGTCGCGGACGAACGCGGCGACGTCGACAGTGTCGCGCCAGGCGTCGCCGTGGAAGCCGCGCCACGGGTCGGGCCGCGCCGTCGCGCGCTGCTCGGGCCGGACCGCCGGGCTGTGCTGCTGGACCATGTCTCCTCCTGGAAGCTCTCTTCGAGCCTCTCGCGGGGATGGCCGGTCGGTCAGGGGCGAAAGACCCGGGCGGTCCGGGCCGCTAGCCACCGGCGCGGGTCCCGGTGCGGCGGCGACGATCAGGGTGTGACCGGACGACGTGACCCGGCATCGACGATCGGAGTGATAGGTATGACCGCCGCGACCGCGACGAGCCTCCTGCCCGCCTCGGCCCCGCCGCCGCGAAACGGGACGGCCAGCACGCCCGGGCCGGCCATCGACACGTTGGTCGGCAATGGACTCAAGGCCCTGGACGACTACGCCGCCTTCGACCAGGAGCGCGTCGACCGGATCGTGGCGAAGGCCTCCGTGGCGGCGCTGAGCCGGCACGCCGATCTGGCGCGGATGGCGGTGACCGAGACCGGCCGTGGCGTTTTCGAGGACAAGGCCGTCAAGAACATCTTTGCGTGTGAGCACGTCACCAATCACATGGCGGGCCTGAAGACGGTCGGGGTCATCTCCCGTGACGAGATCAACGGCATCGTCGAGATCGCCGAGCCGGTCGGCGTGGTCTGCGCCGTCACTCCGGTCACCAATCCCACGTCGACGACCATCTTCAAGGCGCTGCTCGGCCTGAAGACCCGCAACCCGATGATCTTCGCCTTCCACCCGGCCGCCCAGCGGTGCAGCGCCGAGGCGGCCCGGGTGGTCCGGGACGCCGCCGTCGCCGCGGGCGCACCCGAGCACTGCATCCAGTGGATCGAGCAGCCCTCCGTCGAGGCCACCGGCGCGCTGATGAAGCACCCCGGCGTGTCCACGATCCTGGCCACCGGCGGCAACGGCATGGTGCGGGCGGCGTACTCGTCCGGGAAGCCGGCGCTCGGCGTGGGCGCCGGCAATGTGCCGGCGTACGTCCATCGTGGCGCGAAGCTGCGCCGGGCGGTGCATGACATCGTGCTGTCGAAGTCGTTCGACAACGGCATGATCTGCGCCTCCGAGCAGGCGGTGATCGTCGATGCCGAGGTGTATCCCGCGGCGATGGCCGAGTTCCAGCGACTGCACGCCCACCGGGCCACTCCCGACGAGAAGCGCCGGATCGAGGAGCTGATCTTCGGCGTGGCGGCCGGTGGCACCGACTGCGCCGGTGGGCGGCTCAACCCGCAGGTCGTCGGCCAGAGCGCAGCGTGGATCGCCGAGCGTGCCGGCCTGACCGTGCCGGCCGACACGTCGGTGATCCTGGTCGAGGTGGACCACGTCGGCCCGGCCGAACCGCTCACCCGGGAGAAGCTCTGCCCCGTGCTGGCGGTGCTGCGCGCCGAGTCCACCGAGGACGGCATCCGGTACGCCGAGCAGATGGTCGAGCTGAACGGCCTCGGTCACAGCGCGGTCATCCACACCGAGGACGCGCAGCTCGTCGAGGAGTACGGGCGGCGGGTCAAGGCGGTGCGCATCATCTGGAACGCTCCCGCGTCGCAGGGCGGCATCGGCGACATGTACAACGCGTTCCTGCCCTCGTTGACGTTGGGCTGCGGCAGCTACGGACGCAACTCGGTGTCCAACAACGTCACCGCGGTCGACCTGGTCAACGTCAAGCGGATCGGCCGCCGGACCAACAACCTGCAGTGGTTCAAGGTCCCGCCGAAGATCTACTTCGAGGCGAACGCGATCCGCTACCTGGCCGACCTGCCCGACGTGCACCGGGTCACCGTGGTCACCGACCACACCATGACCCGGCTGGGGTACGTCGACCGGCTGATCACCGTCCTGCAGCAGCGGCCCGAGCGGGTGGCGTTGCAGATCATCGACGATGTCGAACCGGAGCCGAGCGTCGGCACGGTGGACCGGGGCGCGGAGCTGATGCGGTCCTTCCAGCCCGACACGATCGTCGCGTTGGGCGGCGGCTCGGCGATGGACGCCGCCAAGGTGATGTGGCTGCGCTACGAGCACCCGGAGGTGGTCTTCGCCGACATGCGGGAGAAGTTCTTCGACATCCGCAAACGGGCCTTCAAGTTCCCGACGCTGGGGGAGCGGGCCCGCCTGGTCTGCATCCCCACCACCTCCGGCACGGGCGCCGAGGTGACTCCGTTCGCGGTCATCACCGACACCGCCACCGGCAAGAAGTTCCCCCTCGCCGACTACGCCCTGACGCCGAGCGTGGCCATCGTCGACCCGGTGCTCGCCGCCGACCTGCCGCCCACCATCACGGCGGACAGCGGCTTCGACGCGCTGACCCACGCCACCGAGTCGTACGTCTCCGTCTACGCCAACGACTTCACCGACGGACTCGCGTTGCAGGCCATCAAGCTGATCTTCACCTACCTGGAGCGGGCGGTGCGCGACGGCGCGGCCGACGCCGAGGCCCGGGAGAAGATGCACAACGCGGGAACCATCGCCGGCATGGCCTTCGGCAGCGCCTTCCTGGGCATCGTGCACGCCATGTCGCACACCCTGGGTGCCACCTTCCACGTGGCGCACGGACGCACCAACGCGATCCTGATGCCGCACGTCATCCGCTACAACGGCACGACACCGGCCAAGCTGACCGGATGGCCCAAGTACGAGGACTACCGGGCGCCGGAGCGGTTCCAGGACATCGCCCGGATGCTGGGCCTGCCGGCGGCCACCGCGCAGGAGGGGGTCGAGTCGTACGCCGTCGCGGTGGAGCGGCTGCGCGACGCCGTCGGCATCGAGCCGTCCTTCCAGGCCGTGGGCGTCGACGAGGCGGCTTTCCTCGCCGCACTGCCGCAACAGGCCCTCAACGCCTACGAGGACCAGTGCGCTCCGGCCAACCCGCGGATGCCCATGCTCGACGACATGCAGGACCTCATGCGGGCCGCGTACCACGGCAGGTGAGCACCGCCGCCGGTCGCAGCGGGCGGGTCTCCTCGGTGGTGACCGGGGGACCCGGCTAGCCATCGCAAATGACAACCGTTATCGTCTGGTGGTCGGGGATCCCCTGAACATCGGGAGTGCGCGGTGGGACATCTGCTGGTGATTGAGAGCTGGGTCGGTGCGATGAGCACCCTGCTGCCCCGGGCGATCCGGGAAGCGGGGCATCGGTTCACGTTCCTGACCAGGAACCTGCACCACTACCTGGGCCAGAGCGGCGGCGACGGGGTGCACCCGCTGCTCGCCGCGGACAACGTGATCACCGCCGACACCAACCACCTGGACATGCTGCTGTCCCAGATCCAGCGGCTGCACGAGGTGCTGCGGTTCGACGGCGTCATCACCTCGTGCGACTACTACCTCGGCACGGCAGCCCGGCTCGCCGCACACCTGGGCCTGCCGGGCGCCCGACCGGAGGCCGTCGAGTACGCCTGCCGCAAGGACCTGGCGCGGCAACGGATGCAGGCGGCCGGCCTGCCCGGTCCGACGTTCGCGGTCACCGAGGACTGGCCGGGTACCGAGACCGCCGCGCGTACGCTGGGCTTCCCGCTGGTCATCAAGCCGGTCGACCTGTGCGCCGGGATGTTCGTCCGGCTGGTGACCGACCGGACCGAACTGCGCGAGGCCTTCGACGCCCTCGACGCGTTCCCGGTCAACGCCCGTGGCCAACAGCGGTCACCGCAGGTGCTGCTGGAAGAGGTGCTGGTCGGGCCGGAGGTCAGCGTCGAGACCGTCACCGTCGACGGCACGACGACGGTGCTCGGCGTGACGGACAAGAGCCTGGCCGGCGAGCCGTGGTTCGTCGAGACGGGGCACATGTTCCCCGCCGCGCTCGACGCCGCGACATTCACCGCGGTGTGCGACATGGCGGTCGCCGCCCTGGCCGCGGTCGGGTTCGACCGGGGAGTGGCGCACACCGAGCTGCGGATGACGGCCGCCGGACCGCGGGTGGTGGAGATCAACCCACGCCCGGCGGGCAACCAGATCACCGAGCTGGTGCGGCGGGCGACCGGGGTGGATCTGCCCATGGTGTACACCCAGCTCGCCCTCGGGGAACAGCCGGACCTCGCGGTGACCGACACGGGCGTGCGCAGCGCGGCCATCTCGTTCCTGCTGCCGCCCCGCGCCGGAACCGTCGCCGGGATCGACGGTGCGGCCACGCTGGCCGCAGCGCCCGACGTCGTCGACTGGGCGGTGAAGCCCGCCGGGCACCGCACGGGCGACGCGGTGAGCAACAACACCTACCTCGGCCACGTCATGACGGTGGACACCACCGGCCCCGGCGCCCGCACCCGGGCCGAGGAACTGGTCGCCGGCCTGAGCGTCCGATACGCCGACGACCTGGCCGGAGCGCTGGCGTGACGACACCGACGCCGGTGGAGACCGGTGAGCCGTTCAGGTCGGTGACGGACCTGATCGAAGCCGTCAGCACCGCCCGATTCGGTCCCGATCCGGCCACCGAGCAGATCAGCGTCGCGTTCACCACCCGGCAAGGTGCCCGGCACGCTGGACGCGGCCGCAGCTACCGCAACCACGTGCTGAGTCTGCGGGTGGGCGCCACCGTCGGTTCCTGCGCGACGGAGCCGGACGAGCTGACCGACGACGTCGCGTACGACTGCGTGGGCCGCAGTGTGGCGGAACTGCTCACCCACCCGGTGCCGGCGGTCCGCGTCGCGGCTCTGGACGCCTACCTCGCCGCCGCCCGCCCGCACACACACGTCGCCGACGACACGGTCACCATCCCCGCCGGCACCTCGCTGGCCAAGTCGACCGCCAGAGCCGCCGCGGTGGTGGACCTGATACCGGTGGCCCCGGGACAGCAGGTCCTGGTCGTCGGCGTGGTCAACTCCCTGCTCGGCCAGCTACGCCGCCGCGGCATCGGCTATCTGCCCTGCGATCTGGCCGGCGGCAGCACCGAGTGGGACGAGCCGTGCCTGCCGGACGCCGCCGCCCTGCTGGAACGCTGCGACGCCCTGCTGGTGTCCGGCATGACCCTCGGCAACGGCACCTTCGAGCCGCTGCTGCGGCACGCCCGCACCACCGGCAAACCGATGGTGGCCTTCGCGCAGACCGGCAGCGCCGTCCTGCCGTGCTTCCTCGGCGCCGGGCTCAGCGCCGTGTCCGCCGAACCGTACCCGTTCTTCTGGCTCGACGGCGGACCGACGACGGTCTACCGCTACCGCGCCGCCGGGTCGCCATGCTGACCGACGCCGCGCCGAGAACGTGCGCACCGCACCTGCTGGACCTGCTGGGGCGCTCCCCGGTGGCGTTCGTCGACACCCCGCTGCCGCACCCGCACGGTGGCTTCCACGCCAAGGTGGAGTATCTGAACCCGGGCGGCATGAAAGCACGCGCCGCCGTGGCCATGCTGCAGGCCGCCCGGCAGCGCGGTGACCTCCGGCCGGGAGCCACCGTGGTGGAGTCCACAAGCGGCACCCTCGGCATCGGGCTGGCGTTCGCCGGACAGGCCCTGGGCCACCCGGTCATCGTCGTGGTGGACCGCGACATCGAACGACCGATGCGGGCGCTGCTGACCGCCTACGGGGCGGTGGTCGAGGTGGTCGAGCGGCCGCACCCGGTCGGCGGGTGGCAGCAGGCCCGCCTGGACCGACTGCACGAGATCCTGGCAGGCACGCCGGACGCCTACTGGCCCGACCAGTACCACAACCCGGACAACGCCGCCGGCTACCGGACCCTCGCCGCCGAGCTCACCGGGCAGGTCGAGGCCGTCGACGTGCTGGTGTGCAGCGTGGGCACCGGCGGGCACAGCGCCGGTCTGGCCCGGGCGTTGCGGCGGCACTGGCCCCGGATGCGGCTCGTCGGTGTCGACACCGTCGGCTCGACGATCTTCGGCCAACCCGCGCGGCCACGGCTCATGCGCGGGCTGGGCAGCAGCATCTTTCCCCGCAACGTCGACTACACCGCCTTCGACGAGGTGCACTGGATCGGCCCGGTGGAGGCGGTGGACAGCTGCCGCCGCCTGGCGCGCTCGGCCTTCGTCACCGGCGGTTGGAGCACCGGCGCGGTCGCCCGGGTCGCCGCGTGGATCAGCCGCATGCAGCCCGGCGCTCGGGTGGTGACGATCTTCCCGGACGGTCCGCACCGCTACCTCGACTCGATCTACGACGACGCGTTCTGCGCCACCCACGGGCTGTTCGCCCCCGCACCGGGCCACCCGATCGAGATCCCGTACCCGAACGCCGTCGAGGTCACCCGGTGGAGTCGCTGCCGGACCGTCCTCGACCCGCTGCGCCGCCTGGCGGTGCCGGCATGAGGCTCGGCTGGCGCACCTACCCGCTGCGGCTACGCGAGCCACTGCGGATCTCCCGCGCGACGATGCCGGGCCGCGACGCCGTCCAGGTCGACCTGTCCCACGACGGCGTCACCGGCCACGGCGAGGTCGTCACGAGCGTCTACTACGGCCTCGACCTGCCCACCATCCTCGATCTGCTCGCCGGGCTCACCGACCGGACGCACGGCTACGGTGCACCCGAATCGCTGCTTGCGGACCTGCCCGCGCTCGCCGCCGACCTGCCCGCCGGGGTGCTGGCGGCGCTGGACGCCGCCGTCCACGATCTGGTGGGCCGGCGCGCCGGGATGCCGGTGCATCAGTGGCTCGGCCGGCCGGACCTCTCCCCGGCACCCACGGCCCACACCATCGGCATGGTCGCTCCGGAGGACGCTGCCACCACCGCCCGGGCGCTGGCGCGGCGCGGCTTCCAGCTCGTCAAGGTCAAGTGCGGCGACCCCGCCGACCCGGCCCGCATCGCCGCCGTACGCGCCGCCATGCCGCAGGCCCGGCTCGTCCTCGACCCCAACGGCGCCTGGACAGCCGAGCAGACCGTGCGGCTGCTCGACACGATGCGCCCGCACCGCATCGACGCCGTCGAACAACCCATCGCGCCCGGAACACCGCAGCTACTCGCCTGGATCAGCGCGCGTACCGACGTGCCGGTCATCGCCGACGAGGACGCCGCCACGCTGGCGCACCTCGACGCCCTGGCGGGCACGGTCGCCGGCATCAACATCAAGCTCGCGAAGTGTGGCGGCATCCACGCCGCACAGCAGATCGCCGCCACGGCCCGCGCGTACGGCATGGATCTCATGCTGGGTTGCCTGGTGGCCAGCTCGCTGGGCATCGCACCAGCGGTGCACCTCACCGGCGACGCCCGCTGGATCGACCTGGACGGGCACCTGCTGCTCGCCGACGATCCGTGGACCGGCATCGGCGGCCACGACGGTGTCCTGCGGCTGACCGACGAACCCGGTCTCGGCGTGCGGGCGGCCCGATGACCACGTGGGCCACCCTGCGCAGTTTCCCGCTGCCGATCCGACTGCTGGTGGTCAACCAGCTCGGCGTCAACGTCGGCTTCTACCTGCTGCTGCCCTACCTCGCCGGCTACCTGGCCGACGACGTCGGCCTGTCCGCCGCCGTGATCGGCATCGTGCTCGGTGTACGGAACCTCAGTCAGCAGGGGTTGTTCCTGCTGGGTGGCTCGGCCGCCGACCGGCTCGGTGCCCGCAGCGTCATCATCACCGGTTGCGCCCTGCGCACCGTCGGCTTCGGACTGTTCGCCCTCAGCACGTCATTGCCGCTGCTGCTGGCCGCGTCGATCCTGTCCGGGCTGGCCGGGGCGCTGTTCAACCCGGCCGTGCGCACCTACGTGGCGCAGGCCGCCGCCGACCGGCGCGCCGAGGCGTTCGCGTTGTTCAACGTGTTCGCCAGTGCCGGCGCGCTGCTCGGCCCACTGCTCGGCGCCGCACTGCTGCTTGTCGACTTCCGGGTCGCCGCGTTGACCGCCGCGGCGGTGTTCGCCGCGCTCACCGTGGCGCAGGCCATCTGGCTGCCCGCCCAACCGGTGACGTCCAGCGCGGCCACCGTCTGGCAGGACTGGCGCACCGGCATCGCCGACCGCCGGTTCCTGGCCTTCAGCGTGGCGCTGGCCGGCATGTTCGCGTTGCAGACCCAGCTGTACCTGATCCTGCCGGTGCAGGCGGAACACGTCACCGGGCAGCCCGTGGCGGTCGCGGTGCTGTTCGTCGTCTCCACCGTCGTCACGCTCACCCTGCAACTGCCCCTGACCGGCTGGCTGCATCGCCGCGTCAGCCGCGGCACGAGCATCACCGTGGGTATGGCCGTCATGGGAGCCGGTTTCCTGCTGCCGCTGCTGCGGGTGGAGTCGGCACCACCGGTGCTGCGGCTGCTGCCCGTGCTGGCCGCTGCCGTCCTGCTCACCCTCGGGGTGATGATCACCCAGCCGTTCGTGCTGGAGCTGATCCCCGCCTTCGCCGGGCCTGGGCTGACGGGCACCTACTTCGGCCTGTTCTACCTGGTGTCCGGGATTCTCGCCGCCGGCTGCACCGCCGCCGTCGGCGCGGCGGTGGGCACCTCCGGAGACGCCGGCGTGCCCGCAGCGGCGTGGCTGCTCACCGCCGGCGTCGGGCTGGCATCGGCGGGTGCGGTGTGGCTGCTGCGCCGTGGCGGCCTGCTCATGCCGGCACCGGCAGCACCGGCGGCGGCGTCGGCGGGCGTGTCATGAGCGGGGAGAATCTCCTCACCGACCACCCGGAGCTGTACGAACAGCAGTTTCCCGACCCGGACCACGTTGCCGCCCGGTTCGTCGACGACCTCGTACGCCGGTTCGCCGACCGCACCGTCGCCGCGCCCCGGCTGCTCGACGTCGGTTGCGGTACCGGCCGCGACGCCGGGCACCTCGCCACCCTCGGCTACACCGCCACCGGGCTGGACACGTCGGTGCCGATGCTGACCTACGCCCAGCGCCGCCATCCCGGCGTCCGCTTCGTGCGCGCCGACATGCGCACCTTTGCCCTGACCGACCACTTCGACGTCGTCACCTGCCTGGACAGCGCACTGCTGTACTGCCACCACAACGCCGACCTGACCGCGTTCCTGCGGCGCTGTCACCGGCACCTGCGCCCCGGTGGGCTGCTGCTGGCGGAGATGCGCAACGGCGCGTTCTTCCTCGGCAACACCGAACTCCTCGACGGCACCCGGACCCGCAGCGTGACCTGGCGCGACGTCACGTACACCGCCGCGACGCGGCTGTGGATCGACCACCGCGAGCAACTGCTGCGCCGCGAACGCGTCTGGACCTGGCCGGCCTGCCCGCGACCGTTGGTGCAGACCTCGGCATGGCGGCTGCTGTTCCCCGCCGAACTGCGGTACCTGCTCGACACCGCCGGGTTCGACGTCGTGGCCCTGTTCGACGCCCCCGGGCCGCGGACCGACCCGCCCTGGCATCCGGCGGCCGCGCTGTCGACCGTCATGTCCGGCGACCGCCTGCACCTGGTCGCCCGCCGCCGCGACGACGCGGCGTGACTCTCACCTCCGTACCGAAAGGACCCATCATGATTCACCCGCCCGTCACCGTGCCGAGACTGTCTCGCCGCGGCCTGCTCGGCGGTGCCGCCGCCGTCTCCGCCGCCCTGCTGACCGGCTGCGGGCCGGGTAACGACGCGGCCAGCACCTCGGCCGGGCAGCCCCGGCGCGGCGGTCGGCTGCGGGCGGCGTTCGCCGGCGGCGGGGTCAACGAGACGCTGGACCCGCACCTGGCGAACCTGTTCAACGAGGCGTCGCGCGCCAAGGCGATGTTCGACAAGCTCGCCGACTACGGCCCGGACGTCTCCATCCGGCCCCGCCTCGCCGAACGCTGGGAGCCCAGCGGCGACCTCACCCGCTGGCGGATCACTCTGCGCCAGGCCACGTTCCACGACGGCAGGCCGGTGCGCTCCGCCGACGTGCTCTACAGCTACGCCAGGATCCTCGACCCGGAGAAGGCGTTCCGCGCCAAGGCCAGCCTCGACCTGATCGACCTGCCCAACAGCCGTGCCGTCGACGACCGCACCCTGGAGTTGGCCCTCAAGCGACCGTTCGCCGAGTTCCCCAACGCCCTGGCCGCGTTCGGCGCGTACATCGTCCCCGAGGGCACCGACAGCTTCGAGCGGCCCGTCGGTTCCGGGCCGTTCACCTTCGACTCCTGGCAGCCCGGCCGGTCGCTGCTGCTCAAGCGGTACGACGGCTACTGGGAGGGCGCCGCGCATCTTGACGAGCTGGAGTACCTGATCAGCAATGAGGAGTCGGCCCGGGTCAACGCCCTGCTCGCCGGCCAGGTGGAGTACGCGCACGACGTCACCCCCACCACCGCGCGTACCCACGCCGGCAGCGGCCGGATGACCGTCACCCGGATGCCGAACAGCACTATGCAGTCGTTCGCCATGAAGGTCGACCGGCCGCCGTTCGACAACCGCGACCTGCGTGAGGCCATGTTCCTGCTCACCGACCGCCAACAACTGGTCGACACCGTCCTCGCCGGTTCCGGGCAGGTCGGCAACGACCTGTTCGGCAAGGGCTACCAGTACTACGCCGACGACATCGCCCAGCGCACCCGCGACCTCGACCGGGCGCGGTTCCTCATCGACAAGGCCGGCGCCAAGGGGTTGCGCATCACCCTTGACACCGCGGCGGTGGCCAGCGGTTTCGTCGAGGCCGCCAGCGTCTTCGCCGAACAGGCCAAGCAGGCCGGGCTCGTCATCGAAACCGCGATGGGCAACAAGGACACCTACTGGAAGGACATCCTGAACTCCGGAGTGCTGGCCTCGTACCGCTCCGGTGCCATGCCCATCGAAACGCACATCTCACAGCGGCTGCTGACCAACTCCACCACCAACGCCACCCGATGGGCCCGCCCCGAGTTCGACGCCCTCTACGCCAAGGCCATCTCCAGCGCCGACGAAGCAACCCGCCGGCAGGCGTACGGCGACATGCAGCGCAGCCTGCACGCCGAGGGCGGATTCCTGATCTGGGGCTTCGCGGACTTCCTCGTCGCCACCGCGCCCGGCGTCGGTGGGGTGTCCGCCGACGCCCCGGCCAACACCCTCGACTGGGCCCGCTTCGACAAGGTCTGGCTGGGGTGAGTCTGCCCCGCTACGCCGCCGGGCGGTTGCTGCTCGGCCTCGGGCAGGTCGCCGGGATCACCACCATCGTGTTCGTGCTCACCGAGGCGCTGCCCGGTGACGCCGCCGTGGTGATCGCCGGCGACCATCCCGACCCGGCCCGCATCGCCGCGATCCGGGCACACCTGGACCTCGACCGACCGGCCTGGCAGCGCTACCTCGACTGGCTGACCGACCTGATCCGCGGCGACCTCGGCGTCTCGCTGATCTCGCAGCGGCCCATCGTCGAGCGCCTCGCCGACAGCGCGGGCGCCACGCTGCTGTTGGCGGCGGTGACCCTCCTCGCGTTGGTACCGCTCGCCATCGCGCTGGGCATGCTGGCGGCCCGCCGGGAAGGCGGGCGACTGGACCGGGTCGTGTCCGCGGTGTCGGTCGCGCTGTACGCGGTGCCCGAGTTCGCCCTGGCGATCCTGCTCATCGCCGTCTTCGGGGTCCAACTCGGCTGGCTACCGCCCACCGCGTTCGGCGCCGACCTGCTCGCCCGGCCGTCCGTGCTCGTGCTGCCGCTGCTCGTGCTGCTCGCCCGACCGATCTGCACCATCAGCCGACTCACCCGCGCCGGTATGCTCGACGCCCTGCGCGGCGAGCACGTGCGCCACGCCCGACGACTCGGCATCACCGGCAGCCGCCTCTGGTTGCGCCACGCCCTGCCCGGCGCGTTGGCGCCGGTGGTGCAGCAACTCGCCCGCACCACCGACTGGCTGCTCGGCGGCGTCATCGTCGTCGAGGCGGTGTTCGTCATCCCCGGCCTCGGCACCGCCCTCGTCGACGCCGTGTCCACCCGCGACATCCCCAGCGTGCAGGCGCTGTGCGTCCTCGTGGCCGTGACCACCGTAGTGGTGAACCTGGCCGCCGACCTGGTGGCGTTCCGCCTCGCACCCCGGATCGGGGCCGTGCGATGAGGCGGCTGCGCACCCTGACCGGGGCGGTGCTGCTCGCGGTGCCGCTCGCGCTGGCCGTGTTCGGCCCACCGCTGGCCGGCGAGCCGGGCGACCGGACGTTCCCGTTCTCCGGCGACGGTGTGCTGGGCACCGACTTCGTCGGCCGTGACGTGTGGCAGCAGGTCCTGCTCGGCGGCCGGTCCGTCGTCGGGGTCGCCGTCTGCGCGACGCTGCTGGCGTACCTCGTCGGCGTGCCGGTCGGCCTGCTGGCCGCGTCCACCCGCCGCCGGTGGGTCGACGAGTTGCTCATGCGCCCCCTCGACCTGACGCTTGCCGTGCCGTCGCTGTTGCTGCTGATCCTGCTGGCCGCCACCGCGCCGCCCGGGCCCCTCACCCTCGTCGGGATCGTCGCGCTGATCGGGTTGCCGGAGATCGCCCGGATCACCCGCGCCGCCGCACTGCCGCTGGCCCACGGACCGGCCATGGAGGCGATGCGCCTGTACCGCGAGACCTGGTGGCGGCGCGGCCCCGGCTACGTCGGCACCGGCATCCGCCGGATCCTGCTGGCCGACGCCGGCGTCCGGTTCATCGGCGCCATCTACCTGGTGGCCACCGCCAGCTTCCTGGGCATCGGCGTGGCACCCGACGCCGCGGACTGGGCCGTCATGGTGGACCGCAATCGCACCGGTCTGTTCCTGCAACCCTGGGCCGTCGCCGTGCCGGCCGCGCTGATCATCTGCCTGGCCGTCGGTTTCAACCTGGTCACCGACCGGATGCTGGTCACCCCCGCCATCCCCAGCGCACCACCGTCCGTACCAGCCACGACCGGTAGCCGTCCGCGCGTGGACAACTCCCTTCTCCAGGTGCGGGAGCTGGCGGCCACGACCGTCGACCGGACGTTGGTCGACGGCGTCTCCTTCACCCTGCGAGCCGGCGAGATCCTCGCCGTCATCGGCGGATCCGGCAGCGGCAAGACCACCACCGCCCGGGCCCTGCTCGGCGAGGCCGCCCCCGGCGTCACCCTCACCGGCGCCATCACCCTGGCCGGCCGGCCCGTCACGACCACCAGCCCGCCCACGCCCGGCACTGTCGGCTACGTACCCCAGCAACCCGGTGCCGCCCTCAATCCCGTACGCCGCATCGGTGCCGTGCTCCACGAGATCGCCCGGCACCAGGCACCCGGCGACAGCCGCAGCGTCCGCCGACGCACGGTGACGGCCACCCTCGAACGCGTCAGCCTGCCGACCGACCGCCGGTTCCTGCGCCGCTTCCCGCACCAGCTCTCCGGCGGTCAGCAACAACGTCTCGTCATCGCCCACGCCCTGCTGGCCCACGCCGTCCTGCTCATCGCCGACGAACCCACCACCGGCCAGGACGCGCTGACCCGCAGGGACGTCGCCCGGGAACTGACGACACTCGCCCGTGACGGCATCGCCGTCATCCTGCTCAGCCACGACCTGCACCTGGTACGAGCCGTCGCCGACCAGATCCTCGTGCTGCACCGGGGCGCTGCCGTCGAAACCGGCCCGGCCGCCGAAGTGCTCGCCCTGCCACGGCACCGGCACACCCGGCAACTGCTCGCCACGCCACCGGCCGGGCCAGCGGCGGTGGTCGGCGAGGACCGGCCGCTGCTGCGGGTCACCGGCCTGAGCGCCGCCCACCGCGACGGCGGTCGACACCGCGACGTGCTCCGCGACGTCAGCCTGGCCGTCCCCGCCGGACGGTGCCTGGCGGTGGTCGGCCGGTCCGGAAGCGGCAAAACGACCCTGGCCCGCTGTATCGCCGGCCTGCACCCCGCCCGTACCGGCCAGGTGATCCTCGCCGAGCACCGCCTCGCCGCGTACCTCGACCGACGCCAACCAGCCGAACTCGGCGCCATCCAGTACGTGTTCCAGGACGCCCGCGCCAGCTTCGACCCCTACCGGCCGGTGCTCGACCAGATCGCCGGGCCCGCGCGACGCCTGCGGGACGCCACACCGGACCAGGCCCGTCACATTGCCCTGCACCTGCTCGAACGGGTGGGCCTCGCCGAACACACCGTGATCCAACGTCCCGACCGGCTCTCCGGCGGCGAACTGCACCGCGCGGCGCTCGCCCGTGCTCTCGCCAGCGAGCCGCGCGTCCTGCTCTGCGACGAGACGACCGCCGGGCTCGACAGCGTCACCCGGCACGGCATCCTCACGCTCCTCGACGAGCTGCGACGCACCCTCGGACTGACCGTGGTCATGATCAGCCACGACCGCGACGTCGTGGCTCACCTCGCCGACCACATCGTCGTTCTCGACGACGGAACCGTCGTCGACAGCGGCCCGGCCGACGCCCTGCTCGACCACGCACACCACCCGCTGACCCGCGCGCTTCTGTACATCGACCCGGCGACCGCCGCGGCGCCGTCGAACCCATGACCGGAGGAACCATGCAGCAGCACCGATCCCACGTCGGCCCGTACGACGTCCAGACGGCCGACCTACGGCACCTCGACGGGGCGCGCAGCGTCATGCTCGACACCTTCTACCGCGACTTCGGCTACGGCTACCGGCCCGACTGGCACCGGGACGTCATCGACCTCGGCGGCACCTACCTCACGCCCGAGCACCACGCCCTGTTCGTCGCGACCAAGGGCGACGAGGTCGTCGGCACCACTGCGGTGCGGGCCGGCGGGCCCACGTGCCCACCCCACCCGCGCTTCCTCGCCCAGCGCTACCCGGACGAGACCACCGCGCAGCTGTTCCGGGTCTACGTCCGGCCCGAACACCGACGCAGTGGCCTCGCCCGGGCACTCGTCGGCCTCGCCGTCGACTTCGTCGCCCGGCAACCCCGCTACCAGGCGCTCTACCTGCACACGGATCCGCGCGTCGACGGTGCCGAACCGTTCTGGCGGAGCGTGGCCACGCCGATCCACGACCCGCGTGACGGCCGCGACGACACCTATCAGACCGTCCACTTCGAGATCGCGCTGCCCGGCCGCCCCCGTTAGCCGCCATCGTGCGACCGGGCAGACCACGTGGCGCTACGCCGAGTGGTCAGCGGCAGCCCGTGCCGGGGCCGCCTCCGCCTGGAGCAGTTGCCGACGCTTGTTGTTGCCGAGCCACCGGTGCGATCCGGGCTTGCGGGCCTCTTTGGTGAGGTGACCAACGGCGAACCGGTAGGTCAGAGCCTTGAGTCCCGCGCCGAAGCGGCCACCGACGAACATCCTGTTCGCGGTGTCGTCCCGGCCGGCAAGTTGGTAGATGCCGGCATGGGTGCCCAGGCCGACACACATGGCGCCGAAGAAGACGCTCGCCGGCTCGGGGGCGGTGCCCGCGATGCGCCGCAGCACCGTGTCCGCGGCGTGCGCGCCGAGGCAACTCGCCGTGTACGCGCTCATCCGGTACGGCACGCCGGACGGCGCCGCCGAGTCCCCGGCCGCGACGATGCGTTCGTCGTCGGCGCTGGTCAGCGTCTCGTCGGTGATCAGGCGCCCGATGGCGTCGGTCCGCAAGCCGCTGCGCGTGGCCAGATCCGGCACCCCGAAGCCCGCGGTCCAGATGGTGATCGCGCTCGGCAGCGTACGACCGTCACCGAGCCGCACCGCGTCCCGCATGACCTCGGTGACGGTGGTGCCGGGACCGGCCAGGACGGCCACGCCGATCCTGGTGAGCGACCTGGTGGCGGCGCGTCGGGCCCGTGGGTGCAGGTACGCGCCGAGCGTGTCCCCGCAGACCAGACTGACCCGGTGTCCCCGCTCGGCCAGCTCGGCGGCGGTTTCGATGCCGGTCGGCCCGGCGCCGACGACCGTCACCGGGGTCGCCGCCGGCCGGTCGTCGAGGATCGAGCGCAGCCGCTTTGCTGCCTCAAGGGTGGCCATCGGGTAGGCGAACTCGGCCGCGCCGGGAACGCGTGGTTCGGCGCTCGCGCTGCCCGCCGCGTAGACGAGGTAGTCGTAGCCGAGTGTGCCGCTGCCCCGCAGCGTCACGCTGCGCTGCGCCGCGTCGATTGCCGTGACGGTGTCCTGGACCAGCCGCACCTTCTCGGCCAGCACCTGCCGGTAGGGCACGACCGCCTCGTGGACACCGGCGACCACGTGGTGCAGCCGGAGCCGGATGACGAAGTCCGGCCGCGGATTCACCACGGTCACGGTGACGTCGTCGCGCTGCAACAGGCGATTGGCCGCCATCACGCCGGCGAATCCGCCGCCGACCACTACCACCCTGGTGTTGCCTGCCATGTCTGACTCCCTTCGCGGACGGTTCGACCCCAAGACACCGACAGCACCCGGCGTGTGACAGTCGTGGCTCACGTCACGTCAGGTCCCGCTGCCGCTGTCGTCCTGACTGGTCCGCGGCGTCGCTGCAACGGCGTGATCCCCTGACGGGATCAACAGGCCGTCAGGGGATCACCAAGGAGCAGACTCGCGTCAGGGCACCGCCACCGTCGCGTCGTCGTTGCCCGGCATCCGGGTCACGCTGGGCAACGGCGGAACGGCCGCTGCCGCACGGCTGCCCGCCTCGTCGGTCGGGCATATCGCGGTTCGCAGCAACGTGTTCCAGGCGACGTCGATCGGGTGCAGGTCGGGTAGGCCGAGCTGGTAGTGGCTGATGTTGATCCCGGACGACACCTGGCGAGCGCCGTCCCGGCTGTGCAGGGAGAACGTCAGGTGACCGAGGACCGCGCCGTCATGGCCCCAGAACTCGCCGCACGGCGTGGGCAGCGAGTAGATGCCGAGCCCGTAGCCGCCGGCTTCGGGCTGCTCGGGCAGGATCGGTACCCCGGTGAGCATCTCATCGAGGCTGGCCGGGCTGATCAGGTCACCGCCGAGCAGCGCCCGGAAGAAGGTGTTCAGGTCTGCCGTGGTGGCGATCATCTCGCCTGCCGTCCACGCCCAGCTCATGTTGAACTCGCTGAGGTCGCGTACGCCGAGCGGGGCGAAGTAGGCGCCACTGTGCGGGCCACGGATCCGCGGGTCGGTGCCGGGAAACGATGTCCCGGTGAGCCTCAGCGGCCGCAGGATGCGCCGCTGCACCTCGGCCGCCGCATCCTTGCCGGTGATTTTTTCGATCAGCAGGCCGGCCAGGATGTAGTTGGTGTTCGAGTAGTTGAACTGGGCACCGGGGGCGTTGGTCGGCGGCATGGCCAGGCCCGTGGCCACGAGGTCCGCCGGAGCGTACGTGTCGACCTGCATCCGGTTGATCGCCGCGTACGAGTCGATCATCGCGTTGGTGTAGTTGCCGATGCCGCTGGTGTGGTTGAGCAGCATCCGGACGGTGACCTGGGTGCCGAGGTCACCCGGCACGACGTCGGGCAGCCACCGCCCGATCGGGTCGTCGAGGCTCAGCCGGCCCTCGTCGACGAGCTGGAGCACGGTGGTGGCGACGAACGTCTTGGTGACGCTGCCGATCCGGTGTCGCATCTGTGGCTGCATCGGTCGAGGTCTGGTCAGGAACGCCTGGCCTGCGGCGTTACGCCAGTCGTGCCGGCCGTCGCGCACGGCGACCAGCACCCCTGGGACGCCGGCTGCGGGCACCGCGGCGAGTGCGGTGCGCAACTCGGCGCGATCCGGTCCGCCGGCGGCCGGTCGGGCGGACGGGCTCGGCTGCGCTGTGGCGGAGGCGGGTACGACGGCGATCGTGGTCACCAGCGCGACGCTGGACGCCACGATCTTCAGTGTCCGAAATGTACGTGACATAGTGACATGTTCGCCGGGCCCGCCCCTGGCCGCATCCTGCTCAGGCGGGAGATCCGGCTCCCGCTGCGGAACGAACGGCAGTCAACCGATCGACGCACCGCCGGGCTGTCGTGTACCGACTCCCCGGGCCGAGCGGCAACGGTCGGGGCGCTGCGTCCTGCCGTCGTCATCCCAGGCAGGCAGAGGTTTGGCGGCCGGGACGACGGGGGTAGGGAGCGATCCGCCCGTCAGTCAACCCCCGAAGGAGACTTCCATGTCGGTGCAGGCGTTCCTCTATGTCGTCGCGGTCATCCTGCTCGTGCTCGCCGCGTTGCCCCTCCGCACCCGAGGTGTCTCGCTCGCGCTGCTTGGCGCGGCGTGCGCCCTGCTGGCCTACGCCTGGCCGGTGATCACCGGGTAGGTACGAACTCACCGTGTTCGTCTGAGGAGGAGCCCCGCCACCGTTCGCCTTCGCGCTGGCAGGGCTCCTACGGTTGTCGCCGCCCCTGGTTCACGCCGCGGGCGGGGTGGTCAAGATGCCCTCGCTGACGGTGACGGAGTCGGCGTGCTCAGGGGTTCGTTGGCTGCGGTGAACCGGCGGGTGGCGTGGTTGCGGAGCGACTCGACGGTATCGGTCGGCGTGCGGCCCAGACGGTGCGCTCGGTCCGAACGGCGAGATCACTGCGGCGCAGGATGCTGTGCTGGCTGTCGGTGTCCAGCAGCCGGTCGAGTGCGGCGAGGTCCTCGGGGGCGAGGGCGTCGGCGACGCCGTGGCGGATGCGCTGGAGGCTGGCCTGGGCGTAGACGCCGACCTGTTGGTCGTCTGAGCCCTTGATGTGCACGGTCAGTCGGCGCTCACCTTCGACGGTGAATCCGGCGGCGGTGAGCATCGGCCCCCAGTCGGCGCCCCGGTGGGGGAGGTGCTCGGCGTGGACGCGGTCGCCGGCGGCGTGACAGCGCTCCTCCAGACCGGGCCGGTCATCCGGGGCGTTCTCGGGGAGGAATCGCGGGAAGGCGGACAGTTCCACGACGGCGAACAGTCCGCCCTCGGGCAACAGGTCGTGGACCGCGCGCAGGACCTGTTCGGGGCGGGCTAGGTGGTGCATCGAAGCGGAGGCCCACACCAGGTCCGGGATGCCGAGCGCGGGCCAGTCGGGCTCGTCGAGGTCCACCTGAACGGTCCGCACCCGCTTCGTCTGACCTCGGCCGTACGCCTTGTCCCGCAGACGCTGAAGGTGCCCGGCCGAGGAGTCGACCGCGGTCACATGCGCCTCGGGGAAACGGTCGAGAAGTGCAAAGGTTCCGGCTCCGGTGCCGCTACCCAGATCCACGATCTGGCGCGGGGCAGTGTCGAGTGGTAGCCAGGCCGTGATCTCGGTGAGGTGCGCCGCGAGGACGTCGGCCTCCAAGTCGAGGATCTCCGCCGGTCCGGCATCGTGGCGTTCATGGTGGGCTGCGTGGGTCATACCGCGACGTTAAGACGATCATGCGGACGCGGCGCGATCGCTTTCGGATTACGCAAGACGATGGGTGACAGGGCTGCCTGACACGCAAGAACGATCGTCGCGCGCTGCGGCTGCGATGGTGCACCGAACGTCGCGTCACCGTCGCAGGTTCTCGCTCTCGTGCTGCTGGTGCCCACGGCGGGCGTCGCGGTCGAAGATGCCCAGGATCTCGCACGGGCGGCCGTCGGCACCGATGGCGTGCGGCAGCATGGTGGGGAACTCGGCCGCCTGGTTGGTCTCGAGACGGAAGCGACGGTGGCCGAGCATCAGGACCGCCGTGCCGGAGAGGACCACGAGCCATTCACGCCCAGGGTGGGCGCGCATGCGGGCCGGATTGTCCGGTGGCGGTTCCGTCATCCGCTGGCGGACGACGGACATGCCCGGGTCGGCCTTGATGGGCCAGCGCATCGACCCGCGGGCGGCATCGATCATCGGACTGGTGACGATGTCGTCGGAGGCGGTCTCCACGAGCTGGTCCAGGGTGGTGTCGAGGGCGCGTGCGAGCGTGACGAGCTGGTCCAGGGCGAGGCGGCGCTGGCCGTTCTCGATGCGGCTGAGCGAGGACTGACTGAGCCGGGCCCGGGTGGCCAGTTCTTCCAGGGACCAGCCCTGTGCGACCCGCAGAGCGCGGATCCGTTTGCGTACGAGGCTGTCCAGGTCGCCATCATCTTGCGTCATAAGCAAGATTATATGCCTCCAATGCAGTACGTGGTTAGCGTCCTGCATGCCATGCGGCCTCGCCGCGGCAACGGCAGCACGGTCGGCTGACCTTCGTACGGCGCACCCTACGCCGCGCTCGGCAGGGCCTGGACCCGCTCCGGAGCCCGCCCCCGGTCCGCCGACCGATACCGCACGTCCTTGTTGAGAGGAATCCATGAGTACGTACCAGCCGGCACCGCCGACCACCGCGGCGCGGGGCGGCGCTGTGGTCAGCGGAAGCGCGCCAAGTGTCAGTCAGCTCCGCATGATCCTGATCGCGGTCTCCGTCGCCTTGATGGCCGTCATCGCCTCCGTCTCGGGCCTGAACGTGGCCCAGACCCATCTCGCAGTCGACTTCGGCGCCGGACAGACCACCGTCCTGTGGATCATCAACACCTACACCCTCACCCTGGCCGCGCTGCTACTCCCGCTCGGCGCCTTGGGCGACCGGTTGGGCCGCAAGCCCATGCTGATCGTCGGGCTGGTCATATTCGGTGCCGCGAGCGTCGCGGCGGGCCTCGCCCCGAACGCCGAGATCATGCTCGCGGCGCGTGTGCTCAGTGGTGTCAGCGCTGCGATGATCATGCCGATCACCCTGGCGGTGATCACCTCCACGTTCCCCGAACACGAACGCGGCAAGGCGATCGGTGTGTGGACGGGCATCGCCGGTGGCGGCGGCATCCTCGGCATGTTTCTCTCCGCCCTGCTCGTCGACGTGGCCTCCTGGCGCTGGCTGTTCGTCCTGCCGGTGGCCCTGATCATCGTGGCCCTGGCCATGGCGGTGAGGTCGGTGCCCAACTCCCGCGAGTACTCCGGCCACTCCTTCGACCTCGTCGGCGCGCTCACCTCCAGCGTGGCCGTGGTCGGGCTCATCTACGTGCTGCACGAGGCACCGGAACGCGGCTGGGGCGACCCCGTCACGGTGATCAGTCTCCTCGTCGGCCTCGCCGCACTGATCGCGTTCGTGACCTGGGAATTGCGGCGTCGCGACGCCTCGCTGCTGGACGTCCGCCTGTTCCGCGAGCGGGGCCTGGCTGGCGGTTCGCTCACGCTCCTGGTCGTCTTCGGCGTCCAGGCAGGCATCGCCGTGGTCCTCTTTCCGTTCTTCCAGGCCGTGCTCGGCTGGTCGGGACTGCTGTCGACCCTCGCGATGATGCCCATGGCGGTACTGATGATGATGACGTCCGCTCTGGCCCCCCGGTTGGCCGCCCGCATCGGCTCCCGATCCACCGTGGCCCTCGGTGTCGCGCTCGGTGGAGTCGGTCTGACACTGATGGCCCTGGTCGTCTCCGTGGACGGCGGCTACCTCTCCGTCCTGCCCGGCATGCTCGCCATGGGCGTTGGCATGGGCTTCTCGATGGCTCCCTCCACCGAGGCGATCACCAGTTCCCTGCCCGTTGCGAAGCAGGGTGTCGCCTCCGCACTCAACGACATCACCCGTGAGTTCGGCACCGCGCTCGGAGTCGCCATGCTCGGCGCGCTACTGTCGGCCGGCTACCGCAGTTCGATCGGCGACAAGCTGCACGGCATTCCCGCAGACACCGCCAGTACCGCTCGTGAAGGCATCGCCAACGCTCTGGAGGCAGCCGGGGAGTCGAGCTCCCACAGTCCGCAGGTGATCCACGCCGCGCAGCAGGCCTTCGTGGACGGGTGGCGGCAGGCAATGGTGGTTGGCGCCGTCGTCATGGCTGGCATGTTCCTCGTCATCTTGGCCAGCGGTCCTCAGCGCCGCCCCGCCCTACCGGCCGAGGTGACCGAAGCCACCGGGACCGTCGCGCGGTGACCATCCGACAGCGGCACCGAGTTGGCCGACATCCTGGATGCGGCAGCTCAGGGGCAGTTCCCGGCACCGGACGGCGGCATCACCGTGGTGCCACAGCCAAGCAGTCGCGACGCCGGAGTGGTCGCCTTCACCGCCCACTCCGTGGTCTTCACCGACGAGGACCCGGTGTGGGTACGCCGGATCCTGGCCTCCCTCGACTGCGACCCCCTGGCGGTCGCGATGAATCCGGCCTTTCTGCGCGCGCTGCTCGACCGCACCCGGCGCTCCATGGACACGATCGACCTCTTGACAGTGGCGGGCCCGCTCGCCGGTGAGCCGCCACTGGAGCTGACAGAAGTGGTGAACGCGGATCATCCACGTCGGACGAGGGCAGGTAGGCGTCGTGACGACCTGCTCGTCTGGGCGGCCGACGGCGGAATCGTCATCCTCGGCCGTGGTGTGGCAGGTCGCTGGGAAACGGCGATCGAGGTCGACGAAGGGCATCGGAGCCGGGGCCTCGGGCGGGCACTGGCGACCGCCGCCCGGCATCTGGTGCCCGACGGCCAGCCCGTCTGGGCGCAGCAGGCCGCCGGCAACGCACGCAGCGTACGCGCTTTCCAGGCGGCCGGCTTCCGACCGGTGGGAGCCGAAGCGCTCCTGCTCGACACATAGGGGCACCGAGCCGGCGGCGCGGGTCGGGGAGGACGCCCTCGCTGGTCAGCTCAACCTGAAGGTCACGTTGTCGACGTCGAAGGTCGTGACGCCGTTGCCGGCCGACTCGCTGGCGAGGAAGCTGACCGTCGCGGTGCGCTCGGTCGGCGCGGTCCCGGTCGACATGCTGTACTGCCGCCACTCTGCTCCTCCGTCGAAGGCCAGGGAGAACCGGGTCTTCGGGGGGATGCCGGTGGCCACCAGCCCGACGTTCAGGTAATCGCTGCGGCTGGTTTCGGTGGTGGTGGTGCGGACCCAGAAGCGGATTGTCAGGTCACAGTTGGCCGGCACCGCGACGGTGGTGCGCAGCAGGTCGGAACGGCTCACGTCCAACCCGGCGAAGGTGGCGTACGCGCGGCCGGTGCGCGCGGGCCGGATCGTGTCGCCGAGCACGACGATGCGGGGGCCGGCCTCCCAGCCGGTGGTGCCACGCTCGAATCCCGGGTTGGGGTGGATCTGCCCGGTGCAGGCCGGGTCGGCTGCCGGCTGGACGGCGGGCGCGCTGCCCGTGCTCAGGAGGAGCAGAGCGGCAGCGAGGGCGGTGGTGACGAGGGCCTTCATCAGTTCTCCCCGTGGTAAAGGCATTCGAGACGGTCAATCGACCATGCTTCACGGACGTAGGCGCGTCAAGCCCGTCCCGCCCATGGGGACCAGCGGATCGGGCAGCCTACAGTCGGGCCATGAGCACCGACAGGAATGCGGCTCCGGTTCCCTCGGTCGCGGTCGTGACACCCGCACCATCGGCAGGGCCAGGGACGAGGGCATACACCGCCGGTCCCGTACGCGCCGTCTACCCCGGCAGCTTCGATCCCTTCACTGCCGGGCATCTGAATGTGGTACGCCGCGCACGTGACCTCTTCGACGAAGTGGTCGTGCTGGTCGCCGTCAACAGCGACAAGCATCCGGGCGTCGACGAGGAGGAGCGAGCCGCCGCTGTCCGGGCTGTCCTGCCGGTCGAGTGGACCTCCGTCACGGTGGTGGCCTGGAGCGGTTTGACCTCCGACTACTGTCGTGGCCATCAGGTGGCAGTGATCGTCCGAGGCGTACGCAACACCACCGACCTCCAGGCCGAGTACCGACTCGCCGCGATGAACCAGTCGCTTGGTGTCCCCACGGTGTTTCTGCCCGCGCGGCCCGAGCTGACCAGGCTGTCGTCGACGGCGGTACGCACGCTGGGAGGCTGACCCGCGCCGACCGGCCCTGGTGATGAGTTCTCGCGCCCTCATCGGTCATACCTACGACGGAACACGGCGAGACGGAAGGATGACGCGATGGGTGTGGACGCGCGGCCGAAGGAGCTGGGTGTGGGCGGTCTGGATGAGATCGACGAATCGGCGTTCTCGGGGCTGGCGCAGCGGCACCGCCGGGAGCTGCACGTGCATTGTTACCGGATGCTCGGATCGTTCGAGGATGCGGAGGACACCGTGCAGGAGACGTTCCTGCGGGCCTGGCGGCGGCGGGAGACCTTTGCGGGGCGGTCGTCGTTCCGGGCCTGGCTGTACCGGATCGCCACCAACGCCTGCCTGGACCTGCTCGCCAAGTGCCGTCCGGAGCCGGCGACCGGCGGCGAGGTGCGGTGGTTGCAGCCCTACCCGGACCGGCTGCTCGACGAGCTGGCCGCGGGCGTCGCGGACGAGCCGGAGGTGGTCGCTGTCGCGCGGGAGACGATCGAGCTGGCCTACCTCGTCGCGGTCCAGCACCTGGCGCCGCGCCCGCGGGCTGTGCTGATCCTTCGGGACGTCCTCGGCTGGCCGGCGAAGCACGTCGCGGAGCTGCTCGGCGACTCGGTCAACTCCGTCAACAGCGCGTTGCAGCGGGCCCGCGCGGGCATGCGGGAGCACCTGCCCGCCGAGCGGCAGGACTGGACCGGCGGTGGGGAGGACGCCGGAACCCGGGAGCTGGTGCGCCGCTACACCGACGCCAGCGTGGCCACGGACATCGACCGGCTCGCCGGGCTGCTGCGCGACGACGTCCGCTGCTCGATGCCGCCCACTCCGGGCCTGCACGTGGGCCGTGACGCGGTGGTGAGCGACTGGGTCGGCAGCGGCTTCGTCGGCATGACCGGCCTGCGTGCCGTTCAGACCTGCGTGAACCGGCAGCCCGCCGTCGCCTTCTACCACTGGCGGAAGCGGGAGGGCGCGTACCTGCCGCTGACGATCGACGTGCTGCGGGTCACCGGCGGAGCGATCACCGAGATCGTCACGTTCCACGACGACCAGTTCCCGCGGCTCGGGCTACCGGACCGCCTGCCGGCCGACGGCACCGCGTAGCCCCGGTGAGGGCAGTCCACGGCAGGGGTGTGTATCCATCCCATGCACCCTGCTCCACCCGGGTGGCCCGACCGGTGCGACGCCGGCGAGGTCGATAATTCGGAGGTGTCGCGGTGGTGCACGTCGCTAACGTGCCACTCGTGGCCAGCGCGAACCTACACACCGAACGTCTTGAGCTCCGTCCCGTGCGTGACGAGGACATCGACCGCATCCTGGAATACCGCAACCGGCCGGAGGTCACCCGCTGGCTGCTGCGCACCGAGGTCGACCCTGCCTCCTTCCGGGCGGCGTGGCAGCGCGCGGCAAAGGACCCCGACGACCACAGCAGGGCGGTGGTCCGCGACGGCGTGGTGATCGGGACCGTTTCGCTCGACGTGGTCGACGGCATGGGGCAACCCGGTATGCCGACGCGGACCGAGGCCGAGCTCGGCTACATCTTCGACCCGGCGTACGGCGGCCAGGGTTACGCGACCG
The DNA here is from genome assembly GCF_040677165.1 of Micromonospora sp. NPDC049374. Classification (NCBI taxonomy): domain Bacteria; kingdom Bacillati; phylum Actinomycetota; class Actinomycetes; order Micromonosporales; family Micromonosporaceae; genus Micromonospora; species Micromonospora sp. NPDC049374. Next base: position 42,431 of record NZ_JBFAQH010000014.1, on the reverse strand, counting down.
AGGCGGTCAGCGCGATGGTGGCGTACGCGTTCGACCGGCTGGGCGTGCGACGGATCACCGCTGGCTGCTTCGCGGACAACCTGGCCTCCGTGCGGATCCTCGAGAAGATCGGCATGCGTCGCGAGCAGCACGGTGTCGGCGACTCCTGGCACGCCGAGCTGGGCTGGGTGGACGGCTACACGTACGCCCTGCTCGCCGAGACGTGGCACCAGGGGACGAGATCCGGCGGGGCGGGCGTACCTCGACCAGTGCGCAGTCGGTGACCCGGCCGGGCCGAGCTGCCGACGCTCGGCCCGGCCGGCTGGTCACCGCGTGAAACGGCTGGCGGCCTCGCCTTCCAGATGGCCTGGTGGGAGGCGGCGTCCGCAGATCACGAGCAGGAGATCCTGGGCCAGCCCGCGCACCGGCGTCCCGCTGCCGTGAGACCAGTCCAGGTCGGTTGCCCGCAGCGTCACCCCGGTGAGGTCCGTGCCGAAGAACGCGACGTTCCTGGGCGCCAGCCCGGCGAGGACCATGGCCATGCGGTCGGGCGGAATTCGCCGGCCCAACCCGAGGCCGACGGTGATGTCGAGCCCGTGGATGACGTCGTGGGACAGGGCTCCGAGCGCACCACCACCCGGCGGTTTCCAGGGATGCGCGACGTTGTCACGGAGCGCCGCCAGGAGTTGCGCACTGGTCATGCGAGCCGCGTCGCGCCGTGCGCACCGGTCGGCCATCCGGTTGAATCGGCCGCCTGCCTTGGCCAACTCCACGAGCGTCCGGCCGAGCGAGGTCCGGAACGGCATCGTGGTGTGGGCAACGACCTCGCGGACCCGCCAGCCGGCGCACAGGGTCGGTGCGTCCCACTGGTCCGGTCGCAGGGTGGCGAGCAGGTCCGCCTGTTCGCTCCGTTCCGCGGTCACCGCCGCCCGGATGTCTTCTTCAGTCACTGTCAGCCCTTCATCGTCGCTGTCCGTCTTCACCAGGGACGTGCTGCATGACATACGGAGGGGACGCGGCGAATTCATCGGTCCGCCGTTGTCGTCCCCGATGCGTAGGGTCGGGGGGATGTTCGAGACGTCGACCGACGAGGGTGCCGAGCTGGAGCGGTTCCGGGCGGAGCTCACCGGCTACTGCTACCGGATGCTCGGCTCCGGTTTCGAGGCCGAGGACGCGGCGCAGGAGACGCTGGTACGGGCGTGGCGGTCCTACGACCGTTACGACCAGCGAAGAGCATCGCTGCGCACGTGGCTGTACCGCATCGCGACGAACGTCTGCCTGGACATGCTCCGCAGCGCGCAGCGCCGGGTTCTGGCCATGGACCTGGGCCCGGCTGCCCACGCCGGCGCCGTCCTCGGCCCGCCGGTGGCGGACCAGCGGTGGATTCATCCGATGCCGGACGGCCGTGCCCTACCGGCGACCGACAGCCCGGAGGAACTGGCCGTTCAACGCGAGACCATCCGGCTGGCGTTCGTCGCCGTGCTCCAACACCTGCCGCCCCGGCAGCGCGCCGTCCTGATCCTGCGGGACGTGTTGTGCTGGCCGGCAGGGGAGGTGGCGCAGCTACTTGAGACCACGGTGGCCGCGGTGAACAGCTCGCTGCAACGGGCGCGGGCGACGCTGCGGGCGAACAACCCCGCGCCCAGCGATCCGTGGCGACCGGCCGACCCGGCCCACCGGGACCTGCTCGACAGCTACTGCACCGCGTTCGAACGCCATGACATTCACACGCTGGTGTCGCTGCTGCACCAGGACGCCACCATGTCGATGCCGCCCTTCGCGTGGTGGCTCCGCGGCCGGGACGAGATCCGCCTGGCCTTGCTGGACCCGCAGGCGTCCTGCGCGGGGGCCCGGCTGTGGCCGGTGCAGGCGAACGGATCACCGGCGTTCTGGCAGACGCGCCCCGACCCGGCCGGAGACCACCGGCCGTTCGCCCTCGTACTGCTCGATGTCGTTGACGACCTGGTCACCAACATCGTCACGTACCTCGACGCCGATCGGCTGGTGCCGCTGTTCGGGCTCCCGCAGCCCGGGCAACCGGCTGGGTGGTGACGCCGGGGACCCTCGATCGGCGGACGGCCGGACTATCGTGATCGCATGAGTACCCGCCATGTGCCGGCGCAGATCGGTGACCTGCCGCCGATCGGCCGACCGGCCAACAGCGCCCTACTCGAAGCCGGCATCACGACCCTCGATCAGGTGGCCGCCCACAGCCGCCGCGATCTGCTCGCCCTGCACGGCGTCGGGCCGAAGGCGATCGGCATCCTGGCGGCGGCACTGACCGAACGTGACCTCACCTTCGCCGACTGACGGTAGCGGCTCACCGCCGGCTGGATCTTCGCGCCGGCTCGCGTCAGGTGGCGGGCAGGCGTACCTCGAACCGGCAGCCGCGGTCGGTGTTGCGTACGTTCACCCGGCCGCCGTGCGCTTCGACGAGGCCGCGCACGATGGCCAGGCCGAGTCCGCCGCCACCGCCGGAATCGGCCGCTGCGGGGGTGCGGGCGCGTTCACCGCGGAACGCGACGTCGAAGACCCGGTCCAGGTCTTCGCCGGGGATGCCGCCACAGGTGTCGGAGACGGCCAACCACACGTTGTCGGTCTCGTGGCCGGCGGCGATGTGCACGGTGCCGTCCTCCGGGGTGTACCGGACGGAGTTGATCAGCAGGTTGCTGACGATCCGGGCGAGTTCGCGTTCGCCTGCCCGCACGCTGGGCCAGCCGCTGTCCGCGGCCACCAGATGGATCCGGCGGCGGGCGGCAAGTGGCGCGACGCCGGCGATCGCGTCGGACACCACGTCGCGCAACGGCACGGTGGTGGGCATGAGCCGCAGCGCGCCGGCGTTGATCCGGGACAGCTCGAACAGGTCGTCGACGAGCTGGGCCATCCGGTCGGTCTCCACCCGGATCCGCCGGTGGTACTCGTCGACGATGGCCGGGTCGTGGATGATGCGGTCCTCCAGGGCCTCGGCCATGGCCCGCAACCCGGCCAGCGGGGTACGCAGGTCGTGTGACACCCACGCGACGAGTTCGCGGCGGCCGGCCTCCAGCCGCCGTTCGCGCTCCCGGGCTGCCCGGGCCCAGACCGCGGCAGCGGCCAGCCGGCTGCCGAAAACGGCGCCGACGGCGAGGCTGATCACCGCGGAGGCGCTGACCGTGACGAGAACGACCCACAGGTCGTGCGCGGACAGGAACATCGCCTGCGCGACCGTGGCGACGCCGGCGACCACGGCGAGGACGGTCACCGTGAGCAGCACCAGGATGTGCACGAGAATCGATCGGCCGCGCAGCAGCCGCAGCGCCGCGGCGCCGGCCAAACCGACGACACCTCCGGCGGCGAGGGCGTACAGCCCGATGAGCAGCGTGTCGGTCACTGGCCGGCTTCCTCATCGAGTGGGTCGTACCGGTATCCGACGCCCCAGACGGTGCGGATGCGTTGCGGGTCGGCCGGGTCGTTCTCGATCTTTTCGCGCAGCCGGCGGACGTGGACGGTGACCGTCGACTGGTCGCCGAACTGCCATCCCCAGACCTTGTCCAGCAGGTCGCTGCGCGACCACGCCCGCCCGGGATGGCGCATGAAGAAGATCAGCAGATCGATCTCCCGGGCGGTCAGCGACAACGGTGCACCATCCATGGTCGCGACGCGGCGGGCGGTGTCGACGGTCAGCGCCGCGTCGGTCAGCTTCGCCGAGACGCTGGGGTGGGCGGTCTGCGCGGCGGTGCGGCGCAGCACGGAGCGGATCCGCAGCACGAGTTCGCGAGGGGAGAAGGGCTTGGTGACATAGTCGTCGGCGCCGACCTCGAGCCCGAGGACCCGGTCGGCCTCCTCACCGAGCGCGGTGAGCATGACCACCGGCAGGTCGGGCAACTGCCGCCGGATCCGGCGGCAGACCTCAAGGCCGTCGATCCCGGGCATCATCAGGTCGAGCACCACGAGGTCGGGGCGCTGGGCGGCGATCGCGGCGAGGCCGTCGGCGCCGTCGGCGGCCAGCTGGACCTCGCAGCCGGCCTGCTCCAAGTAACGTCGGACGACGTCACTGACCGTCGGGTCGTCGTCGACCACTAACACCCGGTGTCCCATCCGCACCACGCTATCGACCGGGGGTCACGGACGACCCTCGGCGGGTCTTTCGGATTCCTTACGGTCTGCTGCCGCCTCGCGCCGCCGGACCGGCACCACGCAGGCCAGCAGCGTCGTGCCGGCGACGACGAGCAGGACGGCGACCAGGTTGCGACCGTACGGCAACGGCAGCACCGAGGCGTTGTCGGCGGAGCGACCGAACCCCAGGGCGAGAGGCAGTCCCACCACGGTGACCGCTGCGGCGGTGATCGCGGCAGTGCGGACCGCCGGCCGGCAGCGTGGTGGAACGCGGGTCAGCGCGGCACCGACGGTCAGGACCGCCGCCATCCAGACCACGTCGTGGCCCACCAGCACGGCGGCCAGGAAGAGCAGCACCCCGGCCGGCGCCAGGTCGGCGTCGGTGAGAGCGCCGACGACGGCGTACGCCATGAGCAGGCAACCACCGACGACCAACCCGGTCCGGGTCCTCATCGTGTCCCCGGTACGGTGATCCGGCTGATCCATTTGGTTTGCAGCACGCCGGGCCGATTGGGTGCGATCAGCCGCGCCGGATAGCCGTGGTCGAGGTGCAGGGGCTCGCCGCCCAACCGCAGCGCGACCAGGGTAAGCGGGTCGCGCAGGTGTTCCGGCGGCACCGTGCAGGCCCGGTAGCGGCCGCCCGTCTGGAGTGACTCGACCAGGGCCGACGAGCGTCGGGGATCGACACCCACCAGCGCGACCAGGTCGCGTAACCGCACGCCGGTCCACGTCCCGGTGGCACTCCAGCCCTCCACGCAGGCGATCGGCAGCTCCGCGGTGTACTGCGGAAGCCCGTAGAGGGCGGCGAGGTCCAGGCCGACGCGGCGACCCGGTCCGACGACCCACAGCCGGTACGCCGGATCCAGGGCTGCGGCGCGCACTGCGGCACCGTCCGCGGTCCGATTCACCGGAAGGCCCTGTGGCCCCGTACCGGGGTGGCGTGGGGCGAGCACCGCGAGACCGCTCAACGGTCGGATCGTCTGCCCAACCGTGGTCAGGGTGATCAGCCCGGACGCGGCGGCGACGCCGCCGAGCAGGGCACGCCGGTTCAGCCCGTCCTGCCGTGGCTCGTCGGTGGGGCGGGCGAGCGCGGCGCGGACCGCCGGTAGCTGTACGCCGATGTGCACCAGGAGCCCGCCGACCGCCAGCCAGGCCACCCAGTAGTGCCCGGCGGTGAAGAAGAACGGCATCGCCGGGTACCAGCGGGAGACGTTGAGCACGCCGCTGACCAGCAGGAACAGTGCTGCGGCGACAAGCACGCCGGTGCCTGCACGTTCGGCCGCGTGGGCGATCGAGCGGACCGGCGGCCAACTGAACAGGCGCGGGTACACCGACCACAGCTTGGCGCCGAGCAGCGGAATCGAGGCGAGCCCGGTCGCCACGTGCAGGCCCTGCGTGAACCGGTAGAGCCCGACCGGGCGGGCCGGCCACCAGAACCAGCCCGGCGGGTGCTGGATCAGATGACTGAGCAGACCGGTGACGAAGCAGATGCCGAACATCAGACCGAGGGCGACGCCGAGCTGGCCGGTCAGCCGGGTCGACCGTAGCCGGGACCGGAACACCCCGGGGCGCAGCGGTCCGCGCCGCAGCGCCACCGGCGGCGCCGGCAACGGTGCCAGGCACCACCGGGCGAGGCGCCGCAGCATCGTCGCGCGGCCGGTCACCGGGGTGTCAGGGTGGCGAACCACCGACCCGCCTCCGTCCAGGTGTCGAGCACGCGCATCGCGGTGGCGTCGGCCAGCCCGGGAAGGCCGTCGAGGGGTACGCAGGCCCAGGGCAGCGCACGGTCGGCCCCGTCCGGGGTCTGCACCGTCGCGGTTCCGGACCAGGCCGGCGTGCCCGCCGGTGCCAGCTCCGCATGGAGGTGCCCGTCGGCGGCCAGCAGTTGACGGCAACGACGAAGCAGCCGGTGCGGGTCACCGCCGATGCCGATGTTGCCGTCGGCCAGCAGCAGGTGCCGCCAGCGGCCGGCACCGGGCACCGGACCGAAGACGTCGCGTTGCAGGGCGGGCGCGCCACGACGGCGGGCCAGCCGAACCGCGCTGGCGCTGACGTCGATGCCGAGGGCCGGCCGGCCGGCGTCGATGAGGGCGCCGGTGAGCCGGCCGGGGCCGCAGCCGACGTCGAGGGTGTGGCCGGTGCAGCACCCGATCAGCGCATCGTCGCCGGCGATCACGTCACGGCACCAGGCGGCCGGGTCGAATCGGTGAACACCGCCGCTGGGGTGCCGGGCCGTGAACGCGGCCGGAATGCCGGCCGCGGCCCGGTCGATCGCGGTGTCGAAGACCGCGACGGCGTTCACCGGGCGACCGGTGCGGGATGCGGCACCTCGGCGGCGACGGCGCGGGCGAACCGGCTGCCCGGCGGGCACAACGTGGCCACGGCGTGGGCGTCGGCTGCGGTGTCCACGTCGGACAGACAGGGCAGCAGGCGTACCCGCAGGCCGCGACGACGCAACGCGATCAAGGTATGCCGGCCGGTGGTCGCCGTGGAGGTCGCGATGGCGCGCAGCACGGTGGCGTGGCCGGGATCGCGCAGGCCCAACGTCCACCATCCGCCATCGGCGGCCGGGCCGAGCACCGCGTCCGGGCCGCCCGCCGTGGCGAGCAGCTCCCGGGCCGTGTCGAGGTGCCCGACCCGGAGCTGCGGGGTGTCCATGCCGATCAGCACGGCGGGTGTGCCGGGTGTCCGGGCATCCGCGAACGCGTTGGCGAGGCGGTCGCCGAGGGCCTCGCCGCGCTGGGGAAGCGTCGCCCAACCCGGCGGGGCAGGGTGGTCGCCGTCGAGGACGAGAACCCGGGAACCGGCCGTGGCGGTGGTGACGGTGTCGAGGGTGTCGGCCAGCGCGGCGGCGGCGACCCGGGCGGCCTGCTCGGGGGTGCAGGGTGGGCAGAGCCGCGTCTTGACCCGTCCGGGTGTCGGTGCCTTGGCCAGCACCAGAACCTGGGGGGCCGTCACCGGGCCAGCACCGCGCTCATGTCGCGTACGGCACGGGCGGTGCCGAGCAGGGTGCCGGTCACCTTCGAGCGGGTGCCGGCTGCCCTCGGGTGGTAGTCGACGTCGATCTCGACTACCCGCCAACCGGCCCGGCCCGCCTCGATCAGCAGCTCCAACGGGTAGCCGAACCGCCGGTCACGCAGCCCCAGTGCCAGCAGGTCGTCGCGGCGTACCGCCCGCATCGGGCCGATGTCGTGAACGTTCAGACCGGTCGTGCGGCGCAGCCGGAGGGCGAGGACGGCGTTGGCGGCCCGGGCGTGCAGCGGCCACACTCCCCGCCCGACGGGGCGGCGTCGGCCGGTGGCCAGCTGCGCCTGACCGGTGCGTACGCACGCGGCCAGTCGGGGCAGTTGCGCCGGGTCGAAGGAGCCGTCGGCGTCCATCACGCACACCACCCCGTCGACGGGGTCGGCCGCCACGACACCGGCGTGCACGGCGGCACCGTAGCCGGGGTCGGCCACGCTGATCACCTCCGCGCCGTGGGCGCGAGCCACCTCGGCCGAGTCGTCGGTCGAGCCGTTGTCCACCACGATCGGCCGGTAGCCGGCTGGTATCCGGGCCAGCAGGCCGGGCAGTGCCGGTGCCTCGTCACGGCAGGGAAGAACCACATCGGTCATGTCGCGGACGCTAATCAGGATCGAGCGGGCCAGGTATTACCAGCCGATGATGAAGTCTTACGAGACGCTGACGGCTGCCCGTCACGGCCGACTCCGGCGCCCGGCTGGTTCTAGCGTCGTCGCCGTGACCCACGTACTCGTCACCGGCGGAGCCGGTTTCATCGGGACCCATGTCGTCACCGCGCTGCACCGTGCCGGTCATCAGGTGTCCGTCGTGGACGCCGGCCATCCGGGAGCGCACCGCGCGCCGCTGCCGGACGCCGTGGCCGGCGCCCCGCTGCGCCGGGTCGACCTGCGCGACCGGGCCGCCGTCGCCGCCGCCCTGACCGGCGTCGACGTGGTCGTGCACCAGGCGGCCATGGTCGGGCTCGGCGTGGACCTGGACGACCTGCCCGAGTACGTCGGCTGCAACGATCTCGGCACCGCCGTACTGCTCGCCGAGATGGCCCGTGCGGGCATTCAACGGTTCGTGCTGGCCAGCTCGATGGTCGTCTACGGCGAGGGTGCCTACACCTGCGCCCGGCACGGTGCGGTACGCCCAGCCCCACGCGCTGCCACCGACCTGGCCGCCCGGCGATTCGAGCCCGCCTGCTCCGCCTGCGGCGCGACCGTGGAGCCGGGACTCATCGACGAGGAGGCACCACTGGACCCGCGCAGCGGGTACGCCGCCACCAAGGTCGCCCAGGAACACCTCACGGCGGCCTGGTGCCGGCAGACCGGTGGCACCGCGGTGGCGTTGCGGTACCACAACGTGTACGGCCCCGGCATGCCGCGCGACACGCCGTACAGCGGCGTCGCCGCGATCTTCCGGTCCGCGCTGGCCGCGGGACGGGCCCCGCGCGTGTTCGAGGACGGCCGCCAGCGACGCGACTTCGTCCACGTCGACGACGTGGCGACGGCCAACCTCGCGGCGGTGACAGCCACCGGTAGCCGCACCGGCTGGCGGGCCTACAACGTCGCCTCCGGCCACCCGGCCAGCATCGGGGAGATGGCCGCCGAACTCGCCCGGGCCGCCGGCGGGCCCACGCCGGTGGTGACCGGCGAGTTCCGGCTCGGCGACGTACGCCACGTGGTCGCCTCACCGGCCCGTGCCCAGGCCGAACTCGGATTCCGCGCGGCGGTCCGCCTCGCCGACGGAGTCCGGCAGTTCGCCCACGCACCACTGCGCGGATGAGTACGGCGCTGCGCGCCCGACTGCGGCGTACCACCGCCCGGGCCGACCTGATCGCCGTCCTGGTCGCCGTCGGGCTGTTCGCCGCCGCCGCCGGTATCGGCGGCCTGCTCCACCTGCTGGGACGTCCGGTGCACGCCAGTGCGGCGCCGCTGTACGCGCACTGGCAGCCGCACGTCGGCCCCGGCACCCCGCTGGCGTTGGCGGTGGCCGTGCTGGTCTGCTGGCGCGGACCCGCGCTGGTGGCCCGGCTGCCCTGGCGGCGGCTGCTCGTCCTGTCCTACGCCACCGCGGTGGCCTGGACGCTGTCGCTGGCACTGGTCGACGGCTGGCAGCGCGGCATCGCCGGCCGGCTGACCACCGACCACGAGTACCTGCACGAGGTTCCCGGCGTCACCGACATCCCCGCCATGCTGGGCGCCTTCACCACCCGGATCCTCGATTTCCAACCGGATTCCTGGACCACCCACGTGTCCGGCCACCCGCCCGCAGCGCTGCTGGTGTTCGTCTGGCTGGACCGGGTCGGGTTGAGCGGTGGCGGCTGGGCGGGGGCGCTGTGCGTCCTGACGGCAGCGCTCACCGCCGTCGCCGTGCCGCACACCGTGCGGCTGCTCGGCACCGCCGACGCGGCGCGGGCCGTGCTGCCGTTCGCGGCGTTGTTCCCGGGGGCGGTCTGGTCCGGAGTCTCCGCCGACGGTCTGTTCGCCGGGGTGACCGCCACCGGCGTCGCGTTGCTGGCGTACGGCGTCACCCGGCGGAGTGCCGTCGGCGCGCTCGTCGGTGGCGCGCTGTTGGGTTTCGGCTGTTACCTCTCCTACGGACTGGTGCTGATGGTCCCGATCGCGGTGGCGGTCGTGCTCCTGGGGCGCCGGCACCGGTCCACCGCGTGGTGGGCGCTCGCCGGCGTGGCACTGGTCGCGGGCGCGTTCACGGTCGCCGGCTTCGACTGGCTGACCGGCTATCACCTGGTCATCGAGCGCTACTACCAGGGCATCGCCAGCCGGCGAGCGTACGGCTACTGGGTCTGGGCCAATCTCGCGATCCTGGTCGTCGCCGCCGGCCCGGCGGCCGCCGTCATCCTCCGCCGTGCAGCAGTCGCCGGATGGCAGGCGGCCTCGTCGCTGCGGCCGGTGGATGGTCTGCTGCGTCCGCAGCACGACACCCTCGGGTACGCCTGCTGGTTGCTGCCCGTCGCGGCGGCGGCGGCGATCGTCGCCGCGGACCTGTCCGGCTACAGCAAGGCCGAGGTCGAACGCATCTGGTTGCCCTTCACCGGGTGGCTGATGGCCGGTGCCGCTCTGATCCCTGCCACCGGCCGCCGCACCTGGCTCGCGGCGCAGGCAGCGGTGGCCCTCGCAATCAACCATCTGCTCCTGACGTCGTGGTAGGCCCGGCGGCGGTCGCCGGCGCCAGGTGGCGGAAGTTCTTACCAAACAGTGACATACCCGCCGGATATTGACCCTTCCCCACACAAGGGACCGTATCCCGCGGTGTCGGTGGCACCACCGCAGCCGACGTGTCAGTGACGTTGAGGAGAACCCATGAGAAGAGGAAACGGCCGCTACCGGCCGACCCCGGCCAGAGCGGTCCGGATCGCCATGGCGGCGGCGGTGCTCGCCGCCACCGGCGCGCTCACCGTCACCTTCGTCTCCGGCGGCGGCAACGGCACCGCGGACGCGGCGACAAACCTCGCGCAGTTCGCGCCGATCGAGAACGTACGGCCCAACGTGCCGAACCCGAAGCCGGCCTTCGGCGCCGCCACCGGCCGGTTCACCGTTGACTGCGGTACCAACGGGAACGGCAAGTTCAGCCCGGACAACCCGGTCGCACAGCCCGGGGTCAAGAACGGTGCCGAACATGTGCACGACTTCGTCGGCAACCTGGCCATCACCGCGGACTCGTCCGACGCCGACCTTGCCGCATCCGGCACCACCTGCAAGAACGGCGACAGGTCGTCGTACTTCTGGCCCGTCGTACGCATCGACCGAACGGTCCGCAGCGGCGACCGGGTGGCGCAGGCCCTCGCCCGGACCGAACCGATGATCGTCTGTCCCTCCGTGCGGGACCGGCTGCCCGCCGTCCCCCTCCGGGTCCGCGACACCGTCGACCGGCGCCTCGCGGAACTGGATCGTCTGCACGCACAGGCCGGCCGGCGGATGGCCGCCAGCCGAGGTCGCGTCGACGCCGCCCTCAACACGCAGGTCCTCGACGCGCTGCGGACCCGCCGCGCAATGCTGATCCGAAGCATCAGCAGCGCTCTGCGCTCCGCCGGCGCGGCCCGACCGCCCGGCCTGGTGTCACTTGTCGACTGCGATGTGAGCTACGACGGCATGCACGCCTCGATGCACGGCCCCAGCCACGCCGCCAGCGCCACGGCGGGCCCTGTCGCGAACCCACGGCTGCGCTGCCCCACTGTGCGGGGCAGGCTGCCCGGAGTTCCGGCCCCGGCCGTCGCCGAGGTCAACCGCAACCTCGACGAGCTCGACCGGCAGATCTCCGAGGCCACCGAACGGATCGCCACCAGCCGAGGTCAGGGCGGCCCCAACTTCGTGGACAACGCGATCGTCGGCCCGCTGAAGGCCAAGCGGATCGCCGTGCTCGACCGGATCGGCATCGCCATCGGACGCCACACCACCCGGCCCCAGGGCCTGGAGGCGCTCGCCGCCTGCACCCTCGACCAGGCGACCGGCAACCCGCAACCCACCACACCGGGCAACGCACCCAGCCCGACGGCGTCCGCGCTGCCGGAACCCCAGGGGCCCGATTTCGAACTGCCCGGCAACACCGGTGGCATCGTCCGTCCCGCCCAGGTGCTCATCGAGTACCGGGGCAACCCGGTCAGCAAGGTCGTGCCGATGCCCAGGTTCCTGCGCGCGCTCACCGGCGACGCCAAGCCCACCAGCCGCGGTCCGGCTAACGCCCGCCCCTCGTGGACGTGCTCCGGCTTCGCCGACCGGCTCGCCGACAAGTACCCGATCTGCCCGGTCGGCAGCCAGGTGCAGCGCGTGCACGACTTCCCGGGCTGCTGGGACGGCCGGAACATCGACAGCGAAAACCACCGCAGCCATGTCGCCTTCGCCGACCCGGCCACCGGCGCCTGCCCGCAGGGCTTCCGGGCGATCCCGCAGCTACGGATCACCATCTCCTACGACATCCCCCGGGACGTGCAGGAGAAGGGTCAGTACGCGCTGGACTCCTTCCCCGAGGAGAACCACAACCCCTTCTCCGACCACGACGACTTCATAAACGTCAACTCCACCCGCACGATGAAGCACATCGTCACCTGCATCAACAAGGGCAGGAACTGCTCGTGAATCCCCGGACAGCGGCCCCGACCGCCGAGCTTGCCGTCATCGGCGGCTCGGGCCTCTACGCGCTGCTCGACGGCGCCACCGAACTTGTCGTCCAGACGCCGTACGGCGCACCCTCCGACGCGGTGACGATCGCCGACATCGGTGGCCGTACGGTGGCGTTCCTCCCGAGGCACGGCCGCGACCACCGGCATCCTCCGCACCGGATCCCCTACCGGGCCAACCTGTGGGCGTTGCGGTCGCTCGGGGTACGCCAGGTGCTCGCGCCGTGCGCCGTGGGTGGCCTGCGGCCGGAACTCGGGCCCGGCACGTTCGTGGTACCCGATCAGCTCATCGACCGGACCAGCGGCCGGGTGCAGACGTACTACGAGCAGGGTGCGGTGCATGTCTCCTTCGCCGACCCGTACTGCCCGGTCGGGCGGCGTACCCTGCTGACGGCTGCCACCGGCCGGTCGGTGCCCGCGCACGACGGCGGGACCATGGTGGTGGTGGAGGGGCCGCGCTTCTCCACCCGCGCCGAATCCCGGTGGTACACGGCGATCGGCGGCGCGGTCATCAACATGACCGGCCACCCGGAGGCGATTCTCGCCCGGGAACTGGCCCTCTGCTACAGCTCCATCGCTCTGGTGACCGATCTGGACGCCGGCGTGGAGAGCGGTCACGGGGTGACCCAGCAGGAGGTGTTCCGGGTCTTCGGCGAGAACACCGAGCGGCTGCGCGGGCTGCTGCTCGACGCGGTCGCCGCGCTCCCGGTCGAGCGGGACTGTCCCTGTCCGCACAGCCTGGACGGCATCACCCTCCCGTTCGAGCTGCCCTGACGGTGGCCCGGCGCCGGGAAACCCTCGTCCGCCCGACTCAGCCGGCCTTCTCCTACCGTGGCGGAGGTCGGCTGAGCCGGACGTGCCGGTGACCGGGCAGCTCCGGGCCGTGGTGATCAGGTCCATCCGGACACCTCTGGACTGGTGCTCGGGTAGGTGAAGCGAAGCCGGTAGACCGCGGGCATCGGCATCTGCCGCACCGTGGTCCAGCTGACCGGCACGCCGAAGCCGGCCAACGCCCGGCAGATGAAGGTGCCGTGGCTGCCGACGAGAACGACCCGGCCAGGGTGGCGGCGTACGAGCGTCCGCACGGCCTCGACGGCGCGGACGCTGAGCTGCTCGAGGCTCTCACCTCCCGGGCGCGCGTAGCAGAGGTCCGCCCAACTCCTGACGTAATGCCGCTCCCAGACCTCGGTGAAGGCGAGGCCGTCGTCCCATTCGCGCAGCTCCATCACGGTGCGTACGGGCAGGCTGAGCGCGTCGGCGGTCGGCTGGACGGTCTGGATCGCGCGCCGGTACGGGCTGGACCACACCGCTACCGGCCGCAGCTCGGTGAGCGCCGTTACCAGCTCCTGCGCCTGCCGCAGCCCGTCCGTGGTCAGCGGGCGGGTGAACTCGTCCGGACCGTCGGCGGTCGGTGGGACGGACCGGGCGTGCCGGACCAGCACGATCTCGGTCGGCGTCCGGATGCCGCTCATCCCCGACCCCAGAGGTCGTGGGGGCTCCTGCCGGGTCTGAAGCCGTGCGCCTCCGCCAGCTGCGCGGCCTCCCGGAAGCCGTGTCCGACGAAGGCCGGCAGATGCGCGTCGCTGCCGAAGGTGATCGCGTCGCCACCTTCCTCGTGCCACCAGCTGAGCACGGTCGCGTGCAACGGCAGCCGGGTGTTGACTTCCAGAGCCCGACCAGACAGCGCGGTCACCCGCAACGTCTCGCGGAACTCGTCTTCGAAGTCGGTGGGATCGAAGGGGCCGACGTCGTCGGTCGGCCAGGAGCGGACCGGGTAGTCGATGTGCGCCAGCACGGAGAACATGTCGCTGGTCGTGACCATGGTGGCAACGTCGGCGAGGTACGCCCGGACCAGCTCGTAGGGATCCCGGTGCGGATAGATCGCCCAGGGCTCGGCGAAGCCTTCCTGATCAGGGAGGGTGTGCAGGGAACCGAGGAGGCGGTCGAACCGGCCGGTGGCCAGTACCCGCGCGATCTGATCGGCGTGGCGATGGGGTTCGCCCAGCTCGAGACCGCTGAGGATGCGTAGCTGAGGGAATCGTTCCCGGCAGCGTTCCACCGCTTCCAGGTATCCGGCGGCATCGAACGCGGGCGGCGTCAGCATTCCGCTCGCGTCGGCGAGTGCCGTCAGGTGGTCCGAGACGTACGGACCCTCGGTCGCGACACGCCAGGCGGTGTGGTCCAGGTGTTCGGTGAACGTGATCGCGGGCAACCCGAGCTCGACGGCCCGCACGCACGACCCTTCCATGTCGCCGACCGGGGTGTCCCACGACCACTCGCTGTGCACATGACTGTCCGGGGGTAAGGGCATCAGAGAACCTCCGCGGTCGCCGGGGGGTCAGGCGCGGTCGGCAACTGCCCCGCCGACCGGTCGGATGACCGAACAGGACGATCGGCCATTTCCATCTGCGACGGGCATCCTGCCGCGCATTGGAAGGAGCCGTGGCCAACACGGTGACCGTACCCCTGCTGCCGTGACTCGGGTTGCGGTCAGATCAGCCGAGCCGGCGCGCCGAACGGGGCGCCGGACGCTTGGGCCGACCCACCCGGGCGACGTGCAACAGCCGGTCCGGTGCGACGTCCAGCAGCGCACCGAGCGCCGTCCGGGTGGTGGCGACGTCGATGAGCTGGCTCAGCGGATGCGCTGCCAGGCCGGTGGTGTGCAGGGCCAGCCAGACCCGCAGCAGCACCCGGCCGAACTCGACCTGGCCAGGTCGGTCGAGGTCCGCCGGGCCGACGAGGACCAGCACCGCGCCGCCGCGTGCGAGCGGGTCGTCGGCGGCGGCGAGCAGCGTCGGCAATCCCAGCGGCCGCAGCACCGGGTACGCGGCCAGCACCGCGCGCAGCCCGGCCGAGGCGGTCCGCGACAACGCGAGGCAGCGGTCGTTGAGCCCGTCGGTGTGGTAGTCCGGATGCGTCGGATCGAGCCGCAGCCAGCGGCGCAGCTCGGCGACGACAGCCGGGTCCGCGTACAGCCGGCGGTCGGCGGCGCGCAGCAGGGCACCGAGACGATCCGGGTACGGCACGGCACGGACGCCGCCGCCCGCCTGTCGGGCAACCGCGTCGACCGCCGCGAGCGTGTCCCGCGCCGGGCCGGCGGCGAAGTGGCCCCGGTCGGTACGACGCTCCCACACATCGGTGGTACGGAAGGGCGTCGGGTAGCGGCACCGCGCGGGCCGCAGCCGACCCACCCAGCGGTGCCGCTCGTCGTGGTCGGCGACGTACTCCAGCCGCAGGCCGGCATCGGCGGCGACGATCAGGCAGGTCTCGACGAACGCGCCGAGGGACAGTCGCAGGTCCCGGCCGGTGGGGTCGGCCGCCGGCAGCGTGTGGGCCGGGTGCCACCCGACGTGGATCGCCCCGGGTTCGTAGCGCAGCCGCCACGGCTGGGTGTTGTGCGCGCTCGGAGCCCGCCAACACAACGGCTCCAGCGCGCGGAAGGCGGCGAGGTCCACCTACCGCTCCTTCGCGTAGAAGGTGTACCCGTGCAGCGGGCGACCGCCGAGCCGCCGGTACTGGGCGGCCGACGCCGGGTTGTCCCGCCCGACGTACGTGCTGCGCAGTGTGGTGTAGCCGGCGGCGTACAGGTTGCGGTGCAGGTGCGCGGAGAGCAGCCGCTGGTAGCCGCGTCCCTGGTACTGCGGCAGGACCCCCTTGACGATCAGCACCGCCTCTCGCCGGTAGCGGCGACGCGCGGCCAGCAACCGCAACTGGTTGACCGGGTGCAGGTCGCCGCGGACGGTGACCAGGAACTCGCTGATGTCCGGTACGCAGAGCACGAACGCCACCGGCCGCCCGTCGCGGGTCAGGTAGAGCAGCAGTGACTCGTCGAGCAGGTACGCCAGGCCGTCGGTCTGCCGCCGTAGCTGTCCGGCGGAGATCGGGGTGTAGTAGCCGAGCTGGGCGAAGGAGGCGTTCAGCATCCCGCGCAGCAGGTCGAGCTGGTCGTCGAGCCGCCGGACATCACCTCGGTGCAGCTCCAGCCGCGCGTCGTCCGGCTCGACGCGGGCCGGCTGCGCTGGGGCGGGCACCGGGCAGATCCAGGTGTCGGACTCGAACCGGCGGTGGAACCCGTACGCCTCGTAGGCGGCGACGTAGCGCGGCGGGTTCCAGGCGCTGTCGACGAAGCCCCGCTCGGCGTAGCCGGAGGTGATCACCCCGCCGGCCTGGTTGGGTAGCAGCGCCACCGGGCCGAACAGCAGATCCCGGTCGGCGTCGGTGTGTGCGGTCATCGCGTCGAACAGCGGCCCGGCGGCCGGCGCGGTGAACTCGGTCAGCCCGAACAGTTGGCACCGACGGCCCAGCTTGGCGTCGAAGGCCGAGTCGGTGTGCAGGGTGGTGCGGCCGATCACCGTGCCGGCGGCGTCGCGCAGCAGGTACAGCGGTACGCCGTCGCGCCACCACCGCCGGATCTGCTGCCGGGGGACGGGTACGTGACGCGGCTCGTCGGCGTACAGCCGATCGGTGAACGCCAGGAACTGCCGCAGGTCCCGGCGGCAGTTGACGCGGTCGAACCGGTGGCTGTTCACCGCCGGACCGCCGGACCGGTCGTCTCCGCGCCCAGCGGGGTGAAGGTCGTGATGTGTCCCATCTCCGAGCTTTCGGCCCGCCACGCTCCGTTGGAGTACCCGTCCGGAGCGGCGCTGTAGAGCCGGATGAACCCGGCGGTGGCATTGCGGGTGCCGTCGGTCAACCAGACCATCAGCCGGCGGTGATGGCGGGTACGGGCGAACCGCAGCATCGCGTCACGGTCGGTGAAGAACGCGATGGTGCCGAGGGTCAACGGGAACTGCCAGTAGACCGTGTGCCAGCAGTAGCCGGACATCCGGCGCATGTCCCGGACCATCCGGAACCAGGCCGGCGCCAGCCGCAGCAGCACCAGGAGATTGGCGTACCGGGTCCCACCGATGAACATGGCACCGGCGCGGGCCTGGGCGGGAGCGCGGGAGAAGTCGCGGGTACGCATGGTCACCTCACCAGGTAGACGTTCTTGATCTTCTGCTGCCCGGCGAACGGGCCACTGCCGGGTTCGTGCAACTCCACCCGCAGGTCACCGGCGGTCGGGTCCTCCACGAGAGACTGGGCGAAGTCCCGCGAGACCGAGGTGAGATGCCGGCGGACACCGCTGCGGCACGCGGCGGCGAGCGTGTCGCGCTGCGCGGCGGCCAACGGGCGACGCAGTTCGAGGTGGATCACCGGCCGGGTCTCCAGCGCCGCGTCCTCGACCAACGCCAGACAGAACCGGTTGATCTCGGCGGCGTGCGGATTGCCGGTGTAGAGGCCGTACTCGACGTCCTGGGGGTAGAGGTTGGCTCCCAGGTAGGAGACCGTGGAATCGCGCCGCCCGAACAGCAGCAGCACCGGCAGGGTCATCCGCTCGACCGAGACGGTGGTGCGGAACTCGGCCCCGCGTACCGGGTCGGCCTGCGCCAGCTCGACGATCCGCCGGTACGGCACCAGCAGCGCCTCGTCCCCGATGTTGTAGCGCAACCGAGGTTGCAGCACGTCGGTGGTGACCGTGCAGACCAGTTCCCGTCGCTCGTTGGTCTCCAGGTAGGTGCTGAACGGGTTGTACTGGAACACCATCGGCAGCCGCTGCTCGTCGGCGCCGAGCAGCGCGGTCCGCAGGGCGCGATCGGTCTGCAACCGCCGTCGCAGCCACACCGTCAGCCGGGTCTCCGCACCGATGCCGATGGTCAGGTCCGAAGCCCCGTACGCCGAACGCACCAGCGCGAACCGCTGCTCCAGGTAGTCGCGCAGTGCCTCGGTCATTCCCTCGCCGCCGCAACTGGCGAAGATGCGGTACCGCGACCACGGGAAGCCCTCGGCGTCGAGCCGGTCGCGCAGGTGTTTCAGGAACGGCGGGTACGCGGTCACCAGGTAGTCGAAGTCGGGACCGAATTCACGGAGCGTGTCGACGATCTTCCCGAGGTCCGGGCCGGTGTTCTTCACCACGGCGATGCGGGCCATCGCGGCGCCGGTCGTCGTCCCGGTCGCCCAGGCGCCCATCGAGTAGGCGTTGATGACGAACGGTCGGCGCATCGGAAACACCAGCCCGGTGTAGCCGGCGATGTCGCGGTGCACCGCGCGCAGTTCCCGCTCCCCGCGGGGCCAGTTGAACGGCTGCCCGGACGAGCCGGCCGACTCGTCGACCACCACCCCACGGGTGGGCAACCGTCCTCCCCAGCAACGCGCCGCGGCGTCGTAGGCCATCACGTAGCCGAGCTTGTCGGTCTCCGGAAAGTCGCCCAACCGGCGCCGGGTACCGGCGGGGCGGGCCCGCAGGAAGGCCCGGTAGGCGGGCACCTGCCGGGCTGCTCGTACGCAGATCGTCGCTGCGTTCGCCGCAGCCAGCCGGTCCAGCACCGGATGATGCCGCCGCGCCAGCCACCGCCACCCGGCGGGATGGTGGCCGGCGAGCCGGCTCAGCGCGGCGACCAGCCGGCCGAGGGTCGCCAGGATGGCCTGCCGGGCCCGCGCGGCCACGGCCGGCAACGGAGATTCGGCGGTACGCAGAGCGGAGTGTCGGTGTGGCAGTTCGGCCATGACGACATCCTGTCCACGCCGGAACGTCGACACCTGAGCCCGCGCACGGTCCCCGCTGAGTACCCCTACCCAGCCGGCTTCACGTGTTACTCGTTGAGCAACTGCTCGCGGAGGATGTCGGCGTGCCCACAGTGCTGGGCGAGTTCGCGCAACACGTGCAGGTACACCCACCGCAGCGGCAGCGGGCCCCGCCGGTTGCCGCGCAACATGTCGTCCAGACCCAGGGACGACGTCGCCTGCCGTGACGCCGCGCAGGCTTCGCGGTGCGCGCGCTGGACGGCGGCGATCGTGTCGCCGTCATCGAGGATGAACGAGTCGTCCGGCGTCGCCGGGATGCCGATCTCAGCGCGCGACCGGCACGTGACGGCCTCGTCGAACCAGACCTTCTCGACGAAGGTCGCGTGCTTCACCAGACCCAGCAGCGTGGTCCGGGAGGCCACCAACGACCGGCGGGCCTGTTCCTCGGTGAGCCCGTCCAGACAGTCGGTGAGCGCTCTGCGGTGCTCGTCGATGAACGCCTCGAACTGGGCCTTGGCGGGCTGTGCGACGACCTGCTCGGCGAAGGTGGGCGGAAAGGAAACCATGGCCGAAGCATCCCACCTTCGGTAGCGGGCCGGCAGCGGCATCGCGGGCGGCGGCTCGGTGCGGCGACCGAGGGCCCTGGTCGGCAGCGTAATTCGGTCGCGTGTGGCGCTGCTGGCGAGGACGATACGGCGATGCCCGGCGTACCTGAGGGATTCACCTATCGACTCCGCAAGAACGGGGACGTGGAACTGCTCCATCACGGCCGCCCCGCCGTGGTGCTTCGGGGTGCCGCCGCGGCCCGATTCCTGATCGACGTCAACACCGAGGATCCGCAGGAGTTGATGGCGCGCGTCACCGGCAACTACAAACACGGCAACGAGCGGACGGCCAAGAAGCATCCCCGCAACCGACGCCGGTAGGGCCCCCTCAGCGACCTATGGCTGATTCGGCGGCATCGTCTGACCTGGCGGCCGGGCTGCGTCCCAGCGAGTCGGAGACCTTCCGCCGGCAGCCTGTAGCCGGGGCGTCAGGCGTCGGATTCGAGGGCGAAGGTGTTGCCGTCGAGATCCTGGAACCACGCGATGCGTCCACCGCCGGCCCGAGCGGTGATTCCCCTGGCGTCATGGTCCAACTGGTCGTACCGGATGATGTCGACGCCGGACGAGACGAGCTCGTCGACGATCTGGTCGATGTCGTCGACGTACCAGGTCGCCAGGGTCGCCGGGCTTTTCCCGGCAGTGACCGACTGGTAGACATTCAGCGCCATCCTGCCACCGCAACCATAGATGCGGCTGCCGTCGGCGATCTGGGCGCTGGGGCCGGACTGTAATGCCTGGAGGCCGAGCTTGCCTTCGTAGAACGCGATCGCCCGTTGGATGTCGGACACCGCGACCGACGCTCTGAGGTCGTATCTGCTCAACGGCATGAACCACTGTCGCACAGGGCTAGCCGACCGCAGGGCTTATCAGCATGGTCCTGCGTCGCGGGTCGGCGGACAGCCATCCCGTTGCCTGCTCCCTGGGAAGCAGCGCCGGCCAAGGGATCTCCGCACGCGTTCGGGGGCCTCGGCCGATGCGCAGCACGAACCGCCAAGGCTCCTGGCCGCTGGGCCCGCACCAGGCCCGGCCACGGATACTCGGTTCGGCGGTCAGCAACTCGTACTGCTCGGCTACCAGACCGTCGCACCAGTACCGCCGAAGGTGCCGGTCCTCGAAGCCCTGGAACTCCGTGCAGATGCGGAACTCCAGCCGTACCCAGAAGTCCTGCTCATCCATGGCGACCCCCACCGACAACCGGTGCCATCGCACCGTACGCCACGTTCGATGACTGATCGACGGGCTACTGTCGCTCGCGTACCAGATCGCGCTCAGACCTCCACAGTCAGACGAGGACGATTCAGTGAGTGACGTTCCGGATCTCGGCCCCGTGCCGCAGCGCATCACCGTCGACGCGGAACAGGTGCGTCGGCTCGTCGCCGACCAGTTCCCGCACCTGGCCGACCTCCCGATCGAGTCGGTGGCCAACGGTGGCTGGGACAACTGGACCTTCCACCTCGGTCCCGACCTGCTGGTGCGTCTACCCAGCGCTGCCGAGTACGCCCTGGCGGTCGACAAGGAGCATCGGTGGCTGCCGGCCCTCGCTGCTCGGCTGCCGCTGCCCATTCCCACCCCGGTGGCGAGAGGCAAGCCAGATGTGGACTATCCCTACCCGTGGTCGATCTACCGATGGCTCGGCGGCGAGCCGGCCAGCCCGGACCGCATCGCCGACCCGGCGCGATTCGCGATCGACCTGGCGGAGTTCCTGGCGGCCTTGCGGGCCGTCGATGCCGCTGGCGGTCCGCGGCCGTTGAGCAGGCGCTCGCAGAGTTGGACGACCACGTCGATGCCGAGCTGGTGCGCGAGATCTGGGCGACGGCACTCGACGCCCGCTGGGACGGTGTCGACCGGTGGTTCCATGGGGACATCGCCCAGGGCAACCTTCTGCTTGCTGACGGCCAGCTGGCGGCCGTCATTGACTTCGGGACATGCGGCGTCGGCGACCCGGCCTGCGATCTGGCGATCGCCTGGACGTTGCTGACCGCCGACGGCCGGCAGGCACTCCGCGCCCGACTGTCGGTGGATGATGCGACGTGGGCGCGCGGCCGTGGCTGGGCCCTCTGGAAAACCCTCGCCACCTTCTCCTCGACCTTCGACGCTCCCGAGGACGCAGCAGAGTTCGCGAACGCGCAACGCATCCTCGCCGAGATCCTCTCCGAATACATGGCCAGCACTGTCACCAAGCCGGGGCCGCAACAGTGATACCCGCCCTGTTACTCCCTCGGCCCCGGCCGGAGCACTAGGTTGGGTGAGATGCGCACCATCGCGAGCGATCGCCTGCTGCTGCGTCCCTGGCACGAGGAGGACGCCGACTTCCTTCTGGATCTCGAGTCCCGCTGGGAGGTGGTGCGATACCTGGGCGCGCAGCCGACACTCATGAACAGCCGCGAGGACGCTCTCGCCTCGATCGCACGCCGACGCGCCATCGACGATTCGATCCACGGGATCTGGGCCATCACCACCGCGACGGACCGCCAGCTGGTAGGGAACCTCCTGCTCAAACCGATTCCCCTGTCGGCTGGCGAACCTACCGGCGGCCCGACCGATGTCGAGATCGGCTGGCACCTGCATCCGGACGCCTGGGGGCACGGCTACCGCCACCGAAGCAGCGGCGGCGGTCCTGGACGACGCGTTCAGACTGGGTCTGACGAGGGTCATCGCGGTCACGAACCCGGACAACCACGCCTCCCAGGCCGTTTGCCGGCGGCTCGGCATGACGTACGTCGGCCGGACGGCGAGGTACTACGACACGACGAACGAACTTTTCGAGAAGCTGGCCGGCTGACCGGCAGGGGACCGCCCGACCATCTTCGCGTGGTGCGGTTGCGCGTAGGTTCTCCGGGTGACCGTGTACGACATCGCCGCCAAGCTGCCTTCCATCGACGTGCTGCGGGATCGCTGCAAGGCACTTGCCGTGCTGGACTGCATCGTCGACAGTGGTGAGCCCTACTACGCGTACACCCGCGCCTGGGGTGACGACGAGGCGGCAGTGATGAACAACGGCAGCGGTGACGAGTGGGCGGTCGTGTTCACCGCCGACGGCGCGTTCATCCGGGTGTTCGACCATGAGTCGGCGATGACGCCCTACCGCGATGCGGACCGAGAGCTGTGGCCCGGTCTGCTCGACGGCATTCCGTCGGTGTTCCGTCCGCAGATCGAGGAGCCGGCGTTCGGCGACGAGGAGGGACAGTTCCTCGCCACCGCTGTCCTGTGGCGGCTCTGCGGTGACGACCGCTGGTACACAGGCCAAGGCATCACCTTCCCGGCAACCGGCGGAGCGTACGACGGCAACGCCCCGGACGGCACCGACCTGCTCGAGGTTCTGCTCGACGACATCGTCGACCAGTACGCACAGTTCGCCGAGGACTACTACGAGATCGAGGTGAACCGGAAGGCCGTCGAGCACATCGTCGCGCACCGCCCGCTAAGCGACGTCGTGGTGCAGGCTCTGAATCCGGACGTGACCGTTGCCGGGCTGTACGGGGAGATCACCGCGATCGGATACCCGGGCGCCGCAGCGACCTGACCGGCCCTTGACCTCGGCATCGTGACCGGGACGTGTCGACCTTTCCGAGTCCCGCCCCTGGCCCGCTACGGCGCAGGTTCCAGTACGACGACGGGGATCTGGCGGGTGGTCTTCCGCTCGTAGTCAGCGAAGATTGGATACGCGGCCTTCTGCGCGTTCCAGATCCGTTCCCGCTCGCCCCCGGTGGCGACTCGGGCGACCAACTCGACCGTGTCCGTCCCGATCTCCGCTCGAGTGTGCGGATGAGCGAGCAGGTTGTGGTACCAGTCCGGGTTGGTGGGCGCGCCGGCTTTGGACGCGAACACGGCATAGCCGCCGTCCACCTTCTGGTACATCATCGGGTGTACGCGAGGCTGCCCGCTCTTGGCGCCGACCGTGTGCAACAGCAGCAGCGGCTCGCCAGCGAAGTGACCACCCACCTGCCCGCCGTTGGCGCGAAACTCGGCGATGACCTTGTCGTTCCAGTCGCTCATGTATTCCCCTCGACAAAGTGCGTACCGGCTCCTTGAGTCCGATTCTGACAGTTCCGGCTCCGCCTCACACCGTGACGCGACCGGGCACCACGCGAGCTTCGGCTACCGACTCTCCGTGGCTGGTGGTCACTGCCCATGGGACGCGGACAACGGCAGGAGTGGACGGACAACGGACCGGGTCAACGCCTCGGCGGTGGCGCGCGGAGCAGCGGTGGCGGTCGGCCCTTCCGCGTAGTAGCGCAGGAACGCGGCGTGGAAGCACGCGCCGACCAGGAGGGACGCGACGGCGTTCGGGTCGGCGTCGGGGCGGATGCGGTCGATGGCCTGCTCGGCCTGGAGGTAGTTGGCGAAGATGGCGGCCGCCTTGTCGGGGCCACCGCCGTGCCGGTTCATCGCCACCCGGTGTGCGGCCATGCGCTTCGGGTCGGCGAGGAGCGCGCCCAGCATGGGTATCGACTGCTGGTAGAAGTCCAGGGCCGCGTGCGCGAGTTCGGCGAGGTTGTCCTCGACATCGCCGACGCCTGGCCGGACCGAGATCCGGGACGGGCCGGGCAGCCTTTCCTTGAGGACGGCGAGCAGCAGCCGCTCCTTGTCGTCGAAGTACTTGTAGAGCGTGGGTTCCGAGACCTTCGAGGCCTGCGCGATCTCCTTCGTCGTGGCCAGCGCGACGCCGCGCGTCCGCAGGATCTTCTCGGCCGCGTCGAGGATCCGCTCCCGGGTGCTCATGTCGCCTCGTCTCATCGGTTGACAGGTTAGTGATTACTAGCCCATTATCGGGGTTAGTAATCACTAACCCCTTGGAGGCATGCATGCGCCTCACCGTCTTCGGCGCCACCGGCGGCACTGGACGACATGTCACGCGCCAGGCGCTCGCTGCCGGCCACCACGTCACCGCTGTCGTGCGCGACCCGGCGCGTCTGCCGCAGATCGACCACCCACGACTCGAACCGGTGATCGCCGATGCCATGAACCCCGAGGCGATCCGGCCAGCCGTGACCGGCCAGGACGCGATCGTGTCGGCACTGGGCCCACGCGTCGGAACGGATGCCTCGGTGTGTGCCGACGGCGCCTCCGCGATCATCACTGCGATGCGCGCCGAGGGCACCCGGCGCCTGATCGTCGTCACCGCGAGCGGACACGTCGTCGACGCCGGGGACGGCCCGTTCACCCGAACCGTGGTCAAGCCGATGCTGCGGCGCTACCTCCGCGAGGAATTCGCCGACTTCGCTCGCGCCGAGCAGGCAGTCCGCGACAGTGCGCTCGACTGGACGATCCTGCGCCCGCCCCGCCTCACCGACGGCAGACACCGTCCCTACCGTACCGCCGTCGACCGCAACGTCCGCGGAGGCTTCACCATTGCCCGCGTCGATCTCGCACATGCCATCCTCGCCGCACTGGACGACCCCACCACCGCCGGCCACACCATCTCGCTGGGGTACTGACGGATGAAGAAGCGGATCATCATCGCCGGGTGCCTGCTGCTCGTCGGCGTACTCGGCGCCGCAGGCACCGTCGGATACCTCGCCTTCGGTCGGCCGGCCGCCAACCCACCAACCGAAGCCTGCGCCGACGGCCGCGCTCCGGGCGCGCCCCCCACCGTCGTCGCAGCCGGCTCCAGCTCGACCCAGGGTCGGCTCGGCGCCGACTGGGTGAGTGCGCTTCGCGAACGGCCCGAACATCGCGGATACGAGTTCGTCAACGCCGGCATCAACGGCAACACCAGCGCCGACCTACGCCAGCGGGTCGATACCGACATCATCGCGTGCCGCCCCGCCGCGGTCCTGATCCTGATCGGCGGCAACGACGTGCGCGACGACGTACCGCTGGATCAGTACCGGGACAACCTCAGCGCGATCGTCGACCGGGTCAAGTCCCGCACCACCGCCCGGATCGCGCTGCTGTCCCTGCCGCCGTTGGGCGAGGACCTCGACGCCGAACTCAACCGGGAGCTCAGCACGTACAACACCGTGATCATGCAGACCGCGACCCGCGCCCAGGTCGACTACCTGCCCGTACACGAGCAGCTGGCCGACATCCTCCGGCAGCGCGTCGGCGACCCCGCACCGTACGACTTCAGTTTCCCGCTGGCCTTCGGCGCGGCGACCCAGCACTACCTGTTCGGTCGAAGTTGGGACGAGGTCGCCCGTAACGGCGGACGCGAACTGCACGTCGACCACATTCACCTCAACGACCGGGGCGGCGCGATCATCACCGAACTCGCCGCTGAATGGCTGGCCACGTAGTACGGCAAGGCAATGGGTCAAGGAAAGCCGTCGTACGCCGCAACCTTTTTTCCCGCTTCTGGTCGTCTTGGCTGTTAGATCACCCCTGATGCTCAGCCGAGAAGAGACGGACGTGGACCCTCGTGCTCCTGACTTTGACGCGTCTGTCCGGGCCAGGACACCGGCGCTGCTTCGTTCGGCGTATCTGCAGGTGTCGCGCTGGCGTCGACGCCGCATCGCCACCGCCGTCGCCGGACTCGCGGTCGCCGCCGTGGCACTGGGCACCGCCGTCACCGTCGGCACCGACAGCCCACCGACGCCTCCAGGAGCCGACCCCGGACCGCTGCCGACGGCGCTGCCGACCGAACAGCAGGCAGGCGAGCCAAGTTCGAGCCTTGGCCCCTTCAGGTCGGCCACCATCACGGTCCCGACCTGGGGCGCGACCGCGGACGCCAGCTGCGCCAAGGGGCGGATGTCCGTCCGGGACGGCCAGTACGTTCGCGATGCCTCCAGCCGAGCGGTGAACGTCTTGTCCTATGTCTCGGCTGACGTCGATCACGACGGTACCGAGGACTACGTCGCTCATGTGATGTGTGGTGAAGGACCGGAGGCCGGCGGCAGCCAGATCGTCGCCTTCCGCCGCAGCGGTCAGGAACTGGTGCCACCCTGCTGTCCGTCGTACCCTCCGCCTTGTCGTTCCGTCAGCAGGGCGACGGCTTCACCGGCCGGCTGACGGTCGCCGTCACCAATGACGGCGCTGTCGACGTCGCCCGACTGGAGATCCTGCTCATCCTGCCGGTCCAGGTCCGGCCGGCGGGCGATGACTGGAACGGTTGCGCGGTACGTCCGGACGCCACCCAGACGGCGCTGGTGTGCACCGTCCCGGGACCGCAGGCACAGTCGAGCAGCACTGTGCAGTTCACCTTCGTGGCCGTCGACAAGCCGGTACCGCTCGACGACCCGATCGGTCTCGGCAACCACTACATGCAGGTCTCGCAGGTGCCGCCGCTCAATGGGCAGGTCACGATCAACGACCCGGAGACCATCATCCCGATCACGGTGCCCTGAGCCCGCCGACGGCCCCGACCGGTGCCAACGACCAGAACTGCCCGAGCACTGCCCCCATCGAACGGTCGCTGGAGCCGATGCTGGACGCGGCCGGCCGCGACACCGTGGGCGGCGAGGTCTCGCGAGTAGCCACGGCGTCCACCCTGGTGTCAGGCGTCGATGATCGAGACGCGGTTGGGGTGGGGTGGCTGGGGCTGAAACATGGTCAGCAGGCTCTCGCCCTCGGCGACGACGGCGTCGCGCTCATCCGGCGTGAGGCCGCGCAGCGGCGTGATCCGTAACGTCGTCGCGCCGTCGTCGGCGGTGACCGCCCAGGTGCCCGAGACCCGTCCGTCGACCAGCAGGAAGCGTGCGCCGGTGACGCTCAGCCCGCGATGTTCGGTGTCGATGACGCGGCTGCGGTCGTCGTAGCCGAGCACCGCGTTGTCGAACGCCGGCAGGAACCGCGGCGGTACCGGGGTTTGCGGGTCGGGCAGCGCGCCGTCGGGCACGTCGAGCAGCTCGCGGCCGCGCTCGTCGCGGAACGTCCGCAGCGACGGGCGCAACCGTTGGACGGCTTCCCGCAGCCCGCCCAACCCGCACCAGGCGCGGATGTCGGCGGTGGCCGCCGGACCGTACGCGGCGAGGTAACGCAGGACCAGCGCGTCGACGGTGGCGGGCGACTCCGGCGGCAACGGCCGACCCAACCACGCCTCGATGGTGGTGTTGTACGCGGCGGCGCGTTGGCCCCAGACACCACGCGGTGGCACCTGCACGAGCGGCACGAGCGTGCTGAGCGCGTCGCCCAACGTGCGCGCCTGCACACCCGGCCAACGGTCGGCGATCATGCGGGCCGCCTCGGTGAGCATGCGTGGCCGCTCCTCGAACAGCGGTCTGCCCAGTTTCGTCAGCTCGTCGAGGTCGACGCCGGGCAGCGCGCGGCGCAACGTCGACCACATGCGTGAGACCAGCATCGCCTGGTGCACCGGCCGCAGCGTGACGCAGTCGCCTGCGGTCACCAGATGCAGGGTGCGGCGCATCAGCAGGGTGCGGACCGCCCGGCGGCTCAGCAGCAGCTCGGCCAGCGCCGACGGCTGGAAGTCGGCCAGCCGGCTCCACAACCCGACGTAGGGCTCCAACGGCTCCTGCGCCTGCAACCCCACCAGGTGCTCAAGGGCGTCGGCGACCGGCATGTCGTGCCGGCGCAGCAGGAGCTGACGGGCCAGCAGGGCCCGGTTGAGGGCACGGCGGTCGAGCACGCTCATGGCGCCGACGCTATCGCCCACCCCGGACATCTTCCGGGCGGACCTGAGGGTGCGACAGCTCCACTGTCGCGTCCGGATGTGGCCCGGTTGGTTCAGGCCACCAGCAGACGGAGACCGAGTTCTGCCGCGTCGAGGGCGACGAGGTCGCGGTTGCGCTCGGCCCACCGGCCTGAGGCCAGGTCTTCCCGGAGCCCGCCGACCGCCCGCTGCTCGGCCTGCGGTCCGACTCTGGTCCACACCGACACCGCGCGGCGTACGTGGTCGTCGAGGTACGCCTCGGGCCGGCGCCAGTACGCCTCGAAGAAGCCGTCGGCGCAGTCCCACGGCACCAGCACCGGCTCGGCGTGGCCGCCGATCGCGCCGGTCAGGTCGGCCAGCGACGGCCACCCGACGAGCAGGTCGGCGAACTCGGGCAGGTAGTCGCGGGTGAGCCAGAATCGCTGCCGCCAGCGGGTGTCGTCGGCGTCGTAGGTGAACACCACCACGCGGCGGGCCACCCGCCGCATCTCACGCAGCCCGGCGACCGGGTCCGGCCAGTGGTGGACGGTGCTGACCGCCATCGCGGCGTCGAAGGACTGGTCCTCGAACGGCAGACTCTCCGCGGCCGCGGCCACGCACGGTGCCGCACCCGGGGGCCGCTGCGCCCGCATCACCGCCGACGGCTCCACCGCCGTGACGTCGCGGTCGGGTGGTTCGTACGAGCCGGTGCCGGCTCCGACGTTCAGCACCGTCCGGGCGTCACCCAGCGCAGCCCAGATGCGCGCGGCGATTCGTGGCTCGGTGCGTCGCGTCGCGGGGTAAGCGGATCCGATGGCGTCGTACAACTGGGCCCCGAACACTCTCAGCTGCTCCTCCGGTGTCGTCCTGATTCCCCTCGCCCGTGCCTCCAGCTCCCGGTCGATGGCCGTCACCATAGCGGCAGCGCGATCACGCTGATCCATCAGCAGGCCCCGCAGCCGGCACAGATGCGCGACCGCGTCCGTGGTCGGATCGTCGACCAGGTCCGCGATCTCGCGCAGCCCGAAGCCGAGCCGCCGGTAGGCGAGCACCTCCCGGAGCCGCTCCACATCGTCGACGGAGTAGGCCCGGTGTCCGGCCGCGGTTCGAGTGGACGGTTCGAGGAGGCCGATCTCGTCGTAGTGGTGCAGGGTGCGGACGCTGACGCCGGCCAGCTCCGCCACCCGTCCCACGGTCAGGTGCTCTGCCATGGCACGACTATCGGGCATCACGCCGCGTGAGGAACAAGGCTCGCCGCCGCCCGATCTTCCTCAGGTCCGCTCCAACGTCTGCGCGCGAGCGCGGCCGTACTCGGCTAGGGCGTGGAAGGCTGCCTTCGGCGTCCATGAGCCGTCGGGCAGGACCCGCACGATGCCGCGTGCGGCCAGGTCGTAGTCGTGCGCCGGGTCGCCGGTGGTGGGTAGGTGCCGGTTCGCGAACGTGTACACGAACGCCGCCTCCACCCCGCCACGCTCGTAGTCGTGTAGCAGGTCCAGCAGGTAGCGGGCCTGGCCCTGCTCGTCACGTTCCAGTTCGGTGGTGAGCTTCGCGGCGCGGCCGTGTTCGTCGTAGGTCACCGGCTCCGTCGCGC
Organism: Micromonospora sp. NPDC049374; assembly: GCF_040677165.1. NCBI lineage: Bacteria > Bacillati > Actinomycetota > Actinomycetes > Micromonosporales > Micromonosporaceae > Micromonospora > Micromonospora sp. NPDC049374. The sequence goes on along the minus strand of NZ_JBFAQH010000014.1, from coordinate 12,930 downwards.
CCGCGACGTCGGCCGCACCCCGGAAGGTGCAGCAGCCGAACTCGGTGACGGCGTACGGTTTGCCCTGCCCCACCGCTGCGGCCAGGGTCTGCGGAAACACCGCGGCGTTCGTCGCGTCACGGTAGCCGGCGTCGCTGGCGATGATGTCGAACGGTGCCCAGTCGACGTCCTCCAGTGGGATCGAGGCGTAGCCGACGGGGCCGCCGAACCGCTGGCGCACCGCAGGCACCACCTCGGCGAGAAATTCGCGTACGGCGGCTCGGGCAACCGGGACCGCCTCCCGCATGCGCATCGGATCGGCGAACAGTGTCAGCCGCTCGACCAGGTCGCGACCGGGCAGGAAACCGTCGGTGAACAGGGAGATCTCGGAGCCGGTGAGGTACACGACCGAGGCGCCGGTGCGGCGGAGCCGCTCGGCCCGCTCGGCGCCGTCGAGCAGGAACGCCATCAGTTCGTCGCGGTCGAGGCCGTTGGTGAAGGGGGAGTACCACACCTCGAGCCCCGCCTCGGCGGCGAGTCGCGCGGCCAACTCCAGTCGATCCTGGACACCGCCGGTGAGGCGTACCGCGTCGCAGTGCAACTCCTCGCGGATGACATGCAGGTCGCGCCGCACGGTCTCGGGGACGAACGGCTCGTGGGTGGTGGATCCGGCGCTCACGAAGCCGGTGTCGTAGTTCATGCCGAAGACGCGCACGGGCAGCTCTCCTCGCCTACAGGGTACTTGGCGTACCTTATAGGGTACGTCTAGTACCCTGCAAGCCATGGGCACCAGACGCCGGGGCGAGGAACTGGAACGGGCGATCCTGCAGGCGGCGGCCGTGGAACTACGCCGGTCCGGCTACGCGGGGATGACCATGGACCGGGTCGCCGCCCGGGCCGGGACCAACAAGAACGCCATCTACCGCCGATGGCCGCATCGTGCGGCGCTGGGCATCGCGGCGTACCGCCACCTCTCCGACATCGCGATGCCGAACCCCGACACGGGCACCCTGCGGGGCGATGCGCTCGAGATGTTGCGGAAGGCGAACGAGACGTGGTCCTCGCCGCACGGGGCGGTCCTGCGCAGCCTGCTTGCCGCGGCGGCGGACGACCCGGCGCTGCTCGACCTCATGCGCGAACGATCAGGCGCGGATACCATGGACCGCGCCTGGCTGACCATCCTCGACCGCGCGGTCGCCCGCGGTGAGGCACCACCGTCGGCCGTGCACCCGCGGGTCGCGGCCACGCCGATGATGCTGCTGAGAGCCGAGTACGCGACGCGCGGGATCCCGTCGGTCCCCGACGAGGTCCTGATCGAAATCGTCGACGAGGTCTTCCTGCCGCTCGTACGCGGCCGCGTCTGACCCTCGCACGCGCGACGGGTCCGCGTGGCCCGGTCCCCGCGACGCCCGACCCACCGGCCGGCGGTCGATCAGGATGGGCCGTCCCGAGCCGGGGCGGGGCTACGCTGACCAGGTGCGGTTGGTCATCATGGCGGACACCCACCTGCCGAAACGTGCCCGTGACCTGCCGCCCGGGCTGTGGGCTGCCGTCGACGCCGCCGACCTTGTCATCCATGCCGGCGACTGGGTCAGCGCCGAGTTGCTCGACGACCTGGAGCGGCGCAGCGCCCGACTGATCGGCGTCCACGGCAACAACGACGGTCCCGACCTGCGGGCCCGACTCCCGGAGATCGCCCGCGTGGACGTCGGCGGGATGCGCATCGCGGTGGTGCACGAGACCGGCCCGGCCAGCGGCCGGGAGCGGCGGTGCGCGGCTCGCTTTCCCGACTGCGACCTGCTCGTCTTCGGCCACTCCCACATCCCCTGGGACAGCGAGGCCCCCGGTGGTCTGCGGTTGCTCAACCCCGGCTCGCCGACCGACCGGCGCCGCCAGCCGTACGCGACGTACCTCACCGCAGAACTGACCGGCGGTCGGCTCGACGCCGTCACCCTGCACGAGGTGCCGCGCTAGCCGGCGCGGGCCGACCTAGTCTGGAAGCATGCCGAAAGCCATCTGGAACGACCTGGTCGTCGCCGAGAGCCCGGACACCGTCGTGGTCGAGGGCAACCACTACTTCCCCCGTGCCGCGCTCCGCGACGACCTGCTGAGGGACTCCGACACCCACACGGTCTGCCCGTGGAAGGGCACCGCGTCGTACTACACGCTGGAGCACGACGGGCAGACCAGTGTGGACGCCGTCTGGTACTACCCGCAGCCGCTGCCCGAGGCCGAGATGATCCGCGACCGGGTCGCGTTCTGGAAGGACGTCAAGGTCGTCGGGGACGACTGACTCCGGGTCATGTCCCTGCGGCTGCGCGACGGTCGCGACGGCGGCAGGCCGCAGCGTCGCCCGGCCGACGACCGGACGGCACCCGCCGCATGTCACCCCGAGTGGGCGCGGTCGAAGGCGATCAGCCGCTGCACGAACCAGGAAGGGTCGGCCAGGTGGGGGTAGTGGGTGACGGTCGGCGACGTTTCGACGACCGCGCCGGGGATCCGGCTGCGCAGCCAGGCCGAATACTCGTCGGTTACGGGCAGCCCGTGTAGCGACAGGAAGGGAATGGGCTGCCGCATCGCCATGACGTCGGCGAAATTCTCGCCCCGCAGGGCCTGCGCCATCCGTGCCGGCAGCGGCTTCACATCGAGTGTCTGATCAACGGTGACCGCACCGCGCGCCGGGAAGCGGGCAGCGTAGGCAGTGGCCACCACCCCGCCGTAGGAGTGCCCCACGACCAGCGGGCGTTGCTCGATGCCCAGGGCGCGGACGAGTTCGTGGAGGTCGTCGGCCATGCTCAGCGGATCGTACGGTGCCACCCGCGGCGAGCCTCCGTGGCCGCGCAGGTCGAGCGGACCGTGCGGAAGTAGGAGGCCAGCGGCACCCGATTCCAGAAGTGGCGGTCCTCGGTCATGCCGTGGATCGCGACGAGGAGTGGTCCGACGCCATCGACGTCATGGGCGAGCGGGACGGTCGGGGTCATCGGTGCGCGCCGTTCCTTCCGCCGGTCGGGAGGCTCGCGCGAACGAGGCTGCGCGCCACGTCGACGCTTACGGTGAGGGTGTCGAGGGCGAGTGGTTGGGTGGCGAGAGCGCCCTCGTGTAGCACGAGGAGTCGGGTGGCGAGGGGTACGGGTCGCGTGCAGCCCGCCGCGGTGGCGAGTTGCCTGAAGAGATTCAGCAGCCAGTGCTTCTGGTTCGCGGCGATGCGGTGGGCGGCATGCGCGGGGTCCGGGAGTTCGGCCAGCGCGTTGATGAAGGCGCACCCTCGGGTGTTCGTCCTGCTCCAGATCCGCAGCGCGTCGAACGGTGCGGTGACCGCGTCGACCGGGTCGGCGCATGCGTCGACGGTGTCGCGGACGAGCGACCGCCAGCGCTGGTCGCGCTCGGTGAGGTAGGCGGTGATGAGCTGATCTTTCGAGCCGAACTGGTTGTACAGGGTCCGTTTGGTCAGACCCGAGTGCTCGGCGATGAGATCCACGCCGACGGCGGTGATTCCGCGGTCGTAGAAGAGTTCCTCGGCGGCCGCGAGGATGCGCCGGCCAGCCGGGGTCCGGGCCCGAGTTTCCGTCATGCGGGGCTCCTCCTCACCGATCGCTGTACGCTGGTGGTTCACAGATCAGTGTACTTCAGGAGGGGGCAGCTGATGGCGGTGCCGACGACCATGCGTGCCATGCGGATCGCCCGGCACGGTGGGCCGGACGTGCTGACCGAGGCGGAGGTGGCCGTGCCCGCCCTGGCGGCGGGGGAGGTGCTGGTCCAGGTCAGCGCGGTGGCGCTGAACAACACCGACCTGTGGACCAGGGAGGGCGCCTACGGTCGGCCGGGGGACCCGAAGGCGCCCTCGGGCTGGCGGGGGCCGATCGAGTTCCCTCGCATCCAGGGTGCCGACGTGGCCGGCCGGGTCGTGTCGGTGGGGCCCGACGTGGACGGGAGCCTCGTCGGCCGCCGGGTGGTCGTCGATCCGGCGATCTACGACGCCGAGGGGCCGGACGCGAACCCGGTGGGCCTGATGGGCAGCGAACGCGACGGTGGTTACGCCGAGTACGTGACCGCACCGGCGCGGCAGGTGCACGACATGACGGCGTCACCGCTCGCGGACGATCAGCTCGCGGCGTTGCCGACCGCGTACGGCACGGCGCTGGGCATGATCGAGCGGGGCCGGCTGCGGGCGGGGGAGACCGTCCTGGTCTCGGGAGCCTCCGGCGGCGTGGGGTTGGCGCTGGTGCAGATCGCCCGGGCGCGTGGCGCGCGGGTCTTCGCCATCAGCAGCGGAGCGAAGATCGACTCGGTGCGCGCGGCGGGAGCACACGAGGTGGTGGACCGCGCGAAGGGCGTCGTCGAGCAGGTCCGCGCCATCGCCCCCGACGGCATCGACGTCGGGCTCGACGTGGTCGCCGGAGACCTCGTGAGTGAGGGCCTGCCCCTGCTGCGCGACGGCGGCCGATGGGTCATCGCCGGCGCACTCGGCGGCTACCAGGTGGGCTTCGACGTGCGCCGCCTCTACCTGCACAACGCACAGTTGATCGGCTCCGCGATGCACAGCCCCGCACACTTCGAGCTGCTGATGGACCTGGCCCGGCGGGGTGAGATCGCGCCCGTCATCGCGGCGACCTTCCCACTGCACCAGGCCGCTGAAGCCCAGGAGGAACTCGCCCGTCGACGTCACGTGGGAAAGATCGTCCTGGTCCCGTAGGGACCCGTCCGGCCCGTGCAGCATCGGGCCGCGCAGCCCGGCGGCGCCGGCCACGGCGGGATCGGAGTGCACGGCCGTCCCGAGGAGACCGCAATGATCCTACCCTCCTAGGACGGTTTAGCGGTTGTGTGTGGCGTCACCGCAGGTAGCGGGCCACCGGGATGGACGCTCACGGGAACGTCGGTTGGACCCGGCCGCCAGCATTCGCTGCGGCTGCGCGCGGGCAGTGGCCCTCAGTTCGCTGCGCACCAAGATGATCTACGGTGGCAGTCGAGGAGCGCAGATGACGTCACGACCCGGGGTACAGCGTGCGCTGATCGCTGCCGTGCAGGTGCTCAGCCTCGCGGTGTGGTTCTCGGCCTCCGCCGTGGTGCCGGCACTACGCGAGTCGTGGCAGATCAGCGCCGCCGCATCCGTGTGGCTGACCGCGTCCGTCCAACTCGGCTTCGTCGCCGGTGCCGTCACGTCGACAGTGCTGAACCTGGCCGACCGGATCAGGCCGCACCTGCTGATGGCCGGCTGCGCGACGCTCGCCGCCGCCTGCACCGGCCTCTTCGCCCTCACCGTCGACGGGCTGGCCGGGGCCATCCCGCTGCGCTTCCTCACCGGTGTCTTCCTGGCCGGGGTCTACCCGGTCGGCATGAAGCTGACCGGATCCTGGGCGCCGCCGGCCCGCCGAGGGCTCGCGTTCGGCGTCATGATCGGTGCGCTGACCCTCGGCTCGGCGCTACCGCACCTGATCGGCGGACTGGGCGATCTGCCGTGGCGCGGCGTGATGGCCACCGCGGCCGGCTGCGCGCTGCTCGGTGCGGTGGTGGCCGTGACCCTGGTGCGGGAGGGCCCGCAGTTCGCTCCCGGCACGCCACCGCGTCCGTACCCCCGGTACGCCCTGGCGATGTTCGGCCGGCGTGGTCCCCGGCTGGTGAACCTGGGCTACTTCGGACACATGTGGGAGCTGTACGCGCTGTGGACCTGGCTGCCCAGCTTCCTGATCGCGGGCACGGCCGCCCGGACCGGTCGCGACGACGCGAACGTCAGCCTGCTCGCGTTCCTGGCCATCGGCCTCGCCGGGGTCGCCGGATGTCTCGTCGGCGGCTGGGCCGCCGACCGGTTCGGACGACCCCGGGCCGCGTTCACCGCCCTGGTGGTCAGCGGCGCGTGCTGCCTAACCTCGCCGCTGTTCTTCACCGCGCCGCCCGGCGCCGTCGTACTGCTGGGGGTGGTGTGGGGCGCCGCGGTGGTCGCGGATTCCGGTGTCTTCTCGACCGCCCTGAGCGAGGTCGCCGACAGGCGGTACGTCGGAACCGCGCTCACCGCGCAGACGGCCATCGGTTTCGCCCTGACCGTCGTCACCATCCAACTCGTGCCCGTCCTGGCCGACGCGGTCGGCTGGCGTTGGGCGTTCCTGCTGCTCGCTCCCGGCCCGTTCGTCGGTGCGCTGGCGATGCGCGCGTTCGGCCGCCAGCCCGCGCACGCCTGAGCAGCAGACAGGGCACCGCCCCCGGGCCGGCAGCAGTATCCGATGAGCGTGCACGAGGGTCGCACGACAGCGGAGGACGGGTTCTGCTCGGCCATCGATGGTCACGGAGATTAATCGATGTCGCCGGAACGACAAGCCCGGTACGAAGATCACGTGCCCTTCGTCGCGCTTCTGACCGGTGTCTTCCTACTCGGCATCGCCGACTCGATGGTCAACTCCTACATCGTTCTCTTCGGCGCCGATGTGGTCGGTTTGACACCGCTGCAGATCGGCGTGTGGAGCTCAGTGCTCGCAGTCGGCGGGATCACCATCAGCTGGTGGCTCGGGCGACTGTTCGATCGACGGCCCGCGCGGGCGTACACGATCGTCGTCATCCTCCTGGGCGCGGCGGGTTACCTGCTGCTGTCCCGGGTTCAGAGTTACCTGGCGCTGCTGTTGATGGCAGCGACGGTGCTCGCGGCGATGGGGGCGGCCTTTCCGCAGCTGTTCGCCCTGGCCCGCGCCGTGCTCGGGGAGGGGACCGCCGGGCAGCGTTCCGCGCCGCTGCTGCGCTCGGCCTGGTCCCTGGCGTGGGCCGTCGGGCCGTTGCTAGGTGCGCTCGTGCTCTCCCGGGGCGGCTATTCGTGGCTGTTCTGGGTGGCGGCCGGGGTGTTTCTCGCCTCCGCCCTGGCTGTTCTTGGCGTGCCACGGCCCGGGTCTGCGGCGGTCGTCAGCGCCTCGTCGGGCCGCGTCCCTGTGCTGCTCACCCTGAGCGTCACCCTGTTCTTCACCGCCATGTTCGCAGGCAGCCTGGCGCTGCCGCTGTTCGTCACGCGCGTCCTGCATCAGCAGCCCGCGTCGGTCGGCGTCCTCTTCAGCGTGTGCGCTGCGGTCGAGGTGGTGGCCACGCTGGGGCTGGCCGTCGTTCCCGCAGGGGTCAGTCAGCGAGCTCTGATCCTCGGCGGCTTCGGTTCCTTCGTGTGCTATTTCGCCCTGACGGTCGTATCCTCGAGCATGCTGCTGCTGATCATCGGGCAGGTGCTGCGCGGCGTCGGGATCGCCATCGTCGGGGCCGCCGGCATTCGTTACTTCCAGGACCTTCTTGCTCCGGCAACCGGCCGCGCCACCACCCTCTACGCCAACGCGTCCACCGCGGGCCTCCTGGTCTCCGGCATCCTGGCGGGCCTGGCGGTGGAGAACCTCGGTTATCGAGCGGCGCTCCTGCTGTGCGCGGTCACCGCGGCGTTGGGTGGGTTGGCTTTCACCCTCGGTTCTCGCCGTCCGGTCGGCCGGCAGCACACGCAGACAGCACATGAGCCGAACCGTGGGTTCCGCTCCCGGTGACAGCCATTGCCACGAAGCGGAGACCGGGTGGCGTGAGTTCGGCTTTCCTGGCCCCCGGGTCAAGGGTAGCGGCTGAGTTCGCTGATTCGCTCGGCGTCCGACCCGCCCCGCAGGGCCGGTGTCGACCGCCGGTCAGCCGCTGACCCAGGGTGTGGTCGGTTGCAGCACCGCCTCCCGCAAGGCGACCGTTCGCCACCTTGTGACCTGCTGGTACTCCGGGTCGGCGACCATCCGGCTGAAAGCCGTCCGGCTCGGGTACCGCACCAGCAGCACCGCGTCCCACGCCTGACCCTCCTCCGCGACCAGGGCCGTTCCGCCGTCACCGGCGTAGAGCACCTCGCCGCCGTGGCGGGGCAGGAAGGTCTCGCGTAGCGCGGTGGCGTAGCGCTCGTACGACTCCCGCCCACCCTCGTCGAAGCGCAGTAGGTTGAGCATCACCACAGGCGCCGCGGGATCGGTGGCGAGGAATGCCTTCAGATCCCGACCGGTCGGGTCGACGGCCATGTCCGCGTCTCCATCCGTCAAGGTGGCGACATCAGACCACAGACTGCGGCGACGGGAAAGCCACCGGGTGTCCGGCCGAGGGCGTCGTGGGTAGCTGACGGACGCTCAGGTGCGCCCGGGTACAGGTGCGGCGGGTTGCGTGGGACTTCCTGGTGGCTGGGGCGGATGGACGGTGATGTCCTGGGTCACGGAGGCGACCCGGAGGCCGTTTTCGCTGAAGCGGTCGAGCACTCGTCGGGTGACCTGGTCCTTGACCTGTCGGGCGGCGCGGACCGGCACCACGAACCGGGCGGACAGTTCTATCCAGTTCGGGGTGGCGCGGATGAAGACCCGGGGATCCACCTCGGCCTCGGCGACCGGGTAGCGGTGGCGCATCTGCTCGATTGCGCGCTGCGCCTCGGCGGTCGAGGAGATGTTCTGCGCCTCTTCGCACAGGATGCGTTCCGCCAGGTGCCAGTCCGCCTCGTAGGGGACCGGCAGGGTCAACTCTTCCCACAGGTGGTCCAGGACCATGCTGCTGTTGAACACCGGCGCGGTGAACACGAAACGGTTCGACAGGGACACCACTCGCCCGGTGTACTGGCGGCCGCGGATCCAGGATTCCGGGTCGGAGGAGGAGTCGCTTTCCAGGATCCGGGTCCGTAGTGGCGTGATGTCCAGGACGTCGCCGCGTACGCCGCACATTTGGATGCGGTCACCGACGCGGAACTGTCGGCCGGTGAGGATGCTGATCCAGCCGGCGAATGCGCCGAGGACCTCCTGCAGGGCCAGCGCGAGACCGGCGGCGAGCAGGCCGACGACCACGCCGACGCGGCCGGCGAACGGCCGCCACAGCAGCGCCAGCGCGAACAGCAGCGCTACGACGGTCAGGTAGTGCACCGCCTTGCGGAGGTAGTAGCGGTTGGTGGTGTCGTTCACCCTCATCGTGCTCAGGCGGCCGGCCAGGACGGCGACGACGAAAGCGAGCAGCACCAGGACGACGCTGGTCACGAGGCGACCGTTCACGCTGCTCGTGTCCCACAGTATTTCCAGGAACCGCGCCATGGTGCTTGCTGCCCATCGTCCTCGGCGGCCGACCGGTGTGTGTCCGTCGCGCCTTCACCATAGGCAGCCGCCGGCAGGGGAATCTGGGATTGCGCGACACACCATCCGGGCCGGGTGGAGCCTGCGCCCGGGCCGGGCGCTCAGCGGGTCTTGCCGACGCGGCCCGCGTCGACCGTACGGAGGAAGGGTCGACGGGTGCCCGGCTGCGGGCGGACCCAGCGGTGGTAGGCGGCCACGTCGACGTTGCTGCCGCAGACAATGGTGGTCACGTGTCGGCCGGCGAAGCGGTCAGGATCTTCGAGGAGCGCGGCGACACCGAGCGCGGCTGACGGTTCGACGACGAGGCCGGCCTGGTCGAGGAGCATCCGCATGGCGGTGATGATCGAGGTTTCCTGGACGAGGATGGCGTCGTCGGCGACCAGGAGCAGGTCGTCCAGGACGGCCGGGATGGGGCGCCGGCCGGCGACGCCGTCGGCGATGGTGTTTGTCGACTCGGTGGTGACGACGTGCCGCTGATGCCAGGAGCGGGTCATCGCCGGTGCGCCCTGCGGCTGGACGCAGAGCACCTCGACGTGGGGTGCCTGCTCCTTCAGGACGTGTCCCACGCCCGTGGCCAGCGCCCCGCCGCCGAGTGCGACCAACACAGCGTCGAAGGGCGGCGCGGTCTCCACCAGTTCCAGGCCGATGGTGCCCGCGCCTTCGCAGGTCTCGATGTCCAGGCTGTCTTCGAGGAGCCGGATGCCGCGCTGCTGGGCGATGGCCGCCGCCCGGTCGCGGGCCAGCTCGTGATCACCGTCGACCAACTCCAGCGTGGCGCCCAGGGCCCGGATGCGATCGAGCTTGGCGACGGTCGCATGGCGGGTGGCCACGACTGTGACGTCGAGTCCTCGGCCGCGACCGGACCAGGCGAGGGCCTGGCCGAGGTTGCCCACGCTGGCGCACACCACCGCGTGTTGGCCGTCGTCTGCGAGCCGGCTCGCGACGAGTTCGGTGCCGCGGGCCTTGAAGCTGCGGACCGGGTTCGCTGTTTCGAGCTTGATGCTCACGGCGCACCCCAGGTCGGGCTCCAGTGGCTCGCACCGGTACAGCGGGGTGTCGAGGAAGACCGGGTCGATGACGTGGCGAGCCGCCCGGATCCGAGCGGTGTCGAGGCGGGTCTTCTGCACGACTGAGCAGCGTAGCGGCGACCGGCCGTGGCGTGGGCACTCGTGTGCCGGGGAGATCTTTCACGGTCCTGTCGGGTGCCGGTACCGCGGCGGAGCGTCCGGCAGAGTGGCGGACGCTGACCTTCGGCCTGACAAGGGTGGGCGTTGACCTTGACGCGTCACGGAACGAACGGCTCGACCGGGAATCCGCGGGCGGACGAACCAGTGATCCACGTGTGCGGCGTGGCGAAGACGTCTCCGGTTCCGGGCGGGGAGTTTCCCGCGCTGAGCGGGGTGGACATCTCGGTCGACGCCGGCGAGTTCACGGCGGTGGTGGGCCGATCGGGCAGCGGTAAGACGACACTGTTGAATTTGCTCGCCGGGATCGACCGGCCGACCGCCGGGCAGATCCGGGTGGCCGGACCGCGGTGCACGAGGTGCCCGAGGCCCAGTTGGCGGCGTGGCGGCGGCGCGCGGTCGGGCCGGTGTTCCAGTCCTTCCAGTCGCTGTCGACGCTGACCGTCGCGGAGAACGTGATGCTGCCGATGGACTTCCGCGGCACGGTCCCGGCGCGCCGCCGCCGGCCGCTCGCGCTGGAGCTTCTGGGCCGCGTCGGCATCGCGACCACGCCGACAAGGTGCGGGATCTGTCTCCCGCCGGCAAGGCCGTCGTACTCGAAGGCACTCTCACCGGTCTACTCGGCTCGCTCGTGGCCATCGCCCTCGGAGTGCCGCTGTCCGTCCTGTACCAGTGAACCACTGCCGGGCCGGCGGAGGCACTATCGTGCTGGCGTGCACATCCGTTTCGACGTACCCGCCGATCCCGCCTATCCGGGCCGGGTGGCCGCTGCGCTCAGCGGTGCTCAGGCGCGGAGGTACCGCCTGATCGGCGCGATGCTGGTAGCGGTCGGTGTGATCGGTTTTGTCGTCTCGCGGGGGTTCGGGTGGGGCGCGCAGACTCTGTCGGTGTGGATGACGCTGGGCCTGGGTGGTCTGCTGGCGATGCTGTACTGGCCGTGGCTGCGGTGGCGGGCCCGACGCCGCTCCAGTGGCTACGCCGTGGAGGGCGGCTACGACATCACCGAGGACAACATCATGATGCGCAGCGGCTCGGAGTCCGGCGGCATCGCCTGGGACGGGGTGACCCAGGTGAGGGCCACCCCTGAGTTCTGGATCGTGTACGTGGGGCGGATGCCGGCGACCGTGATCCCACGCCGGCTGATGTCCGCCGAGGACGCGGAGACGCTGCGCGGCTTCCTGGCCGACCGTGGGCTGCTCCGCACCTGACCTGATCCGCGGTGAGGCGTGGGCGGCCGGGCCTGGTGGTCACCCGGGGCCTGCGGACACCCTCCGCACGTCCCGGGTGGGCTGAGCGCTGTCAGGGGGTGAGCACGACCGTGGAGATGCTGCGGGCGCCGACGTTGACGGAGACCTGTCCGCCGTTGACGGTGACCGGCTGACTGGCCGCGTTGGCGTTCTGCGAGGTGAGGTGGTGCTCGGCCCGGGATACGTTCTGCGGCACCTGGATCACCGCATTGTTGACCGCGCTGGTCGAGCGGTTCAGGATCACCAGCGTGGTCTTTCCGCCGCCGGTGTAGGCGGTCACCTCCAACGGTGAAGCCTTGGCGCTCTTGGTCAGGGCGACCCGCTGGTAGCCGGGGCGGACGTACTTGGCGTACTGCGAGAACGCGTACCCCCGCTTGAGTGGGGCACCGGCGCTGGTGCCGAAGGCCGCCTCGCCGTCGCCGATGAAGGAGTAGTAGCGCTTGCCGTACCACCACACGTAGGCGGACCAGTTGGACTCCATCGACCGGTGCACCGTACGCATGATGTCGTCGAGCGTCTCGTTCCAGACCGTCTGGTTGCTGGGGTTGCCCCAGATGTTGGAACCGTTGCCGTCGGCCTCGTGCAGGTTCCACTCGGTCATCCACACCGGCTTGTTGTGCTGGTCGGCCAGCGGGTAGGACCGCAGCCGGCCGGAGGCCTCGGTGCCGTACAGGTGGCCGCCGATGTAGCCGATGTTGTTGCGGGCGGTCGCGTCGTTGAGGGTCGGATCGGTGTAGGTGTAGTTGAGGTTCACCGCCTCGGCGACCATCAGCCTGGTGTTCTGTACCCGCGTCCCGTGGTCGCGTACGAAGTTGCGCAGCTCGGTGCCGCTCCAGTCCATCGAGTCGTAGTCCGGGTGCCAGTCCGGCTCGTTCTGCACCGAGGTGACGTCGATCGTGATGCCCTGGTTGCGCATGGACTGGACGTAGCCGTTCAGATGGTTCGCGTAGTCGTCGTAGTAGTCGGTCCTCAGCTTGCCGCCGTTGGTCCGGCTGTTGTTCGTCTTCCACGCCGCCGGTGCGGTCCACGGCGAGGCGAGGATCTTCACATCGGATCCGTACGACTTGGCTGTCCGCAGGGCGTTCACGTGGACCGGCCACTCACCGGATTCCGGTGAGATGCCGGTACGGACGATCGACAGGCCCAGTTGGTTGGGGCCCAACCCGACCAGCGTCTGGGTCTCGGCCGTCGACCAGGTGCCGTTGCCCCAGATCGAGGTCGCGGCCCCGAATCCGTCGATCGTCTGGTACCGGGTGGCGCTGTTGACCGTGATGTCCGCCGGCCCGGTCGGGGGTGGGGTGGTGGGCGACGGCGGTGGGGTGGTGGTGGGTGGGGTGGTGGGGGTGACGCCGCCGGTGCAGGCCACGCCGTTGAGGGTGAAGCTGGTGGGGGCGGGGTTGCTGCTGGTCCAGGAGCCGTTGAAGCCGAATGAGGTGG